>CAWGGD010000014.1:0-135176 GCA_963822005.1 uncultured Verrucomicrobiae bacterium | reverse complement strand
GCAGAGCTTCTTGGTCAATGCCACGGCCTGATCTTTGGTCCACAAGGACAGGGCGTCCTTCGCGTCACCGAAGTTCCAGGCTGACTCCGCCAAACGGTGCGCGGGTGCGATCGCCCCGGCAACGGCAGGGGCAGCGGAGGCGAAAGGGAGAACCACACAAAGAAGAAGGGCGATGGTGGCCGTAATGGCGAAGCGGTGAGTGCTGATGAGGGGGGTGATTGTCATGGCGTGTTTCCCTTCTTATCCTCCATGCTTTCCTTCGGTTTGCTACCCAGCGGCTCCATCGCTGTGGTGGCGCGGCGAAGAGTGGACTGAATCTGGCGGTGCGGCAGGACGATCTCCTTCATCAACCGTTCTTCCAAGACGCGCATGGCCGCGGCGTGGGCGGGGTCGGCGGCGAGATTGGTGTTCTCACCGGGGTCGGCGGTGAGGTCGAAGAACTCCCGTTGCAGGGGGGCTTTCGTTTCATGGTCGAGCCAGAGATTGAAACGATGCGTGGCGGTGCGCAGGCTCCAGCCTACAGCGTCCCATCGCTCCCCCTTGCGGAGGTCCCAGCGATGAGCAGCGTTTCGCTGCATCAAAGAGACGGCGAAGTCTTTCTTCCGCCCCGGCTCGCCGCGCAGCAGCGGGCACAGGCTCTCGCCCTCAAGATGCGCGGGCGCGGGCAGACCGAGCAGTTCGCAAAGCGTGGGGAAAAGATCGAGCGTCTCGACGGGCTGCTCGACCACCACGCCGCTTCGCAGCGCGGCGGGATCCCGGATGATTAAGGGGACGCGGGTGGATTCCTCGTAGTTCGTTATCTTGCTCCACTCGCCGTGCTCGCCGAGATGGTAGCCGTTGTCGCCCCAGAAGATGACGATCGTGTTTCGATCCAGCCCCTCGGCGTTGAGGGCGTCGAGCACGATGCCGGCCTGCGCGTCCACGAAGCTGATGCAGGCGAGATAGCCGCGGATCATCTCGCGCATGTTCACCTCATCCAGGCTGCCGTCCTCTTTTTCGGGCAGGCGATAGTTGTCCCAGTTTACCTGCGAGGGGCCGGATATGCGGGCCAGCGGGCCGACATCGGCGGGTTGCTTGAGGTTGGTCGGGAGGATGACCTCGGAAGCAGGATAAATGTCCCAATACTTCTTCGGGCAGACCAGCGGCATGTGCGGACGCCAGAAGCCGATGCCCAGGAAGAACGGTTTCCCCGCGGCCTTGAGGGCCTTGAGCGTCTTCACGGCGTCGGCAGCCATTTTCCCGTCGTTATACTGGGCATCAGGCAGGTCCGCGGTCTCGTAGGGGATGCCGCGAGGGGGCAGCTTGAGGCTCTTGTCTTTGATCTTCGCCACGTTCTCCGGCAGTTCGTAATAGCCCAGGCTACCTTCCGCAGGGCCGAAGCGCAGCTCATTGAAACCGTCTGTGTCCCAGTCGTGGCCGATCTTGCCGATGCTGATGGTGTGCCATCCGTGTTTGCGCAAGTGCTCTGGCAGTGAAACGATGCCGGGGCGCAACGCGCGGATGCTGATGGAGTGCGGCATCTGAGGGCCTGCCCTGCCGGGGCCGATGTACCACTGCCGGCCGGCCTCGTCCGGCCGGCAGCCGGAGAGCATGCTGGTGCGGGAGGGCATGCAGAGGGCATACTGCACGTGCGCGCTGCGGAAGCGCACGCCGCTGGCCGCAAGCTTATCGAGATTCGGCGTTTTGGCTTGCAGATGGCCATAGCAGCCGAGCCACGGGCGCATGTCATCCGAAACGATGAAAAGGATGTTCTTAGGTCGCTTTGAGGCGGGTGCCGCCGCGTGAGCGAGGGCGACAGGGAGAAGGATCACTGCCAGCGAAGTCAGCAGAAGGGGCGGGAGAGTGAAGAACTTGTGTGTCATTTTCACGGCGGCGAGTTTACGCCCGTGCGTCCGGCGCCGAGAGTGAAAGGAGCACTGCCGCGCTTGGCCTAGCTCGGCACGAGGGGCGGTTCTGCGCCCGATGTCGCATATCTATAAGCATATCAGCGTAATTCTGTGACTCAGTTCTTGGCTTGTGGTTTGAGCCACCGGGCGCAGACCTCGTCAAACCAGGCATCGTACTGGCGCTTCATCCGCTCGACTACCTCCGGGTGCCGGGCAGCCAGGTCCATGGTTTCGCCGGGGTCGCGGGCGATGTCATAAAGCTCGTAGCGTGGCGGGCCTTCGATGCTGCGCCGACCACGGCCCTGGCAGCGCGCACAATTCCGTATAGCGGTCGCGAATGTGTTGTTGCTGGGGGAGGTCCATTCCGCAGGGTTGCACCAGTTTCCACTTCTCGGTCAGGACGGTGAAGGCCTGGCCACGGCGCGGTTCCTGACCGCTGTCCCATTGCAGAAAGAGGGTGCGGTCCGGCCAAGCCGCCGCCTGGTTGCGCAGCAGTGGCAGCAGGCTAATGCCGTCGAGCTTCACTCCGATGGGTTGGGGCATGCCGCAAGCTTCCAGGATGGTCGGCATGACATCAAGTGCGCGGCCAGCCGGTCCACTTTAGCGGGGCTTTTGAAACCCGCCGGCCAACGAGGAAACATGGCGTTCGGATGCCGTTCTCATAAACTGTGCCCTTCAAGCCATGCAAGCCGGCCATGAACCGGTTCGTGGGGACGGAGCCTGAACATGGCCCGTTGTCTGAGGTGAAAATCAGAAGAGTGTTTGTCTCAAGGCTGAGTTCCTTCAACTTAGCGCGCAACCGGCCGAAGCTGGCGTCCAGGCTCTGGAGCATGCCGTAGGCCTTTGAAGTCTGGGGACCCAGGTTCATCGCGAGATAAGGCGCGGCCATTCGTCTGAGACCTGCAAAGGGACGTGGATGAGGTTCGCCGGGAGATACAGGAAGAACGGCCGCGCACGGTTCCGCTCGACGAAGCTAATCGCCGCATCCGTGAAGAGGTCCATGCAGTAGCCCTTGAGAGATTTCTTTTCGCCATTGCACATCAGTTCAGGGTCAAAATAGTTGCGCATCGCCGCCCCCGCATGAACCAGCGACTCGTCAAAGCCCTGGGCTCGCGGGTTGCGCGAAGGGTCGTCGCCCAGGTGCCATTTGCCGAAGATGCCTGTGGCGTAGCCGGCTGCCCGCAGGGCTTCCGCCACGGTGACTTCGCCGGGGTCCATCTCGCAGCCTTTGCCGGAGACATCGCAGACCCCGGTGCGGAAATTGTAGCGCCCGGTCATGAGGGACGCCCGTGTCGGGGAACACACCGGGCTGACATGGAAACCGGGTGAACTCGACCGCGTCGCGCGCGAAGGTGTCGAGGTGCGGTGTTTTCGCGTGCGGATTGCCGTGGCAAGCCAGGTCGCCATAACCGACATCGTCGGCGAGGAACAGGACGATGTTGGGTTTCGCCGCGATCGCCGCCAGCGTGGACGCCATTCGAGAAGCCCGGCGAGAACAACAGCGGGAGAACGAGGGCCGGAACAAGCAAGGCTTTCATAATGAACTTGCGGCAGTCCAGGGACGAAGCCGACGCAACTCGGAAGGGCCAGTCCGAACCAGGCAGAAAGCGCCGCGCAAAGTCACGCTGCCACCAGGCTCGATGCGACCAAACAGAGGAAAGAGGTGGAAACACGCACGGCTGTCTCCTGCGTTCGCCGAAGCCCAGGCTGCACGCTCAAACCAGAGTGCCGCGGTCCATTGGCGGTCGTGGCTGGCCAACGCAATCAGCGGGTAGTCAAAGGTGTTGGTTGAGTTGATCCACCAAGCCCATTGGATGGGGGTCATACCATCCGGCATCAGCGAAAGATGCACCTGCCGCCGGCCATATTCGGTCGTATCGAAAGTGAAGGGCCGGCCACGTTTCCAAATAAAAAGCCGGGTGAGCAGTTCTGTGTAGTCCTGGCTCTTGGCATCCGACGGGAGCTGAGAATCGAGTCGCGGTGTCAGGCGCGGAAAGAAGAGCGGCGCGTCAGTGGTCGTGACGCACGTATGCAGGTGGACCCGTTCGAGGGGTGCGGCAGTGCGGTTGATAACGGTGTAAACCAATGCGGCACACCCCGTTGCGGCGGTGGCCTCAAATCGCACGACGATTCCTTCCGGATAAGTCCACTCGTATTGAAAGCTGCCATCATTCGTGGACCAGGCCGCCACTCCTTGCGTTCCGGGCATGGCCAGCTTCACACGGAACAAGCCGAAATCCCGGTCGCCATCCAGCACCGCCTCGCACGTGCGGAAGTCGAAGGTGTTTCCAGCCAGGCCAGGGTGCGACACGTTCAAGCCAGCCGCCTCGCTGCCGGGTTGGGGCGATATTCGCAGGAGATCCTCGCCCAGCGCTGAAAAGATGGTCGAAGCAACCGCAACCGAACAAATGACCTGAAGCACGTGAGTTCTCACATCAGGGCGCGCGCATCTTGCCTTGGACGGGGGCGGGTCTGGTCGTTGGGAGCGCCTTGGGCGCATCCATGCTGTTCGCACTGGTAAGGTGGAGCAGGCAAACGGATTGGGCAGTTCCCGGGATGGTGACCTGGAGTAAACCACTCGCGGGAAACTGATTGGTGGCGGTAGCCTCCAAGTCATAGCGGTTGATGTCCGTGTGGTGATCCACAATATAGCGGGTGCAGATGGTGGCGTCCTGCCAGGGCAGGCCACGAATACTAATCTCATATTCGTTGCAAGCGAGGCGATGGTTACTGATCAGGATCCGGGCCCGGGAACTGTCGGGAGAAAGTCCAGCCAGAACAGCAAATCCACTTTCCGGGTCATTCCTCTTGGCAAGTACCCGGCGCGGAGTGTCGAGCATTTGCCGAAAGGCCAAGAAGGCGAAGTAGGAGATCTTGGGCGCGCCGCTGCGATCAATGAACCCCCATCGCAAGGTGTCACCGGCGTAGAATGCCGCCGTGGTGACAGGGCTGTCCTGCAGAAGGCAGAGCACGGAGGCGTCGAATGCGCCGCCTTCACTGCTACCGGTGCGCTCGAAGAACTCGCGCGCGATGAATGGGTCGCGCCGCATGTCGCTGAAAGGCCGCGGACAAGGACTCCACTCGTTGAGTTGGTTTTCGGTGCTGGTGAAGCCGTGCTGTTCGAGGAGACGCTGCACCTCCCGGGCGCGTTCTGCAGCACCGTGATCCGGGCGTTCGGTGTAGCAGTGCCAGGAGCAGAAATCCAAGGGGAGGCTGCGTTGCCGGCAAAGGGCGAGAAAGCGCTCCAGGAACTTGAAATCGTGGGAAATTGCCGGCCCTCCCACTTTCAGGCTGGGATCATGCCGCTTGAGCGCGGTGGCCACCGTGGCGTACAAATCCACGTATTGCTCCAGGGTTCCAGACCAGAAGTTGGTCGCATCCGGCTCGTTCCAGATTTCCCAGTAGCGGATATTGTGGTGGAATCCGTTGGCCCAGCCCTCGTTGTAATGCCGGACGATGTTGACGCAAATGCGCGCCCACTTCTGGGGATCGGCCGGGGGAATGTTGGGTTTCCGAAAATCGCTGGCGAGGACATGCTTGTCATTGCCGTGGCCGAGGCAGTAGATCGGCTTAGCGCCGACGGCCAGGACCGCCGCTATGTAGTCGTCGGTCCGCCGGAAATCGTAATTGGCCGGGTTGTCAGGGTCCGCCGTCATGTCGGGAAAGACGTGCTCGATATGCACGCAGTCTATCCCGGGGAAGTTCGGCGAGTGCAACCGGACATAAGGAATCTGCAGAGGCGCGGAAGTAGCGCGAGAGGTCGAGGGTGAACCGCTCGGCGATCGGGCCGCAGTTCACTCCGTGCAACGGACGAATGGTGCCGACGACCTGCGAGAAGTCCACTTCAACAACGCGCCGGTTTGCCTCCGACGTTCTGGAGCGCTGGCCGCGCCACAAAGCACGATTGCCAGCGGCAGTATCATCAGAAACACCTGTCGGCAAGGATTCCCTTGGCAACATGCTGGCGATGAGACTGGCCAGAATCTCATTGCGAAGGGGGGAAGCAGGTTCGGCGCAGGATGGTGGAACCCATGGGCAGCAGGACCACGGCTTCCGGCTTGCCGTTTTCGTCGAGCAACTTTCCGTGAAGTTTCAGCGGCGGCTGTTCCCAAGGATAGAGAAGATCAGCCGCCTTGTCTTTAACCAGCTTGAAGCCAAACTCGGATTTCGCCGGTGGGCAAAGTGAGCGGGCGTTTGGCGGAAGCCAAGTCAGCCGGATCATACTGATAGCCAAAGAAGCCTTTAAGGCCGGCCGCTTCCGCCTTTGGAAACCGCTGGGTAATCTCAGCCTTTTCCGGGATCGGCAGGCAGAAAACCAGTGGGCCGTAGGTCAGGGCGGTGGTTCCATTCACCGCCGTCCGCCCCTGAATTGCCGGCTTGAGGGTCAGGCGGACGGTATCGCCGGCTTTCCACTTCTTGGTCGCAACAATGAATCCGCGGCTGTCGCGGGTACACCCTTGCTCCGGCGGCCTTCACGCGCAGGCTCCGCCGACCATGACGGCAAGCGGAACCGCAAAGGGAATTCGACCGGGCGCTCGGGCTTGATCGAAAACTCGATCTCGAAAGTGAAGGGGTAAGCGGTCTTCTCCAGAATCTCGACCGGCACACCCCCAACCTTTGCGGTGACCCGGCTGGGTCCGTAGAGCGTGGCGACCAAGCCATCGCCATCTTCAGACCGGCTTCGCATCCATAGGGCGGAAATGGCGTACGGATAGGCCCGCGCCCCCGAGTTGTGGCAGCAGGAGGGATAATGGGCGGCAGTGTAGATGTAGCGGGAGTTTGGCGCGCCCTCGGGCGGCTTCTGCCGCACCCAGAGCCGCTCGTCGGCGGAGTAGTATGTGAGCGCTTTGCCATTGGCGAAACGGGCGCCCTGTGCGGCATTGAACAGGGTCTGTTCGAACATGTCGCCATAGCGCGGCTCGCCGGTCTTCTGCATGGCCCAGCTTAGCGTGTGCAACAGATAGAAGGTCGAGCAGTACTCGTAGGGCAAGCCGGGATTCCGGTCCTTCAGGAGGATCTCTTCGTGCTGGCCTGAAAGGGGAGAACCGCCGACGCCCAGGAGCTGCTCCATCTTGCGGGTCGAGTTCTGCCAGGCCTTCCAGTACGTAGGGTCGCCGGAGAGATAATAACAAAGCAGAGGAACCCGCAGGATGCCCATGACGTCGGGGCCGTGCCCGCCCAGCGGGCCTTCGGGATTCAGCAGCCGGGCGAGCTGCAGATCGGCGTTTTGGACGGTCTTCGACGCGCTGAAATCGGAGTAGAAGAAGAGGGCCGCGCGGCGGTATTCGTCGTCGCGCGTCAGGCGGTAGAGCCATTCGAGCACGTCAATGAACATCAGGCCATGCGCGACGCCGTTGCCTTCCTGGACCGGGTTGCCAAAGTAGCTCTTGTCCGGACCGTATTGGCGGATGGTCAATTTCACCGCCCGCTCGACGGCCTTGAGCACGTCCTGGCGGCCGGTGAATTCGTAGTAGGCCAGCAGGCCCAGGAGGGCGCACCGCTGCGACCAGAGTTCGCCGTCGCAAATGCCGAAGTGAAAGCGGAAGCCTTTGGGATAGATGCCGATGTAGCCGTCCTCGTCCTGCGACTTGAGAATGGCCTCGACGAAACGGTCGGCTTTCTCCCGGGCTGTGGGCTCGCCGGTGAGAAATGCCGCCCGGATCAGGGCGTCATGCCAGTCGCCGATCATTTCTGCCCACCACCAAGTATATTGCGTCGGCGGCACTGAGCGCCCCTGGTCGTCGAGTCGGCAGTTCTTATTCTTCGCCCGTCGTGACGAAGTCGTTGTGCCGCGGCAGGAGTAAATACTCCCCCGTTTGCGGGTCCTGCAAGAGCGTATCCAGGTGCCCGTGGTAACCCGAACACGAGGTCGCGCTCCAGTTGTGTCTGCAACCAGCCTTCAGGCTTCACCTCGCCGAGGCGCAAGGGCAGGAACGCCTCTGTAGCGGAGAGCTGGCCAAGTGCCAGCATCGCCAGCAACCACAAGGTTTCCACTCGAAAAAAGGATGTTTTCCATACCCTGAGCCAGCTGCGCAAATTGGTCGTGCTGCGAATCATTGGTTCGTTGTCGGCCATGGATAGTCGTCCTTCCCGGTGGAGTCGTCCAGCGGTCCCTTGGGCAAGGTTGCCTGCCAGGCAAGCGCTTTCCGGGAAAGATCCTCAACCATCTGAGGCTGTCGGTCCGCACAGTTTTTCAGTTCAGTGGGGTCGGCTGGAATTCGGTACAGCTCCACCCGGCTGCGGTCGGGGTTCAGGAGCAATTTCCAGTCACCCTCGCGCATGGCCAGAATGGGGCTGCGATGAAACGGCTCGCCGAAAATGTGAAAGCGCCATTCCCACATCAATGCCTTGGTTCGTGGCTGGGGCTTTCCGAGCGGGATACCGCTCATGTCCTCGCCGTCGAGTTTGTGCGCGGCGGGGATCGCAATGCCGGCCAGCGTGCAGACGGTGGGCAGCCAATCGACGCCGGCTACGATGGAATCAGCGTCCACGCGGCCAGCCGGGATTCTTCCGGGCCACCGCAAGATGAACGGCATTCGTATGCCGCCTTCGTAGAGGCTGCGTTTGCGGCCGCGAAACGGCCCGGCCGAACCGACGCCACTGTGCCCGGCCTCAGCCAAGTGGATGTCCTCCGGCCCGTTATCGCTCGAAAACATGACGAGGGTGTTGCTGGCCACCCCAAGGCCGTCGAGTTCCTTGAGCAGCCGGCCGATCTGGGCATCGAGATCGCCAACGATGGCGTAATAGATCGTCGCGGCGCTCTTCCGCGTCGCGCCGCTGCCCCAGGAGAGCCAATTGTAAGGCGCCATTTGTTCCTCCGTAGGATTGAGCGGAGCGTGTGGCGCAAGCGTCCACAGGTTCAGGTAAAAGGGCCGGTTCCGATTCGTGCGGATGAAGCGCAAGGCCTCGTCCACGAAAATGCGCGTGGACTTGGCAAAAAAGGTTTCGACCGGCTCGTCCCAGCCCGGGCCGCTGGAGCCGCAGGTGCGGGCCTCATCGAAACCATATTCGGTGGGCGGCGGCGCGCCTTCACCGTTGCCGAGGTGCCATTTGCCGAAATGCGCGGTGGCGTAGCCGGCGGATTTCAGCAGAGAGGCAACGTTGGGAACGTTTGGGTCGAGCCAGTCGGACATGCCGCGTTTGGTGTTCAGCTCATGCGTGGCGTAATGACCGTGGATCCTGTGACGGGCTGGGTATTGCCCGGTCATGAAAGCACAGCGGCTGGGGGAGCAGACAGAGCCGTTGACGTAGAACTGTGTGAACAGCGTGCCCTGCTTCGCCAGCCGGTCGAGGTTTGGGGTCTTAATCTGCTTGTTTCCATAGCAGCTCAGGTCACCCCAGCCCAGATCATCGGCGAGAATGAAGATGAAGTTAGGCCTTGGGGCTGCCTCGGCAGCGTGGGCGTTGCCCGCCAGAGACCCAAACATCAGGATGGCCTGGCAAAGCGCGATTTTGGTGAGTAGGCTTATCTTGAATAGCATTCTGGTCTGATATTTCGAGCAACGCACGATTTACTGACAGGGTGTAGCCGCCGGCGCCAGCACGTAATTGTTCACGACGCTTCTGGTTCCACTCGAGCCGCCGGTGACCCCGAGCGTTTCGCAACTGTGCCCGTTCCCGGCCAGCCGGCCTTGGGGCGGATGGCCCCCAGGTCCCGGATCCGTTTGAGCTCACCGGGCAAAGGTGGCAAGACGGGATTGCTGACTTGGTTCAACGCACGGGGACAAATCCAGACACCCCACCCGCCTGGGCTTATCCCGAGTCCGCAGCAAGGCGGGCCACAGCAGCGCCGCCAGAATCGTGATGATCGCGATGGCCACCCCCAGTCCGACCAGGGTGAAAGCCGCTGCCAATAGGCTACGCTGTTTGCCCCCGCGGGTACTCGGCGCCGCGCGGGTCACACCCCTCCTCGCGGGCCTCAAGGTCCTGCGGCTGGGTTGGTGACGCAACTGCTCGCCTGGGCGAGCTTAAGGCTTTGCACATGATAGTCGAAGAACGCGTAGTTGCCTTTATTGTTGTGACGAGTTGCGCCTATGTCTTTACTGGTCACATCCTGCATTAGCCAGCTATAGCAATCGCCCAGCAACAAGCGGCTCGATTTATGGGTGATGGTATCCAGCTTAAAGGTCGCCTGGGTTCCACCATAAGGGCTGTTCGCTGCCGCCGAGTTGGGCAAGTCCGGCCGATTATTCAGGCCGTAACCCGGACAGTTTGCATCAATTACTCCTGTAACATTCTTGGTGCGATCCTGATTGTAGGTGGGACATCCCCATACCACAGTGACTCCGTTGCTGTAAGCAAGCGCGTTGGGGTTCTTGGTCATTCTTGCCAAGTAAGGCGTCAACAGCGTGAACCAATACTCACCGGTCATCGCGGCAGTCTGTCCGGGCACTAGCGCACCATTGTTGTCGTCGGCGTAAAATTGAACTGCCAGGCAGTTTTGGCGGAGACTGTTGACGCAGTAGATGGATTGGGCCTTGGATTTGGCCTTGGCCAAGGCCGGCAACAACATGGCAGCGAGAATGGCGATGATTGCGATGACCACCAGCAGCTCGATGAGCGTGAAGGCCGGCTTCCAGGCAGCGGCCCGGCGAGGAGAGAAAGGCACTGATTTCATAGTCAATTTCACTTTGCGTTCCAATTCGAGTGAAGCCCGAAGCGCCGCTCAGGGCAACACCTGAACCCGATAATAGGTCGGGTCCGCGCCCTGGGCCTCGCTGACGGAAGTTGTCGTGGAGGTTGCAGTCACCGGACTCCCGACGTCTGTCCAGCTCGGGCTGCTGAGGTCGGTCGACTTCTTGAGCTGGTAACGATTGCCGACAAATGAATTCCAGGTCACCGTGACCAAGCCGCTCGCCACACCGATGGAGGCAGACACGGGGGTAACACCCGGGATGGCGCGAATCTCATCCGCCGTGAGAACGCCGTCATAGAAGCGAATGTCGTCAACAATCAGGTTGGGGTAAGATTGAGGTTGATAGCCGGCGGTCACACCACAGGTCATACCGATGCCGGCCCTGCTTGCATCAAGAAGCGTTGTATTTGCGGTAAAGGGGACTTGTTGGCCATCGGCATAAACCCGCCAGGTTGCGGTGCCACCTGAGTTGGTGGCGGTGACCGCGATGTGGACCCACCGCAGGCTGGGATCGGACACCACGTTCGTAAATGCGCTCGTGTTTCCTGCCTGAAGAGTGCCGGAACCGGTTGTGCCAGAGTAGGCGCTAATTTGCATGTCATCTGCATTCGTGCTCACGTTGCCGGAGCGCAGGATTATCCGGAAATAATGGTTGTTATTCGCCTGCTGCTTGCTGAGCAACATGGACTGGAGACCCGGGGTGGTGGTAAACGGGTCCCACACCCACAGGGCGTACGTGAACGAGCCCGTGGCAGCAAACGGGTCCATGGTGCCGAAGGTAATCCGGCCAGCAGTTGTGTTGGTCTCCATAAACCCATTACCGAAGAAGGCATTCGTAAAGTAGCCGCCATAGAGCATTTGTTCGTTGACGTCAAATTGAGCGTCACCCCAAGTCGAACCCGGCGCGGTGTTGGGCGTCTTGGGCACGCCGCCCTGGTAGTAAAAGGAATCCAGGGGGTAGTACGCGACCAGATTGGCGGCCGTTGCGGGCAGGGTCGTGGCTGCCAAAATCGCTCCGACGAAGAATCCCATTGCATTGAGCGCTTTCTTATTCGTTCTATTCATACGACATGATCCGGTGCATGGTGTTTCTATTTGTAACAGTAGAATCCTACCACCTCGCTGGCGACTGCCTACTCCCATATTCAGGGGATATTGGCGGGACGGCTTTCCGGAGGCATTCAGGGCGGGAGTGCGCATCAGACCGGCCGCTGACTCCCATATTTATGGGGGTACCGGCGCAGATGTGTTTGGAGTTAAATAGGAGAGCAGATAGCAGCGGGATCGGGATCAGCGCGCGCGTCGTGCCGAAGTGGTCCATGCCTTCAGCAGACCCGCCTGTTTTGAGGCCGGGCAACGAATGTTAGCAACGAGCAGAAAACTGAAACAGCACATGAGATCCATACCCGACCTGAGACCTTTGTACGAAGCGATCCTCAAGCGCATAGAAAGGTGGTAAATGGCGTGAGTTCGAAAGACGCGGGCGGAATCCAGTTGCAGGCGCCAGAGCGCGTTCCCGGGCGCGGGCACGCCGGGTCATGCTGCCGGGCAAAATCAGCCAAGCCCCCGGGGGAGGCGATGGATACGGCAGAACCGAGTTTTGACCTGAAATATGTTTGGGCTATTTCGCTGGCAGCCGCGCTGGGAGGGCTGCTGTTTGGGTATGACTGGGTGGTGGTGGGAGGGGCAAAACCGTTTTTCGAAAAGCATTTTCAATTGGACAGCGAACAAACCAGCGGCTGGGCCAACAGTTGCGCGCTGCTGGGCTGTCTCCTGGGCGCGCTGGTTTCCGGCGGCTTAGGTGAGAGGTTCGGCCGGAAGAAGCTGTTGATTGCGGCAGCCGCGCTGTTTGCGGTCTCGTCGGTGCTCACCGGGTGGGCCTCGACGTTTGCATGGTTCGTGACGTGGCGCATTGCAGGAGGTGTGGCCATCGGAATGGCTTCCAATCTTTCCCCCATGTATATCGCCGAGGTGGCGCCGGCCCACCTGCGGGGCCGGCTGGTGGCGGTCAACCAACTCACGATCGTGATGGGAGTGCTGGGGGCGCAGGTGGTCAATTGGCTCATTGCCCGGCCCGTGCCAGAAGGAGCGACAGCGGAATTTATCCGGCAGTCCTGGAACGGGCAGTATGCCTGGCGTTGGATGTTCACCGCCGTTGCGGGGCCGGCCCTGGTGTTCCTGGCCGGGGCATGGCTGATGCCGGAGAGCCCGCGCTGGCTGCTCAAGAACGGCAGGGCGGAGGCCGCCCGCGCGATCCTGGCTCGAATCGGGGGCGCGGCCTACGCCGAATACGAAGTGCAGGATGTTCAGACCACACTGGCGGCGGAGGAAATCGGCCATGTGCGTTTGAAGAACCTGCTCGAGCCCAAGATGATAAAGATTTTGCTGATCGGGACGGCCCTGACAGTCCTGCAACAGTGGAGCGGCATTAATGTCATCTTCAACTACGCTGAAGAAATCTTCCGAGAGGCGGGCTACGGGGTCAGCTCGATTCTCTTCAATATTGTGATCACCGGCACTGTCCTACTGCTTTTCACTTTCGTGGCAATCCAGACGGTTGATCATTTCGGCCGGCGCATGCTCCTGCTGACGGGCTGTGCGGGAATCAGCCTTTTCCACGGCCTGATCGGGCTCGGCTATTACTTCCACCTCAAAGGCCTGATCGTTGTGGTTCCGGTGCTATGCACGATCGCCTGTTATTCCTTCTCGCTGGCACCGCTGGCCTGGGTGGTGGTGGCGGAGATTTTCCCCAACCGAATCCGGGGCCCTGCGATGTCGGTTGCAGTGTCGGGTTTGTGGATCGCCTGTTTTCTCCTGACCTACACGTTCCCGCTTCTCAATAAGGCTTTAGGCGCGGCCGGAACTTTCTGGCTCTACTCCACGATTGTTGCAGCGGGCTTCTTTTTCATCCTACACTGGGTGCCGGAGACCAAGGGCAAGAGCCTTGAGCAGATTGAGCGGGAGCTGGTTGATTGAACATGAAATCCGAGAAGGGAAAGGCAGGAGCCGGCGAAAGCGGCAGGACCGAACCCTATGCGGGGGCATCCGATACCGGGGCAGCCGTAGGGCGCAATTCGAATGAGCCAGCGGTTCTGACGTCGCGCGAGCGGATTCAGATGACTTTATCCCATCGCGAGCCAGACAGGCTGGCGGTGGATTTTGGGGGCGGCTTCCAAACGGGCATGCATGTGAGCATGGTTTACAAGCTGCGCCAAGCGCTTGGCCTGGAGCGGCCGGGCACGCCGGTGAAGGTGGTGGAAGTGTACCAGATGCTGGGGGAAATCGCCCCGGACCTGCGCGAGGCGCTGGGGGTGGACACGGCAAGCCTGGCGGGGACGGGCACGATGTTTGGTTTTGCGCAAGAGGGTTTCAAGGAGTGGAAGCTTGCCGACGGCACGCCGGCGCTGGTGCCGGGGGGGTTCAACACCGATTACGAACCCAATGGAGACCTGCTGCAGCATCCCTTGGGAGACAAGAGCCTGCCGCCCAGCGGACGCATGCCGGCGGGCGGCCATTTTTTCGACGCGATCATTCGCCAGCACCCGCTGGAGGAGTCCGAGCTGGAACCCGCCCTCAACACCGAGGAGTTTCAGCCGGCGACCGAGCAGGAGCTGGAGCACTACCGCAGCGGGGCGGAGCGGCTGCACGAGGGAACGGACAAGGCCGTGTTCTGCACGTTCGGGGGGCTGTCGTTTGGGGACATCGCGCTCGTTCCGGGCACGTTTCTCAGAGACCCGCGGGGTGTCCGGGACATCTCCGAGTGGTACATGAGCACGGTTTTGCGCCCTGACTTCATCAAGGCCATCTTTGAGCACCAGGCGGAGGTGGCGATCCAGAACCTGGCCCGGCTGCAGGAGGCAGCGGGAGACCGCATCACCGTCATCCAGACAAACGGGACGGATTTCGGCACCCAGAACGGCCCGTTCTGCAGCGTCAAGGCGTATCGGGACTTGTATCTGCCGTATCAGAAACGAGTCAATCATTGGATTCACCGTCATACGGCGTGGAAGACGTTTATGCACTGCTGCGGGGGAATCGAGCCGCTGCTCGATTCGATGGCCGAAGCCGAATTCGACATTCTCAACCCGGTGCAGTGCTCCGCGAAGGGGATGGACGCCCGGGAGCTTAAGCGGCGCCACGGCGGCCGGTTTGTTTTCTGGGGCGGCGGGGTGGACACGCAGCGCACGCTTCCGTTTGGCACGCCCAGGCAGGTGTATGAAGAGGCCTGCGAGCGCATCGAAGTATTCGGCGAGGGCGGCGGGTTTGTGTTTTCGGCCATTCACAATGTGCAAGCGAACACGCCGATTGAGAACGTGCTGGCGATGTTCCGGGCGGTGGCGCGGTATCGCTAGCGACCGTATACCTTGGGAGAGGAGAAGTTTGCGGCGCTCTGCCGAGCCGCCGCTACGAGAAACCGGTTCACTGGGAGGGCGGCCGCGCGCCCGCGGCTGACGGAGTTATGGGAGGAATGGGAAGGCTGGGACCGCAGGCGCTGGGCGATAGCCAGTCGCCGCCCATCGCTGATCGCCGATTGACACGGTGAGGCATCGGTGAGCGGGCGCTAATCCAATTTCAGCAGCATGCCTTCGCCGGGGAGAAGGGTTTGGCCCTGGGAAAAGAGCTGCAACTGGCCGGTGGCGGAATTGAGGCGGTAGATGGTGCCGGCGGTCTTGAAGGTCACGTTGATGGTTGCGTTGGTGGTCAGGCTCTTGTTGACGACCAGAATCCATTTCTTGCTGGAAGGATCGGTGAATTCGCCGACGGCGTAGTCGCCGCCGCTGAGGGACTGCACATGCTGGCTGGTCGCGATGCCCCGGCCGGAATAGTTCATGTACGGCTGGCCGGCGGCACATTCGGATAGTGGAACACGTTCTGGTAAGTCAGGGTGACATAGGTTTGCCCGATGCGGTGCATCTGCAGGTTCACGTCGCGCAGGTAATCCCAGTAAACTGTTTTCTGGCCGTATTGGATGGGCGCGGCGAGTTCCGTGGAGAAATAGCTAAACCAGGCAATTCCTTTTGCGCCGTAAGCCAGTGAGGTGTAGAGCTGGAAACGAAGATTGGCGGGGCTGGGCGCCGCCACATTCCAGGGCGGGTAAGGATTGCCGTTGCTGTCAAAGCCGAGCATCCTCATGGAGCTGACCGTGTTCCAGAACGGCTGGCCGCTGCTGGTGGCAAAGGAGCGGGCTTTTTCCAGGCACGGGAAATAGTAGGGATCCAGGACGTTATCGTCATGCAGCCCATAAAAATCGTAACTGAGGAAATCGTTCTGCACGGTCGGGATATAGTTTGCGTAGTCGTAATCCCAACCCAGGCTCATATAAGTCTTCTTCGACGGATCGGCGGCGTGGAATGAGGCCCGCCAGTTGGCCAAGCCGGGGAAGTCTGTGGGCGGGGGTTCGTCTCTGACAAAATATCCGAACAGGGCCGGGTGGCTGCCCACCTGAGCAACCAACTGGTTGACGTAGGGGTCAATGGTCGACCGCGGCCAGTTGACCATGGCGGTGCTGGTGGAGTAGTGTTATAATAATGAACAAACGCCTTGATCCCGGCCGCAGCCACATTATCCAGGTTGCCGACCCATGACACCGACGGGTCCGCTTTCACGAAGCCGGCCAGATTGAAACCGCAATCGCGGATCGTAGCGCACGTCGCGACATCGTAGAACGGCCCAAAGCTGCGGAATGGGGAATCCCACGGCAGGATGGCGAATTGCTCCGGCGTCAACCTGCGCCTCCGTCGTGACACTCCAGACCGTGCCGGTGGTCGTCCCGACACTGTTATTCTCATTCACCCGCCAGTAGTAGGTCGCATTCGTGGTCAACACCCCCGGGTCAAACGTCGTGCCCGCTGTCTGGCCGAAATACGGCGGCGGGTTGTTGGTTCCAAAATACACATCGTGCGACACCGCATTCGAACCAGCCGTCCAACTGAAATCCGCGTAGGGCGACACAAAGTTCTCCCCGTTGGCGGGCGAAGGATTGCTCGCCAGACCCGGCGGAGTCGTGAGCAGCTCGGTCGTAAAGCTCCAGACCGTTCCCGTCGTCGTCCCGGACACATTGGCGGCATCCACCCGCCAGTAGTACAGAGTATTATTGGCGAGCGTCCCACCCGTTAAATAGGGCACCGTCACCGTCGTGGGCGAACCCGACAAAGGCAGGCTCGTCCCGCGGTAAACCTTGTACGAGGTCGCACCCCTGGCCGCGCTCCAGGAATAATTGACCCCAATTGACACATTCGTCGCCCCGTTGGTCGGCGTGGGATTGACCGCCACCGCAGGCAGAGTCCCGTCCCCAACGGTGGTAAAGCTCCGCACCGTGCCCACCGTCGTCCCGGAGGCAGTCACGACATCAATCCGCCAGTAGTAATTCCTGTTGCAGTCCAGCATCCCCGGGTTGTAGTTGGTGCCGGTTTGGTTGCCTTTGAATATCGTGGTCTGGCCCCAAGTCGCGGCCAGAAGGGCAAAATCCCCAAAATTGACGGTGCCGTCATACTTGATATCCGCCGACTGATTGGTCGCGCCGGGGTTGGTCAGCCACTGGCCGGCCAGGATCGAAAGATCCAGCGTGTCCACCGAGCGGTCGTGGTTGATATCGCCCGCCAGCGGGTCCGTGTTGGCATTGGCCACGGCGGTCGGGTCCGTGCCGAGATAGACATTGTAAGAAAGAGCGCCCGCCTGGGCCGACCAGCTCAGCAGACTGTTGGTCGCCACGTTGACGGCGCCATCGCGCGGAGAGGGATTCCAGGTGTTCAGCGCCAGAATCTCGGCGGCGGACAAGGCATAATCATAAATGCGCACGTCATCGAGGAACCCCTTGAAATACATGTTAGGGCTGGCATTGACGTCGGCCGTAAAGGCCCCGATGCGCACATCCGCAAGAGAGGCCGTGTTGACGGCCAACGAACCGCTAGTGGTAGTGCTTTGCTGCACGCCGTCGATATAAAGCTGACTTCCCGATGTTCAGGCTGCCGTCTGTTCATCACCGCGGCGACGTGGTGCCAGGTGTTGTCATTGAGGGTGGTGGAGGTGGTCTTGATCGTGCCACCAAAGACGCCCACGCCGAGCTGTCCGCCCTGTTCCACACGGAAGACCCAAGAGTGACCATTTGGGGTGTTGGCCCCCCAAGCGACGATGGCGCCCTGCTGGCTGGCGGTGGTTTTGACCCACGCGGCGCAGGTGCGGGCGGCAGTGCCCGTGATCCCCTTGTAGCCGGTGACCTGGATGTAATCATTGACGCCGTCAAATAGAACGAACCGGTGCCTTCCGGACGGTCGGCGCTATGGGACAGGGTGGTGTTCTGCGTGCTCGTTTAGCCGGAATTGTTGGTGCCGTAGTAGCTGCCGCGCACTCGACCACGGTGGCATTGGCCGCATTGTCATCCAGCTTCCACCAAGCGACCGGCGCCGCCGCCCAGGCCGTTGCGGTGATGAATGAAAACAGCGCCAGGAACACTGACACATTGAGTAGGTTGATTCTTTTCATCGGTGCTGATGGTAATGGGAATTTGCTTAAGGCCCGGAGCTGCGCGGGCAAACTCATGGACCGCGAACGCGGATAGAACTTGTTGGTGTTCGCCGCGACCGACTCGGTGTATTGACCGCTGGTATTGCCAGTGCCTGTCCACTGGCCCTGAAATCGCCGACGCCGTTTCCAGTTCGCCCCCGGCAAACGTGACGCTTAAAACCCCGTTCGTCAGCGACAGTCCGGTGATCACGGGCACTGGCGGATGCACCACCGCCCCGGTAAATGTCGGGGTCAAAACGACAGCGGGATTGGTGGACACCACCCCGCCCCGCGCCGCATTGGCCGCCACCGAGACGGTCGCCTGCTCGCTGATGCTGAGCGAGCACAGGGTTCCCGTCGGACCGGGAACAGCCGCGGGGTCCGCCGGATCCCACAGCCCGCCGAATTCCAGGGTGACCCCGGCAGAACCGAGCCCGGGCTGCGTGCCTCCAGGATTGTCCGCCACCACCGCCAAGGGCGTATAGTCCGCCACATTCCAGTTCACGTTGGTTCCGGGACCCACCGTGATGTGATCGCGGAATGAGGCTGGAAAGATTCCATACCCAGGGTTTCCCGCCGTGCCGGGGCCCCGGAGAAAGTTCGTAATACCAATGATGCGCCCTTTATCCACAGTTACATCCAAGGCAAAAGCCCGGACGACCTCGCCGGCGGTGCATTCGTATTTGACCCAAGCCAGCGAATTGCTGTCCTGAATGAACACGCGGACCTCAGCCGGGGCGGAAGCCATGAGGAGAGAGAAAAGCACCCCGCCGACCACGCGCTGCAGAAGCTTCGTTCCACTACGACCCAAGTTGTTACAATGACACATTTCTCGTATCGGCCAACGATATGCTTCGCGGGCGAGTTGCCCTATTTATAGATGTTTATGATATCTATGGTCAACTCTCATTTATTTCGGGGGAGCCGGCCACTCCCATGTTCATGGGAGTAGCTGGAGGATTGCGGGAGCGATTCAGGGGCGGCGGGGTTCGTGCCGAAGGTACTTCACGACGGCTTCAGTCCGGGAATTGACGTGGAGCTTGATGTAGATGGCCTTGATGTACTGGCGCACGGTTTCCAGGGAGATCCCCATGCGGTCGGCGATTTGCTTATAAAGGAGGCCTTCGGCCAGGAACCGCAAGGCTTCCGCCTCGCGAGGGGAGAGGAGGTGCAACTCATCCAGGTGCCGGCCCAATTGGCGAAAATAATCCTGCACCTGCCGGGCCATCTGCGGCGTGAACGGCATCCCGCCCGCGCAGGCCTCGCGCAGGGCCTCGAGCAAGCGCGCACCCGTTGTCCGCTTGAGGAGGTAGCCGCTGGCGCCGGCTTTGAGGGCGTCGAAGAGGAAATCGCCCTCGTCATAGACCGTATGCATGACGATTTGGGTCTGAGGCGCGCTGTCTTTGAGAGCGCGGGCGCATTCGATGCCGGACAGGCCGGGCAAGCCAATGTCCATCAGGAGCACGTCGGGCTTCACGCGCGGCACCGCGGCCAAGGCGTCTTCCCCGCTGGCGTAGCTGCCGACACAGGAGAAACCGTCCGCCCTGCCAATGAACGAGGCGATCGTGTCCCGCAATTGGCGGTCGTCCTCCACCACCGCCACGCGTATGACCGGGCGAGCGGCTGAGGGGGCGCGCCCGGCAGGGCGGCGCCGACTTCGATTTGTTAGGCCCGGCGGCCATGTTGATTATCGCGAGAAGATTAGCGCAGGAGGTGGAAGTCAAGGCCAGACTTTCCTAAAGACTCCAGCCGGGACGGTATTCGCCCCGGACAAATTTGTTGGCCTCGGGCAGGTTCGTCACCTTGAGGTTCGGCCCGTCCCAATCGAGCCGCGCATCCATGCGTTTAGCCAGGTTGCCCAGGAGGCAGATCTCGGTCAGATGGGCGGCATATTCGAAGTTGGAGACGGCCGGCTTGCCGCTCCTGGCGGCTTCGACCCAATTCAGCTCGTGGCTTTCGCCAGGGATGCGCTCGAGGGTTTTGGCGGGGCGCTTGTATTCCCTGTCCAGAGCGGTGGGCAGGAGCATCGGCCGCTGGCCGTACACGCCGGCCATGATTTTTCCTTTCGTGCCCTTGAACAGAATCCCGCCTTCCGGGTGCATGACGAGGTCGTCGTCGAGGTCCTCGGGCCGGGGCGCGCGCAGACCTTCCCACCAGGTGAGCTTGAGCGGGGGAAGGGCGTCTCGGGCGGGGAAACGGTAGGTGACCATGGCGGAGAGGGGATGGGTTTCGGCGTTGAGGCCGCAAGAGGTGGCCTCGATGCTGCTGGGATGGCCGAGCTTGAGCGCCCAGACGGCGGCGTCGAGGGTATGCGCGCCGCGGTCGCCCATCATGCCGACGCCGAAATCCCACCAGCAGCGCCAGACTTTCGGATGATAGGCGGGGTGATAGGGCCGATGCCGGGCCGGACCGAGCCAGAGGTCCCAGTTGAGCTTGTCCGGAAGGGGCGGGGTGTCGGCGGGCCGGCTTCCCCACCGGGAACTCCAGGAAGCATGGCCCCAGGGGTAATAGGAAAGGTCACACCAGGCATCGACCTCGCGGACCTCGCCGATGGCGCCGTCCCAAATCCATTCGCAGATGAGGCGGATGCCCTCGCCCGAGCGGCCCTGGTTGCCCATTTGAGTGGCGAGTTTGCACTGGCGCGAGGCCTCGGCAAGGGCGCGGGACTCGTAGATATCATGAGTGAGCGGTTTCTGAAGATAGACGTGTTTGCCGGCCTTGAGGGCGGCCATGGCAATGACGGCATGGGTGTGGTCGGGCGTGGCGATCACGACCGCCTCGATGTCCTTCTGCTTTTCGAGCATCTCGCGGTAATCGGTCCAGATTCTTGCCCGCGGATACTTTTTGAAGATGTTGGCGGCGTAGTTGTGGTCCACGTCGCACAAGGCGACGATGTTCTGGGAGTTGAGGTGTTCGAGGTTGGCGGCGCCCATGCCGCCGACGCCGATGCCGGCGATATTGAGCTTTTCGCTGGGCGGTGTCTGACCGGCACCGAGGACATGGCGCGGCAGCGAGCGTGAAGGCGGAGAGGGCGGCGGTGGCGGCCAGGAACTGGCGGCGGTTCAGGCGGTTGGGGTCTCGGGGCGAGTGGGCGGTTTTGTGTGCGTTCATGGGAACGGGAGTTTAAGGACGGACTACCTGGCGCGGCAAGGACGCAAAGGAAGCTGAGTTAAATGAGTTAAATGCGTTGCATGAGTTACATAGGGAAACCGGTCCGCGCGGGACTCACGCAGCTTGGGGAAACTTTGCAGGCCGATTGGAAATCGGCGCTCCGCCTTTGAAAGAAAAGCGGCTTCAGCAAGGGCTGAAGCCGCGAGCCAAATCCCTCCCGCGACGGATTTGCTCGGAAAACGACTAGGGGCGACGGCGGCGGATGAGCAGCATCAAGCCGCCCACGGCGATCATCGCGAACGCCGAAGGTTCCGGGATAAGGGTCAGAATCTCTGACTGCGAGAGGACGCCGTCATAAAAACGAATCTCGTCAAGCTGCACGCCAGGGTACCCTTGCGCTGTTTGAGTGGAAAAAGCACCCGCGGTCATAAGCTGGCTGGCAAAACTCGAGTTAAGGGTCGTCGTATTATTGGCCATGGTAAGTGGGATCCCGTCGGCGTAAATCTGCCACGTTGCAGTGCTCCCCACCTTTGAGCCGGTGACCGCAATATGCACCCACCGCTGGCTGGGATCAGTCGCAAAACCGGTTGCGGCCCTATCCTGAAGACCGCCGCTGTATGCGCCAATTTGCATGTCATCTGTGGACGGGGTAGCTCCGGAGCGCAGCACCGCTCGGAAATAATGGGAAGTATTGGCGTTCTGTTTGCTGAGCAGAAATGTCTGCTGATTTATTGTGGTGCTAAACGGGTCATACACCCACAGCGCATACGTAAACGAGCCGGTGTAAGAAAACGGATCCATGGTGCCGAACCTAAGCGACGCAGCAGCGCCGTTCTCCTGCCAGGACCCGCCGATCACGCCAGTGCCAAGAAACGTGGATTGAAAGGGCACCCCACCGCTGTAGTTTACAATAGCGTCACCCCATCCCGCGACCATGTTGGGTGTTTTAGGCACGCCGCCCGAAGTGTAATAGGAGTCCAGTGGGTAGTACGCGAGCAGGTTGGCCGCGGTTGCCGGCATGGCCACGGCGGCCACAGCCGCGGCGAGGAGTGCTGTTTTCTTCATCGTATTCATAGTGTCATGATTAGTTGTTACTGCAGCTTTTCCGAAGCATCGTCGCTTCCACTTTCACAAGAACATGGCGGTTCGACTCGGTCTTAATCGCCAACTATCAGGCTCGCATTCTACCAGTTCGCGGGGGGCTGCCTACTCCCATGTACATGGGTGTCGCCGGGGCTGCCCCGGTCAATGCCGCAGAAATTTCGCCACCGCCTCGGTGCGGGCATTGGCGTGCAGCCTGGTAATAGGCCGCCTTGACACAATGTCCAGGAGTGCCGGGCGGCGGATCACGGCGGGAAACGCTATAGTTCATCGCAGTTCACGCCAGGGCTGCTGGAGGATGTAACCCTTGCACCGCTTTTCAATCTGCTCCGCCAGCGCCGTCAGCCCCGCCGACTTCGCGACCGACAGCGCTTCCCGCCCAGTCGCCTCCGCCTCCGCGAACCGGCCCGCCTCCGCATACGCCGCCGCCAGAGTGTCCAGCATCCCCGCATCCCGCCGCCGAGTCAGCGCGGCGGCGCGTTCCGTCAGTTTGATGGCCTCCCTGCCGTCGCGGTAACGTCCATCCACATGGGTCGCCAACAGCCACCCCAGATCGTTCAGCGGAGCTGGCCAGTCGGGCTGCAAGCGCAGGGCTTCGCGGAAACGGCCGATGGCCGCGTCGCTTTTGCCCTGGCCGGCGCAGGCCTGGCCCAGGTTGTAATGTGCCACAGCCGGATCGGCCCCGTGTTCGAGTGCGTGTTGGAACTGTGCCTCCGCGTCGGCAAACCGGCTTTGGCGGAGATGGAGCAAACCCAGGTTGTTATGCGCGTCGGCAAATCCGGGCTTGAGGCGGACAACCTCGGCGAAATGCCTCGCCGCCTCGTCCCACCACCCTTGGCGGATGAGGGCCAGGCCCAAGTTGAAATGTGTATTGACATGGTTGGGTTCACAGCGGAGCGCCGCACGAAAATGCATAATGGCCTCGGTGGTCTTGCCCTGGTGCGCGAGGGCGACGCCGAGGGTGCTGTGCGCATTGGCATAGTTCGGGTTGATTTCCAGCGCGCGATTCAGATGCACCAACGCCTCCGCAAGTCTTCCCTGCTCCAATAGTTCCGCGCCCAGGTTGTTGTGAGCCTCGGCGTAGCCCGGCTGGAGCCGGACCGCTTCCGTGAAGTGGACGATCGCTTCCTCGGGCTTGCCTTGTCGTGAGCGCACCGTCGCCATTCCGAAGTGAGCCACGGCGTTATTCCGGGTGACACGCAGCGCGTTCTCGAACAACCGTTGACTATTCTCCCAGTGCCGCAACTGCCCCCGAGTCGTCACGACGCATCCCAGCAAGGCCGCCACGCCCACCGCCCAGAGCACCCAAGCGTTGCGCGGCCTGATCGCCACTAACTCCGCCGCCAACCACACCAGCATGACAAACACGCCGATGAGCGGCAGGTACGTATAACGGTCGGCCATGGACTGACCGCCCACCTGCACCAGACCAATCACCGGCACCAGCATCCCCAAATACCACAGCCACCCCACCAGCAGATATGGCCGCGACCGGGCGGCCCGCACCACCAGCAGAGATACACCCAACAACAGAGCGCCAGCCCCAAACACCTCCCACAGCGGCCACGTCATCGCATACGGATAGAACACCGCCAGGTTCACAGGGCAGAAGGTCTTCCCCAGATAGCGCACATAGGCAATCAAGGCGTTTTCTACGCGCAGGCCGAAGCCAAGAGCAATGGTCGGGACCATGGCGTCCAGGACACGCTGAGCGTGCAACGTAATCACGCTGCAGCCGGCGCTCAGCAGAAAGAACGGCACTTTCTCCCAGAGCAAGGGGAGCAGAGTTTTGAGGCTTGAGTTTTGAGTGTTGAGTTGAAAGCGGCGGAGGGGCCAGTAATCCAGGAGGAGCAGGACGAAGGGCAGCGTCACCAGCATGGGCTTGCTCATCAGACCCAGGGTGAAAAAGAACAAAGACAACAGATACCAAGGCTGAACGCTGAAGGCTGAAGGCTGGAGTTTCCGACTCGCTCAACATCGGCTGCCGACATACGGCGTACGCCCAAAGGGTGAGCATGAAGAACAAAGTGCTCAACACGTCCTTGCGTTCCGCCACCCAGGCCACCGATTCCACGTGCAGCGGATGCAAGGCGAACAAGGCCGCCACCACCGCGCTCCGCCATGCCGCGCCGGTCATGCGCCGCAACACCAGAAACAGGAGCAGCACATTGGCGACGTGCAACAGCAGACTCGTCAGGTGATGCCCGGCCGGCTGCAAGCCATACAACTGGCAATCGAGCATGTGCGATAGCCAGGTCAGCGGATGCCAGTTGCCGAGTTCGGTTGCGCGGAAGGCCCAGGTGATTCCCTCCCACGTCAAGCCCCCGCGCACGTGCGGATTGTTGGTGATGAAAAAGTCGTCATCGGTACTCAACAAACTCACAATGCCACACCGGCCAGAACGCGGCGAGGGTGGCGCAGGCTAGGAGGAGACAAACAAGCAGGCTGCTCAGATCGCGCCTCTTGAGGTTCACGGAATCAACGTAAGGAGAGCCCGCATCCGGCTCAAGCAGTTCAAAGCCAGCACTCCCATGTGCATGGGTATCGCCGGGGCGGCCTCGGTCAATGCCGCAGAAACTTCACCACCGCCTCGGTGCGGGAGTTGACGTGGAGCTTGGTGTAGATGGCCTTGATGTACTGGCGCACGGTTTCGAGCGAGATACCCATGCGATCGGCGATTTGTTTGTAAGGCAGCCCCTCGGCGAGGAGCCGCAAGGCTTCCGCCTCGCGGGGGGCGAGTTGGTCCAACTCATTTACTTCCCGCCCCAGTTGCCGAAAATAGTCCTGCACTTGCTGCGCCATCTGCCGGGTGAACGGCATCCCTCCGTCGCAGGCCTCGCGCAAGGCCTCGAGCAGGCGCACGCCCGTGGTGCGCTTGAGGAGGTAGCCGCTGGCGCCGGCTTTGAGGGCCTCGAAGAGGAAATCCCCCTCATCGTAAACGGTATGCATGACGACCTGGGTTTGCGGCGCGGTTTGCCTCAGGGCCTGGGCGCATTCGATGCCCGACAGGCCCGGCAACCCGATGTCCATGAGCACGACATCGGCTTTCACGCGGGGGACTTGTGCCAGGGCGTCTTCGCCATTGGCGTAGCTGCCCGCGCACGAAAACCCGTCCGCCTGGCCGATGAAGGACGCGAGGGTTTCCCGCAACTGGCGGTCATCCTCCACCACAGCCACACGGATGGCCGAGCGGGAGCCGGAGGACGCCCGGGCGGGAGCCGAAGCGGTCTTCGGCTCGTTGGATCGCGAGGTCATCGTCAGCATGGTGGCCAGTTTACTGCTACCCATCGGGGGAAGGGATACACCCATGTTTTGGGGATATGGCTTTGCCGCGAATCTCTGGAAGATGGGAATAGACCATTGCGGGCGCCCAGCCCATGCTGGCTTCACCTGCATCATGGCACAGACCGAAAGCAGCGGAAGCAAGATGACACCTGACAACAATACGACGGGGCCGGCAAGCGGCCCTCTCATCACTCGCCGGAACTTCGTTCGATGCGCGACGGCCGCGACAGTCTGCTCGGCGCTTGAGGGCGTCGCCGCGCCGGCGCCGGACCCGGGAAAGGACCTGCGGCGGGAACTGTCTCCCGCAGTCCAGATGCAGTTCATGCGGCCAGCCCAACTGGAGAAGGCTCTAAGGGAATTCCCGGTGGCCTACGTTCCGTTCGGTCTGATTGAATGGCATGGGCGGCATTTGCCGCTGGGCAATGACGCGCTGAAAGCGCACGGTATCCTGGTGAAGGCGGCGGAACAATTCGGGGGGGCGGTGTATCCGCCGGTGTATTTTCACGAGAACTTCCCCAGGGATCACCTGGTGCCGGTGATCAAGGACCTGTTTGAGCGACTCAAGAGAACGGGATTTCGGGTGTTGCTGGGGGTCACGGGTCACAACATCCAGGGACAGATTGACATGATCAACCAGGCGCTGAAGCCGGTCCTGGCAGACGGGACGGTGGCGGGTATGGCCCTGCACGAGGTCTCGCTGAGCAAGGGAGAAGAGTCGAGCTCAGACCATGCGGCGAAGTGGGAGACATCCAACATGATGTTCTTCTATCCGGAGCTGGTTGACATGGCGGCGCTGGGAAACGGCCCGCTGGCGCCGAAGATGAAGCCCCCCGACGGCATTGGAGGACTGGACCCCCGGGAGCACGCCTCCGCGGAAGTCGGGCGGCGAAATGTGCAGTTGGCAGCGGAGGCGATCGGCAAGAAGGCCAGGGAACTGCTGGAAGGGCTGCCGCCGAGGCCGAAGGACTCGCCAGCCCCGGCGATCACTCCGGACAAGTGGTGGTTGATCTAGTCCCGGAATGATTGCTGTGAGCGAAGACTTGCCGCTTTTAGGGGGCAGACGTTGTCAACACCCTGGGGCCAAAGATTCTTCGGGTTGAGATCAGGTTCAGCGCGGACCGAGAAGGTCATGGATGCTCCACCAGTCTGACAGAAACGAAGCCGAGGCACGGGAAGGGAGGTTTTGGGCCTTTCTCGGGACTGTTCCCAGGCTGGATCGGCGGGTCCTGGCGGTGGTAGCCGGTGTAGAAGAGTGAGAAGGAACCGTCGGGTGCCTGAATGAGACCGAGCGGAGTGCGGACTTCCCTGGCCCAGAAGTCCCTGCTTTCCCCGAGTTCAAGGTGGGCGGGTTTGGACCAGTTGATGCCGTCGGGTGAATCGGCATAGCCGATGAAGAGGGGCTTGTCGCACAAGGCATCGAAAATGGCCACATAGCGCCCGCTGGGGAGGCGAGTGACGACGGGATTCTCGGCATTCGTGAAGACAGGATTGCCCTCCTTCCGGCGAGTCCAAGTCCCGCCGATAGAGTCCGCTTCAGCCAGACCGACGTTCCATTTGGCAAAGGCGAGGTTAGGCTTGGGGATCGACTGTGTCTGAGCGCTGCCGCAGAACGCTGTCCAATGGTTCCCAGCACGGTAGATGTGGAACGAGTCGGAACCCTGCAGCCCCTCCCAGGGCTGCGCCTGCGGACCGGGCTCAAGCACCACGCCGACATCCCTGTAACCTGAGTCCGGCGTGAGATGCCAATGCTGCGGTCAGAAATGGCCTGAAGTTGGGGTTTTCAGTTGAGGGTTCTGCAGCACTCGATGTGTTTTCACGGGCATGAGTTCAGTCCTCCAGCGGTTTTCGCTTGTGGATGCAAGTTAGGATTTTCTCGGTCCAAAGGCGTATCATCGGCGAGTCGGCCAACCGGAGCGTGGGCCGATTCTGCGGTCGAGTCAGTTCCCCGGGCAACCAGAAGAGCCTATAGCGCAGCGTGCCCAGAGTGAGGTCTTGCCAATCCTGGGGCAGGCAGGTCTGCTGGAAGCTGGTCACCAAGTTGTGGGCTAAGCGAATGACTTCCAGGAAGAGTGCGTTGGCGGCAAAATCGCCGGTGGGGATTTTTCGCAGCGCGAAGTTCTCCCGCAGTTCGTAGATGCGGGGCTCCATGCCCGCCCGCCCATCATAGAAGTGCCACACGCCCGCTGGCGTCAGTGGCAGATTGGTCACCCACGCCCGGTACAGGTAACGGTTCAGCTTGAAGAGCGTCGGCTCCGGCTCCGTTCCTTCGATCCGTCGGCGCGCCACGATGAAGCGCCGCGCTTGGGACCAACCGTGCGGCCGAAGCTCCAACTCCGCTATCTCCCAACGTGGATTGCACCGCTCATAACGCAGGCCGCCGAGTTTGCGTTTGAGTCCGGCCGTCATTCGCGCAACCACCGCGTATTGGGCCGGGCGCGCTTCCAGCATGTCCAGCACGGGGTGATAGCCGAAGCCCGCGTCGGCCCGGACCCGCAACTCACGCACGTCGGGCGGCAGGCTCGTAAAACAGCTTGCCAGCAGTTCGACGCTGCTCTCCCAGGTGCCCGCATTGCCGGGCCGAAGCTCCGCGTCCCAGAGCAACGAAGAATTGGCCTCCAGGCAGAGTAAGGGGTTGTACGACCGCTTGCCGCGGTAACGCGGATTGTAGCCGACTTCGGCTTGTTCCTGATGGCCAAAGACCGTGACTACGGTGCTGTCCAAGTCCAGGATTAAACGCGAGCGATGCCCGCACCAGTGAATGAATTGTTGCTGGAGCTGGTCGTTGATGCGATGAAGCTGCTGGCGAAAATCCGGGGGTGCTCCTCTAAGAAAGCGTCGCAGGGTTTGGGGATCCGGAAAGTCTGGGAGCCCGGTCAGATACTGAAAGGTACCGTTGGACCGGAGAAAAGAAGCGGTCTCGATACGCCCCAGGCCCAGGAGGATCGGGTAGACCAAGGCCAGGGTCATCTGAGACAGGGTGTAGCGTTGGTTGCGCCGTGGGTAAGCCAAATGCCGGCAGAGGAATCGCCGCAACTGCAGCACTTGAATAAATTCGTGGAAAAAGTAAACCCCGCCATAATGCGTCAAACCCGTGTGGTTACAGGCGATTCTTAAGTTTCGCGGCGATCGTCGCATTTTGACCCTTACCTCACCAAAAGTGAGGTAAGGGTCAGAAGGCTAAAAGTGACTCGCAGCCCTGTCAATAAAGGCTACAAATGACATCGCACCTAATTCTTCACGCCGGGAATCGGTGTAAGGGCCAGCTATTCCGGCGAGTCCTTTCACCTCGGAGACGGCGCGGAAGACGCGACCATCGTGGTTGATATACCAGCCTGTATCGTCGTTGGGCTTGGAACGATAAGCTACATAGAAGAAGTTCCAACGCCGGGCCGATTCGTCGTAGGCCAGCGGCATCGCCCAGAGCGACGCGCGCGGGTCCTTGCCGGTGAAATCGCCGCTGGACTCGAAGACCGTGCTGCGCCGCTTCCAGTTCAGCCGGTTTTCACTGGTCCAATGCGCAATTCTTGTGTTCACCCATTCCCGGCCGCTCAGCTCAGTGGTGAAAAGGTGGTACGTGGAGCCCTGTTTCAAGACCTTGTCATTACCCACATCTTTTTGGGACTTGTTTTAGAGATTCTGATTTGCAAGTCATTGCGGCGGCGAATGTTGTTCTGTCTGTTGACCGCGGTTCCTCATCCGGTCAAAGCATGAACACGACCTTGTTGGCGCCCGCCCAGTGGGCGCAAATGGAATTTGGGTTGGCCGAACTGGGCGACCAACGCCGTACCAATCGACTGGTGAACATTGCCCAAGGCTTGGCCAAGAGTCCTGGGGAACGCTGCCCCAGGCCTTTCCGGCGTGGGACGATCTCAAAGGGGCCTACCGTTTCTTCAATCAGGCCGAGAACAGCTATGAGCAGATATTGGCTCCGCATTGGCAGCGGACGCGTGCGGCCTGCCGGGAGGCGGGGGAGTATTTGCTGATCGAGGACACCACCCAACTGGACTATACCGATCATCCGGCCACGATGGAGATGGGAAGCATTGGCGATGGGCGCGGTCGGGGCTTGTGGTTGCACAGCACCCTGGCGGTGAGGGTGGAGGGGTGGAACTTGGACCAACGACCCGAAGGAGTGGTGTTGGGGTTGTTTGGGCAGCAATGCTGGAGCCGGAGAGGGCCGGCCCGGCGCGGTCGGGAGACGTGGCGGCAGCGGGTCAAACGTCCGCGGGAGTCGCAGCGCTGGGCAGCCGTGTTGGAGGAGGCGGGTCCGCCGCCCCACTGGAGCCGATGGATCTATCTGGCGGACCGGGAGGCGGATTTTTACGAACCAGTGCAACGGTGCCAGCGTGGGGGGATAGATTTCATCATTCGGGGGTATCGGGATCGGGTGTTGGCCGATGGGGCGGGAGATTTGAAAAGCAGCGGTGGGGCAAGCTCCGGTTTTGGGCCAGATGACGGTGGAATTGCGCTCGCGCGGGGGAGAGCCCGCCCGCACCGCCACTGTGGAAGTGAGGAGTGTTACGGGGGTGTGGTTGAAGGGGCCGTGGCGACCGGGCGGAGAGCAGCCGGATTTCCCGGTCAACGTTGTGGAAGTGCGCGAGGTGGATGCGCCGCCGTGGGTCAAAGAGCCGCTGTATTGGCTGTTGCTAACCTCGCTGCCCTGCCTCCGGTGGGCTGAAGTGCGCCGGATCATCGGGCGCTATACGGCACGTTGGTGGGTGGAGGAATTTCACAAGGCCCTCAAGACCGGGACGGGGGTGGAAGACAGCCAGATGGAACGGGCGTATAAAATCGAGTCGTTGGTGGCCGTGCTGGGGTGGTGGCGGTGAGGTTGTTAAATGCCAAGTGGCTGGCGCGGGCGCGCCCCAACGAGCTGGTGGACGCCCAAGTATTTGGCGCAGCCGCGCTGGCGATCCTGGCGGGAATGTTTGGTCAACCCAAGGGAGGTTGGACCCATGGAACGCTCTGATAGCCGTGGCGCGAGTCGGCGGATTCCTGGCACGCCGACACGATGGCGCGCCCGGTTGGCAAACCATCTGGCGTGGTTGGCAGCGGTTGATGTGGATGTGCGATGGAGTAGAAGCTCTAAACCTAAACAGAAAAAGATGTGGGTAATGACAAGGTTTCAAGACGACTCCCCCTTCAATGCCGTGCTCGATTGCCTCCATTCCCGGATCGCCTCTCTTGATTATCGGCTCTGCCCGTTGCTCCACGATCTCCAGAGTCACCCCGCATTTCCTCCGCGGATTGCTCGCCAGATCGGTTCCGTCAGCTCCCCAACTTGGAAGGACGATTGTCAGACTGGAAACAGCACACAGCGCGACGACGTTCATGTTAGCTAGATTGACATTCGCAAACATAATTCAGGTTCCAGTCTGCACACCGCTCATTGGTTTTCTGCGCTTCGGTATAAGGGGATTACCACCGAGAGGTTGTTAGTGTTGCCTGGCCAGCGGCGCGGAAGAGACGAGTGACGCAGGCTTCGGGATTCGCCCTGGTGGATTTCAGACACCATGATTGGGTTCGAGCCTTCCCCAGCGCCATCACGAACGCGATCAACGGCGATGAGGGATAAATCGGCGTTGTCCACCTGTATGGCTACACCTCGGCGGCCCTTCTTCCAGAGGTGCGGAGGGGAGGTGTTGAAAACGCAACCCAACAGTTCCAGGCGCGAGCCGTTGCGGACTTCAAGGTAGGGGCCATAAACCTCGCCGATCTTGGCTCCGAGGCACCAGGCTTGAGCGCCCTCATCGAGGCAGATCCCCGGCAGATACGCCTCAGGGTTCCAATTGCGGGCCCAGACGCGCTGGTTTCGGATGAGCCAGCCGGCCAGGGGCCGCATGCCGACTTCCTCATCGAAGTCGCCGCCGCCGGAAACGACGGACTCAACAAACAGATCGCCGGAGCCGGTATTGCAATAGGTGCCGTGGCCATAGCCGAGGAACAGGTCCCTGAGCACAACAGTCTTGTCGCTGTGGTTGACAATCATGGTGAACCCGTGCTCGTACTGGCCGTTGGAAAAGGCCTCCAGTTGAGTAACCGGGTGGTTGCCGGTGAAGATCTCGAACAAAGGCCGGTGGTCGCCGCCTTTGTTCTCCACGTCCAGGTTGCACCAGCCCCCATGCAGGCGGCGGAGGTTGCCGCAAAGCTTGAGGGTATTGGTCAGGCGCAAGCGGCCTTTGGTGCCGCGGATGAAGATCGCTTCGGCGCCGGAATCAACCAATGATTGCAGCGCCCCAGTGTCGTCGTCCTGCAGTTGCGGATCGAACACCGTCCAGCGCTCACCGGCCATTGGCATCGGAGGGGAGTCACGAATTTCCAGGCGGAGTGAATGGTCCGGAGCCTCGGGCCAGAGCTTCAAGGTTTTGCCGGCGGTGAGGAATTCCTTCGGGAGCGAAGCAAGCTGACCATGGCTTCGGAGGTCGTGGCGGTAGCCCGCGACTTCCACATCACGGGCGAAGAGGCAGCCATCGTTCTCGATGGCGCAGACGTTCGAGTTCAAGCCAGGTGGGGAGCTGGTGGAAGCCGTTCCTGCCAGCGGGCCTCCTGCGAGGCAGGAATTCAGGAGCACGACCTGGCCGGCGGGAGTCCGGTTGCGAATCGCCGGCACGGAATTGGTGCTGCGGAGGTTCAGGATTTGAACGCTCTTGTCAGCGTTTTCGAAGCCGACTTCATGCTGGCCGAGCAACTCAAGGTTCTCAAACGTATATGCCGGATGAAAGCTGCCGACCTCGACACCCTTGCAAAAGCCTTCTACGCGAACGTCGCGAATGTAGCCGAGCCCGCCGGCTCCCGTGGTGAGGTCAAGCCCGACGGAGGCAGGCTGCACCCGATCGGGGCAGCGAAAAAGCGTGTTGCGGACCCCACCGAGATTGCTGGAGACAAAGCGCAACCCAACCGCGCCGGGGTTGCCATGGCCGGCATCGAGGGTTAGATCCTCCACGGAGTTGAAGTACGATTGGTTGCTGGCGTCTTTGAGGGTCATCCGAAGCATCGGTTTCGGACCAGCCTGGAATTTCGGGCAACGGTCTTCCAGGCGGATGACGGTTGCGTCGCGGTTCTCACCCACCAGCATCATGTGCCCTTCGATGTAGCGCCGCCGGCCAGCTTCTTTGGTCGGGCGGGCGGCCCGGATTTCCGCATTCTCGAAGCAGAGCGTGTCGCTGATCCGATAGATGCCTTTGGGGAGATAGACGATCTGCACGGCGCGGTCGGTGGTGGTGAAGATGCCGGGCGTGCGCCGGCCGGCCTCATGCATGGCCTGCAGCAGGGCCGCAGTGGCATCACTCCGGCCGGTGTTGTCGGCGTTGTAGGGAGGGCGGGTGACGTCAATTACGCCGGCGGCTTCGGGCAACTCGGTGGCCGGCAGCAAGGCAGCCTGCATCAGGAGGATGAGCCCACCTATCTCAAATGGCGCAGGCAGGACTGAGCAGTTGGACCGGGCACGAAGTCGGCGGGCCAATCGCGCAAGCAACATAGCCAGACGACTCATCGTTCCCAATTCTCCGGGGGATCCTGCGCCAGGAGCAGATGAACGCACCGCATCCCGCAGATGTGGCAGCTCCGCTTGTGGGAATTCCTTGCGATACTTCTGTCATCAGGTCCGCAACTGGGCATCATAGGAGTTTCCAGGGAGCACGGTAAGGGCGGGTCATGAGCCGGCTCGCTTCGACATCGTCGAGGATGACTTCGCGCACGGCGTCCCACTTGATTCTTCTGCCAACCAGCATGGAAATGAGGCCGAGATGGCCCGGAATGGTGGAGTGATGCGCCGTTTCGGCCGGCGTAATGGTTGGCTGCCTGGATTTGACGCAGTCCAGAAAGTTCCGGTGGTGACTGTCTGAACGATAGAGCTGCGCCTTGAATTTATCCTCGGGGAGCGTGAACCAGTCCGGATCGGACGCATCGTAGCTGCTCCGGTCCACCCGAACCCAGCCGTCGGTGCCGATCCACTTTGTGCCGCTAACGATGTCTGGATGGCCCCCGGCGATAATGAGGCTGATCCCGCCCGGGTATGCGCAGGCAATGCGGTACTTGGTGCAGGTGTTCCAGACGGCGTCAGCCGGGGGAAATTCGCCGCTGCCCTCGATCTCCAGCGGCCCGGCATTGTCGAGCCCCAGCCCCCAATGGGCAATGTCGCAGTGGTGCCCGATCCAATCGAGCAGTTGACCCCCGCCCGTGTTGTAGTTCCAGCGCCAGTTCTTGTGCACCCTTCCCTCGATGTAAGGCTCCATTCGCGCGGGACCTATCCAGAAGTTGTAATCCAACTGCGGCGGTGGCGGAGCGGGCGACATATTATGCTTAGTGCCGGCAGGATCGAAATTGTCTCCTGGCAACCCCACCTCCACCCGGGTCACTTTTCCAATGAGCCCGCTTCGCACGATTTCGGCCGCCTTGCGGAAAGGAGCTTTTGATCGCTGCCAGGAACCGGTTTGCCAAATGCGCCGGTGCTTGCGGACGGCTTTCACAATGGCCTGCTGCTCGGCGATGGTGCGGGCCAGGGGCTTTTCGCCGTAGATGTCCTTTTTCTGCGCGGCCGCCGTCGTAGCAATTAAGGCATGCCAATGGTCCGGCACGGCGAGCATCACGGTGTCAATGTCTTTGCGCGCCATTAATTCGCGGTAATCATGAAACCCTCTGCAATCTTTGTTCCCGTAGTGACTGTTGATCGTGGTCAGCGCCTGTTCCAGGTGATCCTGGTCGAGATCACAGGCCGCCACCACCTGGCAATCTTTCTGGGATAAAAAGGCTTTCGTGTTGTGTGGCCCCATCATGCCCCAGCCCACGATGCCCAACGTGATGCGTTCGGAGGGAGCGGGGCGGCCACTTCGGCCAGAGGCGCAGGAGGAGAGAAAGGCGGGCGCGAGAAGGGTCAATCCCGCCGCTGCCAGGAAACGTCTTCGCGATAGGTTTGAAGGTGTCGAACTATGTTCCATATCCGGGGTGACTTGCGTTTGAAACGACAAGCTCAAATCGAGCGGAGCATGCTGTCCGAAGCCGCAGGGGCATACTCCCATGTTTTGGGGATTAGCCGGGCGCAATTGCCCGCCCGAGAAGAAAGCGTTTCAGATCCCACGACGTTCGCGACCTTACGGCACTCGGTTGCCAATGATCGAAAGCGCGTGGCCGGGCACGTTCGGACCGACTGCGGCAACGTTCTTGACCCGGGCCAGGCCGTTACCCAGGAGAGTGACGTTGTCGCATTTGTCGCCTTCGAGCTTCAGGAAAGTGTCAACCGCCGTGGCCGGCTGGCAGCCGTGAATGAGGGCATCCTGGACCTGCCGGAGGCTGATCATCGCTTCGGCGCCGGGCGAGAATTGCGCGTCCAACCCCGCGAGGTTCAAGTTTCTAACGGCGCCGCAGACCATCGCATGCCGCAGGTCGGGCTCGGTGGTCCGCAAGAGGATATTCCGCAGCGCAAGGCCATCCACATTTCGGCAGAAGAAGCCATAGGCGGGCAGCGCCGGGCCAAACATCTCGATGTGCGGGTGCCCGGTTTCATTCTCCGCGATGCTTTGCCTTGCTTGCTCGACCGTCCCACCGCCCGCGAGGGTCATCTGGATGTTGTCCAAGGTGAGGTTCTCGATGGGATGAGGCGGGATGCCGGAGACGTGACAGCCGAGCGCGCCGGCCTCGGAGGCCACGACGTTGCTGATCTGCACGTTGCGCAGCGTGCCGACCTTCGGCCGGGGGACACCCTCAGTGAAGATTCGTCCACGGTTGCCCAACCGCATGAAGAGGGGACAGAGCATGCCCTGGATGGAAATGTTACTGATCGTAACACCGTCAATATGCCCGCCGTCCACGGTCATCAAGGCGATGCCCGACTGCCCCTCGGGTTCCTGGTGCGCAAACCCCGGAGTTTGGGCCGGGTAAACGGCGCAGTTGGAGATGGTGATGTTCTTGAAGCCGCCGTGCGATTCGGTGCCCATCTTGATGGCGTTGCAATGGGTGCTGACGACGCAGTTGGTGATCACCACGTTCTCGCACGGCCGCTCCATGGTGCTTTTGAGCGTGATGCCGTCATCGTCGCAATGGAAAATGCAATCCGAGATGCAGACATCCCGGCAGCCGTCTATATCCACCCCATCGTTGTTGCGGGTGGCAAAGTTGAAGACCGTCACGCCGCGCACGGTCACCCGGTCGCAGGCCAGGTAATGCTGCAGCCACATGGCGGAGTTGCGCAGATGCACGCCCTCGACGAGCACATGCTCGCACTCGACGAATCGAATCAGGTAGGGCCGGACCAGGTACTTGACACCGAAACCCGCGCCCTGGCCATCTATGGTTCCCTGCCCGCGAATGGCGATGTTCTTCAGCTTCTCACCGGCGATGAGGCTGCGGCAGACGAGCCGGTCGGTCCAGGAGCGTTTGGCGGGACGATTCTCCGGGTAGTCCGCCACGTCCTTGCTGCCCAGGAGCACTGACCCGGCCTCGAGGTAAAGATGGACGCCGCTCTTGAGGAACAGGGTGCCGGACAGGTAAGTGCCGGGCGGCAAGAAGGCCGTGCCACCCCCGGCTTTGGCGGCGGCGTCTATGGCGGCCTGAATCGCCGCGGTGTCGAGTTTGGTGCCATCGCCGACGGCTCCAAAATCACGCACGTTGCACCAGCTGACCGCCGTGGGGGGCTGCAACCGCCCCCGCCCGGGCGGCGGCGGTTCCCAGCATCGTCGCGCCGGCGGACGCGCCGATCCAGCCAAGGAAGGCGCGTTTTGACAAAAGATCACTCATAGTCTGCTTCTGCTTCATTGGGGGCCCTTTCACGTCACGGGCAGCCGCTTGCTCCCTGTCAAAGGAATTTCCAGAGCGCGCTCCTGCGGGTTACCCCGAATGTAAAGCTCGTGCGTCGGCGTGGTTCTCGTCAGTGTAGTCGGTCTTGTGGCGGCGCTGGCCGTGGATGTTCGTGACCGGGGTCAGCAGTTCGGGTGGCAGGCTGTGCATCCGCACGCGCAGATGGTCGGCAAACAGTTCGTAGCTCGCGAAATCGCAGGGATAACTGGCCGGGCCGCTGACGACGATGTGATATACCCCGTTGCGCTCCACCACGCCGGTCAGGTGCAGATGACCGGAGAGCACGGCCACGACCCGGTCGGCGTGCGCGTCCACCAACTCCAGCAGTTCGTCATCGTGGGCGATGTAGCTGCCAAAGCCGAAACTCTGCTTCAACACCACCTCCTTGCGGACCGGAACAAGCGGGATGTGACAGCAAAGGATCACGGGCATTGGCGGTGACGATTCCAACACGCCGCGCAACCACCGATTCCGCGCCTGACCCGCGCTCTGCCGGTTCGAGGCCGGCGCCCCGCTGTTGTTCAGCACGACAAAGCGGATCGGTCCGCCTTTGAAAGTGTAGTTGACCCGATCCGCTCCAAACGCGGCGACGTAGGCCGACTCGTATTGAGGATCGCCCTCGCGCTGCACGTTCTCGTGATTGCCCATCACCGGATAGAACGGGCACGTTAATTGCGCCAGCTTCGGCTGTAACACAGCGAAATCGGGCGCGAGGCTGGCCAAGCTGCCGCCATGGACCATGTCACCCAGCCCGATGACAAAATCGGGGACGGGGAAATGCGCGCCGGCGTTGATCGCGCGGCAGAGGTAATCGAGCTTCTCGTTGGCAAGAGCGTAGGTCGTCGCGGGCGTGGCGGAGACATGCGTATCGTTCAACTGCACGAAGCGGAGCAGAGGTTTCTTTGCGCCAACGCATCCGTCCGTCCGAAGCTTTGAAAGCGCATCCCGCCAGACTTGCCGCCGCTCCGGCCGCAGCCGCTTGCAGAAAGCAACGCCGCGAAAGACCGACCGGCTTGGTGTTGGGTTGGCTGTTTCTCTCGACAGATGCCATGTGCTTACCTGGTGCTCCGGCGCGCGGGTTCCCCCTCGTTGATGTACGGCAGGTCCGCCCCTGAAATCCTGCCAGCGCCGCGGCGCATCAGCTCCTGCAGTTCAGCGAGGTGACGCTCGTAGATCGCGCGCGGTTCCGTGCGATGTTTCCGGCAGAGGCTGGCCGCCATGCCGACGACTTCGCCCATGCACCCGCCCGTACGCATCACGCGCACCGCGCCCAACGCCTCGTGCGTGACGCTGATGTCGCGGCCCGCCATGAAGAGATTTGCCACGTTGCGTGAATACAGGCAGCGATACGGAATCCAAAACGGCTGGGGATAAACGCCGAATTCCGCGCGTGCGATGAACGCCTCGCCTTGAAAGCCCTGCTCGTAGCGCGGGTCGGGCAGATGCAGGTCAATCTTCCACCCGGTCGGCACGCACGCGTCGGGAAACGGGCGGCCCGCTTCGAGGTCCTGCCGCGTCAACACGACGTCGCCCAACAGGCGGCGCGCTTCGCGTTTGCCCAGGATAAAGGCGGCCCACTTCAGGCGGTGATTGGGGAACACTTTGTCCACGTTCTTGAGCGCGTCCCACGCGCCGTACATCGCCCGGAAGTTCCAGTCGCGCACATATTCCATCTCGCCAATCGGATCGCGGTCAAAGCCGCTCTCCCAATACCAGCCTCCGAGCTTCAGCAAATCCGGTTTCACTCCCCGGCCGGGAAACGGTTTCTCGCTCAGGTCCAACGCCCAGGGACAACGCGGAAAGGGAACCGGCCGGGAAAGCTCGGCTACGGCGGTGTTCAGCGCGTTGGTGTCCGGGCAATCGCAGACGTTCCATAGATTGCAGGAGCCAAGGCGGCCCTCGGGCGTCAGATCAAAGTCCGCGCCCGCCAGCGCCCCGAGCGCCGCGTCGCCGGTGCAGTCGGCGAACCAACGCCCGCTGAGGCGCAAGCGGCGTCCGCTCCCGATGCTCTGCGCCACAACGGCTGAGATTCGCCGCCCGTTGGTTTCGGCGCCGATGACACGGTGTTCGAGGAACAAGGTGAGGTTCTTCTCGGCGCGGGCGACGGCGAGTTTCTTTTGGTCCTCGTAAAGGTCGGCGGTGTTATCCGGGCCGTAATGCGCGCGGCGTGACGGCTCCAGCTCCGCGACGATGTCTCCGATGCCCGGATAAGGCTCCTGGTTTCGCGCGCCCTGGAGCCAGACGCGGACCTCCGAGCTGTTGTTGCCCCCGAGTACGGGCCGATCCTGGACCAGCGCCACCTTCAGTCCGAGTCGCGCCGCCGTGATGGCGGCGCACGTGCCCGCCATGCCGCCACCGGCCACGACGAGATCAAACTTGCCGGCTTTTTGTGGCTGCGCGGGCAAACCGAGAAGCTTCCGGCGAAACCCGGCCATGGCCGGGCCGGCGTTCGGCGGGACGAGGCTCTTGTCGGCGGTGAAAAGCACGGCATCGCACCGCCCCTCAAACCCGGTGAGATCGTGCAACGCCAGCGTGACGCGCCTGGATTGAATTTCGACCGTGCCGCCGTCCTGCCAGTGCCAGTCCGCTCCTTCCGTGCCGAAGGTCGTGTCGAGCGGACGACCGTTCACGAGCACCTGGAATCGGCCTGGCGCACCCGGCGCGTTCCACCGCGCCACCCAATCCTTGGTGCGGACGAAAACGTGATAGATGCCTGGCGCAGGGAGCTTGACCTGCGTGACCGCGTCCGTTACCGGTGCGCCGAGGCCGTGCGCCAGCAAGTATGGCGAACCCATGACGTCCATGAACTGCGGGTCCACAACCCAGCCGCCACGCTGGGCAAATTGCTCCGCCTCGACCAGCACGGTGCGCGCCGGCGCGGCCCCGCCCGCCATTGCGGAGGCATGCAGTGCGAAGGTCAGGAACAGAATCGCCGGCAGCCTTGGTTTCAAGGAGTGCGTTAGTTTCATATGAGTCCAACAGGAAACCGTTCGACCCTCAGCTTTGCCGGAGTTCGGTGACTGACGCAATACCAGCGAGCATTTTGGCTTTCACATCCGCGGGCAAACGCACCAGGCCGGTGTACTCCTCCCAGCCGTTGGAAACCCCGACACCCGCCCCGACCTGGCGGGCCAGTTTCATCTGGGATTCCCACGTCTTCTGGAAATGCCACGCGCACGGGCGCCAGGGCTTGTCACCCAGCGCGGCCAGGAAACGAACTGGCGGCTGCGTGTAGGATGGCCGGCCGAGCAGCGTCGAGTAGGCGTGGTCGCCACACTCACCGTCGAACCAGTAAACAAATGGCGCGAGCGAGCAGTCGCTTGAAAAAGCGGCACGGTCACGTCCGAAAGACCGCACCAGGGTCCTGAGCTTTCGATAGAAATCAATGGCTCCGGGAGACAGCGGCCCCGCCCGTCCGGGATGATGATCGTAGCCCACCCCTGCGAACGTCTCATCCGCGACGATCGCATCGGGTGACAGAACCTCCATGATCCACTGCGCTTGCTGGAGGAGGTGCTTACGCCAGCGCGCCGAGGCAAGGGAAGCGAGCCAGTTTTTCCCCTGCGTGTCGGGGCCCTGCCAGGGGTAGCGCACCGGGGCTCCTCTTTCATCCACCAGCACGCAGTCGCGCAACTCCTGGAAGAGGGGACTGGCATCGTCAAACAGGACCGGGTGCAGGTAAACAGCCGCCCTGGCGCCCGCCTTTCGCGTTGCGTGAATCCGAGCCTTCATCTTCTCAAAAGACATCTCCGCTGATCCCTGTTTGTCACCGCGCATGGCTGGCCAGGTTTTCCGGTCAGGGTGAAGGTAGTCGCCGAGGTGCGGGTAGTAACCGTGCTGCGTGGCCAGGCCGACCCGGAAATCGCGGAAGAATGGCAGGTCGGCGTCGTAGCCGTCGCCACGATGGCCGTCTTTGCCCTGCGCCGAGGAGAGAAAATCGTAGTAGTGAACCTTGAACTCGCGGGTCCAGTCCACTGCAGGATGATCCTCGTGGTGGGCGAAACGATGGAAGGCGCGCCAGGCCTCGGAGGCATCGCCGCGATGGAGGTGCAGCCAGCAGCGCAAGGTCGCCGACTGGCCCGCCTGCAAAGTGACTGTTTGGCCCGCCTCCCAAACCTGGCCGCTGCCGTATTCGCTGGTGAATCGGAAGCGGGCGGGTTGATCCGCGGACATGAACATCGCCACCCGCCATGGACGCGCGGCCTGAAAGACGTCCACCACCGGCGCGAGCAGGAGCGCGCGCGTCGTGCGTTCCGCCGGGAAACTTGCCATGGGTTCAAGGTAATGGCAGGCGAAATCCGTTGCTCCCACCTGCTGCTGGCAATCCTCCAGGAATTCTTTGACTCCGAGGGCTGCGAATCGCCCATCGCGGGAACCGCCAGCCGCAGACAAGGGAACATAGATGCGCTGCTGGGTGATATCCGCGCCCGGCTGAACGGGGGTCAGGAATGTCGCTTCCACCTCCTGCGCCTGATCCGCCTCGTTTCGAATGGAAATCTCTGCTTCAAGCAGGTCCTCGCCTGCTCTGTTGTCCAGCAGACGATGTTTCAACTCGAGATGCAGCGGCCCGAGCTGCGCGCTGGCGCGATCAACTCCCAGCCGGACCACTTCTGCTCCATCTGCCCCGCGTCGCCGAATCGCTCCGTCCAGCACGCCCACGGTGGGATTGGATGAGGGGAGCGGCTCGCCCTCACACGCGACCGCGGAAACCAGTCCCGCGCCCTTGCCTCGCGTCCACTGGATTCGCCGCCGCCCGACACTGACGCCGCCCAATGACGAAAGTGAAAGCATCCCTCCGGCAATCAGCCCGGACCTCAACACAAATTCACGCCGATGCATCTGGGAAGGATCGCAGATGTTCTTTTCGGGTTCGGGAGGGAGGCTCTTTTATCAGGCGATCACCCTGGTGGTGGCGCCGCCGTGGGTGAACTCGATGTCCATGTTGCGCGGGTTGGTCTTCCAGGCGCCGGCGGTGAAATCCGGGATAGGATGGGATAGGAGCGGTTGAGCACCGACCACTGGCTCAGCGGGATGATGGAACTCCAGGCCGCGGCGTCATAGACGTCCTGGTCCAGCGGCAAGCCGTTGCGCAGGCAATCTATCAGGTGCCAAACGATCAACAGGTCCGACCCCCAGTGGCCGCTCTGGCTGGCCAGTTCCCCCATTCGCTTGTAGAGGGTGGGCGTATATTTCTCCTTGAGCGTCGGCAAACTCCTCCGCCGAGACCCACTCGTGGTTGCCCGCCGCCAGCCGGGGCGGCGGCGGGTCATACAGCGCCGCCCCTTCAGTCCCGTAGATGCCGTGGATGAGGTTATGCGGCGAAGGCGAGGTGGCGTCGTGCTGCAGCATGATGGTCCGCCCCTGGACCGTGCGGATCAACGTGGTGTTCATGTTGCCGCGATACTCCTTGCCGGCAAACTCCTGGTAGAAGCCGTCGCTCTGGGCCAGTTCCCGGGCCTTCTTGGCCATCATGAAGTCCTTGCTTTCGACCGAGACCAGGAAATCGAGCCGGTCGCCCCGGTTGATGTTCATGATCTGGCAAACCGGGCCCAGGCCATGAGTCGGGTAGATGTTGCCCCGCCGGGCGGCGTACTGGCGCAGCCACCACATGTTCCAGTAGCAGGTCTTGCTGAAGTTGTTGCCCATCTTGCTGGTGTTGTAGGCGCATTCGCCGTGAACGACCTCGCCGAAGAAACCCTGCCGGGCCATGCTCAGCGTCAGGAGCTGGAACTCCAGGAAGGAGTAGTTCTCCAGCATCATCAGGTGCTTCCTGGTTCTTTCGGCCGTCTGCACCAACTGCCAGCACTCTTCCATGGTGCCGGCGGCGGGCACTTCGCTGGCGGCATGTTTGCCCTGTTCCATGGCGTAGATCGCCATGGGCGCATGCAGGTAATAGGGGGTCGTCACCACCACCAGGTCAAGGTCCGGGCGCTCACACAGCTTCTTCCACTCATTCTCCGAACCCGCGTAGAGCACCGGAGTGTGGCCCGAGTTTTCAAGCTGCTTCGCGGCCGCCTCGACCCGCTCGGGTCGCAGGTCGCACAGGGCCTTGATTTCAACCCCCTCCAGACGCCGCAGCAGGTTCATGTGACCCGGCCCGCGGTTGCCCATCCCGATGATGCCCACGCGCACGGTGCTGAGCTTGGGCGCGGCGTAGCCCGCCATGTTGAAGCGCTGCTTGTGCGAGACCTGATATTTGCGATTCAGTGCGACGACATCCGTTGGGTCGGGCGCGGGCGCTTCGGCGGCGTGTCCCACGGCGGCACGGCTGACGAAGCCCAAGCCGGCGGCCCCGGTCAATTTCAAGAAGTCTCTGCGTTTAGTTTTCATTTCAGAGAAGCATGGTTCATGCCGGCACAAGGGTCAGTTGGCCGAGCTGTTGTGAAATTCACGCCGCAGTTCCGCGGCGGCCGCGAAGATCGCGCCGACCTGGGCATCGCTGACCCGATGGTCCATGTTGATGCAGCAGATGCCGGTTAGCGCGGGATTCCCTGAATCCTTGACCAGGCGGCGCACGGTGGCGGCGATCTGCTCCGGCGTCTGGCTGACGATTTCCACCGGGCTGAGCCGGATGTTCAGGAAGGTGTTGGGCAAATGCTGCCGCAGGATGCGCAGGTCGCCACCCCAACCGACATCCAGGAAATCCAGGCGGGGGACCTTGGCGTAAGCCGCGGCGAAACGGTGCGGATCCGGCCCGCAGTAATGGATGCCATAGGGCTGATGGCGCTGGCTCCACGCAATGTCGAAGGGCAGCAGGAACTGCTCATAATGGGCAGCGGAAACCATCGTATGGCGTGCATTCCGAGTGCAGCAACACGGCCCCGGGCCGATGGCGAACTGTGCGGTTGACCGAAATGCTGCTGGAGCCGGTCTGGGATTCCACAAAGCCCACAAACCGCTCGATGACGCGGCTGATCTGCACGAAGAAGGCACGCACCCGATCCGGTTGGTCGGACAAGTCCAGCAGCAGGTCCTGACCGCGCAGGTCCAGGGCCAGATTCAGAATCCCGCCCCAGTTCACGTCGCCGGCCACATAACCGTGGCTGGCGGTAAGCTGCTCGGCCAGGCGCTCCAAACGGCGGAAGGCGGGCGAGGTGTACGCGGCCGCTTCGTCCACCGCGAGACGATCCAGCCCTCTGGGGTGCACCTGGGGAGGGGCGTCGGCACGGTATTCGACCTCGCAGCCGAGCATTTCCGAAAGCAGGAAGCCCGCCGCCAGATGAACCGCCCCCAGAAGCGGCAGATCCCGGTTCCGGTCGCCGCCCTGGCCGAACCGTCCCCACCGGTCGTAGGCCACCTGCTCCATCTTCCGCTCGACCTCCACCCGGCGGCGCGGATGAAAGAAGAAGTCCTGGTCAAAATCAATGCCGGCGTGCGCGTGCCACCAGTCTGGCGCCAGCACGATTTCGACAGGCAGAAGGGGAGGTTCTGTCTTGGCGGTCATTCGCATGCTCAGTCAAAAAGTCATCAAAGAGCAGCCTGCCAGAAAGCGGAATCGGCGCTATACCCATGTTTTGGGGATAGACCGGTTCTAAGCGGCTGGGGGCCAAGAGCCGACCCCAAGCCAGATCCTGGCAGCGGAAGGGCCGGCAGGAAGTCCGCAAACCGAAAACCGGGGATCAGATTATCGTGGGCGCCGGGATCGGGAAACTCAGCCGCACGGTGGTGCCTTTGCCGGGCTCGCTGTGGAGTTCGAAGCCGCCCTTCATCTCCTCCATACGCGTCCGCATGTTCTTCAAACCGCTGGCCCCGGTGCGGAGGGTGCCTTGCGGGTCAAAGCCCAGCCCGTTGTCAGTGATCGTGATCTGGCATTCATCGTCGGTGCAGGCCAACTCGAGTTGCACTTCGGTGGCCCGGGCATGCTTCAGAGCATTGGTGAGAGCTTCCTTGCACGCCAGAAAGACGTTATGCCGGGCCTCCGCGAAGACCATGCGCTCCGGGAGTATCATGCGGCGCGAGGAACCGGTAAGCGGTGCTCGTGCCCTCGAACAACTCATCCATGCGGCGCCCCAGGTACAGGACCAGGCTGCGCAGGGTATCGTTCTCCGGTCGCACCGCCCAGACAATGGCCTCCAGCGACTGCGACATATCCCGGGCGGCGGTGGCCACCTTGTGCATGTGCGCCTGGGCAGTCTCGGGGTTGCCGGACATTTCGCCCAGCCACAACATGCGCGTGAGCGTAGCCCCAAGGTCATCGTGGATGTCCCTTGCGATGCGGCGGCGCTCCGCCTCGCGAACCTGCTGCAATTGCAGCCGGGCCAGCTTGCGGCGGTGGCGCGCCCGGGCCACCAGCCAGACAGTTCCCCCCGACAACAACACGCACAGAAGCACGGCAGAAAAACGGACGGAAGCACGTTCCCACCAACGTGGCAGGATGATCAGCGGCAGTGCTTCAGGGGCCTCACGCCATTCGCTCGAGGCGCCCCCGGCCCAGACGCGGAAACGGTAGTGACCGGGGGGCAGGGGCCCATAAACCGCCACGCGCTGGGCTCCGGCCTCCCGCGGACGATCGTCAATGCCATCCAACTGATACTGGAACCGCAACCGCTCCGGGGCACGGAGGTCCGCGCACGTGTAGTGAATCTCGATTCGGCGCACACCCGACCGCAGGTGCAATCCTGCGGTTGGGTCGGGCAGGCACTCAATGCCATCGGCCCGGACCTCCTCGATCATGGGCGTAAGCGCACGCCCAGCGTCCCGGACGACGGCTGGATCAAACCCGGCCAGCGCGCGGTAGTTGGGGAACCAGAGCCGTCCATCGGCAGAGCGCGCCGCCACCGGCTGGCCTGCGCCAGAAGCCAACTTGACCGGCAAACCGTCCCGCACGGAAAGGCGCCAAAAGAGCACGGGCGAGCTTCGGCCGGGATCGTGCTTCTTCAGCGCCTCCCGGGAACAGCCGAAGATGCCCTTGTTGGAACTGAACCAGAGGTTCCCCTCGTCGTCGGGAACGACCGCGCGCAGCAGCATGTCCGGCAAGCCATCGGCGGAAGTCCATTGGCGGAATTGCCCGTCCTTGAAAAAGAAGAGTCCCGCCCCGCCGGTGGCGATCCACACTCCGCCCGCCGGGTCGGCGCAAAGCCCATGGATGAACCTCAAGTCCGGCCAGCGCTCAACCGTAAACCGCTCGAACTTTTCCCCCACGAGGCGATAGAAGCCGCGCTGATAGACGGCCAGGCAGAGCCGCCCCTCCGCATCCTCCGTGATGGCGCGGATAAAGTAGCCGTCGAGTCCCTCCTCGCGCCCGTAGTAGTGGACTTCCCCTTCGGGTGTGCGCCGGAATAGTCCGCGATTGTTGCTGTTGCCCCAGAGATTGCCGTGCGAGTCTTCGTACAAGGAGTAGACCTCGAACCCGGCGGAATCAGTCCCGAGCACTGGCCGGAACCGGGCGCCATGCCAAACGTGGAGTCCCTGCTGCGTTCCCGCCCAAAGGTTGGTGTGGCTGTCTTCGAGCAGCACGCCGATGTGGATGGATGCCAGCCCATTCGTGAATTGCTCGAACCTTCCTTCCTGATAGCGGAAAACGCCGGCATCGTCGGTCGCCACCCAGATGCTGCCGTCGCGGGTCACGCACGCGGAGTTGATCATAATGCGGCCGGCCTCCTCCGGCGGTGTGAGCGCGGTCACCTTCCGCTCGGCAATCCGGTACAAACCGCCGTCACGAGTGACCATCCAGATCCGCCCATCCTCATCCTCGGCCAGCGCATCCACCGGGTGCCAGGGGGTTGGCTGATCCGGCTTCGGTTGCCGCCAGCCATGCCCAGCTTCCCAGTAGAACACCCCGTTCACCCACGTCCCGACCCAGAGCCGTCCGCGACGGTCCTGGAGCATGGTGGTAACCTCGGCACGTTTCGAGTCCTGAGACCAGGGGTAGGGCTGAAGTTCCTGAACCAGCCTGCCCTGTTCCATCTTGAAGATCCTGGCGCCGCGTCGCGGAAGAGGATTTGGGGCCGTAAGCGCGAGCCACAGTCCTTCGCCCCGCCGGTCGGGAACCATCGCATACACGGAAGCCTTGGGATCGAGATCAAAGCGCTCGCGCCGCCAAACTCCGTCGCCCCATGACATCAATGCGTCATCTATATGTGCCCAGATTCGACCCCCGGGCTCGGCGACGAAAGAGGCTATTCCGCTGGCGGGAGGAAGCCCGTTTACGGGAATCAGGAAATCGCATCCGCCCCGCCAACGAACAAGCCCATGGCCGGCGGGGGCAAGCCAGAGCGCGCCATCGGCGCCGGATGCCAAGCGGGTAATCGGCGCGCCGCGCAAGCGCGCGTCCAGTGGCACGGCGGAGAAGCTACCGGCTGCGCGAGCGGCCAGCGTGCCGGCCGCCGTACCCACCCACAAGACGCCGTTAGTATCCACCAGGAGGCTCAGGATGTGGTTATGTCCCAGGGCGGGAACCGTGTTGGTGGTCAGAGTAACGAAGCGGGCGCCATCGAATCGCACGAGCCCGATTTCGGTGGCGATCCACAGGTAACCATCCGGGGTCCGCGCCAAGGCATTAAACCGCGCGGTCGGCAGACCGTCTTCGCTGTCCCAACTCCGGACCGTGAAGCCCGGCTCGACCGGAGGCGCCGCACCTCGTGCCACCAGGGCTGAAGCAGTGACTAGCACCGCCACGGCCCGGCTCAGCCACGACGTCCACACCGTTCGGGATTTCATAGCGCGTTGCCGAACAATACGGGGATACCCGCGGGTTGGCTAGCCGGCAGTGGGTCCCCGGATGCACCCCCGAAGTCCTGTCGGTTCACGACGCGGCAACCGGAGGCGAATCTAAAAATGCGCGCTGGCGGCGAGCGCGACCGGCACGCGGTCAGGCGGCAGACCGGCAAGAGTCGTCAGGAGCCGCTCGCGTGAGGTCATATTCGTTTCGCTTGGATTCTACCAGCCACCTCTCGAGAATCACCTCCCCAAGACATGGGGTATGCTGTCGTGGACACCAACGGCATATTTGGTTCCATGTTGCTTTGGCCTCTTCATGCGGGAGTATCCATGCCCACTGCGACCAGGAATAGGAGACTCAGAATCAGAACAGCACCCTCGAACATGCCGACATCAGCGGAAGCACGCCATCGACCTTGCTCTATCGGGCGAATGGGATGCCGTTCATGAAATAGTGCAGCAATATGAGGATGGGACCGCTTGCTGGATTCACGCCGTCCTGCACAAGATTGAAGGCGACCAGGACAACAGCCGTTATTGGTATAGGCGAGCTGGGAAACTGGAGCACTTTCCCGACGAACCGAACGCCGAGTTGCAGGGGATCAGGAAGCAAAGCTCGGACGGTCCTCAGTAAAGGCACTTCTACTGGAGTCAAGGTGGCGGGCGTTTGTATCCCTTTTTGTATCCCGCGCACCTGTAATAGAGGCCAAAACAGTCCCAAAGGGCCCCAAGCGCTGGAGAGATCAGGAAGAAGAAGTCCTTGCTGTCCGCATGGTTCCACTTGGGACCAAGTGCCTGGTTAAATTTTGAGTCTAGCGCGTCTGCCAATTCCGCCACATCGGCTGTCTGGCGAGCGGCAATATAGATCGGCACCGCTGCCTGTAAAGCACAAGAATATTTGAAATCGCGCGAGCGGCTCGACGATGGTTGGCCTGTGAATCCATCCCAACAGTTTGATGAGTTGATGATTTGCCGCCTGGATGAGGGGCGCAAGGCGGTGGAACCATGCTCGATCATCATCTTCGGCGCGAGCGGCGATCTGACGGCGCGCAAGCTCATTCCCGCCTTCTACCATCTCTGCAAGAACAAGCAGATGCCCGCAGACTTTCGCATCGTCGGTTTCGCGCGGCGGGAAAAGACAGATGCCTCGTGGCGCAGCGAGCTGCGGTCCGCGCTGGACCAGTTTTCGCGCACCAAACCGGTGGAAGATAAGGTGTGGGTGCAGTTCGCGCAGAACCTTCATTACTGCCAAGGGGACCTCGGCGCTGCCGGGGCCTATGAGTCGCTGGAAAAGAAGCTAGCTGCCTTCGACAGCGTGCCACTGCGCCGGAACCTGCTGTTTTACCTGGCCACCTCGCCCAGCCAGTTCGGCCAGGTGGTGGAGCAGTTGCATCGCGCCGGGCTGCTCCAGAAGAACGGGGGCGAGGGCTGGCAACGAGTAGTCGTGGAGAAGCCCTTCGGCCACGATTTGGACTCCGCGCGCCAATTGAACCGGGAACTGGCCCGCTATGCCCGCGAACAGCAGGTCTTCCGCATTGACCACTACCTGGGCAAGGAGACAGTGCAGAACATTCTGATGTTCCGCTTCTCGAACTCGACCTTCGAACGGCTCTGGAATCGCGAATCCATTGACCACTTCCAGATTACGGTCAGCGAGAAGCTGGGCGTAGGCCAGCGCGGCGGATATTACGAAGAGGCTGGCGCGTTGCGGGACATGGTGCAAAATCATCTACTGCAGGTGCTTTCGCTGGTGGCGATGGAGCCCCCGGTGTCGCTCGAGGCCGAGTCAATCCGTGACGAAAAGGTGAAGTTGCTCAAATCAATCCGGCAGTTGACATCCGAGGACGTCGCGCGGCAAGTGGTGCGGGGGCAGTATGTGGCGGGAACGGTGGACGGAGAACCGCGGTCGGGCTATCGCCAGGAGCTGAAGGTTAAGTCAGACTCGAATGTTGAGACATACGTAGCACTGAAGCTATTAGTTGATAACTGGCGCTGGTCCGGGGTCCCGTTTTACCTGCGCACGGGCAAGAACCTGCCGTTGAGCACCAGCGAGGTGCGGGTTCAGTTCCGGCCGACGCCGCACGTACTGTTCGCGGCACAATGCGGGCCGAAACTCGATCCGAATGCGCTGACCCTGCGCCTCCAACCCAATGAGGGCATCTCGCTCCGTTTCAACGGCAAGGTGCCTGGGACGAGCGTGGCGGTAAGACCCGTCCGCATGCATTTCAGCTACGACGCGGAGTTTGGGGCCTACACGCCCGAGGCTTACGAACGGCTATTGCTCGAAGCGATGGCCGGCGACGCCACGCTGTTTATTCGCCGCGATGAGGTCGAGGCGGCCTGGCAAATCGTGGATGGGATTCGCAGGGCGTGGGAAGGGCAATCCCTGTCGGACCGCGAGTTCTACGCGGCGGGCACCTGGGGGCCAACGGCAGCGGACGATTTGCTGGCGCAAGAGGGCCATTTCTGGCGCGAGCCACTGACCATTAACTGACGCGGCTTGCGCTGGGAACGGCCAACCCTGGCAGTGAAACTGGTCTTGTCTGCAGTCTCCTATAATGTTGCGGGTTACGGATAACGGGCGGGCTGGAGAAGGGCGCAACCCGACGCCGCCTCAGCAGCCCGTTCGTAAATCAGTCAATCGCAGCAGGTTGCGCGATCCACAAAAGCGGATTGAAAAAACTTGAACGATCTCGGAGCTTGTCGTATCATATACTTAGAGCGAATGCTGATTTCGCTGTTCGTTTAGGGTTGGCATAGAGGTTTTGCTTGTAATGCGGTTCGAACAGCGACCGAATAGTTGGCCGCATTACCCTTCTGAGCGCCTGGGTGAAGGCGTATAAACCTCGTCACCACTGAGAGCCGGATGGAAATCCGGCTCTTTGTGTGTACGGAATCGGCATTGCCTAGGGCAGGCGAAGTGACTAGGCTGAAGGCGATGAAACATCAACTCGACTTCGAGAAGCCGATTGTGGATCTGCAGCAGAAGCTGGAGGAGTTGAAGAAGCATCAGGAAGCCCACTCCCTGGAGATCAACTTTGAGGAGGAGGTTGGCTTAATCGAGAAGAAGTTGGAGGAAACCAAGCGCCAGATCTTCGCCAACCTCCGGGCGTGGGACCGAATCAAGATCGCGCGCCACCCGAAGCGGCCTTTCACGCTGGATTACCTACGACTGGCCTTCAGCGACTTCAGCGAGTTGCACGGTGACCGTCTTTTTGCGGAGGATCGGGCAGTGGTCGGAGGGTTCGCGCGGCTTGGGGGTCAGCAGGTGATGGTGATCGGCACGCAAAAGGGCCGTGACACCAAGGAGAATATCCGGCGCAACTTCGGGTCGGCGCATCCGGAGGGCTATCGCAAAGCGCTCCGGCTGATGCGGTTAGCCGACAAGTTCCGGCTGCCCATCATTACCTTGATTGACACCGCGGGGGCCTATCCGGGCATCGGGGCGGAGGAGCGGCACATTGCAGAGGCCATTGCCGTGAACCTGCGGGAGATGATGGTGCTGGAGGTGCCGATTATTGCCGCGGTCCTCGGCGAAGGCGGCTCGGGCGGGGCCTTGGGCATCGGGGTAGCGGACCGGGTGCTGATCATGCAATACGCCTACTACTCGGTGATCAGCCCCGAAGGCTGCGCGGCGATTCTGTGGAAGGACCGTTCGGCGTCGGCCAAAGCCGCCGAGGCTTTGAAGATTACCGCCACGGACCTGCTGGAGTTGGGGTTGGTGGATGAGATCATCCCGGAACCGCTCGGCGGCGCCCACACGGATTATGAGGTATCGGCCCAGACGCTCCGAGATTGCCTCCTCAAGCACCTTGAGCAGCTTCAGGCGTTGCCGGCACCGGACCGCCTGAAGCAGCGCTACGCCAAGTTCCGCGCGTTTGGCCATTTCACCGAAAAGGGGCCGGCGGTAGCGGAGACGCTGGGAGCGTAGGGCTGTTGCAAACGCGAGGCTGGAGCATGGCGAATCGAGGGCGGCGAATGACTTTCCGCAGCGAAGGCGGGCGGGCGGGCGGGCCGCAGGAGTCCGCGGGGACTGAGCTCGACCTCCGGCGCGCGGCGATTCACCGGCAGAGATGCTGTACCCGATAACCTTTCACCCGATCTTCAAGGAACGCGTTTGGGGTGGGCGCGAGTTGGAGCGCCTGTACGACAAGCGGTTGCCGCCGGGCGTGCGGATCGGTGAGTCGTGGGAAATCAGCGACCGGCCGGGCGACGTGAGCGTCGTCGCCAACGGGCCGCTGACCGGCAAAGACCTGCGTTGGTTGATGGAGAATCACGGGGATGAGCTGCTAGGCCGGGCCGCACCTCAAGGCGGGCGGTTCCCACTGCTGATCAAGATCCTGGATGCGCAGGACAAGCTTTCGCTGCAGGTTCATCCCCCGCCGGTGAAAGCGGCGGAGCTCGGCGGCGAACCGAAGACCGAGATGTGGTTTGTCGCGAAGGCGGCTCCAGAAGCGGAACTGTATGTCGGCCTGAAGCGCGGGGTCACGCGTGCCGAGTTCGAGCGCAGAATCCGGTCCGGCGCCGTTGCCGAGTGTTTCCATCGCGTGGGGGTACGGTCGGGGGACGCCATGTTCCTGCCCAGCGGGCGGGTTCATGCACTTGGCGCGGGGCTGGTCATTTTCGAAATCCAGCAGAACTCGGACACGACCTACCGCGTGTTCGATTGGAACCGGCCCGGCCTGGACGGCAGCCCCCGCGAACTGCATATCCCGCAATCGCTGGCGAGCATAGATTTCAATGACTTTGAGCCGTCGCTGCTTCCCACGGAGTGGACCCGGGATGGCCAGCAAAGGGTGCGACCGCTCGTGCGTGATCTTCTTTTCACGGCCGAGGTCCATCAGGCGGGCGCGGGTGCGGGCGTGGCGCTCCAGCCGGAGAGGACCCAGATCATTGCGCTCCTGGAGGGCCAGGCAAAACTCTGCGGCGGCGAGATGACTCTGGGCCTGGCACCGGGCCAGTTCGGACTGGTTCCGGCGAGCCTCCCCAAGGTGGTAGTGCGGGCGGAAACACCGGTGACTTTCCTGCGCGTCGAGGTATGAAGAAGTTTGTCCGGAACTGGGCGGTTGACACGCTGGCGGTGTTGGTGGCGGTCTATGTTGTTCCGGGCATTCGCTTCAAGGATGACAGCCTGTGGACGCCGTTTGTGACTTCGCTCGTGTTGGGCATTCTCAATGCGTTCATCCGCCCGATCCTCACGCTCTGGGCGCTGCCCCTGCTGATTCTCACCCTGGGCCTCTTCCGGCTCTTGATCAACGCGCTGTTGTTGTACTTCGTCAGTGTGCTGCTCGGGCAGTACTTCGAAATCAACAGTTTTGGCGCGGCCTTCCTGGGGGCGCTGATCATCAGCCTCGTTTCCCTGTTGCTGAATCTGCTCACCGGCGCCAGTCGTTCGCGAGTCCACTTCGCACGTTGGCGCCGGCCACCGGGTTCCGACCGCGGCGATGGCCCGGTGATAGATATTTGAGGGGTGGCAACGGGTAGTCAGCGACCGGTGATTGGTGCTCCGCGCCGCGAGTCCGGTTACGCGTCGCCGATCACCGGGACCCAACCCGATACGCTGCCCGCAAGGTCCTGACCCCGCGCGCCTGGAAGTCTTTCTCGAAATCAGTCAGCAGGGCAGTCAGGTCGGCGGGCGTTTGCGCCGGAACAAACGTGGCGTCGGCGGCAAACACGGCAGTCATCTGCTGGAAGTAATCCTCATCATCCGTGCGCAGATAAACCGTGCCGCCCGGCGCCAGCGCCTGCCGGGCCCGCCCCGGAAAGCGGTCGTTGATCAGCCGATGCCGGTGATGCTTCCGCTTGGGCCACGGGTCAGGGAAGTAAATGTGCAGAGCGGCCGCCGAGCCTGGCGGCAACAGGTATTCGAGGAAGTAGGAGCATTCGAGGCGCACCGCGCGCAAGTTGGTCAGCCCGGCGCGACGGCCTTTGCGGTCGAGTTTCCGCAGGCGACCGAGCAACCGTTCCAGCCCGATGAAGTTGCGCTCCGGGTGCAGCCGGGCGTATTCCGCCAGAAACGAGCCATCGCCGCTGCCCAACTCAACCTCCAGCGGTTGGTCGGTGGGAAAGAGTGCTGCCAGGTCAATGCGCTCGATGATCGAAGGCGGTGTATAGATCAGGCTCATGCCGTGGCTCCCTCAAACCGATGGGCTGCGGCCGCCGGGCTGCTGACACGTTATCATGGACGGAATCGTCTCAGACCCCTTTGGCCGCGTCATGCTCAAATTCCCTCGGAGGGAGGCGGGAAACGCCCGACCGAGCTGGAACAACCCCGCCGTTTCAACCGGTCGGCAGTGCTGGGAGTGAGGATGCCCCCCAGATACGCCCCCCTCGAACCTGGCGTCGAGACTTCTGCGGCTTGACCCGGTGAGGCAAGGCGCTAACATCGCTCCGCTATGCCAAAGAAAACCATCATCAAACCTGCCAAATCTGCCCCTGCAGTCGGACCTTACAACCACGCCGTCCGCGTCGGCGAACTCCTGTTCTGCGCCGGTCAGATTCCCCTTGATCCAGCCACCGGCAATCTCGTCACCGGCGACATCAAGGCGCAGGCCGAGCGTGTCCTGCAAAACGTCAAGGCCATCCTCGACGATCAGAACCTGACCTTCGCCAATGTCGTCAAGAGCACGGTGTTCCTGACCAACCTCGCGGACTTCGCCGGCATGAACGAGGTGTACGCAAAACACTTCACCGCGGACTTCCCGGCGCGTTCCACCATCCAGGTCGCCGCGCTGCCGAAAGGCGCCAGCGTCGAGATCGAGGTCATCGCTCATTACTGAGTTGGCCAGCGGCGATCGGCGATTGGCAATTCACACTACGCCAACGATCACCGCCTCCTACCTCAAGCCACCGATCACTGATCACTGATCAGCAATCCCCCATCGCATGTCCCCGATCGCTCACCTGCTGCTTGGCGTGATGATCGGCGGCGCGCTCGGCTTTTTGATCGGCTGGCTCTATCGCCGGGGTCAGGCCGTCGCGCCGGATGACCGGCTGGCCAATGAGTTGCGCCAACAATTGGCGCAGCGGGAAGGGGAGCTGGTCAAAGTGCGGGAGCAGGCAGCCGCCGCGGACCGGGGGCAGGCGGCGGCGGCGGCAAGCCGGGCGGCGGCGGAGAAACTCGTCGCCGACCAGCGCGCGCTGCACGAGCAGGCCCTGCGCGAGGCTAAAGAGGCTCAGGAGAAAGCACTGGCCGATCTGCGCGCGGCGTTCAAGGCGCTGAGCGTGGATACGCTCCGCGAACTGCAACCTCAGTTCATCGAGCGCGTTACTGAGACGGTCGCCAAACTCCAGGAAACGGCCAAGGGCGACCTGGCCCAACGCCAGGAGGCCATCAAGACGCTCGTCGAGCCTCTGAAGCAGCAGTTGGAGACTTATCAGAAGCGGCTGCAACAGGCGGAAGCGACCCAGGCCGGCACGCTGGGCGAGGTGAAGAAGCAACTCGAGGCGCTGTCCCAGCAGAGCCAGTCCCTCGCGCAAGAAACGCAGCAATTCCGCATGGTCCTGAAGTCCAGCCAGGCGCGCGGGCGCTGGGGCGAGGAAACCCTGCGGCGGGTAGTCGAAGCCGCCGGCATGAGCGCGCATTGCGACTTCACCGAGCAAACCAAAGAAGGCGACGCCAAGCCCGACCTGGTTGTGCGGCTGCCGGGCGAGCGGGTCATCATCGTGGACGCGAAGGTGCCGGAGCTGGACTTTCTCAGCGCCCTGGAGAGCGCCGACACCACCCGGCGCGCGGAATCGCTAGCCGCGCACGCGGCGAAGCTCAAGGCGACCATCAAAGCGCTCGCGGACCGGGATTATCCCAGCCAGTTTCCCAACGCGCTCGATTACGTGGTTTTGTTCCTGCCGGCCGAATCGCTGTTCAGCGCCGCCCTGGAAGGCGACCAGGAGCTCATCGTGTGGGCGGCCCAGAAGCGTATCCTGCTGGCCACGCCGGCGTCGCTGATCGCCCTGCTGCGGTCGGTGAGCGTAAGCTGGCAGCAACACGCCCAGACGGAGAACGCGCAGAAGATCGCCGAGGCGGCCCAGGAGTTTTACGTGCGGGTGGTCAAGTTCACCGAGCACTTTGAGAAGATCCGCGCCGGCCTCGAGCGCGCTAACAACGCCTTCAACGACGCCGTCGGCAGCTACGATCGAATGGTGCGCCCCAGCGGCGAGCGCCTCGCCGAACTGGGCGGCGGCGCCCCGGGCAAGGAACTGGCCGACGTCCAGCCGCTGGACTCCTCCCTCCGCCTCCCTCCGGCATGAGCGTCGGGAGGGACGTCTCGCCCGAGGCGTCCGTGGCCCGCTCGGCCAGCGGGCCCCACCTTGGATCGCGTCCGGGCACAAAAAAGCCGAAGCCCGGAAAACGGCTTCGGCTTTTCAGAAAAACTGGCGGCGACCTACTCTCGCGGAGTCTATAAAACCACTACCATCGGCAAGACTGTGTTTGACGGCCGTGTTCGGAATGGGAACGGGTCGGACCACAGCTTTATGGCCACCAAAAAAACATCGGTGATAAGTGCCGGGACCCGCCGCACCTTGGCACGGCAACCCCCGAGCACTGACCACACAAAATTCAAAGAGCTAGCGACGGCGACCACTGATCACCAGTCACGGACCGGTATTCTCTGAAAACTGCACACAGGCGAAAACAAGGAATTAAGTTCGCGAGTTAAAATCGCTCTTTCCCCTTTCGAGAAGGAAAAAGAAAGCGATCAAGCCGCACGACCGATTAGTATTAGTCCGCTAAACGGATTACTCCGCTTGCACGCCTAACCTATCAACCCGGTAGTCTTCCGGGGGTCTTTAGGGACCTTGCGGTCCGGGAAACATTATCTTGGGAGGAGCTTGGCACTTAGATGCTTTCAGCGCTTATCTCTTCCGCACATGGCTACGCAACGATGCCGCTGACGCGACAATTGCCACACCAGAAGTGCGTCAAACCCGGTCCTCTCGTACTAAGGTTTGAACCCCTCAAGTTTCCTGCGCCCACAGTGGATAAGGACCGAACTGTCTCACGACGTTCTGAACCCAGCTCGCGTACCGCTTTAACCGGCGAACAGCCGGACCCTTGGGACCTTCTCCAGCCCCAGGATGCGATGAGCCGACATCGAGGTGCCAAACCGAGTCGTCGATATGAACTCTTGGACTCGATCAGCCTGTTATCCCTAGCGTACCTTTTGTCCGTTGAGCGACGGCAATTCCACATTAAACCGTCGGATCATTTGGGCCTGCTTTCGCACCTGCTCGACTTGTAGGTCTCACAGTTAACCTGGCTTCTACCCATACGCTCGACGCATAGTTGCCAACCATGCTGAGCCAAGCTTCGCGCTCCTCCGTTACTCTTTGGGAGGAAACCGCCCCAGTCAAACTGACCCGCACGCACTGTTCCTCATCTGGCTTACAGACTGAGGTTAGAATCCTAATTAGCGAAGAGTGGTGTTTCACATTGCGACTCCACGGGAACCGAAGCTCCCGCTTCGAAGTCTCCCACCTACGCTACGCATCGTTAACCAGAACACAATACGAGCTTACAGTAAAGGTGCATAGGGTCTTTCCGTCCTACTGCGGGCAGGCGGCATCTTCACCGCCGTTACAGTTTCGCCGAGATCCTCTCCGAGACAGTCGTTCAGTCGTTACACGATTCGTGCAGGTCGGAACTTACCCGACAAGGAATTTCGCTACCTTAGGACCGTTATAGTTACGGCCGACATTCACTGGGACTTAAAGACCGAGCTTCGCCTTGCGGCTAACAAGATCTCTTAATCTTTCAGCATTGGTCACGTGTCACACCCTATACGTCGTCTTGACGACTTTGCAGAGTGCTGTGTTTTTGTTAAACAGTCGCTAAACGCAATTTACTGAGACCCGCCGACGCCACATTGCTGCAACGTCATTGGGCACCCCTTCTCCCGAAGTTACGGGGCTAATGTGCCGAGTTCCTTAGAGAGGTTTCTCTCGCGCGCCTGAGTGCGCTTACACTCACCCACCTGTGTCGGTTTACGGTACGGGCGAATAAGACATACTATGAAACTTTTCTCGGCAACTTCTCCACCGGTGCGCTTCGGCCGAAGCCTAAGCTCAGCATTCGATTGCCTAGCCGATGTTTTCCGTTGCGTCATCTCATAGCTAATTCTTACCCGGCGCAGGAATATTTAACCTGCTGTGCATCCGCTACGCCTTACGGCCTCGCGTTAGCTCCCGGCTAACCCTGGGAGGACGAACCTGGCCCAGGAAACCTTGGGTTTACGGCGACCAGAATTCTCATCTGGTTTATCGCTACTCGTGTCTGCATTCTCACTAATCAGCGCTCCACCGTCCGTTTCCGTTCGGCTTCGCAGCACTGATTACGCTCTCCTACCACTCGCAAGGTCCGAAGACCTCGCGAATCCATAGCTTCGGTATGTGATTTAATCGCCAATCATTTTCGGCGCGACATCGCTCGATGAGTCAGCTATTACGCACTGTTTAAATGATGGCTGCCTCTAAGCCAACATCCTCACTGTCTGTGCAACGTCACATCCTTTCCACTTAATCACATTTAGGCACCTTAGCTGATGGTCTGGACTGTTATCCTCTCGGCAATGAACCTTATCGCCCACTGCCTGATCGCTGTGATACTGAGATCCATGGTATTCGGAGTTTGATTGGTTTTGGTAACCTGGTGGGGTCCCTAAGCCATTCAGTGCTCTACCTCCATGGAGTACTTCCACAACACTCGCCCTCAAGCGATTTCGGAGAGAACCAGCTATCACGGGGTTTGATTAGTCTTTCGCTCCTACTCTCAAGTCATCTCAGAATTTTTCAACATTCACGAGTTCGGTCCTTCACCTGGTGTTACCCAGGCTTCAACCTGCTCAAGAGTAGATCACCTCCGCTTCGGGTCTATTGCCCGCGACTTGGTCGCGCTGTTGACACTCGGTTTCCCTTCGCCTCCACCGCAAAGCGGCTTAGGCTGGCCACGGACAATAACTCGCAGACTCATTATGCAAAAGGCAAGCAGTCACCCCCTGGATTTACGATTTCTCGATTTACGATTTGCGAAGCCTTGGGGCGCTCGCAAACCGCTGAATTCGACGAGTCACGCAGCCGCTGGCGCACGCTCCGCGCGCGTCCATCGACAATCGTAAATCGTAAATCCAGGGGGCTCCTACACATTGTAGGCATATGGTTTCAGGTACTATTTCACTCCCCTAGCAGGGGTTCTTTTCACCTTTCCCTCGCGGTACTAGTTCACTATCGGTTGCCAAGGAGTATTTAGCCTTATCCGGTGGTCCGGACAGATTCATGCAGAGTTTCACGTGCACCGCATTACTTGGGATACCTCTAGGGGGCTTCGAACTTCGCTTACCCGGCTGTCACGGTCTTTGGCCGATTTTTCCAAATCGTTAAGCTCGCTCTCTACCTCCCACATCAAGGTCCCGCAACCCCGGGAAGACAAGTCCTCCCGGTTTAGGCTGTTCCGCTTTCGCTCGCCACTACTGACGGAATCGCTTCGTTTTCTTTTCCTGGGGTTACTGAGATGTTTCACTTCACCCCGTTTCGCCTCGCCGGACTATGAATTCATCCGGTCGATAACCCGCTGTTACACGGGCTGGGTTGTCCCATTCGGAGATCCACGGATCAAAGCCTGCTTGCGGCTCCCCGTGGCTTATCGCAACTTACTACGTCCTTCATCGCCTCTTGGCACCAAGGCATTCACCATAAGCCCTTAGTAGCTTGATCACAAAGTTAACCTGCTTGCTCCCCTCGACAGGGAACAAACAGAACTCAGCGAACTGTAATTTGCCCTAGTTATCTACCTATGTGCAGTTATCAAAGAACACCGCCGATCTGTTTCCTGCCGGGGATGCAGCCCCAGGCGATTCATTTCGGCAAATTCGTAATGCAAGTGGATCCCGGTCGCGCGGCGGGCCGGAGAGTGGTGGGCGTGACTGGAGTTGAACCAGTGACCCTGCGCTTATCAAGCGCATGCTCTAACCAACTGAGCTACACGCCCATCGAAGTTGGTGGAGCTGAGGAGATTCGAACTCCTGACCTATAGCTTGCAAAGCTACCGCTCTACCAACTGAGCTACAGCCCCAAATCCGCCGGCTGAAGGCTGAAGGCTGAAATCACAGCCTGACGGGCCCCAGGTCCAGCACCTGATAGAGTTCGATCTCGTCCACTTGCCAAAGAGCGCCTGCTCATTGGAAAACTGAGTTGTGCGATAAGCCGAGCCTGTCAGCACCGAATTGAATCCGATGCTGTCGACCTCGGAAGTCCGGTTATTATCCCGGACCCGTGGTTCTCCTTAGAAAGGAGGTGATCCAGCCGCAGGTTCCCCTACGGCTACCTTGTTACGACTTCATCCCAATCACCATCCATACCTTCGGCACCTACTTCTTTGCAGTTAGCATGGTGACTTCGGGTACAAACGGCTTTCATGATGTGACGGGCGGTGTGTACAAGGCCTGGGAACGTATTCACGGCGCCGTAGCTGATGCGCCATTACTAGCGATTCCAACTTCACGCCGTCGAGTTGCAGACGACGATCTGAACTGGGCCCGGTTTTGGGGGATTTGCTCCACCTGACGGTCTCGCTTCCCTTTGTACCGGGCATTGTAGTACGTGTGCAGCCCTGGCCGTAAGGGCCATACTGACTTGACGTCATCCCCACCTTCCTCCTCGTTTAAGCGAGGCAGTCTGTCCAGAGTGCTCCCGACTCTCGCCGGGGTGGCAACAGGACACAGGGGTTGCGCTCGTTGCGGGACTTAACCCAACATCTCACGACACGAGCTGACGACAGCCATGCAGCACCTGTGTACGCTGGTATTGCTACCTCGTCAGGCTTTCACCCTTCTACTACGTACATGTCAAGGCCAGGTAAGGTTCTTCGCGTTGCATCGAATTGAGCCACATACTCCACCGCTTGTGCAGGCCCCCGTCAATTTCTTTGAGTTTTAATCTTGCGACCGTACTTCCCAGGCGGCACGTTTAACGCGTTGGCTACGCCACAAAAGGGGTCGATTCCTTTTACAGCAAACGTGCACCGTTTACGGCTAGGACTACCAGGGTATCTAATCCTGTTTGCTCCCCTAGCTTTCGTGCCTCAGTGTCAGGAGTTGTCCAGGGACTCGCCTTCGCCACTGGTGTTCCACTTGATATCTACGCATTTCACTGCTACACCAAGTATTCCAGTCCCCCCTCCAACCCTCGAGCAGAGTAGTTTCCAATGCAGTTTCCGAGTTGAGCTCGGAGATTTCACATCCGACTTACTCCGCCACCTACGCACCCTTTACGCCCAGTGAATCCGAACAACGCTTGGGACCTCTGTATTACCGCGGCTGCTGGCACAGAGTTAGCCGTCCCTTCCTCTTTCGCTACTATCAGGTTATCATCTTTTAAATAATAACGGTTGATCGCAAATGACAGGGGTTTACGGGCCGAAGCCATTCATCCCCCACGCGGCGTCGCTCCATCAGGCTTGCGCCCATTGTGAAAAATTCTCGACTGCTGCCACCCGTAGGTGTCTGGACCGTGTCTCAGTTCCAGTGTGGCTGGTCGTCCTCTCAGACCAGCTACCCGTCTTAGCCTTGGTGAGCCGTTACCTCACCAACTAGCTGATAGGCCGCGGGCTCATCATGAAGCGCCAGGCCTTGCGGTCCCCAGCTTTGAAAACCGGGAGATGCCTCCCAGCTTTCACATCCGGCATTAGCTCGCCTTTCAGCGAGTTATTCCAAACTTCATGGCAGATTACCCACGTGTTACGCACCCTTGCGCCGCTCCGACTACGGAATATTGCTACCCCGTAATCAGCGCTCGACTTGCATGTCTTATCCACGCCGCCAGCGTTCGTTCTGAGCCAGAATCAAACTCTCCGTTAAAAAACGTTAGTTGATTCGACTATTGTCCGGTCGTGAAACCGGACGGTCTTGATTCTTTAAAACTCTTCAAGCGTCTCCTACTAACAGGATACGCCTGAAGGGGCTCTTAACTTATCGCACAATTCAATTTTCAATGAGCAGCGGGTGTTGCCACCCGTAAAATCTGCCGGCCGGTTCAACTCACTTGAGTCCCCCAGGTTTTCCGCCGCTTTTCCCAACCACGCCCCCGCATCCGGGGGACAAAAATCCCGAGCGCCGATTTAATCACTCTTAACTCGGCCTCTCGGACCTTTGTTAATTCGCGGCCAACTTACAGGGACCGCGCCGGTTGTCAAAGACTATTTTTTCTTTTTACCGGTGCTGCGACCTCGCAGCGTCGTTCAATTTACCGATACCTGTGCGGTTGTCAAAATCTTTTTTCAACTTTCTTTACGCCGCCAGAATCCGGAATTCACAAAGAACGCGGGCGGCAGATTACCTTAGGCCAGAATCTGTGCAAGGGTTTTTATTATCTTTTTTTGGGCGGGCTTGAGCCCCCTCCAGCGCTCCGCTTTCCGGCCCAGGAAAGGGATCGGGAAAACCGGGATGGGAGCCAAAAGTTCAGAAAGGATTGAACTGTTTGAAGCGGCCGATGGGTCAGTCTCTGAAGCTCCGTTTAGCACAGTTATAAGTCCTTTGATACCAGCATGTTGCAAAGCGCCTACGCTCAACATGGTGTGGTTGATCGTACCCAGCCGATTGCGGGAAACCAGGATGGTTTGACAGCCCAGCCTGGCGATCAAGTCCACCACGGCGAAGCCTTCCCCGAGCGGCACGAGCACCCCTCCGATACCCTCAACGAGCAGACACTGACAGCGGCCAGCCAGGCGCTTGATTCGCCGCAAAGTCTCCGGCAAGCCGATCGAGCGATGGTGTTTGCGGGCAGCGACCAGAGGAGCGAGGGGTTCCGCAAAGAAGAAAGGATTGATCTCATCGTGCGTTAACTCGCCGTCCTGAATGGTGTTCAGGAATTCGGCATCGGCCCGGCTCCCGGAGCAGAAGGGTTTCATGGCCAGCGCGTGGCAGCCGCCTTGCCGCAGATGATAGAGCAGCATTCCGGTCAGCACGGTCTTGCCGACGCCGGTGTCGGTGCCGGTGATGAAAATAATGCGTGACACGCCAGTTCGGTTCACGGCGGAGGACCTGCGACGGCTCCAGCCACAGCGACGGGGATGAAGGGGCCTCTGCTCATCGCTTGCTTTCGCCAGTGCCTGATTTTCCCTGCAGCGCCAGGACTTTGGCCAGATCTCGTTCCGAGTCGGCCACCGAAGGGTGCTGGGCCCCGAGGACCTTCTTGCGCATCGCCAACGCCTCCCGGATCGAAGTCTCGGCGTCGCTCAGCTTCCCCTCATCGCGCTGGACGGCGCCCAGATTGTTAAGCGACGTGGCAATGGACGGATGCTCGCCGCCCAACAGCCGTCGTTGCATGGCCAGCGCCTCCTGGAAGGAAGCTTCCGCGTCGGCGAGCTTGCCCGTGTCGTGCAGCATAAGGGCCAGGTTGTTAAGGGAAGCAGCGATCGCAATATGCTCCTCGCCAAAGAGACTCTTGCGCATCGCCAGGGCCTCGCGGGCCAAGGCTTCCGCTTCGGCCAGTTGCTTCTGTTTGCGCAGGGCCAGCGCCAGGCTGTCCAGGGAGACCGCCACCTCGGGATGCGGCGTGCCCAGCAGCTTGCGCCGCATCGCAAGGACATCGCGGTGAAGCTTGACTGCTTCCTCGAACTTGCCCTGGGCGGCCAGCACGAGCGCGAGGTTGTTCAACGCGGTGGCCACCGAGGGGTGTTCCTCGCCGAAGAGTTTTCGCTGCAGCGCCAGGGACTGGCGGACCAGCGTCTCCGCCTCCGCCAGCTTGCGCTGGTCACGCAGCACAAAGGCCAGGTTATCGGTGGTGATCGCGACGGCGGGGTGGTTGTCGCCCAGCAGCTTCTTCTGCATGGCCAACGATTCACGGAAGAGCTTCTCCGCCTCGGCCAGCTTGCCCTGGTCCCGCAGCGCGAAGGCCAGGTTGTTGAGGGAAGTGGCGACGTCCATGTGCTCGGGGCCCAGCAGCTTCTGCTCCATCGCCAGGGCCTCGCGGTGCAACCGTTCGGCCTCCGCCAACTTCCCCTGGCTGCGCAGCACCAGAGCGAGGTTGTTGAGCGACAGCGCCACGTCGGGATGCTCGCCGCCGTAAAGCTTGCGCCGCAGCGCCAGCGCCTCGCGCTGGAGCGATTCCGCCTCGGCAAACTTGGCCTGGTCCCGCAGCACCGATGCCAAGTCGGTCAGGGAAGTCGCCACGGCTGCGGGGTTGCTACCGGTCGCTTTGCCTTGCAGCTTACGCGCCTCGCGATGCATCTCCTCGGCCTTCTTCAACTGACCCAGCGCCCGGTACACTTCGCCGATGGTGTTGGCAATCTCGGCCTGGACCTCGGGCTGATCCTTCAGGTCGGTCGTCACGCGCTGGACGGTCTTGTCCAGAATCTCCTTCAGGAGGGTGGTGTCGCGTCCGAGCGCGACCGAGGGCCCGACCCCTTTGAGCATGTCCTCCAGGAAAAGAGCGACCTGCTGGTTATGCCTGGCCTCCCGGTCCGCCAGCCGCCGCGCCTCCTTTTCGCGCAAGAACAGCCAGGTGGAAACCACCAGGCCAATGAGGATGGACGCGCTGACGGCGCCCGCGGCGGCAAAGGCCAGCCGGTTGCGGCGCACCATCTTCTGCACGCGATACAGCGTGCTGGGGGGGCGGGCGACGACCGGTTCGTTGGTCAGGAAGTGCTGGATGTCGGCGGCGAAGCTGCTGGCGGTGTCGTAGCGCCGGGTGCGATCTTTCTCCAGCGCTTTCATGACGATCCAGTCCAAGTCGCCCCTGACGATGTGGATGAGTTTGGGCGGCGGGGCGTGGCGTTGCCTGGCCACCGTGGTGAGGTCGGTGTCCAGCATCGTGCTGAGGCGGGTCGAGGGGCGGGGCGGTTCCTTCTCCCGAATCACCCGCCGCATTGCATCCAAACCCGCCGCCAGCAGTTCCTTGGCATCAAACGGGGTGCGGCTGGTCAGCAGTTCGTAGAGCAGCACGCCGAGGCTGTAAACGTCGCTGCGCGTGTCAATGTCCAGCCCGCTCAGCTCGGCCTGCTCGGGACTCATGTAAGCCGGCGTGCCGATGAACTGCTCGAACTGGGTAAAAAGCGTCTTGTCGGTCAGGCGCTGGTCCATCGCCTTGGCGATGCCGAAGTCAATCACCTTGGGCACCGGCACGCCGTCATGCAGGGTCACCAGTATGTTGGAGGGTTTGATGTCCCGATGGATAATCCCTTTCTGATGGGCGTGCTGAATAGCCCGGCACACCTGGATGAACAGCTCCAGGCGCTGGCCCGTGGAGAGGTTATTCTGATCGCAGTAATCGGTGATCTTGATGCCGCGCACCAGCTCCATCACAAAGAAAGGCCGGCCCGTCTCCGTGGCGCCCGCATCCAGGACCCGGGCGATGTTCGGGTGGTCCATCAGCGCCAGGGCCTGCCGTTCGGCCTCGAAACGCGCGATGACCTGCCGGGTGTCCATGCCCAGTTTGATGACCTTGAGGGCGACGCGGCGGCGCACCGGCTGTTCCTGCTCGGCCATATAGACCATGCCGCAGCCGCCTTCGCCGATCAGTTGCAGGACCTTGTAGGGGCCGATCCGGTCGCCCGGCTTCTCGCTGGGCGGCAGGGAAATGGCGATGGTTCCACGGGGTTTGGGCACGGCTGTTTCCGGCGCTGTCGCCGATTGCTGCTTCGCTTCGAGCAGGGCCTGCACACGTTCCTCCAAAGCGAGATCACCTGCGCAAGCAGCTTTGAGGTAATCGGCCCGCTGCGCCGGGGGCAACTCGAGCGCGCCGTCAGCGATGGCCTGCTCGCGAGGATTACGTTCGTTCATGGCGTTGTTGTTGGTTGGTCTGGCCGGAGAGCCTGTGCCTGGCAAAGGGCGGCGGCGAAAGTGATCTCCAACCTTCCGGGCAAGCAGGCAAGTGGCACTCCTGGCCCAGAAGTCCTGGATGCACCCATCCGGTAATTAATCGCACCAGTGGGAGCAACCAGACCGTTCTCGAGATTCGCCGACAAGGATGCCGGCACTTCCGACACTCCCGGTTTCATGGCCCCAGGCGCACGCGGTAATAGGCGCCGCGGTTGGTGGCACCACCCACACGCACGTAGTTGGTTGTCCCTTCACCCGTGCCGGGCACCGAGATCAGGCCGCTGAGGTCGGTGAACCGGTTGGTCAGGCCACCGGTGCCGTTGGTCGCGATTTGCACCACGTAACTCTTCCCACCCACCACCGTCCAGTCTAGCCGCACGTTCTGGCCGCTGACCTTCGCGCTGAGCAGACGGAAGCCGCTCGCGGCGCTCTGCGGGTCGGTGCCAGCCCGGTACTCAGCCAGGTTGTTCTGGCCGTCGCCGTCGGGATCGCCCGCTGCGCCGGCGGCGTCCAAAACCGACAACGGGTCCAACCCGTGGGCTTGCTCCCAAGCGTTGGGCAAGCCATCGCCGTCGGCGTCCAAGTCCGGGCTCAGATTGGTGCTGGTCGCGTAGAAGTAGCCGCCGTTGTTTAGGAACCGGGCAGAGGCGTTGGTAATGACCAGGGTATCGACAATCAGAATGCTGTCTGGATTGAGCGTGACGGTGCCGTTGCAGACGTTGAACTCGGCGTTTTGGGCTGTGTTCTGCACGTAGAACGCAGCGTCAGCGTCCAAGGTCACGTTGCCCACCGCCCCGCTCGCGCAATCGCCCACCAGCACGTTCGTCACCACCCACACCAGGCCCCCGTTCTGAGTGAAGGTGCCGGTGTAGCCGCCCGAGTAACCGATGTAGAGCGTGCCGATATTGGTGGCGGTGCCGCCGGAGATGTTCATGCTGCCATTATGCCCTTCGCCAATGATCACCGTGCCACCCGAGCCGTCGAGGTCGCCGCCGCCGCCATCGAAGGCATTGACGGAAAGCAGGGAGAGGACCTTCAGGCGCCCGGCCGACAAATGCACTACTCCCTCGGCGCCGTTGGTCGAGCCGCCGAGCCTCAGCTCCCTGATGATGGTGTTGCCGCCCGAAATATTCATCTGGCCGCTGCCCACCGGGCCGATCCGCACTACGCCGTTGGTTGCGGTGAGCGTGCCGCCGGCGACGTTCACCACCCCGGTGCTCGAGACGCTCACACCAACAAACAGGTTCGAGGTGGTGACACTGCCGTTGGTGAGATTGAACATGGTGGTACAGTTGGTCGGGCTAAGGACAATCTCCGGCACGGTAAGGGTGCCACCGGCGACGTGCACCGCGCCTGTGGAACCGGCGTTGACTCCCACGAGCAGGTTGCTGCCAACCGTCAGCGAACCGCCCGGCTGGATGATGAGCGTGCCACGACCGCCGCTGCCGGGGAGGTTATTGGTGGCGATTCTCAGGCCAGTGGCGACCACCACTCCGTTCGAACCGATAATGAGCGTGCCATCGCTACCGCCGCCGACATAGATCGTGCCCTGCCCAAAAGCAGCGGCATTGGTCGCCAGAAGCCGTCCGCTGGTGACGGAGACGGTGCCCGTCGCCTGCAGGCCGATCTGGAGTGCCTCGACAATTACGACGGTGCCACCCTGGACCAAGAGGCTGCCAGGCTTGGAAATGCCCACGAACGCCGTACTAAGTCGGGCCTCGCCACCATTGACCGTCAGCGTGCCGCTGCCGCCGCCACCGGCGTGACCCATCCCGTAGATGGTGCGCTCTCCGCCCACCACACACGTGCTCGCCCCAAGAATTTGGAGCAGTCCTCCGTTCACGGTGACGGCGCCAGAAGCGTTGGTGGCGACGCCGATGGCGAGCATGTTGGTGCCCCCCGGAAACGTGAGCGTGCCCGAGTTGAGCGTCAGCGAGCCGAAGGCATGGTCCGCGTAGCCGAGCATCAGGTTGTGCGCCAGAAACGTGCTGCCGCTGTTGATCGTGATGAGACCGTTGCTCGAACCGGGAAAGTTGCCCGCCATGATGCTGCCCCTGGTGGCGGTCACCAGCGAGGTCTGGTAGAGGCTTACTGGGCCGTCCACGTAAAAGCCCGGTCGGAGAGACCAGCTCGGGATGAATGGCCCCCAGGGCAGTGACAAGGCGGAATTGGTGAGGGTGAGCGCGCCGCCGCTGCCGAGGGTCAAGAGATTGGAAAGGACCAGGGGGTGGTTGGTGCCGATGTTGTTGAGGAGAAGGGTGTTGGTGGTCGAGTAGTTCGTTGCGGTGAGGGTGAGGTTGCTGATGAGAAGGCTGGCCGGGTAATAGGTAGCCGTAAAGCTGTCAAGGGTGACGGTCTTGGAGGGGGAGTTGGCGATGAGGGAGCCGGCCTGAAGTGTTGTGGGGAGGCTCAGGCTCCAGTTGGCGGCATTCTCCCAGTAGGCGTTATTGGTCGCGGTCAAGCGATTATCCCAAATACCGGCCGCTTCCGGGAAGGAGGTGGCAATCTTGAGGTCGTCGACATACAGGACGCCCTGGTTAGTGCCGCTGGCCGGGGTCTGCCGCAGGGCGAAGGACTTGATCGGCGCCACCGGGCGCGGAGGGTCGGTTGCCACCACCGAGGGGGCTTCGTAGTATTCTTGCGTCTCGCTGAAGGGATTCAGCCAGAGCGTGTTGGTGCCGCTGGCCAAATCGAAGCGGAGCACCAACCGGTAAGGGGTGGACAAAGCCAGGTCCTGGTTGAGGTAGTTGGTCGTCGTTGAGGCCGCGTTGGCAATGCCGAGCCGATAGTGTGCCGCCGCCGCCCCGTTGGTGGTAATAAAGACCCGGGCGTTGGAGGTGCTGTTGGTTGCGTCTATGAACTCCGCAAAATAGGCCGAAGTCGCGTTAGCCGGCAGCAAGCTGCAGTTGACCGTGAAGCCGGCATAAAGGTTGCCATTGGTGTAGGGCCACCTCGGCAGGATTGTGCCGACCTCCTCCGCTTGCCCGTACTTGGACAACATCACCATGTTGCTGGAGACCAGAACCTGGTTCGAGGTGCCGCTGAAATAGAACCACAAACCCGGGGCGTTGGTCTCCAACACGCTGTTGTTGGGATAATTGAACGGCTCATCCAACAGCAAGGTGGCCGAGGCCCTGGGCAGCGCCAGACCGCCGGCAAAAAGGGCGATCGCAATCCACCGACAAACCATGGCCCCAGTGCGGTGCCGCCGAGCCCAATGAACCGGGGAACGGTGTTTCCCCCGGCTCATGGCCCCTAGTAATGGGAACTCGTTCATCATGCCCGTTCCTGCCCCAGCGCCCCGCGGGGCAGCTTGCTTTCTTCCTGACGGTGCATTCTTTAGCAGCGCCGCCGCCGAGTGACAAGCAGGAATCGCGTGTGCTAACAACGCATACTCACGGCCCGAGCCGGACGCGGTAGTAAGCGCCGCGGTTGGTCGCGCCATCCGTATGCACGTAGTAGGTCGTGCCCTCGCCGGTGCCGGGCACTGAAATCAGCGCGCTGAGGTCGGTGAACCGGTTGGTGAGGCCGCCGGTGCTGTTGGTGGCAATCTGCACGACGTAGCTGTGCCCGCCCACTACCGTCCAATCCAGCCGCACATCCTTGCCGCTGACAGCCGCGCTGAGCAGGCGGAAGACGCTCGCGGCGCTTTGCGGGTCGGTGCCAGCCCGGTACTCCGCCAGGTTGCTCTGGCCGTCGCCGTCAGGATCACCCGCCGGGCCGTCGTTGCCCAAAGTTGACAGCGGGTCAAGCCCGTGGGCCTGTTCCCAACCGTTGGGCAGGCCGTCGCCGTCGGCGTCCAGGTCCGGAGTCAGGTTGGTGCTGGTCGCGTAGAAGTAGCCGCCGTTGTTGAGGAACCGGGCGCAGGCGTTGGTGATGACCAGCGTGTCCACAATCAACATGCCTCCGGGATTGAGCGTCACGGTGCCGTTGCGCACGTTGAACTCGGCGGTTTGGGCCGGGTTCTGTGCGTAGAAGACTCCGCCGTCCAGGGTCACATTGCCCACCGCCCCGCTGGCGCAATCGCCCACCAACACGTTGGTCAGGACGGATACCAGGCCCCCATCCTGGGTGAACGTGCCCGTGTAACCGCTCGAGAAGCCGATGTAGAGCGTGCCGATGTTGGTGGCGGTGCCGGCGGAGACCGTCATGGAAGCGTTATGCGCATCACCAATGATCACCGTCCCACCCGAGCCGTCGAGGTCGCCGCCGCCCCCATCGAAGGCGTTGACGTCAAGGAGAGAGAGCACCTTCAGGCGCCCGGCCATCAAATGCACCACCCCCGCAGCGCCGTTGGTCGCCCCGCCCAACCTAAGCTCCCGGACGATGGTGTCGCCGCCCAGGATGTCCATGCGTCCGCTGCCGTGGGGCCCGATTTGCACCGGGCTGTTGGTGGCCGTGAGCGTGCCGCCGGTGACGGTGACCAGGCCGGTGGACCCGGCGCTGCTGCCGACGAGCAGGTTGGACGCGACGTTGAGCAGGCCACTGTGGAGGGTCAGTGAGGCGAAGGCGGCGTCGGCGTTGCCGAGCACGATCCGGCCAGCGTAGAGGCTGCCTTCATTGAGCGTGATGTCGCCGTGGGTGGAACCGGAGAGGTTACCGGCGAGGATGCTGACGTTGGAGGCGGAGATCGAGGCGCCGGTGTTGAGGCGCACTGGTCCATCCACATACAAGCCCGGCGACTGGGCCGGTCGCGAGGGAAGGCCGGGCAGATGGAGAGCCGAATTCGAGAGGATGAGCGCGCCGCCGCTGCCCAGGGTGAAGACATTGGAAACGACCAGGGGGTAGTTAGTGGAGGCGTTGTCGAGCAGGAGGGTGTTGGTGGTCGAGGCGTCGGGCGCGGAGACGGTGAGATTGCTGACGGTCAGGCTAAACGGGAAGTAGTTGGCGGTAGTGGCGTCAATCCTGATGGTCTTGGAGGGGGCGTTGGCAATGAGCGGACCGGTCTGGTTGTCCGCGGGTGCGCCGAGGCTCCAGTTGCCCGAGAATTCCCACTTGGAATCATTGGGGGTGGTCCACCGATTATCCCAGAGAGCGATGACTTCGGGGAAGGAGTTGCCGATTTTGAGATCGTCAATCTGCAAGATGCCGACGCCGTTGGTGGTCGAAGGCGCCTGGCGCAGAGCGAAGGAATTGATGGCGGCCGCGCTCGAGGCGTCCGTCGCCAGCAGGGAAGGATCGGCCTCGCTGGCGGGGTCAAGCCAGAGCTTGGCCGTGCCGGCGGCGGCATTGTAACGGACAACGAGCCGGTGCAGGCTGGAGAGGACCAGGTTGGTGGTGAAGTAGTTGGTGGTGGTGGACGCGGCGTTGGCGATGCCGACCCGCCAGCGCGAGGCGGGAGCGCCGTTGGTGGTCACGAAGACGCGGACGCGGGAAGTGCCGAAAACCTCGTGGAACTGCGCGAAGTAGGTACCACCATTGGCGGGCAGCGCCGTGCATCTGAGCGTGAAGCTGGCATAGAGAGCGTCGTTGGTGTGCGCCCCCCCGGGGAGGACGGTGAGCACCTCCTCGGACAGGTTGGTCTGGGACAAGACGACCCGGTTGGAGGAGACAAGAACTTGGAAGAAACTGCCGCTGTAGTTGGTCCACGCGCCAAGGGAGTTGTTATCGAGTGCGCCGTCGGCATAGTTGAACGGTTCATCCAGGAACAACGTGGCGGTGACGTTCGGCACCAGGTCAAGACAGAGCCAGAGAGCAAGGAGCGGCAGGGCCGCAGCGAACCGCCGGACCGCGGGGCCGGCTGAGGGCCGGCCAGAGGGCGCGGCGGACCAGAAAACGGGGAGGGGAGAATTCATACGTGTTTGAGCCGTGGGCGGCTGGTTGACGAGAAACTGTGGGGATGGAAACTGGGCAGGGCGGGCCGTTGCTCGTGGACCGGAGAGATTGTTTCTGTCCCCGGAGGCGCCTGCGGAAGGCGCCCCTGTCTCCTGAGTCGGTTTTGGCCGGCCCGCAACATACTCGCTCATGGGAGTCAGGATTGCGGCTCAAGCCACTCTCCCGCCGCCGCCGCCGCCGGCCTGCCGGAAAATGAATTGAACTGCTACTGCCCTTAACGAGTCCTATTCTAACCTTCCGGCGGCCGCAAGACAAGGGTGAGAGTCTGCAATGGGCAGGTCCACGTGTTTGCAGCATCACTCATTTGAGTGATGGCCTCTTCAGCTTGGATGGCCGCCGCGCGGGCTAGACGAAAGGTCCTTCGTCGTTTTGAGTGGAAACCCCTGTGCCTTTGAGGGACACCACTGAGGAGGAAAACGCGCTTCTCCCTCATAATCAACAACTTGCTCCCATTTTCGGGGTAATAGGGCCTAGTTCCAATGCCCGTAAGCTAAACCGCCTTGACCGGGAGGACTTCATGTTGGGTGGGGCCATTCTGATAGCTGGGAGCCGTTAGACGTGGCCAACTCCGCCGCCGGGCAGGCCGACGCGTCGAGCAGGCTGGTCCACAGCCGCACCGTCACCCAGGCCCCACCCGGCCGCCGCACCCGGCCTACGATCTGGCGCACGAGCACAAAGCCCGCTTTGCGATTGGGGTGCTGCGGGTCAGCCACGGCTACCGCCACCAGCGCACTGCCATCGGCTAGCACCTGGAGCACACTGCTCTTGAGGTTTTGACGCACCCGCACCAGCCACTGGCTGCCCACAGTCTGCCCCACCACCAGCAACTCATTGACCAACGCCCCCACGCCGTAGAGCCGGTCGGCCAGCAACAGACAGCCTGCGGGTAGTTGGGCCAGGAGTCGATGGGCCAGCGCCCACTCCGACTCTTGAGCCAGACCGATCACTGCCGCCAGCGGAGCGTGCGTGCCCAGTTCGACCAGCCAGCACAACGGCACCTTGGCGAAAGCGGCCTGGAAACGGCGGCTGGCCGCCTTGCTCAAGTGGCGGAGCAACTGCGGGGTGTTGCTCACGCTGGTCTGGCTGCCGTCGATCGCCACCAGACGCCAGCCCTGATAAAAAGCCGAGGGGTGTTTCTCCAGTGTGGCCAGCGGGCGCAGTGCCGCCTGCACGATGGCCTCAAACACGCCTACGCCGGCGGCGGTGCGCCGCTGGCTCAGGTCGCTGTCGGAAACCTTCACGCCAGTCAACTGTTGCACGTGCGCCGCAAGGGTGCCGACGCCGCACAGGACGTGAAAGACCAGACTTTGCACCAACTGAGGACCGCTCAACTTGCGTGTCTGGCCGCGGGGCTTGGGACCGTGCTGGCGCCAGAGCTTCACTAGCAGCGACGTCGCCAGCAGACATTGGAAACACTGGACAAAGGTGCCGACCGATCCAGCCAAAGTAATTGCGCAAGGTTGCATCCCCAGTGTAATGGGGTGCTGCCCTCAAAAGTACAAGTCCTAAGTGACTGTCATTAAGTCACTTATAAGAATAAGCTTCCAGGCATTGCGCCTAGTTCAGGCAGCCGATCAGAACCGGCGACTGGTGCTGCCTCGGTTGACCCTGCGCGGCATCAAGGCCGCCACAGCGGCCCTCCACCCCAACGCTCTCGCCAATGCCCCCCTAGTACCTCCGTAGTACCTCCGTAGTACCTTCGTAGTACCTCTGTATCATCTACTTAGGGTACTACGGACGTACTACGGAGGGACTACGGAGGTATTATCGGGCGTGGCTGGTGGAGGTCACCCTGGCTGCTGGGCGGGGTGCTCGGGTTGCCGAGTCAAAGGCAGGGATGGATGCAACCGTTACGGTCTGAGGAGCAGTGAGGCACTTCTTACGCGGTTAATCAGGAATACACCCCGGATGCCGTCCGGTCCACAAGGTTTTCCACCGAAAACAGCGGTGAATTGGGTCTGCAATGGCGGCGCCCACCCGATTGCGGCATCGCTCATCTGAGTGATGGCCTTTTCGGCCCGGCTCTGACAGAATCCCGCTCGTTGCCGGAGGGAAATACCCTTTTGGCGACCGCGCATCAGACAACCATGCATTTGCATATTTTGCTCCGGCTGGCGGCGGCTTGGCTCCTGATTGCTGGCCCTGTGGTCGCCGCGCCCGCGGCAACTGGCGCGCCACCCAACATTGTCCTGATCCTCGCCGACGATCTCGGGTGGGGGAGCCTGGGCTGTTATGGCGCCAACCCGGACCTCATTCGCACGCCCAATTGTGACCGGCTGGCGCGCGAGGGGCTTCGCTGTACCGATGCCAATACGCCCAGCAGCGTCTGCTCGCCCACGCGCTATGCCTTGCTCACCGGCCGGTACTGCTGGCGCACCTCGCTCCGGCTGGGCGTTCTCCCGGTCCAGGCGCCGCTCCACATCGAAACCAACCGCCTCACGCTTCCGTCGCTGCTGCACCGGCACGGCTACCGCTCCGCCGCCATCGGCAAGTGGCACCTCGGTTACGGCCTCCCGCCGAAAGTGGACTTCACCGCCGATCTGCGGCCCGGCCCGCTCGAACTCGGCTTCGATTACCACTTCGGCGTGCCCTGCAACCATGGCGATGTCAGCGGCGTGTTTGTCGAAGACCATCGCGTCTTCGGTCTGCGCAGTAAGAATTTAGTGCCCGCCGGCACCAATTATTATGGCGGGAAGCCCTTTTTCGGCATTGATGCGCCGCAGCGCAAAGACGAAGAAGTGATGGCCACGCTCACCGGCAAAGCCGTCGCCTGGCTCGAACAGCAGCAGCCCGGCAAACCGTTCTTCCTCTACTTCACGCCGGTCGCCGTCCATGAACCCGTCACCCCATCCGGCCTGACCAAAGGCTCGAGCAAGGCCGGCCCCTATGGAGATTGGATTCAGGAACTTGACTGGAGCGTTGGTCGCGTGCTCGACGTGCTGGAACGAAAAGGGCTGGCCACCAATACCCTCGTCATCTTCACCAGCGACAACGGCGGTGAGAACAAGAAGACCCGTGACGGCAACCAATTGCGGGCGCAAGCCGCCGGACTGTTCCTGAACGGGCACTGGCGCGCGGGGAAACACAGCATCTATGAGGGCGGTTTCCGGGTGCCGTTCATCGCCCGCTGGCCCGGCCAGGTGCCAGCCGGCGCTACCTTCAAGCAAACCATCAACCTCGTGGACATGCTCGCCACCACCGCCGCGCTGCTGGGGGAGAAGCTCCCGCCGGCCACCGAAGCCGCCGAGGACAGCTATAACATCCTGCCCGCCCTGCTCGGCCAAAAGGACGGCAAACCGCTGCGCCCCGACATGGTTGTCCACAGCGCGGACGGGGTGTTCGCTATCCGCCAAGGCTCTTGGAAGTGGATTGAGGGCAAGCCGGCCCGGCAGCCGCTGGCAAACCGCGCCGCCGAATGCCGACCGCAGCTCTACAACCTGGACGAAGACCCGGCAGAACAGAACGACCTCGCGCAACGCCATCCGGAAGTGGCCGCGCGCCTGGCGAAATTGCTCGACCAATATCGCCAGCAGAACCGCAGCCGCAACTGAACAATCCTTTATGAAGAGAACCATTGTATCTCTACTCACCCTCCTCCCGCTGGCCACGATAGCCGCCGAGCACAAACCCAACTTCCTGTTCGTTTACACCGACGACCAGCGCTGGGACGCGATGAGCGTCGTGCAACGTGAGCAGGGCGAGCGCGCCCGCTTCCCCTGGTTCCAAACGCCCAATATGGACCGGCTCGCTGCCGAGGGCATCCGCTTCCGCAACGCTTTCGTCACCCTCTCGCTTTGCGCCCCCAGCCGCGCGGCCTTCCTGACTGGCCGCTACAACCATCTTAATGGCATCGCCAACAACCACACCGCTTTCGCGACCAACAACGTCACCCACGCCAGCCTCATGCGCGCCGCCGGTTACGCCACCGCCTACGTCGGCAAATGGCACATGGGTGGACAGAGCGGCCAGCGGCCCGGCTTCGATTACTCGGCCAGTTTCATCGGCCAGGGCAAATACTGGGATTGCTCGTTCGAGATCAACGGCAAGCCCACCCCGACCACCGGCTGGGTGGACGACGTCTCGACTGACTTCGCCATCGAGTTCATGAAGAAGCATCGCGACCAGCCGTTCTCGGTTGTGGTGGGTTTCAAGGCCTGCCACGGGCCCAATGAACCCCCGGAGCGCGCCAAAGAGCGCTTCCCTGATGCCACGGCGCGGCCCGTGCCGAACCTCGACCTCCACGCTATCTACCGCGCTGCCACAACGGTCCCACCAGCCGAAGCAAAAGCCTTCGCGCCGAACACCAACCCCAACTACTTCCGCTGCATCTCCGCCGCCGACGACAACCTCGGCCGCCTGCTCAAGACACTCGACGACCTTGGCCTTGCCCAGGATACGGTCGTCGTCTTCGCCAGCGACAACGGCTACTACAAGGGCGAGCATGGGCTGGGCGACAAGCGTTCGGCGTACGAGGAGTCCCTCCGCATCCCGCTGCTGGTGCGTTATCCCAGGCTGATCCCGAAGAGCAAGGTCCTCGACGAGATGGTGCTTAACATTGATCTCGCGCCCACGTTCCTCGACCTTGCCGGGGTTCCCGTTCCGGCCGAAATGCAAGGCCGGAGCTGGCGGCTGCTGCTTGCGGGCAAAGCCGCCGACTGGCGGAATTCGTTCCTCGCCGAATACTTCCGCGAGAATGCCTTTCCCGGAACCCCCACGCTCGTTGCCGTCCGCACCGCCGACGCCAAGCTAGTAAAATATCCCGGCCACGAGCAGTGGACGGAACTATTCGACCTGGCCCGAGACCCCTACGAGACGAAGAACCTGGTCGCCGACCCAGCCCACAAGGATCTGCTCGCCCGGATGCAGGCCGAGTTTGACCGGCAGGTGAAACTCACCCAGTACCGCGTCCCCGACTACGCCGACAAGCCAGGTGAAGGGACCCCGCCCGCCCGGAAGAAAGGCGGCAAGAAGAAGAAGGCCGTTGATGAGTAGTGCGTAGGCCCGGCCCAGGCGCCGCCGGGTTCTTTCGGCCGGTCTGCTGCGGCGATAGGATTGACCGTTGTTCAATAATCCTCTAGGTTCGTCCACGATGATTGTTCCGGTTGCCAAGATCCAGTTGCGGCGGGATGAGGACGGGGTGTGGATTGCCAAGTCCAGGCTGCTTCCCGGTTGCCACGCCCACGGCAAGGATCGCGGAGAGGCGCTGCTGAGGTTTCAGGAAGCCGCCAAAGCCCACCTGGAAGCCCTGCTCGAAACCGGACGGCCCATCCCGGCGCCCTTCCGCGACAAGTTCGTTCTCGCCGCCTGAGCATGGGCAAATATCCGTCCTGGAACTGCCGCCAGCTCGAACGCCGCCTCCGTGAAATCGGCTGTGAGTCTGGTGCGCACCTCTGCCGGCAGCCACCGCCACTACTCCAATCCGTTCCGTCCCGACCGGCTGATTACCTTTGCTTGGCATCCGGGCGACGTGCCGCGCGGTATCATCGCCGACATTATCGAGGACCTGGGCATCTCCCGCGACGACTTCTACTTCAGAAAGTTCTAAGCCGCTTCAGCGTATGCGTCCCGGTCTTGTCCCGTTGCTCTGTGTTGCGAGCATCGCCGTTGCACAGGCCGCTGCCCAGCGGCCCAACTTCGTCTTCATCCTCGCCGATGATCTCGGCTGGGCGGACCTGGGCTGCTACGGCAGCACGTTTTACGAGACGCCGCACCTCGACCGACTTGCGGCCAAAGGCATGCGCTTCACCGACGCGTACGCGGCCTGCTCGGTGTGCTCACCGACACGCGCCAGCATTCTCACCGGAAAATACCCCGCACGGTTGCATCTCACCGACTGGCTGCCGGGCCGGGCGGACCGCCCCGATCAGAAACTGAAGCGGCCCGTTATCCTCGACCATTTGCCGCTCGAAGAAGTTACCGTGGCCGAGGCGCTCCGGGAGGCCGGCTACCGGACGGCCTTGATCGGCAAATGGCATTTGGGAGGGACAAACTACTTCCCTGAGAACCAGGGCTTCGACCTCAATATCGCCGGCTGCCAGAAGGGTTCGCCACCTTCCTATTTCAGCCCTTACCGAATCCCGACCCTGCGGGATGGACCGAAGGGCGAGTACCTCACGGATCGCCTGACCGATGAGGCATTGAAGTTTATTGAAGGGGCCGGCGGGAGGCCGTTCCTGCTCTACCTTTCGCATCACGCTGTCCACATCCCCTTGCAGGCCAAGCCCGATCTACTCGCGAAGTACCAGGCCAAGGCCGCCCGGCTGCCGCCGCCCACGGGCCCGGAGTTCCGGCTGGAAGGGAAAAGCCAGATCCGCCAGATTCAGAACCAGCCGGTCTATGCCGCTATGGTGCAGAGCCTCGATGAGAGCGTCGGGCGTGTGATGCAGAAGCTGGCTGAGCTGGGCCTGGAGGAGAACACAGTCGTCGTTTTCACCTCCGACAATGGCGGCGTCGCGACCTCGGAGGGTTTTCCCACAGCCAATCTCCCGTTGCGCGCCGGCAAAGGCTGGCACTACGAAGGAGGCGTGCGCGAGCCGCTCCTCATCCGCTGGCCGGGTGTCACCCAGCCGGGCAGCACTTGCCGTGCCCCGATGATCAGCGCCGATTACTACCCCACCTTCCTGGAGATCGCCGGGCTGCCGCTGCGTCCGCAGCAGCACGTGGATGGTGTCAGCCTGGTGCCGCTGCTCAAAGGCGGCACGCGACTCGACCGCCCCCTCTTCTGGCATTACCCCCATTACAGCAACCAGGGCGGCGGCCCAGGCGGCGCGGTGCGCATGGGCGATTTCAAGCTCATCGAGTGGTTTGAAGACATGCGAGTCGAACTGTTCAACGTGCGCAATGATGTGGGCGAACAACATGATCTCGCGGCTGCCATGCCCGAAAAGACCGCTGCGCTCCGCCAGCAGCTCCACGACTGGCGCAAGAGCAACAGCGCCGCCATGCCCACGCCAAACCCGGATTACCACGCGGCCACCCACCAGGCTCTGCCTAAAGTGAAGATTGCCCAGGATGGGCGCACGTTTGAGACCGAGGCGGGGAAGCCGTTCGTGCCGTTCGGGGTGAACTACTACCGGCCCGGCACGGGGTGGGCGCCGCAGGTCTGGAAGCAATTCGATGCCGAAGCCACGCGGAAGGATTTCGCGCGCATGAAGGAGCTGGGCATTAACTGCGTCCGCGTGTTCCTGTCCTACGGTTCGTTCTACACCGATCCCGGGGTGCTGCGGAAGGAAGGGCTTGAGAAGTTCGACCGGTTCCTGGACCTGGCGGAGAAGGCGGGGATCTACGTTCATCCCGCCGGGCTCGACCACTGGGAAGGACTGCCCAACTGGCGGCCCGTGGCCGTGGCCGACCCGCGCACGCTCCAATACACCGTGCAATTCTGGGAGCTGTTTGCGGCCCGATACCGCGGTCGGCATGTGATCTTCGCCTACGATTTGAAGAATGAGCCACTGATCGAGTGGCAGCACGAGGTCATCCTGCCGCAGTGGAACGCCTGGCTGGAGAAGAAATGCGGTTCGAGCGAGAGGGTGGCGGCTGCCTGGGGTGTTACCAATCAGTTTCAATTGGGCAAGATCCCCGTCCCGCCGCCCCGGAATGCGCTGCGCAATCGCGAGCTGCTCGACTTCCAGTCGTTCCGTGGCGACCTCGCCGATGAATGGACACGCCGGCAGGTGGCGGCGATCAAGTCCGCCGACCCCGAGGCGCTGACCACCGTTGGCTTGCTGCAGAGTTCCGTGCCGTCGTTATTCTGGGGCGGCATGGGCGATACGGGCTTCCGCCCCGAGCGCCAGGCGAAGCTGCTGGACTTTCTGGAGATCCATTTCTACCCCTTGGCACGGGGCTGCTATGAGTACAAGAGCGAGGCTGATGAATTAGCCAATCTCGCCTATCTGGAGAGCGTGGTGGGCGAAGTCGCGCGGGCCGGCAAACCCGTGGTGCTGGCTGAGTTTGGCTGGTATGGCGGCGCAGAGAAGCCGAAGTTCGACAAAGGCGTCCACCCGATCGGCACCGAGGAGCAGCAGGCGAAGTACCTGAGGCGGGTCGTGCAAACCTCGGCGGGCTTCGTCGTGGGTTGGCTGAACTGGGGCTTTTACGACCATCCGGGCGCGGGGGATTGCAGCGAATTGACCGGCCTGCTGCGGGTGGATGGCACCGCCAAAGCCTGGGGAAAAACCTTCCAGGAACTCTCTGCCCGTTACTCCGGCACACGCATTCCTCCCGCGCGCATTGGCCCCCGGCCTTCATTGGATTGGGATGCCAGCATCACCGACTCCGCTGCCGCCAACCAGTTCCGCGACCAGTACCTTAAGGCCTTCCTGGCGGACAAACCGCGCTGGCAGTGATAGGCATCGAGTCCTCGCGACAGCCGTGTTGAATTTTGCTGCGTCACCAAATCGCTCATGGTCAAATGCGGGTGCCGTCGTTGCATGGCAAGATCCCTTTAGAACCGAAACCGGCCGATGAACCGGGTCCCTTCCCAAAATGCGGCACGCACGCCGCTGCACCACTCACCTGCCCGGTGGTTTTTCTCCGTCGCCGCAGTGGTCGCCCTCACCGCGCTCCTTGACGGCGTACGCATCCGGGCCGGCAACCCGCCGCCGGCCTCCCCGGAAGCGCCGGTGGCCGCGGTGCCAACGCCCAAGGCGGCGGTGCTTGAGGCTGCGGCTTTCCGGCACTACGTCGAAGCCTTCAATCAGAATGACCGCCCACTTTACACGCAGCACATATCCAACGCAGCGGCCTGGGACTTTCTCCAGCACAACATCCCCCTCTTCGACTGCCCCGACCCGGACATCGAGGAAATCTACTACTTCCGCTGGTGGACCTTTCGCAAGCACATCAAGCACACCCCAGCGGGCTTTGTCATCACCGAGTTCCTTCCCCCTGTCCCTTGGGCTGGTAAATACAACACCATCAGTTGCGCCGCCGGCCATCATCTCCGCGAAGGCCGCTGGCTTAACGACCCTCGGTACCTCGACGATTACTCGCATCTTCTGGTTCCGCAAGGGCGGCGATCCGCGCCGCTACAGCTTCTGGGCCGCCGATGCGATTGGGCTCGCTTTCAGGTCACCGGCGACGACTGGCTCCCGAAGGAGCTCCTGCCGGACCTGGTGACGAATTACGTGGCGTGGGAAAAGTCTCATTGCGACACCAACGGCCTGTTCTGGCAGGTGGACGACCGCGACGGCATGGAGGTGTCAATCAGCGGCGCGCTGCATCGAAAACAGGAGGGCTACCGGGCCACGATCAATAGTTACATGTATGGCGATGCCCTGGCCATTGCCAGCATCGCCGAGCGGGCCGGCCAACCCCAGCTCGCCGACCAATTCCGGGCCAAAGCCACGCAGCTCAAGCGGCTCGTGGAGGAGAAACTCTGGGACCCCCAGGCCCAGTTCTTCAAGGTGCTGCCTCGGGTTGAGAACCCTCACTGGTCGGATGCCCGTGAAGAGCACGGCTACACCCCCTGGTACTTCAATCTCCCCGACCCGGACAAGTCCCTCGCTTGGAAACAGATCATGGACCCGCAGGGGTTCTACGCGCCCTTTGGCCCTACTACTGCCGAGCGCCGCCATCCGAGATTCGCCATCGCCTACACTGGTCACGAATGCCAGTGGAACGGTCCAAGCTGGCCCTACGCCACCGCGGTCACGCTCACCGCCTTGGCCAACCTCCTCAACCATTACCAGCAGGATGTCGTCAGCCCCCAGGACTATTTCGACCTGCTCAAGGCTTATACCCGCTCTCATCGCCTCAAGCTCGACGACGGCCGCGTTGTGCCTTGGATTGATGAAAACCTCAACCCCACCAACGGCGACTGGATTGCCCGCACTCTCCTCCGGCAGCGAGGCTCCAGAATCCCCGAACGGGGCAAAGACTACAACCACTCGACCTATTGCGACCTCATCATCAGCGGCTTGGTCGGCCTGCGCCCGCGCGCCGACGACACGGTCGAAGTCAACCCGCTCGTGCCGGATTCATGGGCGTTCTTCTGCCTCGATCAGGTCCGCTACCATGGTCGCTGGCTGACGATTCTCTGGGACAAAACCGGCAACCGATACCACCGCGGGGCCGGATTGCGCGTGCTCGCCGATGGCAAAGAGGTCGTGGCCTCGGAGACATTGCGGCGCTTGACCGCGCCGCTGCCCTCGCGCACAGCGGGCGAACCGCAGGCTCCCACGCCCGGGACTCGCACCCCCGAAACCGCCGCTGGCTGGGCCAAGTATGAAGGCAATCCCGTCATCGGCGGCCAATACGGCACCTGCTTCGATGTCTCCGTCTTAAGAGAAGGCGGCACTTACCGGATGTGGCTCTCCTGGCGGCCCAGGCAAAGCCTGGCTCTGGTGGAAAGCAAGGACGGCATTCATTGGAGCGAACCGCCCCAAATTGTCCTCGGCCCGAGAAAGGAAACTGGTTGGGAGGACGACGTCAACCGCCCGGTCGTTCTGAAGCGTGAGGATGGCTACCACCTCTGGTACACCGGCCAGGCCAAGGGCCATTCGGCCATCGGTTACGCGACCAGCCCCGATGGCATCGCCTGGAGGCGCATGAGCGACCAGCCGGTCCTCTCGCCCGAGAAGCCGTGGGAAAAGGTCGCGGTCATGTGTCCCCATGTGCTATGGGACGTCCAGCTCGGGCTGTTCCGCATGTGGTATTCGGGCGGCGAGCAGAACGAGCCCAATGCCATCGGCTATGCCACCAGCCCCGACGGCCGCCACTGGACTAAACACCCGGCCAACCCCGTCTTCGCCCCGGACCCGAACCTCGCCTGGGAGAAACACAAAGTCACCGCCTGCCAGGTCGAGCGGCGCGGGGAGTGGCATGTGATGTTCTACATCGGCTTTCGTGACGAACCTCACGCCCAGATCGGCGTCGCCCGGTCGCGCGACGGCATCACCAACTGGCAACGCCATCCCGCCAACCCCATTATCCGCGCCGGCCAAAACCAATGGGACCACGACGCTTGTTACAAGCCCTACGCCATCTTCGACGGCCAGAGCTGGCTGCTCTGGTACAACGGCCGCCACAGCGGCTTGGAGCAAATTGGTCTCGTCCGCCACGCCGGAGAGGACTTGGGGTTCTGAATCAGTTTGCACTCCCCGGCCACCGACACGCAGTATGCCGCATGAAACATCGCCGCCTTAGCCGCTTCGCTGAAGCCGGCTCGGCTTTGCTGGTTTGTCTGGCTGCGACCGTCAGCGCCCCCGCTGCCGCCCAGCGTCCCAACATTGTCTTCATCCTGGCGGATGACTTGGGCTACGGCGAGGTGGGTTCCTACGGCCAGAAGCTCATCCAGACGCCGAATATTGACCGGCTGGCGGCCGAGGGCATGCGTTTTACCCAATGTTACTCGGGATCGCATGTTTGCGCGCCGTCGCGTTCCACGCTCATGACGGGCCTGCACACCGGTCACACCCCCGTCCGCAACAACGGCGGCTATCGCTTCCTCTATGCTGAAGATGTCACGGTGGCCGAGGTGCTCCAGAAAGCCGGTTACGCGACCGGCGGTTTCGGCAAGTGGGGCTTGGGAACCGAGGCGTCTGCCGGGGCACCGTGGAAGCAGGGGTTCGATGAGTTCTTCGGCTTCCTGCACCAGGTCCACGCGCATTTCTATTACCCTTACTGGCTGTGGACAAACGACACCCGCTTCCTGCTGCCGGAGAACGAAGGCCGCAAGCGGGTCCGCTATTCCCACGATGAGATCCACAAGCAAGCCCTCGAATTCATCCGCCGCCACAAGGACAAGCCGTTCTTCTGTTACCTCCCTTACACCCTGCCGCACGTGGAACTGGTCGTCCCCGAGGATTCAATGAAGCCGTATCGCGGCAAGTGGCAGGAAACGCCGCTGCTGGACCCGCGTCCGGGCTACCTCGGCGCCGAGGAACCCTATGCCGCGTTCGCGGGCATGGTCAGCCGCCTGGATCGCAGTGTGGGCGAAGTCATGGCCCTGCTGAAGGACCTGAAGCTTGAGGAAAACACCGTTGTATTCTTCAGCAGCGACAACGGACCGCAGGGCAATCAGTGGCAGCGCGTCGCCGACTTCTTCCATGGCGCGGGGCCTTTGCGCGGTTACAAGGGCGGGTTCTACGAGGGGGGCATCCGCGTGCCGCTGATGGTGCGCTGGCCGGGCAAGATCAAGGCGGGGTCGTCTTCTGACCACGTCTGCGCTTTCTGGGACTTCCTGCCCACCGCAGCCGAGATAGCCGGTGTTACGCCGCCGCCTGGCCTGGACGGGATTTCCTTTCTGCCGACTTTGCTCGGGCGTGAGCAGAAAGCTCACGACTTCCTTTATTGGGAAATGCCCGCCGGCCAGGCGCGCACCGTGGCCGTGCGTCTGGGAGATTGGAAGGCAATTCGGCCCAAGCCGGCTGCCAGACTCGAACTCTACAACCTCAAAGACGACCTCGCCGAGACAAAGAACCTCGCCGACCAGCACCCCGAGCTGATCGAGAAGGTGAATCGCATCGCCGCCGACGCCCACACGACTGAGCGCGAGTATCCTGCCGAAAGTCCGCCGCCGACCATCAAGGACTACGTGCGTTGAGCCTCGCCACCGCCGTGATCCGGATACGTCTTACCGGTGTCGCCGGCGTTAACGCTTGTGTGGAAACAGGCTGTCTGGGAGGGGCGAGCGTTCCCGTGAGCCCAAACTGCTCGTGAAATTCACGGAAGTCAGGGCTCGCGGGGACGCTCGCCCTCCCCGGCTCAGGTTCTTGATCCGGTCGGCGACGTTTTCGGCTACACCCTGTCGACGAACGGTGCAAGGCATGGAATATCCAAGTCAGCCCGCTGACCCATTTAGCGTTTGCAAACCCCGACTCCGGATTCGCAAGATGCTGCATGAAACATTGCCGCCCTGTTCTCCTCTTCGTTAAAGCCTGCCTGGTGGTGCTGGCTTGTTTGGCCGTTGTCCCGGACTGCCGGGCCGCCGCCCAGCGCCCCAATATTGTCTTTATCCTCGCCGACGACCTGGGCTACACGGACGTGGCCTGTTTCGGCAGCAAGTACTACGAAACGCCCAACATTGATCGCCTGGCCGCGAACGGCATACGGTTCACCAGCGGCTACACCTGCGGCCCGAACTGCGCCCCGACGCGCGCCGCCCTCATGAGCGGCCAATACGGCCCGCGGACCGGCGTTTACACGGTCGGCAGCATCGAGCGCTTCGACTGGCGCAGCCGCCCGCTCCGGCCTGTGGACAACGTCACCCAACTGCCCCTGAGCAAGATCACCCTTGCCCAGTCGCTGAAGAAAGCGGGCTACGCCACCGCCATGTTCGGCAAGTGGCACCTCGGTGAAGGCGGCGCTTATCACCCCGGCCAGCGCGGCTTTGACGAGGCCATCGTCAGCATGGGGCGCGCATTTTGACTTCGTCACGCATCCGCCTGTCGAGTATCCCAAGGGCACCTACCTGGCCGATTTCCTGACGGACAAGGCCGTGGATTTCATCCGGCGACACAAAGAGGGGCCGTTCTTTCTCTACCTGCCGCATTTTGCCGTGCACTCGCCGCACGAGGCCAAAGAGGGTCTGATCGCGAAGTTCAAGCCCAAGCCGCCCGTTGGGGGGCACAAGAATCCGACCTATGCGGCGATGATTGCGAGCGTGGATGAGAGTGTTGGCCGGGTGGTCGCGCTGCTGGACGAACTCAAGATTGCCGAAAACACCCTCGTTATCTTCTCCAGCGACAACGGCGGGGTGGGCGGTTATGTGCGGGAACACATCAAAGAAGCCGGTGATGTGACCGACAATGCGCCGTTGCGCGGCGGCAAAGGAATGCTTTACGAAGGCGGCATCCGGGTGCCGTACATCTTCCGCTGGCCTGGTAAAATCCCCGCCGGCACCGCCTGCGACCAACCTATCAACAGCGTGGACCTGTATCCGACGCTGCTAGAGGTCGCCGGGGCCGAACCGCCTCCCAATTACCCGCTCGACGGTGCGAGCTACTGCAAGCTGCTGACCAGCGGCGGCAAGGCCGCGCTCAGCCGCGACGCGATCTTCTGGCACTTCCCGGGCTACCTGGGCGCGGGCCCCGGTTCGTGGCGAACTACTCCTGCCGGCGCCATTCGTTCCGGCGACTGGAAACTGCAGGAGTTCTTCGAGGATGGCCGCCTTGAGCTCTATAACCTGGATGACGACCTGAGCCAGACAAACAACCTGGCGACCAAGCTCCCGGACAAGGCCAAAGAATTGCACGCGCGGCTCGCCGCCTGGCGTCAGGCGATCAACGCCCCCATGCCCACCAAGAATACCGAGCAGGGGCAACCCGCCCAAGGCAAGCAGGGCAAGCAGGGCAAGAAGAAGCAGCAAAAGAGCGCCAGCTCGGAGGAATGACGCTGCGACGACTCCGTCGTCGCTTTGAGCCCGGAATCGGAGCTTCTCAAGAGCCTGCTGGCGTCGCTCAACCGACTGGTTCTTGGCTGCCAACTTACCGAGAAACGGCCCAAGACTCATGGGCGAATGCGGCGGATGCCCGTGTTTGTGGCAGAAGTCGAGGTGGGAGCGGGTCCACTTGTGGTAATCCGGGCGCTGGGGCGCAGGCACCCGAGCCCGTTCCAGCCGCCGATCAAAGGCTGCCCAGGTTTCTTTGGCAACCGGCTGCATCGCAACATCTATGGCTGATACCGCCCCCCCTTGGGCAGAGGTTGGCGATGAGACGACAAGAGTCTGGACGGCGGCAAGCTGAATAACTCGTCAATATAGGCGTTTACAGCCGAACCTGGAGGGAGTAACGGTGGGTTTGATGAAGAGATACCTTTCATCCGCCGCGGGGAGGCGTTCAGATATCACGCCCAAATGGGATGATATCCAGGTCTGTGTAATCACTTAGCGCAGCACGTTTGAGAACTAGTCTTGAATCCCTATTCCTCGCACTGGTCGTGGCGGGTTGCGGACGGCCTGAAGCTAAAGTCGATCGAAGTCTTGCGGGGACGTGGGTGCTTGAGTGGATGGCACCAGACGGCGCTCAGGTTGAAACAAAGGAGACTGTTGGAACTGATGGTCACTGGACCTGCCACAACACCTTCACGCTCTCGAACCAGGTCACGACAGACGAAGCTCAGGGCACGGTGGAGATTAAGGACGGCTTCTTCATTCTGACAGTGACGAACAGCTCTGTCCGGAGTGGCGCTCCACTCCCGTGGACGTCCCGGTCCTTGATTGTCCGGACGAATGACCATGAGTTGGTTCTCAGGAGCAGGGAGACTGAGTTCATCTACAGGAGACAGAAGTGATGGGGCCCAATCGGGTCGGCGGGAGGATTGACCTCCCGCGACACACCACCGTACATGCGGGTCCGCGTCCGGCGGTTCCTGGCAGTCCTGACGGATAAAGCAGCCACTCTTTCTCTGCCACGATGATCGCTGCCCAGAGCTCGGCCTGTCGGCCTCATCGCTCCGGGAACAAGACCACCGATGGTCGTGTTCTGCCTGCCAAGTTCAGCCCTTCCCGAGTTGTGAGTCCCTCCGGTGTGTTCACCGGCTCGTGACTCCCGGTACTATGGCCTCCGCTGACTCCTGTGCTCCCACAACGACCCTCTCGGGTCGCCGTGCCCGGCGTCACCGCCGTGCCGGAAAGCACAGGTCTCCCTGAGTAAGAACGTGAACTTTCCCTGCGCAACCGCGCCATTTATCTCCGGAACCAAACACCGGACTTTGCTGTGCTTGGCCAGCTTATCCGTTCCGTCAACCTTATATGGCATTTCTGTTCGTCGGCTCATCAGGTATGAGTTAGGCTTCCTTCCCACCAGACCTCGCGATCCGGCAGTTGCCTTGCTCTAGTGTTTACGCCATCCTGCTGCCCATGAAGGACAGCCGGACAGCCGTGTTCCCACACGAAGGGACTTGCACCCTTCCAGTTCACGCCCATGTCAGGCGCACCAAGGGCGCTTCACTGGACGCCGGGGATCCGGTTCTGTTTGCATTCAGACGCCAGTGGCCCGGCGCCAGTGAGCTTGGATGTTTCGGTGGATTGACCAGGCGGACAGCATGACAATCATTCGAGTAGCATTACACAGCTTGGTTCTGGTGATAGCGGACATTGCAGGAATTGCCGGCGGAGCTGTGGCAGCATTTAAGATACTGGGAGTTCCCAACCAGGTCTGGCTTCAAGTGCCATTGGCGGTGGTTCTGTCTGCAGGCTGCTTTTGCGCGTGGATCCTCTCCCTCCGGGTGTTGCGCTGGAAACGGCTGCAACCCGCCGGTTCAAAGGAGCTCGGCGCCTGCCTGGCGGTATCACTCGTGTGGGCTCCGCTGGTCTTTGGGCCGTTGCACTATTTCACCCAGGGGTATGTTACCAGCCTCGGGAACCTCGTGGCATTGGCGCTCTATCAGTTGCCTGTCAATGCGCTCGCTCTGCTCGGTTCTTCGATCTTGCCGAAGGCAGCATCTGACCAAAGCCCCCCCAACGACCCGCTTCAGAATGGCGGCCCCGCCAGGCAGTCCGGCAATTCGGGAGCCGCTGGGGGCCGCCATCGGTAAGCTGATTCGTTCGGCGGCTTACAAGTCACGATAATGGAAGCGCACAGAATCCTCTTTGATCAACAAAGCTGTTAAGCGATTTCGCGCACGAGACATGACCTTCTCGCCACATCGGATCATAGGTAGCGAGCGACGCGCCTGGATGCGACTGGCAACGCACACGGTCGTATTCGACCGAGACCCGGACTTTGCGCGTTATTCCAAGGACCGGAGCGGATCGGTGGTCCGCATCGTGCACTTGTGGTTGGCGGAGGCCGGGCAGGGTCTGCCGACCATTCGCCATTATCTTGGGAGCGTTCGCCGCTGCGATTGCGGCGGGTGGGTTTCGCGCTGCGAGCTGGCGCGGCTTTTCCGCCGGGCCACAGTCGCTGCCCGGCTGGCGGGAGAAAGCGGTCCGGGGCTTCGGCACAGCCTGAGCCGATATCTGCGCGAATATTTCTCGGTGAAACAGGGGCCGGGTGCTTAACCAGGCGCCGGCACTGGCCCGCGGGATTAGGCATCCATTGGATTCTGCACCCACGGTTCGCCGCCTGGCGTCAGGCAGTCAACGCCCCGATGCCCACAACACCCCGAGCAGGAACGTCGTTCATGCGGATCCTGGCCTTAGGCTCAGGGTCTGTCCCGGCGCGGGCGGGATTCAGCCGACGCGGAAGGAGATCCGGGCGATGAAATCGCGGCCAAAGCTGTGCTGGAGGCGGTCGAGGATTTCTTTGCGGCGGTAGCGGACGATTTCGCTCAGCCAGACGCTGCTGTCCACGGTGACGAAGAGCGTGCCTTTACGCAGACCGGTTGGCTGCGCATGGGCCACGATGTCCGGGGCGAGGAGATTGTTCCAGACCTTCACCACTTCGGCCTCCGCCTGGCGCCGGTCAATGCGCAGTTCGGAAAGGACGCGCGGGAGGACGGCGCTTGTGGGTTGGGCACGCAAGGCTTGCGCCCGCTCCAGCGGCGCGAGGTCAATGCCCCGCCACTGGGCAAAGACGCGTTGGCGCGGCGTCATTTTCCTGGGGCCGAGCGGCGGGATGCGGCGGGGCGGGCCAAAGGGGGGCATTGGCGGGGAGCGAGACGTTAATGGGTTAAAGAGTTAAAACGGTCAAAAAGGTGGCGGTGCTGGCTACGCTCTGCAACCCATTTAGCTCCTTTAACCCTTTTAACCTCTTTAACATCGAATCAGCTCTTGGCCTCGGGATGCTCGTCCAGGACCAGCACGCCGTGCGGTGGCAGGTCGTAGTTGCCCGACAGCGTGGTGCCGGTCAGGAAATCGTGCATCGGCTTGAAGAACTGGATGCGCACCGGCGAACCCTGGTGGTTCAGCAGGAAGAAGATCTTCTCGTCGTCCTTCTGGCGCAGGCTGACTTCGACGTTGTCCGGGACTTTGAGCAGCGGTTGGAGGTTGCACATCTGGCGCAGCCAGGTCACGAGGTCGGTGTAGAAATGCTGGTGGCTTAGGGTGCCGACATACACCGCTTTGCCGAGGCCAAAGGTATTCAGCGTCAGGGCCGGCCGGCCGGCGTAGAAATCCTTCGCGTAAGTGGCCATGACCTGGCATTCCTTCGGCTCGATGATGTCGCACCAGAGCCGGGCCGGATGCATGTGGCTGGTCGGGAAGGTGCCCTTGAACGTCAGGTGGTTTTCTTCCCCGGGCGGCAACTGGTCAAATTCCAGCACTTCCAGGCCGAATAGGTCCGTCAGGTCATGCGGATACCCGGTGTCGGGCGCCAGGTTGTGCTCGTCCACCAGGCCGGTATTGAAGGTGGCCACCAGCGTCCCGCCGTTCTGGACGTAGAGTTTCAGCCGGTCCGCTTCCCCGCCCGAGAGCAGGTGGAGGGAGGGCGCGACCACGAGCTTGTAGCGGGAGAGGTCCTCGGCCGGCCGCGCGAAATCCACCGCGATATTCCGGTCGTGCAGCGCGTTGTAGAAGAGCTGGATGTGTTCGCGCAGGCTGAAGAACTTGTTCGGCTGCATCGGCTGCTGCAGCGCCCACTCGTTGTCGTGGCTGTACAGGATGCACGCCTCGGCCTGCACGCGCGTCCCTTTGAGCGCCGGGGCCAGCAGCTTCATCTCTTCGCCCAGGACGGTTACTTCCTTGAACACCCGCGCGGTGGCGCGCGCATGGTGCGGCAGGACCGCGCCATGGAATTTCTCGATGCCGAACCGCGGCTGGCGCCAGCGGAAGAAGAGGATCGCCGTCGCCCCCCGGGAAACCAGTTGGTAGGTGAACATGCGCAGCACGCCCGGGCGCACGAGCGAGTTGACGTCCTGCCAAGTGACATTGCCGGCCTTCTGCTCCATCACCCAGAAACCCGTGTCGCCGTCCGGCGTCCGGATGTCCGCCTTTTTGAGCGAGCGCAGCATGTCAATCTCGCAGGCCAGCTCGGCGGACTTGGGCCGCAGCGCGGCCGTGTTTTCGATTGAGACGAAGTCAAGCACCTCCGCCAGGTCGAAGTGGTCAAACCGGTGGAGCAGCGGGCGCAGGTTGGTCGTGACCGGGCATTTCGGGGTGAGTTGACGCAGCACGTCCGCCTGCATCTTGACGAATCCCACGATCATGCCGCTGCAGAACCGGCACCAATCCAGCACCAACGCCGGGTTGTGAACCGCCGGCGCGGCCATCGGCATCGGCACCTGCTTCCAGCTCGTGACGACCTGGCCCCAGTGTCGCAGGCCCATCAGATCGTTTAGCCGCTCGATGGTCTCATACTTGGCCTCCAGCCACAGATGCCATTCCCGGCGCGCGTCTTCGTTGAAGGAAGCCTCGGTGAAGTTGCCGCCCAGGCCGTTGTCAATCTGCCAGGCAATGAGCTGGGGATGCTGGCCCAGGGCCTTGGCCATGTTCTCCACGACGCGCTTGGAGTAGTCCCAAAACTTGTCGCTGGCGAGGCAGACCGCGCGGCGCGTGCCTTCGCGCTTAACCAGGCCGCGCTCATCTACAGGCAGAATCTCGGGATGCTTCTGGGCAAGCCAGATGGGCGGCGCGGCCGTGGGCGTGGCCAGCACCACTTTAATGCCGGCTTTGCCCAGCAGGTCCATCACCCGCTTGAGCCAGCCGAAATCGAATTTGCCGTCCTCCGGCTCGCAGAGCCCCCAGGTGAACTCGGCCATGCGCACGACGTTGATGCCGGCATTCTGCATCAGCTCGACGTCGCGCTCCCAGGCGGCTTCGGGGTTCTCGCGGGTTCCGCCGTAGGGGTAAACCCACTGCTCCGGATGATAATCTACGCCGAAATACATAATGGTCCTTTCGCGCTGCGGCCTTTTCCGCACTGTAAAAACAATCCACCAGCCGCGCAATGCCAAAGTCGCGCTGACGAGCATTTTGTTCCCGCAGCGTTTCCTGGTTGAAAGTGGCCGCGGATCCTGTTCTCTAGCCCTATGAAATTGCCACGCCAACTGCGCCTGGGCATGTCCTGCCGGGACCGCCACGCGACGCCGAGCCTCGACACCCCCATAGGAGCGCAGCCTTTAGGCTGCAGGAACTTGGACGCTGAGGAAGATGCCCAGATTCACCGGTACCGCAGCCAAATCCGGGCTTGCTGCAGCCTAAAGGCTGCGCTCCTATGCCGCGGCGGGACTCGCAGGTTGCGCCTTGCCCACCTCATTTGGGCTGTGCTTGCTTGTGGGTTGGTCTATTCTCCCGCCATGTTTGCGGAACCCACCCGTTCCGGCGGCAGCATGCTGGTTTATATCGGCACCTACACCGGCGCGAAAAGCAAGGGCATCTACGTCTCCCGCTTCGACCCCGCTACGGGCCGGCTCACGCCTCCCGAGTTGGCAGCGGAAACGATGAGCCCGAGTTTCCTGGCGCTGCGTCCCGGCGGGCGCTTCCTTTATGCCGTGGGGGAGGCGACCAACCTGGGCGGCAAGCGCGGTGGGGCCGTCAGCGCTTTCAGCCTGGACGCCAAGACGGGCAAACTCACCCTGCTGAACCACCAACCCTCCGGCGGCGCGGGCCCCTGTCACCTGGCCGTGGACCAGACGGGTAAATGCCTCCTGGTCGCCAATTACGGCAGCGGGAGCATCGCCGCCCTGCCGATTCAGGCGGATGGCGCCCTGGGCGAGCCCGGCGCGGTCATTCAGCACCACGGTTCGAGCGTCAATCCGCAGCGCCAGGCCGGCCCGCACGCCCATTTCATCCTCCCGGACCCGGCCAACCGGTTTGCGCTGACCTGCGACCTTGGCTTGGACCAGGTGCTCGTCTATCGCTTGGACCCAGCCAAGGCCGGTCTGGTCGCGAACGATCCGCCCTTTGCGGCCGTCAAGCCCGGCGCTGGGCCCCGCCACCTCGCGTTTCATCCGTCCGGCCGCTTTGTGTTCGTGATCAACGAAATGGGTTCGACCCTCACCGCCTTTGCGTACGACGCCCAACGAGGCGCGTTAAAGGAATTGCAGACGCTCTCGACGCTGCCGGAGGGCTTCGCCGGCAAGAGCACCTGCGCGGAAGTGCAGGTCCATCCCTCCGGGAACTTCGTGTACGGCTCGAACCGCGGGCATGACAGCCTCGCGGTCTTTGGCTTCGACCCCGCCAGCGGCAAGCTGACCTGCCGGGAGCATCAGTCCACTCAAGGCAAGAACCCGCGGCACTTTGCCCTCGACCCGACCACGCAATGGCTGCTGGCGGAGAACCAGGACTCGGACAGCATCGTCGTCTTCCGCGTGGATCCAAAGACCGGCCGCCTCAGCCCCGCCGGGCAGAGCGTCTCCGTCGGCACGCCCGTGTGTGCGGTGTTCGTGCCTACTTCTTTTTGAAGATGTTGCCGAGGCTCCTGGTTGCCGACTGCACGGCGTTGCTCGTATTCGCGGCGTCTTTGCCCAGATAAAGAGCGCCCTTACCCAGATCAACGACCGCACCCTCCGCAGCCTGTGAGGCGCCCTTCTCGATTGCCTCGATGACCAGCTTGGCCAGCTCGGCCGGGGTGATGCCTTCCGGCCCAGTGCCGAGATTCTGCAGGTGAATGTCCGGCAGCGGGACCGTCGCCGATTGTCCCCCCAAGGCCGTCACGCTCACGTGGATCTTGCCGCCGCTGATCACGAAGTCATCCACCTGGAGCTTCTTGGCCGGTTTCGCTTCCTTGGGTTGGGACGGCTCCTGGGGCTTGGCGGGCTCTTTCGCCCCGCCGCCGATGGCCTCCTGCACGTTTGCCAGAATCTTGCTCAGGTTGTTATGGCGCAGGTCGGTCTCGAAGGTAATCTCCGGCCCTTGGACGTTGATGGACTTCACGACAATCTTGTCCGACAGCAATGAGGTGGGCTTGAGCGAGAGGCTGGCCAGGCCGATGTTGATGGCCGACGGCGTCTTGTACCCCTCGGGATTGCCCACCACCAGCCCTTTGATGCTCCCCGAACCGGACAACAATGACAGGCTCACTGACGCCAGCTTGATATCCACCTTTGTCAGCTTCGGCCCGAAGGTTTCCACGCCGCTCTTGATGGCCTTGTCTAGAAACATACCTACCGCCACAACGGCGAGGATTGCCACCACCACCAGCGCGATCAAGATTCGAACGACGATCTTCTTCATAAACATCCTACGTTTGATGCCTGACACTGTAACTCACTGTCATTCCCAATGCATGCAAATCCCGCTCCAGCCCCGGCGATATCCCAAAACCGACTAATCTACCACCAGCGCTTTCACGGCGTCGCTGAGTTGCTTTGCCTGGTACGGCTTGGCCAGGAAGCGGTCGGGCCTGGCCGGCGCATCGTGGAGAATCTCCGGTCCCGCCGTACCGCTGACCAGGAGGACCTTCTGCTGGGGCCGGATCCGTCGGCACGCCTGCGCCAGGTCCAAGCCGGTCATTGTGTGCATCGCGTAATCGGTGATGACCAGGGCCGGCTTTGGCTCGACACCCTCGAAGGCGCGGAGAGCCGTTTCCGGGGAGCGAAACGTCTCGACGGTATAGCCCAGCGGCTCCAGGATCACCGACGCCAATTCCAGCAGCATCGGCTCGTCGTCCACCAGGTAAATCACCGCCTTGCCGCTCTTGCCGCGTTCAGGACTTTCTGCCTTCGGCTTGTTCATTCGCATCTGCGCAGCTTTGAATAAACACCCGCCAAAGGAGGCTGGCAAGCCCTCTCCGCCAATGAATCGCCGACATTCCTCTCAGTCTCCCGCATCTTGCCACCGCCTGCAATTTCACGCCTTGGGTGGGTCGGAACGCCGCATTCATGCGGCAGGGGCAGGCTCTCGCGCGCGGCTGCCGCTTGAATGCGGCGTTCCGAGCATAATGCGCCCCGACCCCAACCGCGCCGTTGCCGGAAGAAATCACTTGCCAGGAGCCACCTTCTTTTCATTCACTGGTCTCGCACACTACCGCCTTACCGTCACATGAAGAAGAACAGTGTAAACACCCGCCGCGGTTTGCTTGCCGGCGGCAATTGGATCATTGATCAGGTCAAGATGATTGATGTCTATCCGCAGCCCGAGCAACTCGCCAACATTCGGAGCCAATCCGAAGGCACCGGCGGCGCTCCGTACAACGTCTCCGTTGACCTCGCCCGGTCCGGCGCGCCCTTTCCGCTCTTCGCCGCCGGGCTGGTCGGCAAGGATTCGCTGGGCGAGCACATCCGCGCCACCTGCCGCCAGTACAAGATTGACGTCCAATACCTCGGCACCACCCCCAAGGCGCCCACTTCCTACACCGACGTGATGACCGAGCAGGGGCACGGCCGCCGAACCTTCTTCCATGCCCGCGGCGCCAACGCCCTATGGCAGGGTGACGATCTGGATTTCAAGAAACTCAACGTGCGCATCTTTCACCTGGGGTATCTGCTCCTGCTGGACGCGCTGGACGAGCCGGACGCCCGCTACGGCACCAAAGCGGCGCGCCTGTTGGCCCGGGCCCAGGCGGCCGGGGTCAAAACCTGCGCCGATGTCGTCAGCGAGGACAGCGACCGCTTCGCGCGCATCGTGAATCCCGCCCTCAAGCACGTGGATTACTGCATCCTCAACGAGATTGAGGCGGGCAAGACCACCGGGTTCAAGATCCGGCAACCGGGAAGCCAGTTGGACACCGTGGCGCTGAAGCACGCGGCGGGTGCGCTCCTCCAGCAAGGCGTGCGCGAGCTGGTCGTGGTTCACTTCCCCGAGGGTGCGTTTGCCCGGACGCGCAAGGGGGATGATTTCTGGCAATCCTCGCTCAAACTGCCGCCCAAGTACATCGGGGGCACCGCCGGCGCCGGTGACGCCTTCTGCGCCGGCGTCCTCTACGGCCTGCACGAAGGGTGGGACCTGCAGCGCTGCCTGCTGACGGGCGTGTGCATCGCAGCGGCCTCCCTCTCCGATGCCACCTGCACTGCGGGCGTCAAGTCGCTGAACACTTCGCTCGCCCTGGCCCGCAAGTTCGGTTTCGCCCCGCCCCTCGACGGCACCGACTGAACCCAGTCCGCAGCACGCTGACGCCTATGAAAATGCCTGCCGCGGTAGGAGGTGTCGCGGCTTCGCTATTCGTGCTGGCGGTCGGGGCGGCGGAACCGCCCCCGGGGAAGGCCTCCGACCAGACTTACCAAGTGCGCTGGGTTCCGGGGGCACAGATCGTGTTGGATGGGCGGGCGAATGAGCCGGCGTGGAAAGAGGCCGCCGTCGAGAAGCGGTTCGTCTTTCCCTGGAAGCCGGTGCCGGCTCCGCTGACCGAGTTCCGCGCGCTGTGTGATGGCACGAACTTGTATTTCACCTTCCGCGTGCAGGACGCGGACATCGTGGCGCTCGACCGGTTGCGCGATGAGCAGGATGAGGTGTTTGAAGATCGCGTGGAGGTGTATCTGAGCCGGGATGACCGGATGACAGACTACTACTGCTTCGAGGTGGACTCGCGGGGCCGGGCGTTTGATTACCGCGGCGCGTATTACCGGCGCCTGGATACCCAATGGAAGTTTGCAGGGCTGGAGACCAAGGGCGCGCCGCTGCCCCAAGGCTACGAGATCGAGGGGCGCATCCCGCTAAAGAGCCTGATGGCGCTCGGCCTTCCGGCTTTGCGCCCGGGAGTGAAAATCCGCTGTGGCCTGTATCGGGCCGAGTTCAGCCACGACCGCAGCGGGCGGGCCGTTGAGCAGAAGGAGAGCCTCCATAACCTGGGCCGGAAGGTGGAAGGGCCGCCGCCGATCGAGGAGTGGATTAGCTGGGTGGACCCCAAGACCAAGGAGCCGGACTTCCACGTGCCGGCCTCGCTGGGGTGGCTGGAGTTTGCGAAGTAATGCCGGGCGAGAGCGGCACGCCGGGCTCCTCCAACAGGTCGAGCACGGCGTTGTAAAGCCGGGCCGCCTCCTGCCAAACCGGTAACTCCTCGAAGTGTTCATACTTGGCCATAATCTATGCCTTTCTCTGCTTTGGTTGTTTGTATCCCGACCGACTGCCATCTGCCATCTGCCATCTGCCATCTGCCATCTGCCATTTCAACGAGCGGTCGAAAGCCCCAGTACGCGGCAGACGGTCTGGGCGATGGTCGCTTCCTCATCGGTGCGGATGACCCGGACCGTGACGGGGCTGGCCCGAGTGGAAATGACCGGCGCGCCGCCCTGGTTTCGGTTTGAGTCCAGCTTGATGCCGAGGAATTGGAGGCCGTGGCAAATCCGTGCGCGGACCTGGGGTTGATTCTCACCAATGCCGCCGCGTGAATACGAGGGTCTCCAAGCCGCCGAGCGCCGCCGCGAAGGCGCCAATCCATTTCTTCACCTGGTAACAGAACAGCGCAACGGCCTCGGCGGCGCGAACGTCTTTGCCTTCCCGGGCAAGCAGGTCCCGCATGTCGGGACTGATTTCGGAAACCCCGAGCAACCCGGAGTGGTGGTGCACCATTTCATGGAACTGCTTGCCGGTCATGTGCTCGGTCCGCGCCAGGTACCAAACCAGCCCGGGGTCCAGGTCGCCAGAGCGGGTGCTCATGGGGATACCGGCAGCCGGGGTGAAGCCCATGCTGGTGTCGATGCTCTTTCCGTTGCGGACGGCGGCGAGGCTGGCGCCATTGCCGAGGTGGGCCAGGACCAGGCGCCCGTGAGCGGCCTTGGGGCCAGCCACTCGCGCCAGCTCTTCCATAAGGAAGGCGTAGGAAAGCCCATGAAACCCGAATCGCTGAACGCCTTTGGCGTCGAACCGCCTCGGGATTGGGAGGAGCCTGGCCACGCGGGGCATGTCGCGGTGAAAGGCGGTATCAAAGCAGGCGACCTGGGCGAGCTTCGGGTGCCGCCGCCGGAACACCTCCATGAGCTGGATGCCGGAGGGCATGTGCTCGGGATCGTAGGGGCTGATCTGGCGCAGTTCCCTGACCAGTTGCGGAGTGATGCGCTGGGCTTGGCTCAACTTCAGTCCACCGTGGACGACGCGATGGCCGATGCCGGCGATGTGGGCGAACCCAACGTGATGGTCCAGCCACTCAATGAGAAGCTCGCCGGCGGCTCGGTGATTGGGGGCGGTGATGATGCGGGAGACGGTTTTCCGCGGGCCTGCGAGGATAGTGAGGATTGGCCGGGGCAGACCGATGCGTTCGATTCTGCCGGAGAGCAGGCGTGTGCTAGGCGAGTCGGCACGGTAGAGGGCGAACTTGATGCTCGAGGATCCGCCGTTGACGGTCAGGACGACACAAGGGGATTGCCCGGCGGGCCCGGGCCGGAGTCTTGGATGGTCGGCCGACTGTTTGGGCATGCCAAACCTCCTTGGGCTTACTTCCCACCCGCAGCAAGCCCCAGGGCGTGGAAGTTTCCGACCGCTTCGCTGGTGCGCAACGCCCGGTCGTAAAGCCGCAAATGCCTGACCTCACCGTGCAGGTCCGGGGCGACCTGCAAGTCGCGCCCGCCGCTGACATCCTTGAAGGTCGGATTGAACCGCCCGAAACCAAACTGGCGTTGCGCCCCGCCGTCATTCAACGCGCCGTCCACGACGAAGCAGATGACTTTGGCGTGGCCGTCCACAATCACCACGAGGTGGTGCAGGGTATTGGTCTGGAGCAGGCCGGCATCGCCATCCCAATACGCGGACTGCCAGCCGTCGGACATCTCGAACCGCACGGCCCGGCGTTCGGTGGTGCGCACCACATAGCCCCGGCCGGCGTCGTCGCGTGAGTCGAGCAGCACCTGGCCGGGAGCGAGGTCCGTGAACCGGACCGCCACGTCAATCGTCAGCGCGCCCGCCCCTTCGTCGCGGGACTTGCGACGCTGGATGTCGCCACAGAGCGGCGCCAGTTTGGGGGCGCGAGCCCTGGCCTGCGCCAGGCATTTCTCGGCCGGCAGATTCAATGCTAGGCCGTTGGTTGCCAACTCGCGGCGGGTCTCCTGCTTCCACAGGCCGTTCAGCAGCGCCGGCTCGACGTCCATCACGCGCGCTTCGGTCTTTTGCGTGGAGCAGATGTAATAGCGCCCGCCGTCCTCGATGAAGTCCGGGTAGCTGCATCCCTCCAGGCCGCCATCCACATAGGCGACGATCTCCGGCTGGGACCACCCGACCAGGCCGTCCTGGAGCCGGCCGGCGCTCAGCCACGCGATGTTGCGGCTGCCGGAGTTCATGCCGTTGTTGTAAGTGGTGGTGCCGTTGTTGTGGAACCAGAGCAGGTAACGGCCATTGCGCGTCTGCCAGATCTTGGCGCAGGCGCGCGGCTGTTTGACGATGCGGCCGCCGGGCGTGTAGCGCAGCGCCTCGGGCTTGGTCCAGGTATGGCCTCCGTCGCGGCTGTAGGCGCAGGCCGCATGGCCCAGGGTCGTGCGGTTGACGCAGAACCAATCGTCCTTCTCCAGGTGCACCACGTCGAACTCCTCCTGCACCGAACCGAACTCGGGAGCGCGCACGCCATGATCGCCGTCTGGCAACAGTTGCCAGTCGAGTTTGTCCGGGTCGCTCTCGCTGAGGATATTGTCGGAGCGATAGAACCATCCCTCGCCGTCCTGGAGGATATACCTGGCCAAGCGCGAGAAGCCGAACATGACCTTGTTGTCATAGGCGGCCGGCGTGCCGATGGCCCAGAACATCTGCAGCTTGCCTTGCCACTCATTGTTGCGGTCCACGGCGGTCAATCGCATCGGCAGCCGATAGCGCTTGGACCAGGTCTTGCCCTTGTCGTCCGAATACCGGTAGCAGAACCAGCCTTGCATATCGTCGCGAATCGGCGTGCCATCGGGCTTGGTGCGGATGGCGTCGCCGTTGTAATTGTAGAACGCGTAAACGCGATCCTGCGGCGTGATCAAGGCCACCGCGTAGGCTGATTTCCGCTCCTTGTCCACCGGTTCAACGTCGGTCAGCGGCGACCACGTCTTGCCTTTGTCTTCGCTGGCGGTGGCCACGACATGCTGGCCTTCGGCGCCCTCGACTCCCGGGCCGGTGGTCAGCACGCACACCCAGGCGCCGTCCTTAGTCACGACGATGCGCGGCTGATCGGCATAAGCTTCGACCGGAATCCGGTTGCCGTTGGCGAAATTGCGCGGATCGGGCGCAGATTGGCGCTGAGCCGCTGTGCCCGCGAAGGCGAACAACACACCTGCGGCTAACCATGCCGCCCGGGTGATGCTTTGAGCAATGGTCATGAGGCGATTCTGCTGACACGCCCGGTTCTTGGGAAGTCCCGATTCGCAGCCGTTGCCCATCCGGCGCGATTCGCCCAGGCGCTCTAAGGTTTGGCTCGCAGGGAAGTCAACTGCGCCTTCAACGCGGGGTCGAAGTCTGAAGGATCCTGGTAGAAATAGGCGATGCGCGTGCTGAGGCTCCAGGTCGTCAGGAAGTACATCTTCTGAAATATGATCCACTGGGCCGAGCCATCCACGAAGACGTGGTTGCCGCCTTTCGGCACCATCGCACTGCCGGCCCGATGTTGGGGCATGTTGGCATAGACGAATTCACGGCCGGGCTCCAATCCGCCCCAACTGCTGTTAATCTTCATGGTCGCATCGGCGGCCAAAGTCCAGGTTGACTTGGACGACCCAAGCTTCACCGGACTGCGCGAGGGGAAGTCGCCGGCCGGATTATGCCAGGATTCAATCCCGCCAAAATACTGGTAGCCGAGCACCCATTGCGGGTAAGCCGGCTCATAAACCGGAAGGCCGGGGCGATTGGGGCAGGTCCAGACAGACACGACGTTGGATCGGACGATCAACCCGACGCTCGCTGCCGCCGTCGCTTCCGGCGGATTGAGACAGTTCTGAACATAGAGCCCGTTAAGGCGCGCCGAGAGCACCTTGTCCGCATTGTCCAGCGCGTAGATGTTAACCCCAATCGCCAGTTGCCGGAGGTTGTTCAGGCACGCTACACGCTTGCTCTTCTCTTTCGCGCTGGCCAGGGCCGGCAGCAGCAAGGCCGCAAGAATGGCAATGATAGCAATGACCACCAACAGTTCGATCAGGGTGAAACCCGAGCCCCGGGTCGGACTCGATCGGGCGCCGCGCCTGGTGAGCACAGGCATCAGCGGCTGGTTCCGAGAGGTCTTATTCATATTCATTCTCTCGGTGTTCCACTGCGCTGCGTCCCGCGAGGCAGCCGCTTGGCTTTGGGCGGCACCTCGCCTGTATGCCCGGTGGCCTCGGCCCAGCGATCATAGGCCGCCGCGAGCTCCTTCACCTTGTCCGGCCATTTCGCCACCAGGTCCTTCGTCTCCGTCCGGTCCGCTTCGACGTCGTAAAGCTCCCAGCGTTTGAGTTCGACATCCCACACCAGCTTCCATTTGCCCTGGCGCACGGCGCGGTTGCCGTCCTGCTCCCAGAACAGCAGGTCGGGCGGCGCCAGCTCCTTCCCGCGGAACGCCGGCACCAGGCTGCGGCCTTCGACGGGCAGAATCGCGTTACCCTTGAACTCGCGCGGGTACTTCGCCCCGGCTAACTCCAGGCAGGTGGGCAGCAGATCAATGATGTGCCCGATCTGCCCGGTCTGCGTGTCCGGCTTGACCACGCCTGGCCAGCGCACGATAAACGGCGTCGAGATGCCCCCTTCGTGCACCCACGTCTTGTAGAGTCGGAACGGCGTGTTGTGCGCGTAAGCCCAGCCTGGCCCGACGTTCATGTAGCTCGATTTCGGCCCAGCCAACTGCGCTGTCATACGCCCGCCGGCCTCCTCGCCGCTGCTGCCGTTGTCGGACAGGAACATCACCACCGTATTGGTTTCCAGGTTCAGCTCCTGGAGCGTCTGCAACAGGCGCCCGATGTCCTGGTCCATTCGGTCCACCATCGCGGCATAGACGGCCATGCGCCGGGCTTCCCACTTCCGGTCCGAATCGTCCCAGCTATAGACCTGCTGGGCCGGTCCCGGCAGTTCCCACTTCGGGTCAATCAGCTTCAGTTCGAGCTGGCGCTTATGACGCCGTTGACGGAGCGTCTCCCAGCCCGCGCCGTATTTCCCCTCGTAACGCGCGATGTCCTCGGGCCGCGCCTGGATCGGCGAGTGCGGCGCGGTGTAACACACATGCAGAAAGAACGGTTTGCCCGCCGCCGCAAACCGGCGCAGCGTCGCGATCGCGTGATCGGTGAACGCGTCGGTCGTGTAGAAGTTCTCGGGGAATTTGGTGATGCGCTTGTCGTTGTGGGCGAAAATGCGCACCCGCCCGCCCTCGAACGGCGGGTCGCGCTGGGCGGGGTCAAAGTAATTGCAGCAGCCGTCCGTCAGCCCGTAGAACTCGTCGAAGCCGCGATCAATCGGCCGGGTCGGTGGCACGGCGCCCAGGTGCCACTTGCCGCTCAGTGCGGTCTGGTAGCCGGCGTCACGCAGCACCTCGGCCACCGTGACCATGCTGGTTGTCAGCCGCGGCTTCATGCCCCGCGGGTAAAGCCCGGTGAGCAGCGACGCCCGTGTCGGGATGCACTTGGCGTTGTTGTAGAACTGCGAGAAGCGCAGGCCCTCCCGGGCGAGGCGGTCAAGGTTCGGCGTCTGAATCTCGCTGCCGTAACAGCCAATGTCCGAATACCCCATGTCGTCCGCCATGATCAGGACGATGTTGGGCGGGGCAGCGGCCTTCTCCGCTGCGAAACCGTTGCCGCACGCCCAGCCAAGCGCAGCGGCGGCCAACAGAAGGTGACGAACCGTTTTCCGGTCGCCTCGCTGACGGACAGGCCTGATCATTCGAAACAAAGACAAAGCCAATCCCGCCAGGAAGCCAAGCCCAATCCATGCTCACTTCTTGTGGACATACACGTAATAGGCGCCACAGAGCTCCGCGCTGTCCGCGTCGTAAAACCACGTTTGCAGCTTGGTGCGACCGGACTTCAGCTTAACGGTGAAACTCACCGCTGTGTCATAAGCGCTGACAGGCCGGCTCTCGTCAAAGCCGGCGATCTTGAGCCGCGCCTTCGCGATGGGCAAGGCCACGCCGGCTGGGAATTCGCCGTCGGGATTCGGCTGCGGCGGCAGCCCTGCCGTCAAAGGGGCATTCGCTTCGCGCGCCCAGCGGCGGAGTTCGATCTCGTAGGTGCCGGCGCGGGCAATCTGGATGTTCCAGGCGCCATTCCGGCGGAGCCCCGCGCGAATCTGCGCCCCCTGGTCCAGGAACGAGTCCTCCCAATCGGCTGGTGAAAGCTGGCTTGGGTTCTCGGCCTTCGCGCCGATGGTGATCGCGCCGTGTTCATTGATCCCCGGCGCCACCTTCGACCACCACGCCTCGTATTGGGCGCGCATTCTGGCGGCAATGTCGGGTCGCTGGAAGATGAGGTTATTGGTTTGCCCGGGGTCCGTGGCGAGGTCGTAGAGTTCCTTATCCTGCACCAGGCGCCAGCGCTGCCACAGCACGGCCGCGTCGCCCTTCTGGGGCTCGGGCGCTTGCATCCGGCTGAATTGCACGACAAGCATCCGGTCTGGCAAATGCCCGCGCTCGCCTCGCAGCAGTTTGGCCAGGCTCAGCCCGTCGAATTGCACCTCGCGCTCCTTTCGCAGCCGGCACCACTCGACCAGCGTCGGCAGGATGTCTTGCACTTCAGTCAGTTCGGCGAGGTCGCCCGCCGGGCGCAGTTGGCCGGCCGGCCAGCGAATGAAGCACGGCACCCGGTGGCCGCCGTCCCACAGGTCGATCTTCTTCCCCCGCATGCCGGCGTTGAAGATCGGCACGCCCACGGTGCCGCCGTTGTCGGTCATGAAGATCAGGATGGTGTTGTCCCACAGCCCGGCTTCGCGCAGAAACGCGTCGAGCCGGCCCATGTTCTCATCAATGTTCGCGACCATGCCGAAGAAGGCCGCGACTCTCGGCCGCTGGTCCTTGTAGAGATCGCGATACTTCTGCGGCACGAACAGCGGGGCATGCACGGCGGCAGTCGGGAGGTAGCAGAAGAACGGCTTGCCGACGGCAGCTTGCGCGCGCATCCACTTGATGGCTTCGCCGAAGAAGACGTCCGTTGTATAGCCCGAGAACTTCTCGCGCCGGCCATTGCGGCTGTAGGTGTCGTCAAAGTAGTCGTTGTTCCAATAATCCGGCGCGCTGCCGATGTGGGAGCACGGATAGTAAATCGCCTCGTGGAATCCCCGGTCCTGCGGGCGGTAGGGATAGTTGTCGCCCAGATGCCACTTGCCGAAGTGGCCGCAACGATAGCCGCTGGCGGCGAACATGTCCGCCATGGTGGGAAGTTCCCAGCGCAGGAATGTCCGGCCGCTGCTCACGTTCATCGCGCCGTTGGCCAGGCAATCGCGTCCGCTCAGAAGCTGCCCGCGGGTGGGCGTGCACATCGGGGCAACATGGAAGTCCGTGAGGCGAATGCTCTGGTCGTGCAGCTTGTCCAGGTTTGGCGTCTTGAGCACCCGGTTGCCGAGGCAGGACAAATCGCCGTAACCCTGATCGTCCGTGAGAACCACAACGACGTTCGGGCGTTTGGCGGGCGGCTGCTGTCGCGAGGGCCCAGCCAGACCAGTGAACGTGACGCAACACGCCAAGGCCGCCGCGATGGCGGCGCTATGCAGTCGTGCCTTACAATGTGGGTATTTCATAGCTGTTGGTTACTGCACAGGTGCGCACAAGTTCCTCGACGCTCTTGACCGCAGGTAGTCATCTGTGAAATCCGTGTAATCCGCGGTCAAAGCGGCAGAGCACTACCGCACTCCAAAACGCTGGCGCGTTCAAGGGTGCCCCGGCAGGTGCGCCAGCTCTTGGAGTGCGCCAGTGCGCTGGCGCTTTGGTCTCCTTGCTGCTCTTCACGATTTCCCCTTGGCCTTCTTGGCCGTCAGCTTCTCGGGCGGGGTCCACTTGGCGGGCTTGGGATCGGCGACGGTGAGCGGGCAGGTGTCGCCGCATTGCTTCTGCGCGCCGGCGAGCAGGGCCAGCATTTCCTTGACCCGGGCGGCGTATTCGGGTTCGGCGGCGAGGTTGTTCAGCTCATGCGGGTCCTTCTGCAGGTCGAAGAGCTGGGTCTGGTTGACCTGCGGATACCGGATGAGCTTCCAGCGGTCGGTGCGCACGGCGCGTTGAACGTTCTTGTAGGCGGTGAACAGGTAGTCGCGCTGTTTCGTGGCCTGCCCCTCCAGCAGCGGCACCAGGCTCTTGCCTTCCGCCGACGCCGGCACCGGCACGCGCGCCAGTTGGCAGATGGTCGGGAACAGGTCGTAGAGATAGACAAACGCATCGCTTTGCCCGTGCTTGATGCCGGGACCGGCGATGACCAGCGGCACGTGCATCCCGCCATTTTCGTAGAGGTTCTGCTTGCCCATCAAGCCGTGCTCGCCCAGCGACAGGCCGTTGTCGCCGGCGAAGATGACGTAGGTGTTGGTCCATTGGCCGAGGTCCTTCAGGCAACCGAAGATGCGGCCCAGGTGATGGTCCAGGCAGGTGATGCAGGCGTAATAGTCCGCGAGGTGGCGGCGGATAACGTCCGGCGTGCGCGGCCAGGGCGCCAGCAGTTCGTCGCGCACCGTCATCTCTCCGTTGTCGAAGGGGTGCACGGGCAGGAAACTTGCCGGCAGCGGAATATCGGCAGGCTTATACATGTCCATGAACTCCTTGGGTGCGACGCGCGGATCGTGCGGGACCGGCGGGGCCAGGTAGATGAAGAACGGCTGCTCGGCCTTGCGGTTGCGCAGGAACTTGATCACATCGTCCGCGTTGGCCTGGCTGGAGCGGGCGCGTTCCTCGGGCTTGGGGTCGTTGTGGGTGATGTCCAGGTCGTAGGAATCGAGGGCGGGGACACACTCGTTGCCGCGCTTGCCGATGTGGACGGTGAAATAGCCGTTGGCGTGCATCACCCGCGGCAGCAGGGCCCAGTCGCGGCCCTCGGTCTTGTCCTTCATTGCGGCGGCGAACTCGGTGTAGCCTTTGCCCATGTTCACCGGCGGCAGGTGAAAGAGCGAGCGGCCAGTCTGCATCATGCACCGGCTGGGCGCGCACACCGCGCCCACCATCGAGCCCATCACGTAGGCTCGGGAAAATGAGACTCCCTGACCGACCAGCTTGTCGAGGGTGGGGGTCTTGAGGTGCGGGTTGCCCAGCGCGCCGATGCCATCCGTCCGGTGGTCGTCCGCGAGAATGAAGAGGACGTTGGGCCGCGTGTCTTGGGCGGCCACCGCTGCGGAAACAAACCCGCTCCCAACAACTGCCGCGAGCAGCGACGTGTAGAGTATTCGGCTCATAGTCTTAAGTCGCGAACGTAGCAACTGCCGCAGGAGACACAACCCTAAGATTCTGCGCCAAATCTGGACGTTTGGATGCAGGTGCGTTAGAAATTGGACGCATCACATGAGCCACCTGGTTACACGCAACAACATGGTTGGCGCAATGGGCCCTTCGCGTCAGCTCCACTAGGAGCGCCATGTCTATAGCCAAGTTACGCCAAGGAGACAAAGCTCCGTTAGGAGCGACATGTCGTCCCGCTCAACCACGCGAGCCAAATATGCCGCTCCTAACCCGAATATTTCACACTTGTGGTAGGGCGCGCACTCCGCTGGGCGCCGGGGCGGTGCTGCGGCGCGCAGCGGAGTGCGCGCCCTACCTTGACGGTCTGTGGCCATTTCGAAGCGACTGCGAAATATGCGGGCTAACGGAGCTTGGAAACAACCTTGTGGAGCGGCGTGGCTATAATCATGCCGCTCCTAACGGAGCTGGCCCACATGCCAGGCGCGGGAAATCCAAGCTGAACCATTACAGGGTGGCGGCGCTGTTGGCATTTCACTGCGCTGTGGCCTCATCCACTGCTGCCAACACCCACCCTTTCCTCTTCGTCACACCTGCTGACATCGCGCGGGCGCGGGAGGGCGTCCAGCAGAGCCCCGTGTTCGCCGGCCTGGCCAAGGAACTCACCGCCCGCGCCACTACCAACCGCGTTGAAGACCTGCCGCCGCTGGAGCGCGATTGGTGGCAGATCGCCAAGCAGAAACCCTGGCGCGACACCTACCCCGAGGTCTTCCACCACACGTGGATCGTGCCCCTCAAGTGGGCCGACCTCGCCCGCAACTGCGCCCGGGCCAATCTGGTCTCGCCCTCGTCCTCCGCTCACTGCCAAAAGCAGGGACATCCTGCTCCGCCTCTCCGACTACTCGTACGAGTTCGAGCACTACGACGTCGGCATGAACTACACCATCTGGACCCTGGCCGCGCTCGACGCCTATGACATCCTCTACGCCGGCTTCTCCGCCGCCGGAGCGGGCGCGCCTGGACGCCTTCTTCGAGCGCTACCTGGCGGCGCTGCGCAAGAACGACGATTACTGGATCGAGCACGAGCCCGGCGGCAAGCTCAATAACCACTACGCCTGGCACAAGCTGGGGCTCAGCATGATCGGCGTGTTCTACGACCGGCCGGAACTGGTCGAGCGTGCGCTGCGCGGCCCCAAAGGCGTCGAGCAAATGCTCGCGCAGGGCTTCAAGGACGACGGCCTGTGGCTGGAGGGCTCGATCCCCTACCAGTTCGCCGAGACCGCGCCGCTGGTCATCCTCGCGCAGATGCTGGCCAATGCCCGCTATCCCGAAGACCTGTTCCGCTACCGCTCGCCCAATGGCTACAGCCTGAAAGCCGCCTACGACGCCCTGATCCCGCTCCTGTTCCCGGACCGCACGCTGCCGACCATCGGCGATTGCTACGGTCGCCGGGCGCACATTGCCGAAAGCCCGGACTGGGAAATCCTGTTCCGCCAATTCCGTGACCCGGCCTACGCGTGGCTCATCGCCGACCGCAAGACCCGCACCCCCCAGGCCCTGTTCAGCGGCGTGATTGACCTGCCCCCCGCGCCGCCGCCAGGACAAAGAACGAGTCTCTGGCCCGAGATGGGCTACGTCGCCTTGCGCTCAAACGAGGGCACCAACTACTGGTCCGGCCGGGGCTGGAGCCTGTTCGCAACGTTCTCCGGCCAGCCCGTGCACGAGCACGCCGACAAGCTCTCGCTGATCCTCTTTGCCGATGGCCACCTGTGGCTGCCCGACCTGGAAGCCAGACCTTCAGCCGAACACGCCTTCTCCTCGCTCACCCAGGCCGAACTCAACCGGCAAACGGTTTGCCACAACACCTTGCTCGTGGATGGCCGCAGCCAGCGCTTGCTCGGCCAACGGCTCGACCTGCTGGAATTCACCAACGCCCCCGGCCTGAAGCGGGCCACCATCGGCGACCTGCACGGGCGGCTCTACGAGGGCGTCCGCCAGCTTCGCACACTGATCGTGAGCGAGGACTGCGTGCTGGACTTCTTCCAGGCCGCCTCCGCCGCCCCGCACGAGTTCGCCTGGCTCACGCACGTGGACGGCGACCCCGCCGGCGGCAGCCTGCGCGCGACCAACACCATCACCTGGCCGCCAGGCGCGCCCTGGTCCTATCTGCGCGAGCCGCGAGGCGCCAGCACGAACGGCCAGGTCTGGGAATGTTTCTCCAACGGACACGGCCATCTCAGAAATCCGGGTCGGTCGAAACCCGGCGAGCTAGCCGCTTTTCCCTCACCCGCCCTGAAGGGCACCCTCTCCCCCTCCGAGGGGGAGAGGGACGGGGTGAGGGGGCTCATGTCAACACCGCAGCCAACCGAAACTCGGGTGCGCGGCTCGGAAAGCCTGAGTCTGCGCTTGGACGTCCTCACCGACGGCCCCGTCGAAGTCGTCCATTGCGGTTTCCCGCGCGACGACAGCCAAGCCGCCCCCACCCTCCCCATGCGCCTCTTCAAGCGCCAGGGAACCAACGCGTGGTTCCTGGCCACCTACCGCATCGTTGCCAAGCCGGGCGACCCCGCCGAGCTGAAGGTGCTGCCCGCCGGGCCGGACAAAATGGGCATTACGTTGCGAGTGGGGGGGCAGGTATTCCGACACACCGTGCCGCGGCTGCCATAGCAGTGGCCTGAGTCAACGCCGCTGCGGCTGAGGACAGCCGCGCTGTGGGAACGGAGCGCCGACTTGTAGTCGGCTTAGCGTGATCGGAGTTGAAACGGCCGCGCTCTTCAATGCGCCCGGTCTAAGCCGACTACAAGTCGGCGCTCCGGCGGCGGGGTTGAGCTGCGCCCGGGCCTCATTATTTTGCCTTATTGTTATTGACGGCCTTCCCCTTTTCTGGTGTTCTACTAATGTGAGAGCGTCGAAACGGGCCGAAGCCATCGGTGTTTGCTGCTTCCGCGGGAAAGCTCTCCACCAAGGAAATGAGAGTCGGCACGTCTGGAAGGACATGGATCGAGCGCCCTGGACGCTGCAGGGACATCGTTCCCTCTGCGCGAGGGGTGCGCGTTGCCCCGCCTCGGCCTCACCTGCCGCTCCCGAACCGCCTAACCAAACAAGGACTATCATGAAAACACAACTCCTGAACTCCATCGGCAGACACGCGCCTTGCGCGGACGTTCGCAGCTCCGAAATTTCCTCCGCCCGCATGCGCCGGCGGTACCGCGCCGCGCTCCTGGCCGCGGCGGCGGCCTGCGGCCTCGCCCTCTCCGCCCACGCTAATACCCTCACCGTCACCAATCTGGCCGACGTTGGCGAGGGCTCAATCCGGGAGGCCATCGCCGGCGCTGACCCGAGGGGGGCCACCATCAATTTCGCGGTCACCGGCACGATTACACTGACGAACGGAGCACTTGAGATCGGTAAGAACCTGGACATCGTGGGACCGGGGGCCAAGCTCCTGATCCTCGACGGCAATCACAGCAACCGGGTGTTCACCATCCAGGCCGATGCAGCCGTCAGCATGTCCGGCCTGACCATCAGCAACGGGCTGGCTCGCGGAGCTGATGCCTACATCGTGGTAATCCAAGGCGCCAGCTACCGCGCGCAACCAGGTCAGGGCGGAGGCATCCTCAACAGCGGGGTACTTTCTATCGCCAGTTGTGTCGTTATTAGCAATTCAGCCGTTGGAGGCAATGGTCTTATCCGGATGCCATGCTGTCTTGCAGCAATGGCGAGGGCGGTGGCGTTTTCAATGCTGGCACGCTCATCGCCAACGGTTGCTTGCTGGCAGGAAACTCGGCCATAGCCGGGGATAGGTGCTGCGAGCGCCGACGGTTGTCGGTGGTGGTATATTCAGTCTAGGCACAATAGCACTGACCAATTGCACGTTCACTACCAATTCCTGCACAGGCAGTCTCGGGTCGCTGGTAGTGGACAAGGCAAAGGTGGAGCGGTTGCTTCGGTTTCAGGTGTCTTGGCGAGCTGCACGATCTATGGCAACTCCGCGAACGGGGCGAAGCATACCTTCACACCTGTACAGATGCTTACGGGGGAGGACTGTCTTCAATGGCCGGGGGGTTGGTGACGGTAATGAACACGATCATTGCCGGCAATAGTGCTAACGCTGGCACGAATGGAGTTGGCGCTCACGGTACAGCTTATGGCCCTGACGTTTACGGTCCGAGTGGGGTTTCCAGCCCCGGATTTAACCTGATCGGCACAACCAATGACAGCAGCGGCTGGGTCGCTACCGACATCAAAGGCTCGACGGCCTCGCGCATGGATCCGCTGCTCAACGCTCTAACATCAACCAACGGCGGCCCCACGCCGACGATGTCGCTCAAGTCCAGCAGCGCCGCCATCGACGGCGGCAAGAGCTTCGGTGTGACTTCAGACCAACGCGGCCTTCGCAGACCCACGGACCTGCCCGGCTACCCCAACGCCCCCGGCGGGGGAGACGGCACCGATATCGGGGCCTTCGAGATGATGCCAACATCGGGCACAGCCCCAAGCATCAGCGTGCAGCCGGCCAGCCAGTTCGTGGAAACCGGCGGCAGCGCCACGTTCACGGTCGTGGCCGGCGGCAGTGAGCCCCTGAGCTACCAATGGCAGTGCAACAGCAACGCCATCGCCGGAGCGACCAACTCCACCTTTACGACGAACAGTGCGAGCAGTGCCGGTTACTTCAATGTGGTGGTCATCAACAGCGTTGGGGTCGGTGACCAGTTCCGTGGCCACGTTGGCGCTAATCACTTCGCCTGCAGATCAGTGCGCGCTGCCCGGAAGCTCGGCCACCTTCGCGGTGACGGTTTACGGGGCCGCGGTGTCCGGTTACCAGTGGTATCACAACGACACGAGCCACCCGGTCAGCGGCGCTGTGGGGGCTTCGCTCACGCTTAACAACGTGCAGCCGTACACCAACGGCACTTACTTCGTCAAAGTGACCAGCGGGTCACTCGTGGGTTACAGCCGCCAATCCGCAACGCTCACCGTGGGCTACCCGCTCACCACGTCCGTCCAGGGGGCGGGACGGGTTTATAAGGACCCGGAGCAGACGTGCGTGGCGCAGGCCAATGCTTCCGTGCGCCTCTACGCGGTGCCGGCCGACGGATGGAGCTTCACCGGCTGGTCGGGGGACGCCACCGGCACGGCCAACCCGGTGACCGTGGTGATGACTGCCGCCAAGTCCATCACCGCCACGTTCAGTTCCGCGGTGTCGGACATCATCTTGGACAACTTCCATAGCGCCACCTTTACGGGGACCTGGTCCACGGGCACGAAGACCGGCGGCCACAGCGATTGTTACTTGGCAGAATGACCGCTACACCCCGGCGGACAGCGGGCACGAAACGGCTACCTTTGACCTAAGCGGGATCGCCCACGAGGGCCACTATGATTTCTACACCTGGTATTACACCAGCGCCACCAATACCACCGACGCGCACTACCTGCTGGTGAATGAAGGCAACCCCTTTAAGCCAACCTATTCATACCATGTGAACCAGCAGAGCCAGGGCGGGGGATGGGTGAAACTGGACGCCTACTTGCACCTGGTAAACAGCTTTCCTCCGTCGGGAGTCGCCACGGTGGTGATCACCAACGAGTTACTCTAGCCAACCGCAACCTGGTGGCCGACGCGGTGATGTTCCGGTGGTCCACCAACCAGCCTGTGTATCCCTACCTCAAGTCGGTGGTGGCCGCAGGCAATAACCGCGTGCTGACGTGGTTCGGCGAACCGGGCCATGTGTACCGCGTGTACGCCAAGGCGAGCCTCTCGGACGCCAACTGGACGGAACTCAGCGGCAATGTCACCGCGTGGGGCAACACCGCCACGTGGACGGATACTCTATTACTGGGCGCACCCCAGCGCTTCTATCGTATTAGGCGCGTGCAGTAGCCGCACCTCTCATCGGGGTGAGAGTGCCCGGCGGCGAATGGCGGTTACTGAATTCGGATGCGATAGAAGCGTTGCCGGTCGGGCGGATTCGGATCCGACAGGCTGGTCATGTTTCCAGTGCTCGGGGTGGAGGTAATCGTGGTCCAGGGCGAGAGCGGAGCCAGGTTGGTCGTGTACTCCAGATAATACGTGAGGGTCGCGTTGGCGACGGTCGGGAAGCTGAAGGTGAACCCGGCAGGGTAGCGGCCGGAGATCGTCACCGCTGGCCCGGCAAACTTCGCCAGGGCGAAATCATCGTAGCTGGCATCGGCCTTATACACCTGCGCCGACACATAGCCGCTCGCATAGCGCGAGTTGGGATCGGTCCAGTCAATGCGTTTGACGCCGTCAATGTAGCACGCGATGTGGAACCCGCTGACATAGACCTGGTAGTTGTGATAGACCGTCGGGTCGGCGACGGCGCCCGGCACGCTTGCCACAATCCCATCCACTCTGTCGTATAGGTTCGCCTCGCCGTTCTTGCGGACGAAGAAGAGATAGCCGCTGTCGGAGTGGCAGTGCAAACGGCTGGCTGCGCGCAGCAAGACCCCGCCCCAGTTCACGTCCGCCGGGGCCGAGTTGACCTTCATCCGGAAGCTGAGGCCGAAGTCCTGATAGACATACAGCGGGCAGCAGACTGTGCCGGGCCACGGATAGATGCCCGTGTGCCGCAGTTCGCCGTTCGTGTTGCTCCACCAGCCCCCCTTGTTGAACCACGGAGACCCGAACGCCCCGGAGAAGTCGAACCGGACCGTCTCCGGCGTCGGCAGGGGAACGAAGGGGACGATGGGCGGGACTGCGTTCGGATAGCTGCGCGCCAGGGCCGAATAGGCCTGACCGAGCGCGGACACGCTGCCGTCGAGATTCACCAACCCGACGTCGTGGTAGTTGCCGTCCCAATCCTGGGACACAAACCAGAAGAACCTCGAGACGCCCGCCCGCTCCAGCCTCGGCAGGAACTGCTGCGCATACCCGATCACGTGTTCCTGCTGCAGGGCCGACAACCACGTGGCGATGGGCATCTCCGTGATCCACATCTCGGCGCTGGCGTAGGCGTTGCTCTCCACCGAATGACACCATTCGATGAACGGCTTGACGTATTGGTTGATGGGCAAGTCCGGGTCCTCGACCTGGCCGGCCGAGCTGTATTGGTGGATGTTCCAGATGCCGATGGGCATGATGACGCCGAACTGGGTCTTATATTCGTTCAGCGCCTGTGCGAACCAGTTCGAATGGACGTTGAACTGGGCCGTGGTGGCCCCGCCCGTCAGAGCCGTAATGGCGAACTTGGCGGACGGATCACGCGGGTGGATTTCCTCGTAGTAGCGGTGGAACATCCTGGCGTAGACCGCCGGCGTGATCCCTTGGGCGTCGGGCTCGTTGCCCAGAAGCCATATCTTGCCGGGGTGATCGGTCACCCATAGACGGAACCGCGGGGCGTCGATGATCTGGTCAGTGGAGGGATCGTAGTGGTGCCATCGGTGCTCACCGAAATCCCAGTGGCCCATCTCCACCGCCGAATCCTCGCGGAGCCAGTTCCAGTCATAGTCGAGCGACTCCGCGGGCATGTTGAGCCTCGAAAGGACGCCCCAACCGGCGACGCAGTAGGGATTTGCGGCCGCCCACGCCCCGCACGCGCCCATGGCCGCCGCCAACACCAACGCCGCGATCTGCTTCCGCGATTCCCAACTCGTCATCATAGGTCGGTTTCCACTCCCGGCCCGCGACGGGCCACTCATCAACGGGTAGGAATTGTCTTCTTTCACGTTGCGCCGTTCACTTCAGAAGCAACCGGAACCCGGCCGCTGCTCCCGCCGGCGTGAGTGTCAGGGGCTTCGAATGGCGTTACTGAATTCGGATGCGATAGAAGCATTGCTGGTCGGGCGGATTCGGATCGGACAGGCTGGTCATGCTTCCGGTGCTCGGGGTGGAGGTAATCGTGGTCCAGGGCGAGAGCGGAGCGAGGTTGGTCGTGCATTCCAGATAACACGTGAGGCTCGGGTTAGCGAGGCTCAGGAAACTGCACGTGAGCCCGGCTGGGTAGCGGCCGGAGATCGTCACCGCTGGCCTGGCAAACTTCGCCAGGGCGAAATCATCGTAGCTGGCATCGGCCTTATACACCTGCGCCGACACGTAGCCGCTCGCATAGCGCGAGTTGGGATCGGTCCAGTCAATGCGTTTGACGCCGTCAACGTGGCACGTGATGTGAAACCCGCTGACATAGACCTGGTAGTTGTGATAGACCGTCGGGTCGGCCACGGCCCCGGGCACGCTTGCCACAATCCCATCCACTTTGTTGTATAGGTTCGCCTCGCCGTTCTTGCGGACGAAGAAAAGATAGCCGCTGTCAGAGTGGCTGTGCAAACGGCTGGCCGCGCGCAGCAAGACCCCGCCCCAGTTCATATTCGTCGGGGCCGAGTTGACCTTCATCCGGAAGCTGAGGCCCAAGTCCTGATAGACATACAGCGGGCAACAGACCGTGCCGCCCCAGGGATAGATACCCGTGTGCCGCAGTTCGCCGTTCGTGTTGCTCCACCAGCCCCCCTTGTTGAACCACGGAGACCCGAAGGCGCCGGAAAAGTCGAACAGCGCTGTCTCCGGCGCCGGATAGGGAACGAACGGGACGATCGCTGGCACCGGGTTGGGATAGCTGTTCGCCAGCGCCGCATAGGCCGAGCCGACCGGTGTGACGTGCCCCGACTTGTCCGTCAAGCAGCACGACCCCTGGTTGCCGTCCCAGTCTATCGAAACGTACCAGAACCACTTCTCAATCCCCGCCTGCTCCAGCCGGGGCAGGTAGCGCTGCATGAAGTAGATCACGTTCTCCGGGCTGAGGGCGCCCATCCACTCGCCGATCGGGAACTCCGTTATCCAAACGGGGCAAGACGCGTACGCGCCGCTTTGGACCGTGTGGCACCACAGCACGAACGGGCTCACGAACTCGTTGATGATCTTGTCGGGGTCCTCGATCTGGAGCGGGCCGCAGTAGCTGTGCACGTTCCAGACATCCACGGGCATGTTCGTGCCATACAGGGTCTGGTAGGTGGTCAGGACTTGCTGATACCAGTTCGTAGCGTAGGCCAGCCCGGCGGCGGTGGAACCCCCAGCCTGTCCGCAGATGGCGAACCGGGCCGTCGCGTCCAGGGGCCGGATGAACGTGTAGTAGCAGTGGAACATCCGGGCGTACTGGTCGGTGGTGAGGCCGTCTTGCGAACCGATGTCCGGCTCGTTGCCGATGACCCACGTCTTGCCCGGGTGCGAAGTGACCCAGGATGCGAACTGCGTGGGGTTATCAATCGTCTCGGTGCTCTCGTGGTAGCCCCAATACTGGTGCGTCCCGCCCACCAATACCCAATACTTGCAGGGCCGGACCATGTTGATCGGATTGGACGGGTTGAAGCGTGTCCCAACTATACTCCGAGCACCCCGAGGGCATGCCCAGCTTGGTGAGCGCTCCCGTGCCCGCGATGCCGTAGGGATTTGCCGCCGCACCTGCCCCGCGCGCGCCCACGGCCGCCGCCAACACCAACGCCGCGATCTGCTTCCACGATTCCCAGCTCGTCATCATAGGTCGGATCCCACTCCCTGCCCGCGACGTGCCACCCATCAGCTACTGAGGGGAATCTGCTTCTTTGACACCGCGCGGTTCGGGGAGAATTGTTTGTGCGTCGTGGTCATTTGCGGTGACTTTGCGCCTCCGCGGGCAGGCGGCAAGCCTTTATTTAGCCGATTTAATGCCCTTAACTGGTGTCCGACCAGTCCCGGCGGGTGTGAGCTCGGGCAAAGCCATCTCAAGCCACCCCACAGCCAGGGGAACACTTGATGAAGGCCCGGATGTTCCGTGCGGTGTTGCAGTGTTGCAGTATTCTGTTGACAGGAAGCATGCCCTCGTCTGTTCTGCGTTCATGGCTCCCAAGCTGTCCATCCAACATTCCGGCGCAACCTGCCACCCAACGAGCCTTGGTAACCGCCGAAATCGCAGGTTTGCCGACGGCCACGACGGGCAGGGCTTCCTGGCGACACTGGCGGAAACTCTCATCGTTCCGCTCGTTTTGTGGTGCGGGATCCCCGCCTCGGCGCAACCCTCCCAGGCGCGCTACTTCGCGCACCAGGCGGTGGAGGACCGCTACGGGGTGATCGCCCCGTGGTATCAGGGTCTGAACGGGCAGTGCGATTTCCGGGTGCGGGTTGCCGCCGAGACCATGAAGCGCTATCCCTGGGCCACGAAACCGAAGACCGGGCTCCCGGCCCCCGATTACATCTACAATGGCTGCTGGGAGATCAAGCCGGACGGCGCCATCTCTCCCCGGAAACCCCGCGATTGGGACAACGGCGACCTGGTCCAGCGTTGCGCCTATGCCATGCACGGTCTGGTCAGCTATTACCGCTACAGCGGCGATCCCGCCGCCATCGCCCACATCAGCATGATGAACGACGTGATACTCGGTCACTGCCTGACCGGCCCGGAACACCCGTGGCCACGCTTCCCCATCAGCGTGCCGACCCGGGGCGAGCCCTACGGGGAGGCGAACCCGCGCGGCATGATCCAGCTCGATATTGTGGGCCTTTACGGGTCGGCGCTCGTCCAGGCTTACGAACTGACCGGCAACAAGGAATGGTTCGACGACGCCAAACACTGGGCCGAAGTGCTGGCCGCCAAGCGTTGCCGCAACCCGGGCGCGCCGCCCTGGAACCGCTACGCCAACCCGGAGGACGTCGTCTGGAACGACCTGCAAACCGGCGGCGTGATCATGCTGCTGCGCTTCTTCGATGAGCTGATCCGCGTCGGCTACATCGGGCGCGGGCAACAGCATCGTTCAGGCGCGCGATGCCGCCCGCGCTTACCTGAGGGATGTCTTGCTCCCGCTCTGGCTGCAAAACGACACCTGGGGCCGCGAATACTGGGATTGGGAGCACCAGGTCCAGGGCGAAAGCTACTCGGAGATGGTGCCGCGCTACATGCTGGCCCACCCGGAAGTCTTCCCCAACTGGCGGACGGACGGTCGCAATATCATGTCGCTCTACCTCCAGCGGTCGTGCGTTTCGCCGAAGTCCAAGGGCGACGTTTATAGCGGCGCCTGGGCGTATCCCGAAGGCTGCGGCTGCTGCGGACGGTCGCTGGACTACGCCCCCATGCAGGTCGGCGCCGCCTTTGCCGAATATGGCGTGCAGGCTGACAGCGAATGGGCCCGCGAGCTGGCGCGGCGGCAGTTCCTCCTGGCGACTTACGACTGCCACGAGACCGGCGTGGTGGAGGACGGCATGGATGGCGGGGTAGTGGTGGCGGGCGGCTGGTTCCAGGTTGCCCATGCGTTGCCCCTCAATTATGTGCTGAACGGCATCGCCTGGCTGCCGGCGACCCTGGGCGCCAACCGGGAGAACCATATCGTGCGCAGCAGTGCCGTCGTGAGCCACGTTGTTTATGGCTGCGGCCGGATCGCCTACACGACCTTCGATGCGCCGAGGAACGCGGTTGATCTGCTTCGGCTGGCCTTTCGCCCGGCGCGCATCACCGCCGACGGGCGAACCTTAAAGCCACGGCCCGCACTCGACGCCAATGGCTATCTGCTCCAGGACCTGCCCAACGGAGACTGCCTCGTGAGCATCCGGCACGATGGCCGCACGCGGGTGGTGGTCGAAGGCGACGACCCGCAGCGATGCCTCCCAGGTCGGGCGCCAACGTTCGGCGGGAATTGGATCACCCAGAAAGGCGACAGCGCCCAGCCTGGCACGCTCCACGTCGCCTCCGAGGCGGGTGCGGCGATGAGCTGTTCGTTCGAAGGCAACCAAATGCGGCTGATTGGCGCGGTCGGGCCGGATGGTGGGCTGGCAGACGTGTACCTGGACGACGTGAAGCAACTCTGCGGCATAGACTTCTGGAACCCGTATCGCTTGCAGCAGCAAGTGGTCTATTACAAGAACGGCCTCTCCAACCAGCGTCACTCCTTGAAGGTGGTTGCCTTGGGTTCAGGAAACCCGCGGTCCGGCGGCGCGAAGATTTCGCTCGAACCCGTGCAGTTTTCCTCCGCCAGCGGCAGCGCCGGATTTGGCGCAGGCGGCGGTCCCACCGGGCCGCAGCGTTGGATCTTCGGTTACCCGGGCCGTCAGGAATACGTGGACTCAGCCGGACATGCCTGGCTGCCGGCAACTGAAGCGGTGATTCGCTCCGGCAACCTGAGCGACTCGGTGGCGGTTTCTTGGCACACGGCCCCCCGCCGTCAGTTTGTTGCGGGCACCTCAGACCCGGTGCTCTACAGTTACGGCATGCACGGCACGAACTTCGTCGTGTATTTCACCGTCGGGCCAGGGACGTATCACGTGCGGATCAAACTGATCGAGACAAGACCCGTTGACCCGGACAAGCGGGCCATGAATATCGACATCAACGGCGAGCTGGTGGTTCGCATTCTGGATATCGCCGCCACGGCTGCGGGTCGGCCCACGGAACGGGTCTATGTGGGTTCAGCCAAGGAGAAACTCTGGGACGGCATGAACCGCGCCACCGACCTGGTCTTCAATGATATCAGCCCGAAGCACGGCGTCATTGCCGTGCGCTTCACCGGCTGCAACGGAGCCGAGGCGGTGGTTTCCGCCATCGAAGTCGGCCCCGGCTCCGGCGGCAAGGGCGCCACACCGAGGGGTTCGACGCAATAAACCCGTAAGTGGTGACCCCGCCATCGCAAAACCAGCTCTTTCGAATTGCAGGCGTGACCCCCCCGCAGCCCTGACGCCTTGCCCCGAGAATGGGCTTCCCTCCATACTGTGCGGGTGCTTGAAACACCAGCTTTGCCCGCGACGCGCGTTCTGATACTCCCACACCAGGTGGCGCATCGAGTGGAGCCCTCGTGCGTCTCGTGGCAGTCGGCTTTGGCGCATGGCTGGCTGGTTTGCTCTCTTATCCGTGCTGGCAGTGCCGCTGGTTGTTGCGAAGGAAGCCCCGGACGTCATCCCCGCCACCGTGAAGGTGGACCTGCAACACGCCGAACGCCCGATAGACCCCTGGTTCCTAGGGATGGGCCTGCATCCCGGCGAGCGCAGCTATCTCCAACAGCCTGGCAGCGTGGCCAAGGTGCGAGAGACGCTCGGGCTCAAGAGCATCCGGTTCCCCAATGGCTGCGAGGCGGACCGGTACGGCTGGCTGCGCGCCGCCACAGGACGGCTTCATCACCGTGGACGAGTTCCTGGATTTCTGCGATGCCACGGGCTGCCGGCCTTACTACACCATCAACATGCAGGGCGGCACCGAGGGCAAGGAAGGCCCGGTCCCGCCGGACGCGTCGCTCGACGAGAAGATCCGCTACAAGCACGCCGCGCCCAACCCCTGCGGCTACCCGCCTACCAGCTACTATTACGGGACGTTGGCGGAGACGGTCCAACTGGTGGAGAAATACACGGTCCAGAGGCTCCTCGAGGGCAAGACGCCCATCCTGGACTACGAAATGGGCAATGAGAATTGGGGCCAGGCCACCTCCGATTGGCCGTCGGAGGTTTATGTCCGGACGGTGGAGGTATATGCCCGCGCGATGCGCGAGGTCTTGCAGCGGGCGAAAGCGCAGAACCCCGGCTTGCCACCGGCCAGCCTGCGCATAACGGCTGTGGGTTACCCGGTGATGGGCAACAATCAGGACCCACAACAAGCCACGCGCTACGACATTGATGTGGCCTGGACCCAGGGGCTGAATCGGTTGCATGAGCTGGGGCCTGGTGGACGCCGTCCAGGAGCATTTCTACCCTTACAGCAGCGCGACCGGCGACGCGCTGGTGTGGGTCGAGCACAACCTGAACAACATCATCCTCACCCGCCAAGGCATCCCCAACCCGCGGCTGCGAGGCTACGTGGATCCCAAGCTGGCGTATAACATGCCCATGGATATCACCGAGTGGAACCTGAAGTGCTGGGGACCCGAGCCCCGCTTCCTCAAGGTGCCCAACGGCGAGTTCGAAGCCGGGCTGACGAACTGGACGACCGAGGCATCGCCCCCAGGCACGGCGCAGGTGCAAACCGCACCTCAGGCTGCCAGGCGCGGCCAACTCGGCCTCCGCATCACGACCGGTCGCAAATCCGCCTGGGCGGAAGCGCGGCAGACGATCCCTTCCGGCGGGAAGGCCGAGCTCACGGCCCTGGTATGGATTCGCACGGACTCGCCCACTAACGTCTCCCTGGCCATGCGCAACAGCGGACCAGACGATCATGGAACGAACCGTCACCGCCCGGAACCGCTGGCAGCGCTATGCCGTGAGCGGCAAGCTCTTTGCCACCAACGCCCCAGTGGAGATCGTGCTGCGAGTGGCCACCCCCAACATCACCGCGTGGTTTGATAACCTCGAAGTGGTTTACTACGACGGCGCGGGTTCACGTTCGCCCCTGTCGGTGAATACGTTTGAACAGCAACTGTATTGCGTGGATGCCATCCGCCAGATGCTCGAGCACGGCGTCCAGCGCACATTTCTCCACCACCTGTTCGGCAGCTACGGCTGCCCCGCTATTGCTGCTGATGGAAAGCTGCGGGATAACGCCAAGGCCTTCAGCCTCTATGCCGGGCGCATCGGCCATGTGGTGCTCAAGGCGGACACGCAAGTCGAGACGTTCGACTACGACGGGCAAGCCGGCAAATGGGCCACGGACTTCAACGCGCTGGCGCCCGCCACCCGCAAGGTGCCGTGCCTGTCTGCCCTGGCCACACGCGACGGCGACGCGGTCCACCTGCTTCTCCTGAACCGTTCCACCGACCGCACGGTCAAAGCCAAAGTGCGGCTCCCCACCGTGCCCGCGTCCGCCGCGGACATTCGCATCCTGTCTGGCAAAGACTACAACAGCTACGGCGCGGTGCTGTCCGAGACCACCGACCGCATCGGCAAGACTTTCACGCGCGAAGTCGCTCCGCACTCCGCCCAAATGATCAGCTTCAAGGTCCCGTCCAAATGAACCCCCGCCTCACCGAAATACTCGATCACTTGGCGGCCACGCTCAGCCCCGAGCGCGAGGCCGAAATTGACGACCTCCATCGCCGGGCCTTGTCCTGGGAGCCGGTGGACCGCCTGCCGCTCATCATCAGCTACCCTGCGCCCGCCGACCGCTTTGCACCGTATCCCCACGCCGAAGCCCTGGCAGACCCGGAGAAGATGCTGTTCAACGAGCTGGTCTCGGCGTGGGGCACGAGCATCTGCCATCGCGCGCAGGTGGGAGATGATTTGCCCTGCACCATCCGCGCCAACTTCGGCTGCGTCCTCATCGCATCCCTGTTCGGCGCCCGGATCGAGCAGGTGGAGGACAACCCGCCCTGGGCGCGCAACTTCGAGACGCGCGAGGAGTTTGTTGCCGCCTTGCAACGCGACCCGCTGGACTTCACCCAAGGCTGGTGCCCGCGCGTCATCGAGCGCTACGAGTTCTACCGCGCCACGCTGGCGGCTTATCCCGGGCTGGCCCGGATCATTAAGCTGGTTCTCCCGGATCTGCAGGGCCCCATGGACACCGTCGAGCTGCTGCGCGGCTGCGAGCTTTACGTGGACCTCTGCCAGGACCCGGCGCTGGTGGCAGAAGCCATGGCCAAAGTGGCGACGGCGCAGGTTGGCTTTGCGCGCTATCTGGCCCGCTATGTGAGTGATGGCCCGCCCGGGTGGACGCATCAGCATGGGTTCATGGTCCGCGGTCCGATCCTGATCCGCATTGACTCCGCAATCATGCTCTCGTCCCAGATGTATCGCGAGCAAATCGCGCCTCACGACGAGCGGGTGTTGCGCGAGCTAGGGGGCGGCGGGCTGCACTCGTGCGGCAACATCAACCTCAACGGTGCCGAATACCTCAGCGTCCCCTCGGGGCAATGCCTTGACCTGGGCCAGCCCGACATGAACGACCTGGACAAGCTCTACGCCCTGGCCCGGGAGCGCCGCATCCCTCTCCTCCGCGTCAGCGTCAAGGAAGACGAGCTAACCTCCGGTTCTGTCCTGCGCCGCTTCCCGACGGGCGTCTCGCTCCTGCACCCCGCCAAGTCTCTCGACGACGCCCGCCGCATTATGAAAGCCTATCTCGACGCGGTTTAGGGCAACCGCGAAACACGCTGAACGCACGAAACAGGGTGGGCTGAAGAAACAGCTTGAAGCCAGACTGCGAAGCTTCTTCACTGCCCCGGGTCGCTTTAACCGCGAGCCCACTCCGAACAGAGAATACTATGAGAACCAAGACCGAGATTGTTTCGCTCCTCACCAATCCGGGCATCATTGCCATCGTCCGGGCACAACAAGCCGCCCAGGTGGTGCCGTTGTTCGAAGCCCTCATCGCCGGGGGCATTAGGGCGATTGAAATCACCATGACCACGCCCAACGCCCTGGAGGCCATTCGCGAGGCGCGGGAGAAGCTTGGCGAGCGCGCCGTCATCGGCGTGGGCACCGTGCTGGCGGCGGACACGTGCCGCGCGGCCATCACGGCGGGCGCGGAATTCGTGGTCACGCCCATCTGCCGGACCGAGTTGGTGGCGGTTGCGCACGCCGCCGGCTGCCCGATCATGCTCGGGGCCTACACACCCACCGAAGCGCAAATGGCGCACGAGGCGGGCGCGGACTTTGTCAAGATCTTCCCCGCGGACACTCTTGGGCCCGGTTATATCAAAGCTCTGCGCGCTCCGTTGCCCCATCTGCGCATTGTGCCGACCGGTGGGGTGGACGTGCCGAACGTCGCCGATTTCCTCAAGGCCGGGTGCGCGGCCCTGGGTGTTGGTTCGTCGCTCGTCTCGGCCAAGATCCTCCAGGAGGCCGACTGGCCTGCCCTGACCGCCCGGGCGACTGCCTTCGTCAACGCCGCGCGCCAGGCACGCCCGGTTTGACCGAGAATTGGGCGATAGGAGGTAGGAAGCCCGGCTGAGGGTCAATGGGCCGATTGGGCGGGCGGCGACAGACCACGGGAACCGATTCTCGGGCCCTCCTTGGAATGCGCACATCCAACATCTGCACTGCGGCGAACTTTTCCAGCACGGCGCGGGGCGTTAATCCGGGAGCGAAGTCCCGCAAGCGCCGGTTAAGGCGTTTGTGGTTGCTCATCGTCGTTCAGAAGTCCGAGGTCTAAATACTGAATACCCGTTTGGCGTTGTGGTAGAGCAACTTGCGCGCGATTTCTTTGCTGGGGGACAAGCGGCGGATGGCGGCGATCATCTGCGCGCCGCTGCATTTTGCGCCCTGCCCAACCAAATCGTTGCAGTCGCTGCCAAAAAGCAGCTTGTCCTGATGGCGTTGGATGAACTGGCGGGCGTGGTCTTCGTCGCGGGTGAATGCGTTGAGGCCGGAGCCGGCGGACAGATCGCCGTACATATTGGGGTAATCGGTGAGGTAACGGTCAGTGAGGCCGCCGGGGGTGACCTTACCCTTGGGATAAAGGACGGACTGGTCGTTGTGGTTTTTGTCAATGTTGGCCCACCAGGTCTGGGCGTGGCCGATGAAAGCTGTCCTGGGGTATTTGGCCAGCATGGTGTGGAACCGCTCGAAACCGTAGGAGTACATCTTGTGCTGCCAGTGCATGAGGACCGGCACCCGGTAGTCGGCGGCCAGCGCATAGAGCCGCTGCATCTCCGGGGAGTCGCATTCGACGCCGAATTTGAGTTCGGCAATGGCGACGGCGCCGAGCCTGAGGTACTTCTCGATCTCCTGCGAAGCGTCCGGGAGGTCCGGCACTTCGCAAGCAGCGATGAGATAGTGTCTGGGATGCGCTTTGGCGAAGCGGTAGCAGAACTCGTTGCCGAGGGCTTTGGCCTGCAAGCCGTTGGCGACACCGTTGTGAGTGGAGGGAGTGTTCACGGGCCGACCGGCCGGGAGCAGAATCGTTTTGGTGACGCCCATCGCGCGCTGGTGGGCCAGCAGGACGTCGTCCGCCCGCCCGGAATAGCCGAGGTGCTGGTGGATATCAATGATCGGATCGGGGCCGGCGCCGATTTCCCCGGTTATGCATCCCGGGACCACCGCGGTGAGCGCAAGCAGGGCGGAGGCTGCCAGAAACTCCCGGCGAGTGAACGAGGAAGGTTGAGAGTTGAGGGTTGAGGGTTGAGGGGCAGGCGAGTGCGGGACAGTGTTCATCGTGGGGGAGTTTGGGTGCTGGGCCGGGCTGGTTCAAGGTGTTTTCCCTTTCCTGGCCGGCGGAATTGGGGGAAGTTTGGCGCATGAGCAACTGGCACAAGGCCGACGGCAAACCGCGCTGCTGTGCAGTTTTGGCGGTGGCGACCGCGTGTTTGCTTTCGGGCGCCGGTTGGTCGGCGGAATCGACGGCCGGGTCGAATGCGGTGCCTCCCGTCAGCCCGGCGCCGGCGACCAATGTCCTGCCCGGCTTCCGGGTCAAACCGGGCTTTCGCCTAGATGTGGTTGCGGCGGAGCCCGCGGTGACCGCGCCGGTCGCGATGGCATTTGACGAGAATGGGCGCTTGTTCGTGGTCGAGCGGCTGGATTCTCCCGGTGGCAGTGGAACGAACGCCCATGCCGGCCGCATCCGTCTGCTCCAGGACACGGAGGGGGAGGGCGAGTTCCATTCGAGCACGGTTTATGCGGACAACCTGCCCCAGGCCTCGGCGGTCGCCTGCTACGGTGGCGGGGTTTTCGTCGTCGCCAATTCGGACCTCATCTACCTGAAGGACACGAAGACCAACGGCATCGCGGATGTGCGGAATGTCATCTTCAGCGGGTTCCCCGGCACGAACCTGCTTGAACGAGCCGGCGTTCCCGAACAACTTGAACTGGGGTCTGGACAACCGCATTCACGCGGCGTCAGCCGGGATTGCCGGCATGGTGCCGGCGTCGAGCGCGCCGGGCGCGGCCCTGGTGTCGCTGACGGGAGCGGATTTTTCCTTCGACCCGCGCGCCTTCACGATTTGGGCCGAGGCCGGCCCGGCGGAGTCGGGCCTGAGCTTTGACAACTGGGGACGCAAGTTCGCCTGCGATTACAGGCGACCGTTGCGGTCGGCGCGGTATGAGCCGCGCTACCTGGCGCGCAACCCGTTTTTTCCGGCGCTGCCGCCGATGACCGAGCTGGCCGGCCCGGCCACCCCGATCTTCCGACTGGTTCCGGGCGCATCCTCCCCGCCTGCCGCGCATTCCCGCGCAACGAACGAAGCGGCGCGGGCTGCGGCACAGGTGACGAATGCGCTGGCGGCGACTTGGCTCACGAACGCGCAGGGCTGCGTCGTGTATCGCGGCGGCGCGTTTCCCTCGAATTACGTCGGCAACGTGTTCGTCGCCGACCCCTCGGCGCATGTTATCCACCGCTTCGTGGTGCGCGAAGCGGGGCTGGACTTCACCGCGTCCCGGGCGACGGACGAAACGACCACCGAGTTCGTAGCGTCGTCGGACATCGCTTTCCGGCCCGTGCAGGTGGTCAACGGCCCGGACGGCGCACTCTACGTGGTGGACCGGCGTAACGGCGGCGACAGCGGACGCATCTGGCGCATCGCGCCGTCGGGCTTCACGCCGCCCAAAGCCCCACGGCTCAGCCAGGCGAAGACCTATGACCTGGTCGCGATGCTTTCGCACCCGAACGGATGGCAACGGGACACGGCGGCGCGGCTGCTGCACGAGCGGCGGGACCCGAAGGCCGTGCCGCTGCTCGCCGGCGTGCTCGCCAGTTCCCGCCTCCCGCTCGCGCGCCTGCACGCGCTGCACGCGCTTGAGGGTCTGGGCGCGTTGAATGCGACGCATGTGCTGACCGGGTTGCGGGATGCGGATGCGCGGATTCGGGAGCACGCCGTGCGGGTTTCGGAAAAGCTGGTTCAGGGCGGCGCGCTGCCGGACGCGGTCTGGAACCAGCTCCGGCAGATGTCGGCCGACCCTGCCCCTCGCGTCCGGTACCAGCTCGCCTTCACGGTCGGCCAAGCGCCTCGGCGCGACAGCGACCAGGTGCTGGCGGCGCTCCTTTTGCGCGACCCGAACGACCTTTGGGTGGCGGCGGCGGTGTTCAGCTCGCTGGGCCAAGGAGCGGGCGACCTGTTCGTCCTGCTCGCCCGTGATGCGCGGGTGCGGCGTGACCCCGTCGGGCGTGAGTGGCTGCGGCGGCTGGCGGGCATGATCGGGGTCAGGGGCTTCGAGGCGGAAGTGGTTCAGGTCATGGGTGTGGCGGAGCAGCTCGGCGCCGAGCCGGTGCAGGCGCTCACGTTGCTCCACGCGCTGGGCGAAGGGTTGCGTCGCGCGGGCACTTCGCTGGCGCTGGCGGATCGGGATGGCCGGCTTATGCCTTGGTACGACCAAGCCCGGAGCACGGTGCTGAACTACACTTTGGCCGAGCCGCTGCGGATCAGCGCGATGCAGTTGCTCAGCGTCAGTCCGTACCCGTTCAGCAACGCCGGCGATGTGCTGCTGCTCCAGGTGGGTTCCGGGCAGTCGGAGGCCATTCAGTCGGCCGCGCTCGCGGCGTTGGGCCGTTTTGATGACCCGCGCATCCTGCCGGCGCTGACTGCGCGCTGGCGCGCGCTGACGCCCCGGCTCCGGGGGGATGCCTTCAGCGCCCTGCTGGCGCGCACTAACCGCGTCGCCGCTGTGCTGGATGTGATCGAGAACGGGCGGCTGGACAGCGCCGACCTCTCCTCGACCCAGAAGAACTTCCTGCGGACGCATCACGACCCGGAGATCAGGCGGCGCGCCCTGCAACTCCTGGGCCCGGTGCCGGGGCGGCGGCCCGACGCGATGCAACGCTTGAAGCCGGCGCTGGGGCTTAAGGGCGGCGCAACCCGCGGGCGGGACATCTTCCTCGCGCGGTGTGCCGGCTGCCATCAACGTGGCCCCGCGGGGCAGGCATTTGGCCCCGACCTGGCCGGCGCCAGAATCTACGGCAGAGAGAAGGTCTTGACTGCAATCCTGGAGCCGAATGCCGAGGTGCGTCGTGAGGACCTCGCCTATGCCGTCGAGATGGCGGAAGGCGAGTGTCGGGTGGGCCTTCTGCGGGGTGAGAATCCGGCCACGATCACGCTCCGCCCACCCGGGAGCGAAGCGTTTGTCCTCCCGCGCGGCAACGTCCAATACCTTGAGGCCCAGCCGTGGTCGTTGATGCCCGAAGGATTGGAGCAAGGACTTACGGCGCAGAACATGGCGGACTTGATTGATTGCGTCCTCAGCGCGGCACCCTGACCGGCTCCGATTTGCGCCTTCGCGCCTTCGCTGTTGATTCCGCCTATCTGGCGGCGAACAGGTCACTGATGGCGGGAGCCGGCACGGTCGGCTGGGCAGTTGTTTGCCCGCAGCTCTGCCCCAGACGGCAGACCATCCAGAACTCGGCGGAAACCAGCAGCAGGACCGTCAGCAGACCCGCCCAGTATTGCAGCTTCAGAACCTTGCGCGCATGTGCATTTGTTTTCATGCCGCCACTTTAGCGCGGCGGCTAGCGGAAGCGTTAATTGATAAACCTTAGTCCAACATCGCTTTAAGCGATGAACGCGCACGCGCGCGACTATTCGTGAATCTCGACCACGTCTTTGTCCCGCAGCGGCTCGGTCTTGTGGACCTGTTGGCCCTCGAAGCGGCTGTGGCCCCAGAGCCGCGCAAACTTCATCCGGTCGGGAAGGTCGCGATGAATCTGGCGAGCGAGGTCGGCCACGGTCGCGCCCGCCGGCACCACAAAGGGCTTGTGCATGTCCGGCGGCCGGCCCGGCTCCTTGGAGTAAACGCGGATCATCGCCAGCAATTCCCACAGGCGCTTGAACCAGTCGTCCAACCCCTGGCGGGTGTGCGCGCTGACGGCCAGGACCTCCAGGCCCTCCCCTGAGCGCAGAGCATCGCTCTGCCCGGCGCTGGACTTATCGGGTGTTTGTGTCCCGCCGGTCGCGTAGAGTTCCCGCAACGCCATGACGGTTTCGGGCGCTGCTACGTCGGACTTGGTGGCGACGATCAAGCCTGAGCGCCAGCTCGAGTTGCCTGCGATCAATTCGTTGCGCGGTGCCGAGCGCAGCCCCAAGCCGCGCGCGCTCAGGACGCCGAGCACCATGTCCGCTTGTTCGAGCGCCGCCTCGCCCGCCTCGACGACCACGCAAACGACATCGGCGTTGTGGATGGTGCCCATTAAGCCGGTTGGGACATGATCAGCCGTAAGCGGCGGGGTGTCCACCAACTCGATCTGCACGTCGTCCTGGTGCCACATGCCCGGCTGGGGCAGAACCGTGGTGAAAGGGTAGTCGGCCACCTTGACTGCGGCATGGGTGGTGGCGGCCAGCAGGCTGCTCTTGCCGCAGTTCGGCGCACCGATCAGCACTACCTGCCCGGCGCCGCTTCTCGGGATGTGGAACGGATCCGGCCCTTTGCTGTGGGCGGCCTTTTGTTCCTCGCGGCGGAGCTGGCTGATACGACGCTTGATATCGGCCTGCATCTTCTCCGTCCCCTTGTGCTTGGGGATGGCGCTGAGCATCGCCTGCAAGCCGGCCAGCCGTTCCTCGTCGCTGGTCGCCTGCCGGTAACGCAGCTCTGCCTTCTCGTACTCCGGTGTCAGATTGGCCGGCATAAGAACTCAAACCGAGCAGGGTTGAGTGTAGCGGTTTGCGGCAACCATGTCACCGGGATAAGGGAGGCAGGGCGAGCGACACAATGATGCCAAGCAGGGAGCTGAAGCCCTGCAGGATGCGGTGCGCCACTTGAGGTGGATTACCCGCGAATTCTGCTACCGCGCCGTCTTACCCTGCGACTGCTCCTGTTTGGTCGTTGTTTCCTTTCCCTCGACCGGCTTTGCGGTCTTAGCTTGGTCGCCAATCTCCAGCACGTCCGCCGCCGGGATAATGACCTCGGCGGGGGTCTTGTTCTTCACCGAACGGTTGACTGTTATGCCAAGAACTCTGCCGTCCATGAGGAAAGTCGGGCAGCCTAGGGTCCCCCCGCTCACGCGCAGGAATTCCCGCGGTTTCTTCGTCACCGTGGTGATCTGACCGCGCGTGACGGCTGGCGCGCGGTTCAAGACTTCCTCCATGCGGCTGAGTGTGACCACCTCGTCCAGCACCTTACCAGGGGCGCTGTCCTTCAAGTCGATGGCGTGGAAGACAATGCCTTTGGCCTCTTTGCTGGCGGTCTTGATGCGAACGAAGGCGAGATCAAGGTCGGTGTCCTTCATGACGATCTCGCTGGGAATCTCCGTGCCGTCGGGCATAATGACCTTGAATTCCTTGAGCGTGGCAACGGCTTCGAGCTTGATGTTGCCCGAGGGTCTGCGGAGCTCTCGACCGCTAAACCTGCGGGCCGGGTCCACCTGACTCAGCGCGGCGACCACCAACCCGGAAGGATCGATAAGGGTTCCGAGCGCCTCGACTTTGGTTTCCTGCTCCGGCAAGTTGATCGGGTCACGCCCCCCCTCCGCGCTAAAGGCGATCTTGGCCACTGCCGACAGCCACACGACGCTGTCCTGCTTCTCGCTGAAAACCTTCCGCGCCGCGGTTGAAAGGGGGTCCTCCGCCGACAGTTCCGGCGTTCCCGCGAGGGACACCAGGCAGACAAAGACCACGCACAGCCCAGGTTTGAGATTCATGAGGTTAGTTGGGTTCATGCCGTTTACCACTTTGGTTCGAGTTCAAGATACTCACACCTCCTGAGCCGGAGGAATTGACGTGAGCCGTTCCTGCTACCCCCACAGCCCTCGTTGTCACCGAAAACATCCCATTTCCTCAGTAAATGCCCTGTGGTGGTATCAGGAAGATTCCCGGCATCTTCAGAATCCGCACACCAGGTCTAGGAGGTGTGAGCCGCCTCTTCGGCTCTTCGAAGCGTGTACAAGGGGTGTACACCGGATGCGCAAGGGCGGCACAACCTTCTGAAGCGTGAGCATCCGTTGAGCATCCGGTGTGCACCCCTTGTACACGGCGGTTGGATGGCCCTGGCAAGGCTCAGAATGCTGGAGATGCCGGGGGCGTGCGCTGGGCGCACCTGCCCGCCCGATCCGTCTGCCGCCAACGGCTAGGTGGTTGAAACGGGCTGGATGAGCCAGGTGAGTTCGGCGGGCTGCCAAAGAGAGCCGGGTGGCACGACCGTCTGAGCCCTTCCCGGGCCAGGCCAGTCCATCGTCTACTTCCACGCCCGGCCAGCCAAAACCGGCCCAACTCAATTCTTCGCAGCCCCCAAAACCATGCTCACGGATCAGGAGGTGTGAGGATGCTGGTGAGGGCCTGGTCCGCGCGCCGTTGAAGGCACCTGCTATCGGACGGCCGAGCTGCACCGGCGGCAGCAGCCTACTCCGGGTCCCACAGCCACCTGGGGTCGTATCTGCCGTTGCCTCCGAGCGCGGGAATACCCGTCGCCGTCGCACCGGACGGGTCTTTGCCGGGGAAGTATTGAAAACCAAAGGTGCTGACCCGCGCGGCGGCGGCATGGCCGTCGGCAAAGGCGCCGATGCAGCGCTTGGGATGGCGGTTGAAGGCGCGCTGCGGATCCGAGGTCCAATACCCGCCGGACAAGTCATTCAAGGGCGTGCGAAAATAGAGCTGCTGCATGTTCAGTTGCTCCACCCATAAGTCCGGGTTGCTTTGCGTGGGATTCGTAATGAGGCCCGCATCGGCCAGCACGAGCGTGTCCACCGGTTGTTTGATGCGCGAGATCTTCATCGGGTCAACCAGCCAACGACCGATGTCCGGATGATTCATGGCGATCCCGAAGCCGCTGCGCACGGAAGGGCAGGCCAGGAGGTTGGTTGTGTTCTGATACGGTCGCAGCAAGTCCGGCCACCAGGTGCAGAGGGAGTTGGGGAAGAACGATCCAGCGGGCGCGGGGACCCGGTCGGCCAGCATGACAATCTGTTCCCGGTTGTCATCTTCGTACAACCTCATGCTCAGGCTGGTCTGTCTCATGTTGTTGAGGCACTGGACCATCTTCGCCTTCTCTTTGGCTTTGGCGAGGGCAGGCAACAACAACGCCGCCAATATCGCAATGATGGCGATGACCACCAGCAGCTCAATCAATGTAAACGCGCACGGTTTTTCACATCGCGCCTTCATAATGTTTCCCTGGCAACACGCTACTTCATCTGGCTCAGACCGACAAGGCTTATGGCGGAGGGCGACCCCGGGGCCGCGGGCAAGGCAGTCTATCGCGCGACGTGTCTTGTTTGCGTCCAGGCATCGTGCCACTTGTGCAGGATGCCGACGAAAGCCTGGTCCGCGCGCCGGTTGAAGACCCCCACCACCGAATGGCCGAGCCGCACCGGCAGCCACAGCGCCCAGAGGAACAACGCCACGCTCAGGCCGCGATTGAACCCGCCGTCGAGCCGCAACTGGCCTTTCCAGACCCACATCGGGTCCTTGTCGAAAGGGCCGAAGTAGAAGACAGGCCAGAGGTCCTCTGGTGCCGGTCCGCGCGAGCCGACGAAGTCGCACGGCAGGTGCATATGGAAGACCAGTAGCGCGGTCAGCAACACGCGCCAGCGTTGGCGGGCGAAGCAGGCTAACAAGACCGCGATCAGGATTCCGCCCCGCGCGCCGTGCAGGAGGTAGTGGTGGTAGCGCGCGTAAAGTTGAGTTTGCCTGCCGTCTGACAAGCCGGAGGCGATGTCCGCGATCAGGCCGAGGCCATTGGCGTCCGGCAGAATCCCCGCCAGGGTGACGAGTCGGCAATCGCGCGCGTTATCGGTGGTCTTGGCGGCGATGATCCAACTGCCCAGGAGATGGGTCGCGGGGGACAAGGACGCTGCGCGGGGTTGAGAGTTGAGAGTTGAGGGTTGAGGGGGACGGCCTTGCGCCAGTAGCCTTGCCCCGCCTTAGGCGAGCTTTTCCCAGAGGGTGATCTGCGGCGGTTCGGCGACCAGTTGTCCCACCCGGGCCAGCACGGCCTGCAAATCGGGCTTTTGGAGGTGCTCATCCAGGTGCGCCTTGCTGGTCCAGTTTTCGTGGAACAGGAACAGCGCGGGGTTATCCAGCGCCTGGTGCAGGTCGTAGTTGAGGCACCCAGCGTCGTTGCGGCTGGGAGCCACCAGTGCCAGCAGTTCCTGTCGAACCTGGGTTTCCTTGCCCGGCTTTGCTTTGATCTGCGCGACAACAGTGAGCGGTTTGGCGTTCATGGGGGCAGATCATCACGCCAGCAGACCCCGGCTGGCAATGAGGATTTCAAACTCGTCGGCGCCGACTGACGGGCGTGTTGCCCAACCCGGTCGGGGGTAGGGCGCGGTGTCCCCACCGCGCCGCGAGCGTCCGAAGGTGCTTGAAACGTGCGGAAGTGGACGACCTCCGGCGGCGCGGTGGGGACACCGCGCCCCACCTTCAAGCTCGCGGGGGATTTGGGCAACACGCCCTGACGTCGGCGACTACGAGTTCGAGCCTATTGCTTGCTTGCGGCGTTGCGGGGTCTTTCCACGCGCCACCAGAAGATCAGGGGAATGATCCAGGCCAGGTTGATCCAGAAGAGGTTGCGCATGACCACGTGGGCCCCGCGGAAGAAGAGTGTATCGCGGGCAAACGCCCGGGCGTCGGCGTCGTTGAAATGTGCGGCGTAGGCGACGGCGCCGAGGGCAGACTCATGGGCCAGCGCGAAACTGCCGAGGGAGGCTTTCCAGGCGATGATGGAGGTTTCCCGGGCCAGATCCTCACTCTGCCCGAGGCTGCCGGTGGCGCTATAGGCCAGCGAGCAGATCAGCGACTGGTAGCGGCCAACGATCTGGCCGAACGCCTCACAGTCGCCGGCCAGGGTGTCTGCCACCAACTCCGCATCTTTGAATGCCGTCGCTGCCATCATGCTGGTTGTGATCATATCACCCCATACGTCGTCAGTGAGAGTGAAAAGGTGACAGGAATAATCCGCACCCGCCGCCGGCAAGAGTGACGGGCAGATTCGCAAGGACTCGGCCCAGGGGCAACGGCGCCTGGGTCAGGGTTTAGGACTTTACTGAGCGGCCTTGCACAAACGGTAGAAGGCGGCGGAGTTTGTTGTGTGCACGACAACGCTGTTCAGCCCGTTGCTGACAGTGGGTGACTCCGGAACAGCCACCCAAACGCCGCTGGGACCTAAAGCGACCGTGCTCTCCAATTGGAAGCCCGTTGAAGGCGCGGGCCAGTAGAGATTCAGGCGCCCCGGGTACTACTGGGGAGATCCTAAGTTTCTTCATCGCCGGAGTTCCGGCCACTTTCAAGGGGAGGGAATAGGCCTTGGGCTGAGCGACGATGAAGAGGGTCTTCCAATCCGCTCCGCCGAAGCAAAGATTGGCGACCGTGTTGGTGATAATGATCCTCCCAGCCAGGCGCCCATCGGGCAGGAAAATGTGAACCCCATTGGCTGAGCTGGAGTAGAGCCGGCCATCCACATCGCAGCGAATGCCGTCGGGCACGCCATTGGTAATGGTGACGAAAAGGCGGCCGTTAGCGAGGGTGTTGTCCGGCAGGACATCGAAAACGCGGATGTGGTGTCTTGAGGTATCGGAGTCGGCGACATAGAGCAGCGATTCATCGGGCGAAAAGCAGAGGCCATTGGGGTTCGTGAAATCGGTCACGACGGTGGTGACCGTGCCGTTACCGTTCGTCGGATTGAACCGGTACACGTAGCGGCCCGGCTGAGTCTGGCCGGAGCCATAATTGGGGTCGGTGAACCAGACGGTGCCGTCGGACTTGGCCACCGCATCATTGGGCGAGTTAAACGTCTTCGTGTTGTAACGGTCCACCAGGGTAGTGATGATGCCGTTGGTGTCGGTCAACACGATGCGACGCGTGTCCGTTTCGCACGTGATCAGCCGTTCGGTCAGGTCCAGGGTGTTGCCGTTGGCGTTGTTGCTGGGGTTGCGATAGATCGTGACTCCGTTCGTCGGCGACCATTTATACATCCGCTTGTTGGTCTGATCGCTGAAGACGAGGTAACCCCCTTGTTGCGGCATCCATACCGGCCCCTCGATCCACCCATACCCGCTGCCGAGCACGGTCAGGGTCTGGTTCGTATCAACGATCTTGTTGAACTCCGAGGCAATGCGGACATCGAACACGCTGGCGGCCTGGACGGTGAAATCGAGGATGCCGAGCCAGGCCCATAAGCCCGTGCATAAATGCTCTGTCTTCATCTGCTTCAATCCGGAGTGCTGACACGATAGAAGCGAATCGGCGCGCCGCCAGCGCCCAAGTCTGTCACCCGGACCTGGTTGGTGGTGGCGACGAGGTTGGTCAGCGCGGTCCAGCCTTCGAGGTCAGGTGAAAACTCCACGCTGAGGAACGGGCTGTATGCGGGGTTCTGGATCGAGAACTCGCCGGCCGTGGGCGTGGTGCTGAGGGTGAGCTCAACGGGTGCAGCCTGTGGGTTCCAGAACCGCCCGACCGTTCCATCTTCACGCCCGAAGATGAAGAAGCTCCCGTTGGGCGAGAAGGCGAGAGCGTTGATCCGGAAGGTCTCATGGGTATAGCTCCAACAAGGCTGCCAGTTTGAGGTTTGCCAGAACTGGATGCGGTCCGTGCCGCAGGCCGCCAGCAGCGCGCCGCTCGGATAGAAAGCGACCGAGCGCGCGCCCCGGGACAGATTCGTCAGCGAACAAGCCAGGGCTCCGCCAGTGGTCTGCCACACTTTGACCAGGTTGTCCTTGTGTCCGGCCGAGGCCAGCAAGCCGCCCGTCGCATTGAAAGCCAGCGAGCGCACCCCGCCGACATGGCCACTGAGAAGCATCGGGATGCCGTTGCTCACGTTCCACAGTTTCACGCTGCCGTCGTTGAACTGGCCGCCGGAGGCCAGGACGGCGCCGTTTGGCGAGAAGGCCAGCAGCCCGGTGCCATTGGTGTGACCGGCGAGGGTCTGAATCAGCGAGCCATCGGCGAGATTCCAGAGCTTGATCACTTGCTCGTCGCGATCGCCTGCCGAGGCCAGGGTCCTTGAGTCTGGAGAAATTGCCAGCGCAGTGACCCCGTTGGTCGCGGCGGGGATGGCGCGCAGCATCACGCCGTCCGAACAGCGCCAGATCCGGACCTGGTTATCCAGGCAGCCGCCGCCGGAGGCGAGCACGGTGGCATCGGGCGAAAACGTCATGGCGCTCACTTGATTCGTATGCCCAGCCAGGGAATATACCGGCGCACCGGTTCCGGCGGTCCACAATCTAATCGTGCCATCCTGACTGGCCGACGCGACCCGCGAGCCGTTGGGGGCGTAGCTGACGCGGGTGACCACCCCGGCATGGCCCGTTAAGGGTCTCTGGGGCGCACCATTCGTCGGCTGCCAAATCCTGGCCTGATGATCGGCCCCGCCGGAAACCAAGCTGTTGCCGTCGGGAGCACAGGCAACCGATAGCACTGCGCCAACGTGCCCGATCCAACTGTTCACCGCGTTCCAGTTGGACACCGCAGTCCAGGTCCTGAGCACGCCCTGCTTGTCGCCGGAAAAAAGCGCCTGCCCATCGGGGGCAAAAGCCAAGCAGGTCACCCATTCCGTCGCGTTCGTCAGGGTTCTATCCAGCCCCCAATCGGAGGTCCGCCAGAAGCGAATGCCCCGATCCATCCCCGCCGAGGCCAGCACCGTCCCTGCCGGCGAAAAGGCCAAAGCCGTAATGTTGGAAGGAGGGTAATTCGTGTTGACCGCAGCCCAATCCGAGGTGCGCAGAACAACAAGCGCCTTGTCATCACCGCCCAGCGCCACCGTGGAGCCGCTGGGAGAGCAGGCCACACTCAGAACCGCGCCGCGATGTTTGACCCAATTGGTCAGGAGCGTGCCGTTCGAGACGCGCCACACGCGAGTGAACCAGTCGGCGCTCCCGGCAACCAGGTGCTGGCCATCGGGAGAAAAAGCCAGGGAGCAGACCTTGCCGCTCAGGTTGGTATAGGCGCGGCCAATCTCGGTATTCGTCCAGACCACGCTCATCGTGCGAGCCAGCGTGCCATTGGTCAGATTCCAGAGCTTGATCGAGCCATCGTAGCACCCGGCTGCCAGCACGCTGCCGGTTGGCGAAAACGCCAGCGCGGTCGTTTGAAAGGCGCCGTCGGCCAGCGTCCGCGCCAGCGCGCCGTCGCTTGCCCGCCACAATTTGACGGTGGCATCTTCGCTGCCGGAGGCGATCCACGCGCCGTCGGGCGAGACGGCTACGGTGGTGACTCCCCCGCCTTGCCCGGCCTGGAGCCAGGCGGGAGCATCCAGCGGTTCGTGGGCCTGAACGGCGAACCAGGCCATCGCCAGGATACAGGCTGGCATTACTGTGAGCCGGCGCACCGCCATCGCTGGGCCTGGTTTCATAACGCGCCGCTGGACTGAAGGTGGTCCGTCATGGCCCCGAGTCTCACGAGGTTCGCGGTGTCGGCCGCAGTTTGGTGCCCAAGTACGGAGCGATGCTGTCGTGGAGCCGGTAAGCGCGCTGGTGGGCGGCGATAGACTCTCCCAGCACCTCGATTTTGCCCAAATCATACTGGCCCAAACCGGTTTGATAACAGTAGTTAAGATAGGCCAGGTAGGCTGGGTTGATGCCCATCAGTTCGACGCACACGCGATCCGCCGCCAGCCAGTCAGTCCCCACGACGGCGACGCGGTGGTTGACGGCGGTTCCCCAGCAGGGCCCATTGCCTTCCATGCTTTGGTAACCGTCAATGACCGCCAGGTCCGGCGCCGGCGACGGGGCCAGGCGGTGCACATTGTCGTTGAGATCCTGCGCCGTGTTCCAACTGTTGTTGTGCATGAGGTTCTTGTCGGTGGCGCAATTGGCAATGTTCCGGTATTTGCCCGGGTCAACGATCGGCGCGCCCATCACGATGTTCTTCAGCGAAAGGGTGGCGACCAAGTAATTGTGCGTCTTGATCT
>CAWGGD010000013.1:0-13051 GCA_963822005.1 uncultured Verrucomicrobiae bacterium | reverse complement strand
CCAACGGTCAGAATCGAACTGACGACCCGCGCTTTACGAAAGCGCTGCTCTACCGACTGAGCTACGTTGGCGCCGCCAATATCCTTTCACTTTGTGCGGGCGGTTGTCAAGCGCGGCCAGTTTGGGCTTGGTGCCGACCTGCCGGATCGCATAATAACCGCGACCATGGTGAAGAGCGAGTCCGCGTTGCCTGCCCACAAACAGGAAGCTGGCCATCCGCAGTTGAAGCGCGTCCTGGGCCGCTGGGATCTGGTGCTGCTGTTTGTCGTCGCGGTGTTTAACTTGAACGTGGTCCCCTCCATCGCCGCCAACGGCGGCATCACACTCTGGCTTTGGCTGGTTTCACTGGCGCTGTTCTTCTGGCCGCAGGGCATCGCCGTGATCGAGCTTTCGCACCGTTACCCGGGCGAGGGAGGGGTGTACCTGTGGGCCAAGCGGGAATTTGGGGATTTCCACGGCTTCCTGTCCGGCTGGTGTTACTGGACGACGAACATGCTCTACATACCAACGGTGCTGCTCTATTTCGTCGGCGTATCGGTGTTCGTCCTGGGGCCGAGTCACCAAGGGTTGGCAGACAACAAGGCCTTTGCGTTGGCGGCTTCCGTCGTGCTGCTCACGGTGCTGGTGGTCCTGAATATCGTCGGCCTGGGCGTCGGCAAATGGATCAACAACGTCGGCGGCATCGGCACCGGGATTGCCGCCGGCACCCTCCTCATCCTGGGCGGCATGCTCTGGGCAAAGACCGGCACAACCATCACCGCCGCGGACTTTCACATCCCGTCCGATCCCCGTTTCCTGCTCAACTCCTTCGGTGTGATCTGCTTTGCCCTGGTGGGGCTGGAATTGGCCTCGGTGATGGGCGAGGAAATCCGGGACCCGCTCCGCACGTTGCCCGGCGCGGTGGCTTGGGGTGGGGTGATTTGCGGCATGCTCTACATCGCGGCGACGCTGACGCTGCTGATCGCGGTGGGCAGGGACCAGATCAACGTGCTGCAGGGGATCATGCAAGCTGCGAGCCACATGGCCCGGGAGGCGGGCATTGGCTGGATCGTGCCCGGCTTTGCCCTCACGCTCAGCCTCTCGATCGCCGGGATCGGCTCCGCTTGGCTTGGGGGTTCGGCGCGGATTCCGTTTGTGGCTGGGCTGGACGCATACCTGCCGGCTTGGCTGGGGAAGTTGCATCCCAGGTACGCCACGCCGTATGCAGCCATTCTGATCCACGCCGGCGTCTCCCTGTTGCTATTGATGATGAATTTCGCTGGGGCGGGGGTGCAGGAGGCATTTCAGACGATGCTCTCACTCGCAGTGGTGGTACAACTGGTGCCGTTCGTGTACATGTTCGGAGCGCTGGCAAAGATTGCTTTCCGTTATGAGCGGCCCCAGAGCTGCTACAGCCGACCAGTCTTGCTTTTCGCCGGTTTCGGGGGGCTGATGACCACCTTGCTGGGCATCGTGCTGGTGTTCTTTCCTGCGCGGCAGATTAAGTCGCTGCTGTGGTATGAGTTGAACATGGTGGGGGGCACCATCGCGTTCATCGGCCTGGCCGCCTTCTTTTTCTTCGTTTACAACCGCCGCAAGATGCACCAGTCAGCCGCGGAGCCCTCGTAGAGCGGGCTTCAGCTTTACAGACCTCGGAAAAAGGCGGAGGCTCTCGGGCATGAGACCGTTCGTCCTCCTGGCCGCCGTGATCGCGTTGGGCGCCGGCTGCTGCTGCCCGCCAGCCGCTTGGGCAGCGGCGCCCGCAGCAACGACCCCGTCCACTAACGCGGTCACCCCGGGCACCGAGCTGGCTTACGCGATTTCCGAGATCACGGGCGTCGCCATCTCCCCCCTGCTCGGGGTTAGTGCCGTCGGGGCGTGGAAGTATTTTCACGCCCGGACGCCGCCGCAGCGCGCCCGCCTGCCCTGGTTTGCGCAGCCGTGGTTCTGGATTCCCGCATTTGTGCTGGTCACTGCCTGCTTTCTCAAGGACACACTCGGCATCACCGCGCCCCGGGTGTTGAAGAAGCCACTCGACGTGGCCGATGCCATCGAACACAAGATCAGCGGGCTGATCGCCACCGGCGCCTTCGTGCCATTGGTCATCGCGGTCTTTCCCACGGCCGAACCCGAGGCCGCCCTCCGGGGCGCGAACGGCTTCCTGGCGGCGATTAACCTCTCGTGGCTGGGCAACGGCGTCCTGGTGCCCGTCGCGATGCTGGCCTTCTTCTTCGTGTTCCTCGCCTCCAATGCCATCAACGTCCTCATCCTGCTCAGCCCCTTCGCGGTCGTGGACACCGCGCTCAAGGGATTCCGCCTGTTAGTACTTCTGACGGTCCCGGCCACCGCGTTTGCGAATCCGTGGCTGGGCGCGGTTTGGGCGCTGATCATCATTGGCATCGCCTATTTCCTCGCTGGCTGGTCGTTCCGCCTCTCGCACTTCGGATTGGTCTTCATCTGGGACATTGTCACGCTGCGCAGCCGGCGCTTTGTGCCGGACCCATCAGCCAACCGAATGTTGCTCGCCCGTGAGGTCAACCGGGTTCCCGCGCGCACTTACGGCACGCTCCGCCGCGACGAAAAGCGCCACCTGGTCCTGCAATACCACCCCTGGCTGGTGCTGCCCAAGCGCACCCTGACGTTGCCTGAAGGCGACTACGCCATCGGCAAGGGGCTCTTCTATTCGCAGATCATGAGAGTGGAAGGCCGGGGACTCACTGCGGTGATGCTCCTGCCCCCGCGCTATCGCGGGCACGAAGAGGCGCTGATCCCCATCTACGGTCTGACAGAGGTGCGGGACGCCGGCCTGCGAGCTGCCTTCCGCTGGCTGAGGGAGACGCTGGGGTTCGCGCAAGGTGGGGCGCGTTTGCCGAGCGCGCCGCACGCAACCTGACCTGCTGGCCCGCTAGGCAAAACCACGGCGCTTTCGGCGAAGGCGCCCTACCAGGGCTATGAAACAACGGAGTTAGCGCTCTGCCTCGGCGGCGCGCGCCAGCAGCACTTTCTTGGTCGGCACGTAGTTGGCCACGAACTCGCGGCGGAACTCGGCAAACGTCCCCGCCGCAATTGCCGCCCGCATCTCCGCCATCGTCCGCAGATACATTCGCGTGTTGTGGACGCTCAACATGCGCAGGCCGAGGATTTCGCCCACGTTGAGCAGGTGCCGCAGATACGCCCGCGTGAAGTGCCGGCAGGCGAAGCAATCGCAGTCGTCTTCGATGGGCCGGAAGTCCGCTTTGCACGCCCCGGCCTTGATGCTGAGGCTCCCCTTGCGCGTGAAGGCCGTGCCGTTGCGCGCCACGCGCGTCGGTAGCACGCAATCGAACATGTCCACCCCGCGCGCGACCAACTCGACCATCTGCGCCGGCGTCCCGAGCCCCATCGCGTAGCGCGGCTGCCGCGCCGGCAGGAACGGCTCGGCCATCTCGATCGCCCGCATCATCTCCGGCTCCGGCTCGCCGACGCTCACCCCGCCGATCGCGTAGCCGTCGAACTTCAGCGCCACCAATGCCTTGGCGCACTCTTCCCGCAATGCGGGATTGGTGCCGCCCTGCACGATGCCGAACACCAGTTGGCCCCCGGCGCGCGGCTGTTCCCGGCATTCCGCTGCCCAGCGCATCGTCCGTTCCACCGCGGCTCGCAACTCGCGCGGCGTGCTCGTGTGCGGCGGGCAATCGTCAAACACCATCGCGACGTCCGAGCCGAGCCTGGCCTGAATCGCCATTGCTTCCTTGGGCCCCAGAAACAGCAGCGACCCGTCCAGGTGCGAGCGAAACTCGACCCCGTGCGCCTGGATCTTGCGGATCGTCGCCAGGCTGAACACCTGGAACCCGCCGCTGTCGGTCAGGATCGGCCCCGGCCAATTGATGAACTGGTGCAGCCCGCCCGCGGCGCCGATGATGTCCATCCCAGGCCGGATGTTAAGGTGATAGGTGTTGCCGAGAATGATCTGGGTGCCCATCTCGCGCAGTTCGCGCGGGTCAATCGCCTTCACGCTGCCCTGCGTGCCGACGGACATGAACACCGGCGTGTCCACCACTCCGTGCGGCGTGGTTACTCGGCCCAGGCGCGCCTTGCAAGTCGTGTCGGTTTTGAGCAGTTCGAACATCGCGGCGAGGGTTGACTACCCGCCGGGATGCTTCAACTGCAAATTGACTTGTCCACGCAAGCACCCTTGGCAGAGGCATGCCTCCTGGGCTATCCTCGACCGACGTCCACGATGAGTGCTGAGAGTTTTAGTCATGGTTAGCCCCTCCTGCAGCAACTTTCAGGAGCGCGTCAGGCAGGCCGCGGAGTCGGCCTTGAAGCGCCACGGCAGCGTTGGCCCGCTGGAACTGTTCCAGGAGATGCTAATACTGCAACCGGTCCACTTCGAGGGTTGGCGAAAGGGCAACGAACATTACCGCGTGCTCGAACAGTGGATTCAGGTCGGGCCCGATAAGTTCCAAAGGGCCATCCGCTGTTTCCAGGAGTGGGCCACGCTGCGCGGCTTGCGCACACTCGAAGCCGACTACACGCGCCGCGGGCCGGGAGGCATCGAGTCATTGCACGTTACCGAGGACGGCGATCCGGAGCGTGAGAAGTTCTATCGCACGCACTATGCCCCAGCGGATTTGGGGGAGAAGAAAACAGCGCGGCTGGCCGCCAAATTGAACCGGCCGCCCGAGCTGGTGGTATTTCAAAAGGTGAGCGACGAGGGCAACTGCAGCGAGTGCAGCGCCGAGCTGCCCAAAGGAGAGTTCCTGTTGATGGAGAAAGGCCAGCCGCTTTGTCTCGCGTGCGCCGACCTGGACCAACTGCTGTTTCTGCCGGCTGGTGATGCAGCGCTATCGCGGCGGGCGCGCAAGTATAGTTCGCTCGCCGCGGTGGTAGTCCGATTCAGCCGGGCGCGCAAACGCTACGAGCGACAAGGCTTGCTGGTAACCGAATCCGGCCTGGCTAAGGCGGAGGAAGAGTGCGCCGCCGACGCACCGGCGCGCGCCGCTGCCCGCGCTTCCGCGGCGGTCACCCGCCAGGAGGAAGACCGCGAATTTGTAGCGTCGCTGGCCGGGGCGATTTCGCAGCGCTACCCCGGTTGTCCGGCCGAGGAAGCCCGCCGAATTGCCGAGCACACCGGTCGCCGCAGCAGCGGTCGGGTGGGCCGGTCCGCCGCCGGACGCGCGCGGGAGAGCTCGGCGGTGGATCTCGCCGTCACTGCTTACCTCCGCCATGCGCACACCAATTATGATGAGCTTTTGATGCGCGGAACGGCGCGGCTTGACGCCCGCACGCTGGTGCGGGAGAAGATCGCCCACATGCTGGCAAAGTGGTCACGCGCGTGAACCAACATGACCTGCACTCTGCATAGCGTCATAAGCCCCGGCTGCCTCGGCGAGGCAGCCCTGCCGTGATAGGGCGCTTTCGCCGAAAGCGCCGGCGCAATGATATCAATCACTGCGCACAGCTTCAGTCTCTCCCTGTAGGGGTGACCACTACTGATGCCGCCGGCTGTGCCGCGGCACCATTACTAAGCCCGCACCGCCGACAATTCCACCATCGCCCCTTCGTGCGCCGCCTCGACCTGGAGTTTGCTCTTCCGGGCGGCGACGAGTTTCCGGGCGTGGGCCAGCATCTGGGAGACTTTGGCGTCGTCGTGGTTGGGGTCGTGGTGGAAGAGGAACAGCTTCTTCACCTCAGCCTCGAGGGCCAGCGCCACGACGTCATCGAGGCAGCCGTGGCCCCAGCCGGTGTGCCGCTTGTATTCCTCGGCATCATACTGCGTGTCCATGATCAGCACATCGGTGCCGCGCAGGAAATCGGCCATCCGCCGGTTTTCGCTCGCATCCTGCTGCTTCAGTTCGTTGTCGGGGAAGAACGCAATCGAGCCGTCCGAGGTGAACAAGCGGTAGCCGACGCAATTGCTGGGATGATTGGCCAACGCGGCCTGCACGCGCACCGGGCCGACTTTGAACTTCATTTCCTTCAGCTCCTCGATGCGCACGTTGGCCGGCACCTCGCGCAACCCGATGGGGAAGAACGGGCTCTCCATCTGGCCGGCCAGCACGACCTCCAGCCCGTGCCGCGCCCCTTCGTAGCCGAGGATGCGCAGGTGGTGTTGCGGCTTATAGACCGGCATGAAGAACGGCAGCCCCTGGATGTGGTCCCAATGCGTGTGCGTCAGCAGCAGGGTTGCGTCCAGCGGCTGGGTGTCAAACTCGGCAACCAGTTGCTGCCCCAGCAGCCGCAGCCCGGTTCCGGCGTCGAGAATGATGATCTGACCATCGGCCCGGACTTCGACACAGGAAGTATTGCCCCCATACTGAACGGTGGTCGGGCCCGGCGTCGGAATCGAACCGCGCACGCCCCAGAACTTCAGCCGTGTCGGCTGGGCGGCGCTTCGCGATTTGTCATCAGTGCTTGAGGCTGTGTTCATGGGTGCATGTGGCGCACTCTGCCGCGTATTGTAGCGCACGTTGGGCCAGAATTAAAGCCTAAATGCATTGAAAGCGAACAGCGCCTCGTCTTACTGTTGTGCCGGACATTGTCTCCATGCAACCAACCGCAGATCAAAGCCAAACCGTAATCGTTACCGGCTTGTCAAACCGGGAGTTCCTCGAACTCCACGCCCGCCCAGGCCGCCTCGGCCTTTCCGGTGGCGTCACGTTCGTTGACCAGGCGATCTGCCGCGCGGAGCGCCACCTGGACGAACGCGCGCGGTGGGGCGCGTGGTCGCACGCGTTCCTGTTCCAGGGGCAGCGCCTCGACGGCCATCATTGGGTGATCGAATCCGACCTCCAGGTACACCACAAACACATCCAGCTCGGGGTGCAGGAAAACCGCGTTGCGAAGTATTACGACGAGAAGCTTTACACCAACCTCGCGGTGCTCGACTTCGGGTTGACCGAAGCGCAAGTCGCCTGCCTGTTGCGCGAGGGCCTGGAGCTGGTGGCGAATCGGGCTCGCTATTCGCTGCGCGAACTCTTCGGCACCCTCATAGCCTTGCACCGGCCCGAATTGCGCGGCCGGCAGAACCTGCTGGCGCGCGAAAGCTCGCTGTTCTGCTCGGCGTTGGTGCAGCACCTCTTTCGCAAAGCCGGCCTCGATCTCGCGCCGGGTGTGGACCTCAAAAACACGACACCCGAGGACATCGCCCGGACCGCCTTGCCGCACGTCACCTACCTACTGCAACGCGAGGTGGCGCGCAGCAAACTCACCGTGTTAAAGACCCGCTTGCGCCGCCGCGTCGGCGCCCGTATCCGGCAGATGAAACGGCGCCGGAGTCACCGCCGTTAATCCGGATGTTTCTGTCGCCACCGCCCATTGCCCGCTCCCCTGAGCCGAACCCTGTGGCACGCTAGCTGCGGTGCGATACCGGCTCTGCTACGGCCACACCAGGCGGTAAAACACCGCGCCACCTGCAGGATCAACCGGTGCCGTCACCGGACTGCTTGCCCCGCCCGGATAATTAAACCAGGTCGTGCTAAAGCCAACACCCAGGCGGTTGGTCTGGGCCTGCAAACGAAAACCCGTCCCACTCCAGCTCAACTGCAGAGTTCGGGCGCCGGGGTTGAAGCGCCACACCAACGTCGGCGCGGGAGGCGAGGTCGGGGCCACGTAGTTCCCCACCCCGACGCGATAGAAGAGCGGAGCCAGGTGCGCCGCATTGGTGTCCGTGTAAGTAGTGGTGCCGACCTGGCCCACCAGGTTTGTGGCCAGCAGCCGCAACGGCGGCCACGTGCACAGATTGGTGCTCCGCAACAGGTGATATGTGACCCCCGCCACGCTTTGCCAGCTCACACGCACGTTGGCCCCGGCGGTCGAGGTCGATACCATTCGCAGCGCCGAGAGGGCGTTCGTGGGATCGGTGAGGCAAAGCCACTCCTGCCAGTTGTTAAGGCCGTCGGCGTCGGAGTCCACGTAATCCGCCGACCCGTCCGTCGCCAGGCCGTATTGCTGGAGCCAGCCAAGGAATTCGCTCATGCCTGAGCCTTGGAATTCGTAAGCGCCGATGTCCACCGTCCCGCCGACGATGCGCGGACGACCATCGAGGTCGGTCGTGCCGACCGCAGCGGCGTTGTTGCCGCTATTGATGCAGGGAGAGTTGGATTGGAGGCGCAGGTTGCCGCCCGTGTAATCCACGAACACCGGCGCGTTGGTCAGGTTGCCCCCCCCGCCAGCCGGCAGCGGAAACGTGCAGCAATAGCGCGCAGTGCCGCCGGACCAGTTGCTGCCGCTGAGCATGTAGGCGCTGTTGTAATAGACGATGCAATTGGTCAACCAACCGCTGTAGTCGCCGCCACCATCAATGCTGGCCCAATTGTCGCTCAAGGTGCAATTGTTCAAAGTGCACTCGTAGGAGCCGCCGCCGCTGGCCGCCCGGTTGCCGGTCAGCGCGCAGTTCTTCAAATCGGCGGAGGCTGCCCCGCCCCCGTTGCAAGCATCGGCGTAGTTGCCATTGAGTACACAATTGTTCAGCGTGCCGTAGTAGGCCCCTCCGCCCCCGTTGCCTGCTTGAACCCCGTTGCCATTCAAGGTGCAGTTCGTCAAGGTGCAGTCGTAGGCTCCCCCGCCGCCGCCGTAACTCACGGAATTGCCGGTCAGCGTGCAACCGCTCAGCGTGCTGAAGGAGGCACCGCCGCCCCAATCCGTCGCTCCGTTGCCGGCCAGGGTGCAATTGCTGAGTGTGCAGGAGTCCGTCCCACCGCCATAACGGGACTTGTTGTCCGCCACCGTGCAGTCCTTCAGGACGGCACCATAGGCTCCGCCACCCCTCGCATACACGGTATCCGCCGCGGCGTTATTGGTCAGGAAGCAATGGCTCAGTGTCCCGCCCACGGCTCCGGCGCCGTGGTCGTAAGCCCAGTTCCCCGTCACCACGCAATTCGATACGATGGCCGTGGCTGATTCACACCACACCCCGCCTCCCGCCTGCTCTTTGGACGAATCGCCCGCGGCACCCCGCGTCGCGCCGTTGGTCAACGTGAAGCCCGACAGCCAGGCGCCGCTGGTCAAATAGACGCACCGAATGGCCGCATCGTCGTTCGGGCCGGCTGGGTCCTGGTAACCGCGAATGGTTGTCACCCCGGGCCCGTTCACGCTCCGGACTGTGACCGCCTTGGTCACCGCCACCCGGTTGCTCATCGCCCCGTACACCACGCGCGCGCCCGTGGTGTAAAGCCCGTTAGTCACCAGGATCAGGTCGCCGGCCACCGCCACATCCACCGCGTCCTGAATCCCCGTCGCCGCGTTGGTCCAGCTCGTGTAGGGCGACGCCGGGGCCGTGTTGCTCGCATTGACAAACCGTGTCGCCGCCCCTGCCGTGAACGCGCTGGCTACCAACGCCATTGCCAACAGGCCCACGCATCCTGACCCATGGAAACCTGGTGAGCCTGCCGAGGACCCCTCTCCCGCCCTGAAGGGCCCCCTCTCCCCCTCCAAGGGGGAGAGGGGGCTCACGTCAATTCCCTGCTCTACTCTGATCCAAGCTTGGGGCTCAGGATTTCGGAGGCCAAAGGTGCGGTTTCTCATAATCTTCACCTTGCTCGTCGGGGTCCGGTACAACAAAAAAGCCGGAATCTCATTCCGGCCTTTCTGCCACATTCTACACTGAGAACAACTTCAAATCTTTCTTTGATGCGGCGCCGCAGATTTACGCCTGTCAGTTACACACGGTCTGACTACTGCGTTTTTGCATCACTGACGCCAACAACATACCAGAACCCCTGCTTCCGTCATGTCACCAGTTGTGGGGACAAGCCCAAACCCTCCCCCGGGAGGGCCAGGGGCCGCGCGAACCCTGAATTCTGGAGCGAGCCAAGCTCCTCAAGACCTGTGCGCCGGATCACCTCGCGGCCCAGGGCTTCCCGCTGGCAATCCCCCATTGCCCGGTTACATTGTGGCCTGGAAGCACTGCTGCGATGACTCAGCCGGCCATCTGTTATTTCGACAACAACGCCACCACCCGGGTTGCACCCGAGGTGGTGGATGCCATGCTCCCCTTCCTGCGCGAGCACTGGGGCAACCCTTCCAGCACCTATTTGTTCGGGCGCCAGGTCGGCGAGCACCTCGACCAGGCACGCGTCCGGGTCGCCGCCCTCATCAACGCCGAGCCGAGGGAGATCGTCTTCACCAGTTGCGGAACCGAGAGCAATAACTCCGCCATCCACAGCGCCCTGGCCACCCAGCCCGAAAAGTGCCACGTGCTCACCACCGCCGTCGAGCACTCGGCCAACATGAAGTTCTGTGACCTCCTCCAGAGGCGCGGTTGCACCGTCACTTTCCTGCCCGTCACGCCGGACGGCGCGCTCGACTTGCAACTGCTGGAGCAGTCCATGCGACCGGACACCGCCATCGTGTCGGTGATGTGGGCCAACAACGAGACGGGCGTCCTGCTCCCCGTCCGTGAAATCGCCGCCATTTGCCGCCGCAAGGGCGTCCTGTTCCACACCGACGCCGTGCAGACGCCCGGCAAGCTCAAGATTGACGTGCGGGAGCTGGACGCCGATTTCCTCTCCTTGTCCGCGCACAAGTTGCATGCCCCCAAAGGCATCGGGCTGCTCTACGTCAAACGCCGCGTCAAATACCAGCCTTACATCGTCGGCGGCGGCCAGGAGCGCGGCCGGCGCGGCGGCACCGAGAACGTCGCCAACATCGTTGCCTTTGGCCGCGCGGCCGAACTGGCACTGGCCAGCCTCGACGACGAGAACACTCGCGTCCGTGCGCTGCGGGACAGGCTGGAAGACGCCATACTCGGCGCCATTCCCGGCACGGCGCGCAACGGCGCCAAGGAGCCGCGCCTGCCCAACACCACCAACGTCGCTTTCGACGGCGTCGAGGCGGAGGGCATCCTGATGCTGCTCGACCAGGCCGGCATCTGCGCTTCCAGCGGCTCAGCCTGCACGACGGGCTCCCTGGACCCGTCGCACGTGTTGACAGCGATGGGCTGCAGCGCCGACCGCGCGCGCAGCAGCATCCGCTTCAGCCTCGGCATCTACAACACCGCGGCGGACGTGGACTACCTGCTGCAGCATCTCCCGGGCATTATCGCCAAGCTCCGCGCCAGCGCGCCAGCGGCCTGAAATCCGAAGGAAATCATGCAAACCCAATCCCAAACCCTCCTCAAGTCGCTGGTTATCCTTTTCCTCGTGGCCCTGTTGGCGGGCTGCGTGACCTCCCGCACCGCGGAGCGGAACGCGCGCGCCGAGCGCGCGCGGGCGCTGGTCGGGACACGCGCTACCTATTGCAGCCCGCCGCGTAAGGCCGATACCCGCGTAGATGTGGACCGGCTCATCGCCGAACTGGTGGATATTAACGCCAACACCTATAGCTTCTGCATCCATCGCTACGCCGCCGACTGGGACGACTTGAAGTTGATCTTGCCGCGCGCTCGGGAAAAGGGCATCCGCGTCTGGGCGTCCATCGTGCCCCCCTCGGAATCCCCGCCGCGCTCCAAGACCTACGCCGAACCATTCCGGCTCGATTACGTGCGCTGGGCCGTGGAGTTCGCCAAGCTCAGCCTGCAAGAGACCAACCTTGTGGCGTGGAGCATTGACGACTTCACCCACAACCTGACCAAGACCTACACCCCGGCCTACCTCAAGCAAATGCTCGACGCATCGCACCAGATAAACCCGCGGCTGGCGTTCGTCCCCTGCTGCTACTTCCCAGCCATCAAGCCCGCCTTCACAACCAACTACTGCCCACTTATTGACGGCATCCTGTTCCCGTACCGCCACGAATCCGCCGGCGCCAACCTGAAGGACCCCAGTCTGGTCGCGGCGGAGCTGAAACAGATCAAGGAGCTGGTCGGCCCAGCCTTCCCCGTCGTGCTCGACATTTACGCAACGGCCCACAGCCGGCTCGGAGCGACCACCCCCGAGTATGTCGAGCAGGCCATGCTCGCCGGCAAGCGCGCCGCCGATGGTGTGATGATCTATTGCCACCAGGATCCGCAGAAGAACCCGGAGAAGTATCAGATCATCAAGCGGCTGTTCAGTGCCTGGGCAGCGGAAGCCGCGCCCAGGTAACACGGCGGCTAGAGCACGCAGCGGGAATCAGATACGTTTTGCTTGATCGGGGCTGTCGTCACGAAGAAACTGAAGGTCCGAAGTAAGATTTCCGAAGACGATGAAGCTATTGAACAGGTTGATTCTTGGGCTGTTATTGCTGCTATGGGCACAACCGACAGCTGAGGCCGCTGCAACTACGGCCAAGTCCAATGCCTCGTCGGCTGCCAAATCAGCGGGCCGGAAGCCAATTTCGCGTGATCCTTGGTTAGGGGCGATTGTTGTGGACGCCACCACCGGCAAGGTCCTATACGAAGATCAGGCCGACGCGAAGGGTTATCCGGCCAGTGTTCTGAAACTGATGGATCTGCTGATCATCCTGGAAAAGATCGAGCAGAAGCAACTTTCTCTTCAGGACCAGGTGCCCGTCAGCGCCAAGGCCTCCAAGACCGGCGGCTCGCAGGTCTGGCTGGCCGAAGGAGAGTCGTTCACCGTTGATGAAATGTTGTACGCGCTGGTGGTCCAATCCGCCAACGACGCGGCGGTGGCTCTCGCCGAAAAGGTCGCGGGAAGCACCGATGGGTTCATCGAAGTCATGAACCGGCGAGCCAAAGGACTCGGCATGACCAGCACGGTGTTTCACTCCGTCCATGGCCTGCCACCCGCGGCGGGCCAGGAACATGACGTCACCACCGCCCGGGACCTGTCGCTTTTATGCCGCGAACTGCTCAAGCGCCCTGACACATTGCGCTACACCTCCACCCGCGAGCACCCGTTCCGCCCGAATGTCCCCGGCAAGACGGTCCAAATGCGCACGCACAACCATCTGCTGGGCCATGTCGAAGGGTGTGACGGATTGAAGACAGGTTATATTGCGCAATCGGGCTACTCCATCGCAGTTACCGCAGCTCGCCGCGGCCAGCGTGTCATTGTGGTCGTGCTCGACAGCACCAGCTTGAAGGTGCGTGATGCCAAGGCAGCGGAATTGCTGGCCAAGGGCTTTACCGCGTTGCCGGCAGTTGGTCAGGGAACCGCGTCACCAGCTTCCCAAGCGACCGCAGCACCGGTCAAAGGTCAGAAGAAGTAGC
>CAWGGD010000012.1:0-6591 GCA_963822005.1 uncultured Verrucomicrobiae bacterium | reverse complement strand
CTGGGCTTATATCTTGCAGAATCCAGAAGGCCGTTTTTACATCGGCCATACGCATGATCTCTCAGCCCGTCTTCACTCCCATAATCGGGCGGATCGCACTCTGGGAAAATACACCCGTAAGAACGGCCCTTGGGAATTGGTCTGGAGCGAGACCGATCCCACACGAGCGAAGGCCGCGGCTCGAGAACGCCAAATTAAGCGCATGAAATCGGCCCGTTGGATCCGCGAAGTCTTGCTCCATGGTAGAGTCCCGAGGCCTCGGGATTAACCGGCGGGTTAGAGGTTCGAGCCCTGTCTCTGGAGCCACCTCAAGCGTGACCAAATACGAACTTTGCTCCGCGTCTTCGTTTTCTCTTCACCCGCAAAGCCCTGGAGATCTCCCGGGTGTGACGCTAGCCAAAGGTTCGTGTCCACACTCTGAATGTAATTCTCATCTTCATACACCACCATGTTTCTATCTGGGGAAGCCCAAACTCGTCGGGCTTTTCGCTTTTGTTTCATCTGAAGAGTGGCAGAAATGTTCTGAGAATTTCAGTGTCCTCATCCAATTCACGGTGCAGTGCCTCCGTTGCATGGTCGGCATGGCAGGTCTAGCCCGTTGGTTATTGACGCCTGAGACCCATCTTCTTGATCCGGAAGAGCAAGGTGGTCGGTTTAACGCCCAGCAGCTCGGAGGCGCCGCGAGGGCCTTTGATTTTCCAGCCGGTTTTGTTGAGCGCCGCCAGCATGTTCTGGCGTTCGCGTTGTCGCAGTTCGATTTCGGTGAGGATTTCGGGCTCGGCTTCGGGGGAGGCTGGCTTCGGTGGGGCTGATGCGGCAGGGTAAGGCTCAACTGGCAGTTCGAATTCGAGGGGACCACCCCGGGCGAGAATGACAGCACGCTCAATGACGTTCCGCAGTTCGCGGATGTTGCCGGGCCAGTCGTAGCTCTTGATCTGCTCGATCCCCGGGCGTGTGAGGCGGGGCTTGGGGCATCGGAGTTCTTTTACGGAGAGTTCGAGGAAGTGTTTGGCCAGTAGCGGAATGTCTTCTCTGCGTTCTTTGAGCGTAGGGAGGTGTATCGGGAAAACTCCCAGCCGATAGTAGAGGTCCTCGCGGAAGCGTCCCGCGGCGACTTCACTTTTGAGGTCGCGGTTGGTGGCGGCAATAACCCGCACATCGGCTTGGCGGGTGCGGTCCTCGCCGACGCGCTCGTAGCATTTTTCCTGCAGGACCCGCAACAGTTTGCTTTGCAGGTCGCGGGGCACTTCGGCGATCTCGTCCAGGAAGAGCGTGCCGCCCTCGGCCGTCTCGAACCGGCCGGCACGGTCTTTAACGGCCCCGGTGAAGGCGCCTCTTACGTGCCCAAAGAATTCGCTTTCGAAGAGGTCCTTGGGAATGGAGGCGCAGTTCACGCGCACGAGGGGCTTGTCTTTGCGACGGCTGCGCCGGTGGATTTCACGGGCAACGAGTTCCTTGCCGGTGCCGGTTGCCCCGAGGATGAGGACGGAGGCGTCGGTGCTGGCCACCAAGTCGATCTGGCTGATGATCTGCCGGAGAGGGGCACTTTGGCCGACGAGTTCGCCGAAGGCCTTTGCCTCCAGAACCTCCTCTTCGAGATAGGCGTTCTGAGATTCGAGCTGGGCTTTGAGGGCCTGAATTTCCTCGAAAGCGCGGGCGTGGGAAATCGCGCGCGCCGATGTGGTCGGCGAAGATTCTGCCCCATCGCGGGCCTTCGGAGTCCAGCGGGGAGCGGAAGAAACCGAGGGCAACGCCGAGGACCTCGCCCTTGAATATCATAGGGACGGCGGCGAACGCTCGAATTTTCCTGTCTCGCAGCCAAGCCATTCCGAAGGCATCCCCCGATTCGGTGTCCAGGTTGGGAATGGCAAGCTCGCGTGCATTGGCGGCCGCGCGTCCGGCCAATCCCACGCCGAACGGGTTACGGAGGTCCGGGTCATCAAAGCGAAGCACATCGCCGTGGGGACCCGTGATGGCAGTTCCGCCTCCTGCGGCGAGATGCAGACACCGGGTTTGGTCGGGGCAGGCGCGTTTTTGGGGGCACTTGGCACAGAGATCGCCTTTGCCGACCATCCAGATTTGGACGGCGGCGAAATTTGGGCGCTCGAGGCTGCGCGACACGATCGTGCGCAGGACCTGATCCAGAGACTGCTCGCGTGCGACTTCGAGGAGGAGCAGTGCTGCGAATTCCGAATCAGAAACGGCCTGGGCAGGTGCATTCATGGGGGGATGGTCTGAAAAGACCCGAATGGAATCAACGAAATTGGGGCAGATTATTGAACGTTCAATATTCTGAACCACAAATGCGTCTGGAATGTGTGTGCGCAAATCTCAGAAGCGCAATAGCTTACGTGTCTTCTGACCACGTTGGCACGGAGCTTGTTAAATAGGCTATGCCGATGACTGGCGGTTCAAAAAACAGCCATGGCGACCGAATATGCAAGAACCCGACGAGAACAGAACCGTGCTGGTTCCAGAGTTGGACAATCGCACACCCGAGGCGCCCGCGCCTAGTGGGCATGGCGATGGCGAGGGCCCGCAAGCAGCGAGTAGGAGTCGGCCCAACTGGAAGCTGCGCGTGGGGCTTGGGGCTGCGGCCCTGGTGCTGTGCGTGGCGGCAGCCATCTGGTATTTCCGGTTCATTGCGCCCTATGAGTCCACGGACAATGCCGCGATCGAGGGCCATGTGATGCCGGTTGCGCCGCAGGTGGCGGGCCGGATTGCGCGTCTGGCCGTTCAAGACAACCAAGAGGTCAGCAAGGGTGACCTGCTGCTGGAGATTGACGCGCGCGATTACGAGGTCAGGCTGGCGAAAGCGCAGGCGCAGTCTGGCAGCAGCGCGAGGGCGGCTTGAAGCAGCCAAGGCGCAGGTTGCTGTGGACCAGTCGAAGATCGCGCAGGAGAAGGCCAACGTCAGCGCGGTCGAAGCGGAGGAGAGCCGGGCCGAAGCGGACCTGAAGCGTTACCAGAACGTGGAGAGCCGGGCCGTGGCACGCAGCCAGGTGGACTTGGCGGAAACGCAGGCGCGAGCAGCGCGCGCCCAAGTGGAGGTGGCGCGTCACAAGGCGCTCGCGGCGGAAGCCCAACTGGGCCTCACCAAGACAAGCCTGCAAACCGCCGAAGCGGAGGTGCAGCAGAGCGAAGCGGCCATTCGTGAGGCGGAGCTGAACCTCTCCTACACCAAGGTGCTGGCGCCGGAGGCGGGCCGCGTCACCCGGCGCAACGCGGAGCCGGGAGCCTTCGTTCAGCCCGGCCAGTTGCTGATGGCCATTGTGCCGCGCGATTTCTGGGTCGTGGCCAACTTCAAGGAAACGCAACTGGCTCACATGCGAGTTGGCCAGCCCGTCGAGATTAAGGTGGACACCTTGGCAGGCCGCAAATTCACAGGCCGGATCGAGAGTTTTCAGTCGGGCGCCGGTGCGCGTTTCAGCATGTTTCCGCCGGAGAATGCCTCGGGCAACTTCATCAAGGTGGTCCAACGCGTCCCGGTGAAGATTGTCCTCGACGCCGGGTTGGACCGCGACCTGGTGCTGGGGCCAGGCATGTCCGTGGAGGCGCGAGTTCGGGTGAAGTAACTCGCGTCCATGAAAGCGACCGAACCCCAGCCCCACGTAAACCCATGGCTGGTCGCCATCGCGGTGATCGTGCCCACTTTTCTGGAGATGCTGGACTCGACCATTGTCAGCGTCTCGCTGACCCACATCGCCGGCAATCTCTCCGCCACCACCACTGAGGCGACGTGGGTGCAAACCAGCTACCTTATTTCCAACGCCATTGTGCTGCCGGCCTCCGCGTGGTTCTCGTCCTTTTTTGGTCGGAAGCGCTTCCTGCTCGCGTGCATCGCGATTTTCACTCTGGCATCGTGCCTCTGCGGCGCGGCCCCGAGCCTGGGCTTTTTGATCGTCGCTCGGGTTGTTCAGGGCGCGGGCGGTGGAGCGCTGCAGCCGCTGTCACAAGCGATCCTCTTCGAGAGCTTCCCTCCCGAAAAACACGGCGTGGCCATGGCCGCGTACGGGATGGGCGTCCTCACCGCACCGGTCCTGGGGCCTGTGCTTGGTGGATGGGTCACCGACGATTACTCGTGGCGGTGGCTGTTCTACATGAACATTCCCATGGGGCTCGCGGCCATCTGGTTGTGCCAGCGCTTCGTCTTTGACCCTCCCTACATTCGAGCCGCCAAGCCGGGCAGGATTGACGGGCTCGGGTTCGGCCTCCTCGCCCTGTGGCTAGGGACGTTGCAGATCATTCTCGACAAGGGCCAGGACGCCGACTGGTTCGCGTCCGTCTGGGTGCGCTGGTTCGCGGTCATCTCGGTCGCAGCATTCATAGGGTTCGTTATCCGCCAGTTGAGGGGGAGCCACCCGATAGCAGATCTGCGCGTTTTCAAGGACCGCAACTTCACCGTCGGCACCATCCTGATCAGCGTTGCCGCCGTGGTGATCTACGGGCCGCTGACTTTGCTGCCGCTCCTGCTGCAAGGCCTGATGGGCTATGGCGCCTTGGACAGCGGCATGACCCAGGTATGGCGCGAGCTCGGCAGCATTCTCGTGGTGCCGGTGGTGGGCCCGCTGATCAACCGCGTGGATAACCGGAAACTCATCATCGGCGGTTTCCTCCTGCTCGGCTTGTCCAGTTGGGGATACGGCGGAATCAACCTGGGGTTCGCGCGCCGGGACCTCGTGTGGCCGACAATAATCCAAGGTATGGGCCTGGGCCTCTGCATGATCCCCCTGATGACCGTGGCCCTCGGCATGTTGAAGAAGGAGCAGATGGGCAATGCAACGGGCATCTTCGCGCTCGCGCGCAACCTCGCCGGCAGCGTCGGCATCGCCCTGCTCGTAACGTTTCAAACGCGCGCCGCGCAGAGCCATCAGGCTTCCCTGGTCACCCACCTGACACCCTATGATACGGCGCTGCAACAGGCTCAACAGTCGTTGCATGCCGCCGTGGCGGCGCACGTCGGGCCGATGCAGGCGGCGGGATTATCGGACGGCGCCATTTATCGGGAGCTGCTCCGGCAGTCGCACATGCTCAGCTACATCGACGATTTCCGCTGGCTGGCGGTGATCTGCTTCGTAGTCATCCCGCTGGCGATCCTGCTCAGGAAAGTGGTGGTGAAGGAGCCAATGACGGCCCATTGAACTTACAAGTTATGAACTCGTCCATTCGCGTGAGAACCAATTTCTCCTCCCGCCTGGCAGCCCTGGCCCTCTGCCTCGGGCTGGCGGCCGGCTGCTCCGTAGGCCCCAACTACCACCCGCCCAAGCTGGCCGCGCCCTCGACCTGGAGCGCGCCCTTGGCCGGTGGCGAAACCAACGGCGAGGTCGCCGCGCTAACCTGGTGGAAAAACTTCAACGACCCTTGCCTGAATTCACTCGTTGAGCGCGTCGTGCAGTCCAATCTCGACCTCACGATAGCCTCCGCCCGCGTGCGCGAGGCCCGCGCGCAATACCGGATCGTTTCCTCTCGGCTCGGACCCACCGTCGGAGCCTCCGGCTCGTACGCTCGCCAAAAACAAAGCGAGCACCAACCCATCATCGGCTCCCTGCCAATACCGGATAACGTCCCATTCGAAAACAACGTCTACCAAGCTGGATTCGATGCCGCGTGGGAGATCGACGTTTTCGGCGGCACCCGCCGCGCAGTTGAAGCCGGCAAAGCCGAAGTCGCTGCCGCCGAATTCGGCCTGCAGCACGTGTGGATCACCCTCATCAGCGAGGCGGCGCGGAACTATGTGGAGCTGCGCGGCCATCAACAACAACTCGCCATCGCCAGGAAGAACATGACCGCGCAGCAAGAGGCGCTGGCCATCACGCGCGACAGGTTCAGAAACGGCCTCACCACCGACCTCGACGTCCAGCAAGCCGCCACCCTGCTGGCGACCACCCGGTCGGAAATCCCCGCCCTGGAAACCCGGATCGAATCATCGATCCATCGCCTGAGCATCCTGATCGGGCAACCGCCCGGCGCCCTGCGCGAGGAATTGTCGCCCCCGTGCCAGTGCCCGTCGCCTCCGCGGGAGTGCCCGTTGGACTGCCTTCCGAACTCTTGCTGCGCCGACCGGACATTCAGCGGGCCGAGCGTCAGCTCGCCGCCGCCACCGCACGCATTGGGGTTGCCACCGCCGACCTCTTCCCGAAGTTCTCGCTCACCGGTGTGGCGGGATTTCAGAGCGTGAGCGCCAGCGACTGGTTCACCCAGGGGAGCAGCTTCTGGTCCGTCGGCCCCACCGTCCAGTGGAGGATTTTCGATTCCGGCCGGATCCGCGCCAACATCCGCCTGCACGATGCCCGCCAGGAGCAGGCTCTCGCCGCGTACGAGCAAACAGCCCTGAACGCCTTCGAAGAAGTGGAAAACTCCCTGGTAGCCTACGCCAAGGAACAAGAGCGTCAGCGCGCCCTGGAAGAAGCCGTCACCTCCAGCGCGGATTCTCTCCACCTGGCAAACCAACTCTACACCAATGGCCTGGCCAGCTTCCTCAACGTGCTCGATGCAGAACGTTCCCTGTATCGAACGGAGGAGGCCCTCACCCACAGCCGCTCGACCGTCACCCAGAACCTGATCGCGCTTTACAAAGCCCTTGGCGGCGGA
>CAWGGD010000011.1:0-41921 GCA_963822005.1 uncultured Verrucomicrobiae bacterium | reverse complement strand
GGACGGGCTGCTGCACGATTACGATGTCTGGCTCGAAAAGCTCGCGCCGCACGCCCCCACGGCCCAATACCAGCACAACCGCACGGGCGAGGACAACGCCGACGCTCACATGAAGCGGCAGATCATGGGACGCGAGGTCGTCGTGGCCATCACGAAAGGGAAACTCGATCTCGGCCCGTGGGAGCAGATCTTCTACGGTGAGTTCGATGGCCGGCGGCGAAAGCGGGTGCTGGTGAAGATCATCGGGGAGTAGGCAAATGGGATTACCTCAGAACGACCTGTTCGGGAGGGCGAGCGTCCGCGCGAGCCCTAATTTCAGGAGAGATTTGGGCTCGCGCGGACGCTCGCCCTCCCGGAGATGGCACGCGCTATTCATGGCCGTGCTGCTATGCGGCTCAGCGGCGGCTGGTCCTGTGCTTGAAACCAACCCTACGAATGTCGCCAGAATGCTCGCAGCGGCCGACACCTGGCTGCTGCCGCAGCCCAAAGCCGTGGCGATGAGCGGGGAGGCCTTCGACCTTAAGAAGTGCAAGGGAATCCGCCTGGTCGGCTGCGACGACCCGCGGCTCAAGACCGATTTCCCTGCACTGCTACAGGAACGCTGCGGCATTCGCCTCAAGGCTTCCACTGGCAAGCCCGGCCGGGGCTGCATCTCGCTGGTGCTGTGTCCAAATCAAACACCCCCGCCCGGAGTGAAGTCCCTCGACCCAGACGACCTGGCGGGCCTCGGGGAGCAAGGCTACTACCTGCGCGTGGACCGGTCGGGCATCACCGCCGGCGCCGCGACCACCCAGGGCCTCTACTACGCGACGCGGACGCTCGCCCAGATCGCCAACGGGCGCACGCGGCTGCCGGGCATGATCATTCGCGATTGGCCGTCGCTGCGCTGGCGGGGCTTCCAATACGACATCAGCCGGGGCCAGATGCCGAAGCTGGAATCGCTGAAGCGCCTCGCCCAGGTCACCGCTGAGGCCAAGATGAACATGTATGAGCCCTACCTCGAGCACGTGTTCCAGTGGCAGCGGTACCCGGACATCGCGCCGCCGGAGGCCCTGACGCGCGCCGAGGCCCGCGAGCTTTTCGACTATGCCGCGCGTTACCACATGGACGTGCACCCCCTCATGCAGACCTTCGGCCACTTCTACAACATCGGCACCAAGCCGCCCTACCGGAAGTTCATGGTCGAGGACGGCGGCACGGTGGACATCCGCAAACCGGAGGCGGTGGCCTTCGTCACCAACCTGCTTGACGAAGTCTGCGCGGCCTTTCCGGGCAAGTTCCTCAACGTGGACATTACGGAGATAGATGACGCGGCCTTCAAGAAGACCGGCACCACCCAGGCGGAATTGAACGAGCTGACCTTCCAATACGCGCTCAAGATTCGCGAAACCGCCGCCCGGCACGGCATGCGCCTGATGATCGCCCAGGCCCAGCTTGGCGCCGAAGGCTCCCTGGCCGGCCTGGGCTCGGTCGTCGAGCGGCTGCCCAAAGACATCCTCATCAGCGCCTACTACACCGCCGAGTTCTACGGCGGCTGGGAGAAGGACTTCCCGCGGCTGCAGAAGCTGGGCCTGGAATTCTTCGCGCAGCCCTGGATTGATTCACACGGGCACATCATGCCTTACGTGGGCCACGCGATGGAGTTCTCGGACCTCGAGATCAGCCGCGGGCTCCAATACGGCGCGGTGGGCAGCACCACCTGTGACTGGGGCGACGACGGCCACTATCATCTCCCGGCGGTGACCTGGTTTCCGTTCGTCTATCATGCGGCGTCCGCCTGGACGGGAGCCAAACTCGACCGCGACTACTTCAACCGGGCGTTCTGCCGCCTCTTCTTCGGGACCGGCGATGACGCCATCGCGCGCGCCATCCTGCTGGTGGGGAACATCAACGGGCAGAAGCTGAAGCTGCGGAATGCAGCCGGCGGCATTGACGAGCCTGCCTACACCGGCAACAGCACGTTCGGGCGCTACTACTACGAGTTCTTCGGCGATCCCTTCAGCGATCCCAAGGTGCTGGACATCGTGGAGCCTGGCCGCAAAGGGCAGGAGATCCTGCAGCCGGCGCTCGAAGCCGAGGGGCTTTTGCAGCGCGCCCGGGGACAGGTGCGGCAAAACCAGGACGTGGTGGAGCGGCTGCTGTTCACGACTCGCAACTACGAGGCGATGGGTCGGAAGCTGATCGTCCGCGACCGTTTCCTCGACAAGAATGTGCCGCGCGCGCAGGTCGCAGAGGAGCTGCTCGCCCTAGCGAAGACCTACGAGGGCCTTAAGGCTGAGTTCCAGCGGCTGTGGCTGGCCGACTGCAAGGACGCGGGCTCGTTTCGCGGCTACGTCCAGCGCTTCGACAATACCATCGTGCCGTGCCGCAAGAAGGCGGAGGGGTTAGCCCGCAGTGAGAAGGATCTGCCGCCCCCCGCGGCCTCGTCGCCCGTGCCCACAGCGAAGCAACCCTGAGGCTCGCCGGCATTCCAGAACCGATTCACGCAACGCGGCGGAATGTAGCCGCCAACGTCGGAGGCTGAGTGAATAAAGCCACTTTCCATGCCTCTTTGACCCAGGATGAACGAGGTGTATAATAGTGGCCAACATCCGTCGTAATGTGCCCAGTCCAAGCTCTGTTGTGGTTTCTGGGAGCGCCCAGTGAAATGAAGCCCTCTGCCACCGTCCGCTCCCGGCGGGCGGCTCTGCGTCTGGTGAAATGCCTTTGTCTGGCGGCCGTCGCCGCGGCCGCAATTCACTCGGCCACGGCGCGGCCCTTCAAGCTCCGGGTCAGTGATTCAGCACAGGCCGCCGCGTTAGAGGCCCAGGGCGCGCGCTTGCTGGCGGATTACGGCAGCTTCCAGCTTCTGGAGACTGACGACCCGTCGCTGACAAACGCCAGGCTGAATCGGGTCGAGGCGGCCGACGACTTTGACTTCATCGAGCTGAACGCGGGCCGCCTGGATACCCGCTCAGCCGGCGTGCTGGCGCAGCGCCAGGCCATTGCGCCGGCGGCGGGCAATCAGCTCCATCTGGTCCAGTTTGTCGGCCCCATCAAGCCGGAATGGCAGGCGGCGCTGGAGCAAACCGGTGTGCGGGTGGTGCATTACATCCCACAGAACGCTTACCTCATTTGTGGCGACAGCGCTGCACTGGCGAATTTTCAGGCCTGGGCCGCCACCAATCTCCTGGTGCAGTGGGAGGGCGCCTATGCCACCGATTACAGAATTCATCCCAAGGCGCGCACGGTGGACGCGCAAGGCAATCCACAAACACCCGCCACCGACATGTTCACAGTGCAGTTGTTGCAGGATCCGACCGCCAATCCCGGGACGCTGGCGCTGATTGACCAGTTGAAGCTGGCGCCGGTGCAGCAACAGTTCCAGACGCTGGAGTACCTGAACGTGGTGGTGCGCTTGCCGGCGGCCAGGCTGGCAGAGCTTGCGGCGCGGCCCGAGGTCATCTCGATCCAGCCGCAGCCCCAGCGGCATCGCATGGACGAGCGGCAGGATCAAATCATGGCGAGCAATTTGAGCGGCAACGTGCCGACCAGTGCCGGCTACCTGGCCTGGCTGACGAGCAAGGGATTCACGCAGGCCCAGTTCAGCGCGTCGGGGTTTGTGGTGGATGTCAGCGACAGCGGGATTGACAACGGCACAACTTCGCCTGGGCATTTCGGGCTTCATCAAGCCGGCGATCCGGGCCAGGCCAGCCGCGTCGCCTACGCCCGGCTCGAAGGCACCCCCAACAGCGGGAGCACACTGCAAGGCTGTGACGGCCATGGCAACCTGAACTCGCACATCATCGCCGGCTTCAACGACCGCGCGAGCGGGTTCCCCCACACCGACGCGTCGGGTTTTCATTATGGGCTGGGCGTCTGCCCGTTTGTGAAGGTGGGGTCCTCCGTGGTCTTTGACACCGACTATTTCACCAGCCCCAGTTACCCGAACCTGCAGTCGCGCGCCTACCGCGACGGCGCCCGCGTCAGCAACAACAGTTGGGGGGCGGATACGGCGGGCGCTTACGACGCCGACGCGCAGAGCTATGATGCGCTGGTCCGGGATGCGCAGCCCAGCGGCTCGTCGGTGCCCAACACGGGCAACCAGCAGATGGTGATCGTGTTTGCGGCCGGCAATGCCGGGCCGAGCGCGGGGACCGTCGGGTCGCCGGGCACGGCCAAGAACGTCCTCGTGGTCGGCGCGGCGGAGAACGTCCACTCGCACTCGACGGCTAACGGCGGCAACAACACCGCCGGCAATGACGGGTGCAGCACGCCGGACACCGAAGCGGACAGCGCGAACGACATGTCGAGCTTCTCCAGCCGCGGCCCTTGCACCGATGGCCGGAAGAAGCCGGATATCGTGGCGCCAGGCACGCACATCACAGGCGGCGTTGGCCAAAGCGTCCTGACCACCAACGGCACCGGCACCGCGATTGCCTGCTTCGATGGCACGGGAGTTTGCGCGTTGCCGGGCGGCGGCACGGTGGGCAGCGCCAACAACTTCTTCCCGCTCGGCCAGCAGTTCTACACCACCTCCTCCGGGACCAGCCATTCCACGCCCGCTGTCGCCGGCGCGTGCGCCTTGTTGCGCCAGTACTTCATCAACGGCAGCCTCACGCCGCCCAGCCCCGCGATGACCAAGGCCTTTCTGGTGAACGCCGCCCGCTACATGACCGGCACCTATGCGGGTGACGCCTTGCCCTCCTCCGTCCAAGGCATGGGCGCCGTCAACCTCGGCACCGCCTTCGATGGCGTCGCGCGCATTCTGCGCGACCAGTTGACCGCTGACAAATTCACCGCCTCCGGCCAAACGCGCGTCCTCAGCGGCACCGTAGCGGACCCCTCGAAGCCCTTCCGGGTCACGCTCGCCTGGACGGATGCGCCCGGCAGCACCACCGGCAATGCCTACAACAACAATCTGGATCTCACCGTCACCATCGGCGGCAACATATACAAAGGCAACGTCTTCAGCGGGAGCGCGTCAGTCACCGGGGGAACTGCGGACGCGAAGAACAACCTGGAGAGCGTTTTCCTGCCGGTCGGCGTGTCGGGCAGCTTCGTCGTTACGGTGACTGCCGCCAACATCAACTCCGACGGCGTGCCCAACGAAGCGCCTACCCTGGACCAGGATTACGCGCTGGTGATCTACAACGCGGCTGAGACGGGCGCGCCCGTCATCACCACCGACCCGCAAAGCCAGACCGTCTCGCTGGGCAGCCCGGTGGCCTTCTCTGCCGACGCAATCGGCCCGGCGCCCATTGCCTTCCAATGGAGTTTTAACGGGAACCCAATTGCCGGGGCCACCACCAACAGCTACACCATCAGCGGCGCGCAGACGAACGATGCGGGCAGCTATTGGGTGGTGGCGGCCAACACCAACGGCAGCGCCACCAGCGCTGTGGCCACGCTCACTGTCGCCGTGGCGCCCCTCATCCTGACGAACCCGGCCAGCCTGGCCGTGGTTACCGGCAGCACGGCCGGCTTCAGCGTAACGGCCTTCGGTGCGGCGCCGCTCGGCTACCAGTGGCAGTTCAACGGCACCAACCTTGATGGCGCAACCGCCAGCGCCTACGCGATCACCAACGTGCAACCTGGCGACCAGGGCACTTACACCGTGGTCCTCACTAACTACGCCGGCTCGGTAACGAGCGCCCCGGCGTCCCTTACCGTGTTTTCCTGGTCCGCTGTAGGGGTAGTCATCAGCCAGGTTTACGGCGGCGGGGGCAATAGTGGCGCCACTTACCAGAATGACTATGTCGAACTGCTCAATGCGGGCGGGACTGCGGTTGATTTGAGCGCCTGGTCGGTACAGTATGCTAGTTCCTCCGGCAGCACTTGGGGCAAGGCGAACCTGGCCGGCACCGTTCAGCCTGGTCAGTACTACCTGCTGAAACTCGCCACTGACGGCGCCGTTGGGGCCGTGCTCCCAGTCGCCAATCTTACCAACACAGGCATTAACCTCAGCGCCTCGAAGGGCAAAGTTGCCCTCGTGACCAATCAAACGGCGCTGACCGGCTCCAACCCGCTGCCGAACGCCGCAGTCAAGGACTTCGTCGGCTACGGCTCTGGCACAAGTGCCCACGAGGGCGCCGGCACCGCCCCCGGAGGCAGCGCTACCACCGCCATCCTGCGCAAAAACAACGGCCTGACTGACACTGACGACAACGCCGCCGATTTCCTTGCCGGAACACCCAACCCGCGCAACTCCGTCACCAACATCGGCACGATTGACCTGGCGATCACCAAGACCCATGCCGGCAACTTCACCCAGGGTGACGCCGCGGATGTTTACACGATCACCCTCGCCAACGCCGGCACCCTGGCCACCACCGGCACCGTCACGGTCGTTGACACACTGCCGGTCGGCCTGACCGCCACTGCCCTCAGCGGCACAGGCTGGACGACGGACCTGGGCACCCTGACCTGCACCCGGTCCGACTCACTGTCCGCCGGTTCGACCTTCCCGGCCATCACCCTCACCGTCGGCGTGGCCACCAATGCTCCCTCCCTGGTCACCAACCTCGTCGTCGTTTCCACCGGCGGCGATGCCAACTCGGCCAACAATACCGCCAGCGACCTCACCGCCATTCTCACCTCGGGTGGCCCTTCCTATTCCGACATCCTGGCCGGCTGGGACGTCAGAGGTCTCTCGGGCTTCGGCTCCTCGCCGCTCGCCCCGTCCACCAACGCCGCCAATATCACCATCACGGGCTTGACTCGGGGCTCAGGCGTAACCACCTCCGGCACCGCCGCGGCAAACGCCTGGGGCGGCACTGGCTTTAACTCCGCTACCGCCACGGACGCCGTCACCGCCGGCGATTACGCCACCTTCGCCATCAGCGCCAACGCCGGTTACAAAGTCTCCTTCTCCTCCATCAACCCCTTCGATTATCGCCGCTCTAAGACCGGCCCGCCCAGTGGCGTCATCCAATATCAAATCGGCTCGACCGCCTTCGTCAGTATTGCCACCAATGCCTATATCTCAACCACCGGCGCATCGTTGGGCGCGCTTGATCTCTCTAAGATCGCCGCCCTCCAGAATGTCGGCCCCGGCACCAACGTCACCTTCCGCATTGTCAACTATGGCACCACTAGTGCCACCGGCACCTGGTACGTCTATGATGTCGCCGGCAGCACCTACCCCGATCTGGCCATCCGGGGCGCCGTCGCACCGCTCAGTGGTCCGCCTGCCGCCGCACCGACGCTCTCGCTCGTCACTGTGGTCAGCAACCAGTTCCAATTCACGCTGACTGGAACCGCCGGCTCGAACTACGTCATCGAGGCCGCCACCAATCTCCCCGCCAATGCCTGGACTCCGGTGCGGACCGGGGCGGCGCCCATCCTCTTCGTCCAGCCGGCCACGAACGACCAGCAGTATTACCGCGGCAAAGTCCAGCCTTGATCCTGGCGCGCTGCCGCGAAACAGGGCTGCATCAAGCGCACGATGTCAATCCAAATTGGGGGGGCGAGCGTCCCCGCGAGCCCAAACTTCTGGGGAAGCGCTAAGAAATCAGCGCTCGCGGGGACGCTCGCCCTCCCAAACAGGCGCAGCGAAGCAGGGGCTTGATGCAGCCCTGGTTTTTGGGGCGTTCGCCGCTTGCATCCAAGCAGTCGGTGGCCTACCTTTGCCTGGTCGTGAAACAGCCGATCATCAACGTCGGGGAGAAGATAGACAAGGTCGTCGGCCGACGGACCCGAATGCCGGGCGCCTTCGAGAGCGGCATGAAATTACAATCTTTGGCGGTGGAGTTGCACCGTTCCCTCAAGCAAAGGTGGGCGCCTAAAGGCGTTTACCGGTTCAAGACCCACGAAGAGGCGGACGAATGGATGAACCGAATGTTGGCGCGAAGCCAAATCCCAAGGACCTAGAGCCGCGCCCGCCGGCCGAGGCTGACCTAGTCGCCCTGTGCCGCGAATTAAACCGATGCGGCGCCCGTTATCTCGTAATCGGCGGTTTCGCCGTTATCGCGGCGGGCCTACCCCGGGTGACCGGTGACATTGACCTCATGGTGGCCGTGGACCCCGAGAATGAAGCACGGGTCTTTTCCGCCCTCTCCACCCTGCCCGACAACGCCGTCCGCGAATTGCAGCCCGGCGAACTCCAGCAATACAACGTCATCCGTGTGGCCGATGAAATCCTTGTGGACCTCATGCGCTCAGCCGGGGGCATCGAGTACGAAGAGGCCGCCAAGGACGTAGTGGTGCGCGAAGTTCAGGGTGTGCCCATCCCGTTCGCCTCGCCGCGCCTGCTTTGGCGCATGAAGGCCGTCACGCATCGCGAGAAGGACGCCGCCGACCTGGTCTTCCTGCGCTATTGGTTTGCCGAACGGGACCAGGAGCCGCCGCAGTGCTCGTGATTCCGTCACCGGCCCAGCCCGCATACGGTGATGTAACTGGGGAAATCAGGGGTCGCGAGAATAGTTTGACTTGCCGGGATCAAGCGCCCATTTGAGGTGCCATGCAAACACGACGCCAGTTCATCGCGCAAACCAGCACGGTCGCCGGCGGGATCGGCTTGGGCCTCACCCAAGCGCCCCGCGCTTCTCGCGCAAAGCCGCGGCGCCAACGACCGGGTCGTCTTCGGCCTGATTGGCTGCGGGGGGATGGGCCGCGCCAACCTTCAGCAATTCATGCGGTCCAAGCAAGTCGAGGTCGCCGCGGTCTGTGACGTGGACGAATCCCACATGGATAACGCCGCCGCCGATGTCTTCAACACCGGCCGCCCCGCGCCCAGGAAGCTCAAAGACTTCCGCCGGCTGTTGGAGCAGAAAGACATTGATGCGGTCATCATTGGCACGCCCGATCACTGGCACGCCATCCCGTTCATTGCCGCCTGTGAAGCCGGCAAGGATATCTATTGTGAGAAGCCCATCTCCCACAGCTTCGTCGAGGCCAAGGCCATGCTGGGCGCCGCCCGCCATTTCAACCGCGTCGTCCAGGTCGGCACCTGGCAGCGCAGCATGAAACATTTCCAGGACGCCATCCAGTTCGTCCGCTCCGGCAAGATGGGCAAGATCAACGTGTGCCGCGCCTGGATGTTTTACGGCCTGCGCGACATTGGCCGGCAGCAGCCGCAGAATCCGCCGCCCGAGCTGGACTGGGACTTCTGGCTCGGCCCGGCGCCGAAGCGACCCTATCAGCCCAACCGCTGCCATGTGCACTGGCGCTGGTTCTTCGAGACCGGCGGCAGCCTGATGACCGACTGGGGCGTGCACATGATGGACATCGTCCTGCTGGCGATGCAGCAAACCGACCCGGTATCCGTGGCCGCCGCGGGCGGCAGGTTCGCCACCAACGATGACCGCGACACGCCGGACACCTTGCAGGCCGTCTATCGGTTTCCACAGTGGGTGCTCCAGTGGGAACACCGCTTCAACAACCTGCGCGGCCTGGACGGCGGCTGCGAGCACGGCGCCGAGTTCATCGGCGACAACGGCTCGCTCATCGTGGACCGCAACGGCTACCAGTATTACCCGGAAAAGCCCGACGCCGAGAAACCGCCCAAGCTCGAAAAGCAGGACAGCACCCACTGGCAGAACTTCCTCGATTGCGTCAAGAGCCGGAGGCAGCCCGCGTCGGACATCGCCTCCATGGCCAAGACCACCATGCTGTGCCTGCTGGGCAACATCGCCCTGCAGAGCGGCAAGACCCTCCGCTGGGACGCGCGCCAGCAGGACGTCGCCAACCACGGCGATGTGAAGCATTGCATCTCCTACCAGCGCGAATACCGCAAGCCTTGGAAGCTCAAGGTCTTCGCATAATAGCCTCGTTAAACAGCTACCGGTCGCTTCTTCCCACTGCTTCCGGCCACTGCTAGTCTCGCCGCGCATGAGCAGTCCTCAGTACCGCGGCAGGTTGGCGCCCTCGCCTACGGGCTACCTGCATATCGGCCATGCCCGCACCTTCTGGATCGCCCAGCAACGGGCCGCCGCCGCTCAGGGCGTTCTCGTCCTGCGCAACGATGATATTGATGCGGTTCGTGCCAAGATGGATTTTGTCGAAGCCATGATCGAGGACATGCGCTGGCTGGGTCTTCGCTGGCAGGAAGGCCCCGATTGCGGCGGCCCTTTTGGCCCTTACGAACAGAGCCGGCGGAGGTCCTTCTACACGGCTGCGTTCAAGAAGCTTCAGGCCGGCGGCTGGATCTACCCCTGCCGCTGCACCCGGAAGGATGTCTTGCGCGCGCTCCAGGCCCCTCATAACACCGACGAGGGACCCATCTATCCGGGAACCTGCCGCCCGAATCCAGCATTGCGAATCCCGAACGACGCCGGAAACCCCCATCCCAAGTCGAAGGTGAACTGGCGCTTCCGGGTGCCGGATGGTGAGAACATCGAGTTCGTGGACGGCGTTTTCGGGCGGCAGCAATTTGTCGCAGGCAAGGATTTTGGTGACTTCGTCGTTTGGCGGCACGACGATGTGCCGTCGTATCAGCTATCCACGGCCGTGGACGATGCCGCCATGCAGATCACGGAAGTCGTCCGTGGCGCGGACCTGCTGCTTTCCACCGCGCGACAGTTGCTGCTTTATCGCGCGCTCGGGTTTTCGCCCCCCGCCTTCTATCACTGTCCGCTCGTCACCGACGAGGCGGGCGTCCGCCTGGCCAAACGCCACGATTCCTTGAGCCTGCGGACTATGCGCCGCAAGGGAATCTCTCCGGAAGCGGTAAGGGACATGCATGAAGCTCTTACGGCGGCGCGTCGCCGTCGTCCACGATATCCCCACTATGAAGCCTTTCTTAATCCTGAACGAGCTCAAAGCCCAGGGCTTCCAGGGCAACCTCTCCATCGAATACGAATACCACTGGGAGAACTCCTCGCCCGAAGTAGCCCAATGCATCGGCTTTGTCCGCGGCTACGGCACCGCCAAAGGCTGGTGAGCCGGAATCCTTCCCGAGCTTGGTCTCTTTGGCGTCTTTTCGCGTGGTCTGGCTTCGGCCGTTCGCCTGAAAGGCCTCGATAATCCCGCCCACGGCATCGCCGGCTTCCGCCTGAAAGGCGCAGATAATAAAGCCCAGGGCAACGCCTTGGGAATAAGCACCATCGCCAATCTCAAGCCCTGAAAGGGCGGCACAAGAACCACACCCCTTTCCTGTCACCATGCGAGCAAACCCACTCCTGCACCCCTCCGCTCTGCGTTGGCGGCGACCGACAGCTTCCCCCCGCCCCCCCTGGCGCTCCCCTCACGCGCAGGCCGTTTCGACAATTCGGGCCCACCTCGGGCACAAGGAGTGCTCGATAGCCTCTGTGGTAGCGGCAGTCGTCGCCGTTGTGCCTGCTTGCGGGAAAAAGCCCGGGCACCGTCTTCCAGGTCTCCTTGGGAAGGTGCTGGCCGTTAATATATGTGCTGGTTCGGTTCTTCTTGCTGCTGTACCGTCGCGAGACTATGGCCGGTCTGCCTAAAGCAATCTCAAGGAGGTTAGCCCCGAGGGAACCGATATCCTTGAAATGCTCCGAATTCGGTTTACTCAGCCATCCCGCACCAACGATCCATTTGAGGCCGAGCTTTGTCTCGACCTTGAGGATGAGGCCCTGATAGCAAAAAAGGCGGAGGACAAGTTCGGAGAAGCCGCAGCAGCCCAAGTCATGCAAGAATTCAGAAAAGACCGGCAGAGGTTCAGAGAGAGAGCCGCGGAGGAGGTTCGGAAGATCAAGATCTGGGACGATATGGGGATACTTTCGCTGAGCGCGACTGAGAACGATCTTCTAATGTGGGCACATTATACCAGTTCCCACGCGGGGATGTCCCACGCGGGGATGTTGATCGAGTTCAACCCGAAACATCCGTTCTTTAATTATCCACAAAGAGCCCAAGTTGACTTCGGGGTTCTCGTCAAAGTCACTTATTCAACAAAACGGCGCCCCAGGCACAGGATTGGAGATAAACCCGCCCTGAGAGACTTTTGCATCAAGAGTAAAGACTGGCGTTATGAGCAAGAGTGGCGAGTCTTCCGGCAGCTTAATGAGAGTGACAATCAGGTGAATAACGGAAACGAGACCGTGTACCTATTTGATCTGCCGCCAGAGAGCGTGAAACGAGTGGTGATGGGATGTCGCATGGAGCGGAAGAAGCGTCAGGAACTGAAGGACATCGTCTCTGCCAACCCCGCACTCCGCGATGTTCAAATCCAAGAGGCGAAACTCGATCTTGACACCTTCCGCCTTGAGTACCGCCCAACCTAGCTTCTTTAGCTTCGTCCCATTGCGCTGCACCCTCGGCCCTCCCACGGTCGGCCACCACACAGCAAATTGGCAGGAGGCAAAGACAGATCGACCCCTCAGGCGCAGTGCCGTTTCGACAATTCCGGCCAAATTCGGGTACAAGCAATGCTCTTAATCCCCGTGGCAACGGCAGTTGTCGCCGTGGTGCCTATTTTGGAGACACTTTTCGACGGAACTAAGGCAATGAATACTATACCTGCAGGACTTCTGCCCGCAGAACGCCGGGCCGCCAGCGGCGGCAGCCCGACGAGCGGTCAGCTATGCACCGACGACCTGCACCCGTTGGCATCACTAATCCATTAGTTTGGAGAAGCCCTATGAGGACAAGTGCCCCAATCCATGCGATTCGTTGTCCTGGTCGGTCTGGCCATGTTGGCTGTCGGTGCCAGCGGCGGTATCACAACAAATGCTGTGCGCCTTGGCTGCTAAACAGACGATTGACTTGAGAGGCAACGGCATCCTGACCGACAGCTTTGATTCGCGCAGTCTCTGGATGAGCAACTTCGGCCAGTACGACGCGACCGTCTACGCCGGGGACAATGGTGACGTGGTCAGCAACGACGGCATCAGCACCATCGCCGAAACGCCAATATCTACGGCAGTGTCCACATCGGCACGTGCAAGGACTGTTATCTTTGGCACCCACGGCGCCGTGGGCACCCACGCCTGGCAGGGCGCCGGCAACAAGGGCTTCCAAGCCGGCCACGTCCTCCAGGATGCCACCAACTTCACCTTCCCCGCTATTTCCCTCCCCTATTCCTCCGGCCTGAACCTCGGCGGCCCGCAGACCATCGTCACGCGTCACCTATGACTACAGCCGGACTGCCACCAATTCGGCCTCCTCTCCCAACTCGCCGCCGTGGAGCGGCGTGAACACCAACGTCAGCTTACATCACTGCCACCAATCTTCCGGACCCGGTGCCGCCCGGAATCAGAACCAACTATTTGCATCCACAGGATACCAATTGCACACACATCATCGGTTACACTTGGCCAACTTACTCCTACACCTGGAATCTCTACTCCACCAACGCCATCTACACGACCAACTACTACGATCACGTGATCACCAGCGGGGACTACTACACCACCGATGACATGCACGGTTCGATCATCGTTATGGGCGACGCGCGGCTGGTGCTGCCCAACGGCCTGAGCATGAGCGGCAACGATCAAATCACCATCGCCCCGGGCGCCAGCCTCAAGATGTACTGTCGGCGGCACCTATGCACGGTGGGCGGCAATGGCATTCTCAACCAGGCTGGCTACGCCGAGGACTTCATCCTGGAATGCACGCCCAGCGTCACGACCTTCAACTTCAACGGCAATGGCGAATTCATCGGCGTGCTAGTCGCCCCGGAAGCCAACATGGACCTGAACGGCGGCGGCCACGTTAACAATGATTTCATCGGCGCGCTCATGATGAATTCGATCGGCATGAACGGCCATTTCAGCTTCCATTACGACGAGGCCCTCGGGCTTTCAGCCCGTTTCCAACACCTCCGGCTTGGGTCACTATCCAACCAGAGAACCAGACCGTGACAGTTGGCCAATCTGCTACGTTCACCGCATCAGCCACCAGGTTCTCTGCCGTTAAGCTACCAGTGGCGATTTGCGGGAACGGATATTTCGAATGCGACAGACAGCAGTTTTACCATCCTCAGTGTAAGCACCAACGACGCCGGAATATACTCGGTCATCGTCGCGAACGCGGTTGGAAGCGTGGTCAGTTCCAACGCGGTCCTGACGGTGAGTATCTCCGGTGATTTCACTTACACGACAAATGGCAATACTATTACGATAACGAAGTACACTGGTGCTGGCGGCGCTGTTACCATCCCCAATAGCATCAATGGCATACCTGTCATTAGTATCGGAACCTATGCCTTCTGGTCCTGCCCCGGTCTCACCAACGTCACCATCCCCAGCAGCGTCATCAGCATCGAAACCAAAGCTTTCGTTGGCTACGCCAGCCTGACCGCGATAACGGTGGATCCCCTCAACTCCTTCTATAGCAGTGTGGATGGGGTCTTGTTCAACAAGAGCCAGACCACACTCATCCAATGTCCGGGCGGTAAAGCTGGAAGCTACACAATCCCCAGCAGCGTCACCGCCATCGGGACTTTTACGTTCCATTACTGCACGAGCCTCACCAGCGTCACCATCCCAACCGCGTCACGAACATCGGGACCTTTACCTTCAATCGCTGCACCAGCCTGACCAACGTCACGCATCCCCGACAGCGTCACCACCATCGGGGAGGGGACGTTCAATCACTGCCCCAGCCTGGCCAGCGTCATGATCCCCAGCAGTGTCACCACCATCGGGGACTACGCGTTCTCTTTCTGCTCCAGCCTGACAGGGGTCTATTTCCAAGGGAACGCCCCCAGCATTGGACTCACCTGTGTTTTCACAGTGCCCACCAACGCGACTGTCTATTACCAGCCGGGAACCACGGGCTGGGGGACGACCTTTGGCGGTCGTCCAACCGCCCAGTGGAACCCCTTCCCAACCATCCTCTCCCAACCACAGAATCAGACCGTTTTCAGTGGAGAAAGTGCCGCCTTCAGCGTCTCGGCTACCGGCAGCCCGCCGCTAAGCTACCAGTGGCGATTTGCGGGAACGGATATTCCGAATGCGACGAACAGCATTTTCACCATCCCAAGTGCAAAGACAACCGACGCTGGAATATATTCGGTCATCATCACGAACGCGTCTGGAAGCGTGGCAAGTTCCAATGCGGTGCTAACGGTGAGTGGTTTTCTGTTCATTGCCGCGCAGCCGCAAAGCCAGACGGTAGGCGTAGGAAGCAATGTAACGTTTAACGTCACCGTCTATGGCGCACCGCCGTTTGTTTTTCAATGGTACTTCAACGGAACGCCCCTGGGTTCGCCTGCCGTTGGCACGAATTTCTTGTCCTGCACCTTGACCAATGTGGGCACCAACCAGACGGGCAATTACAGTGTGCAGGTCTTTAACGGCTATGGCAGTGTGACGAGTTCCAATGCGGTGCTAACGGTGCATAGTGTTTCCGCCGAGCATCACGGTTCAACCGTCGAATCTGCTGGTGTTGCCGGGAACCAGCGCCGACTTTGGTGTCTCAGTCAACGGCACGGCTCCATTTGGTTATCAATGGCGATTCAACGGCACCAACATTCTTAACGCCACGAATGCCCTTTACTCAATTCCCTCGGTCGGCACGAACAATGCCGGGAATTATGCCGTGGTGATCACGAATGCGGAGGGCAGTGCGACGAGTTCCAACGCCGCGTTGACGGTGGTGTTGTCGCCCAAGAGCCAAACCAATTATGCGAGCAGCACAGCGACATTCACCGCGACAGCGTTTAGCCCGGAATCGTTGAACTACCAGTGGCAGAAGAATGGCACGAATCTCGTTGAGGGCGGCAGACTTTCGGGCACAACCAACAGCACGCTGACCATTGCCAGTGTTTCGGATGCGGATGCGGCAAATTACAGTGCGGTGGTGAGCGATGCTTACAGCAGCGTGACCACTTCCAACGCGGCGCTGACGGTGATAAACCTGCCGAGCATCACGGCGCAGCCGTTGGGTCAGCAAATAATGTTAGGGAGCAGCGTCTCATTCAGCGTATCCGTCAGCGGCACGGCTCCATTTAGTTACCAGTGGCGTTTTAACGGTGCCAACGTGCCCAACGCGACGAATGCCACTTACGCGATTCAGGCGGTTGGCGCAACCAACACCGGAAACTACTCCGTGGTCGTTACCAACCTGGCGGGAGCGTCACGAGTTCCAATGCGGTGCTGACCGTCACCGTCCCGCCGACGCTGGCCTTGCGAATTGTGGGCAGGCTATCCGCTGCTGAATTTGAGTGGCATGTTGAGCAGCAACTTCGTCGTGCAATACAGCACCAATCTCGCCGGCACCAACTGGATGAATCTGCTGTCCCTGACCAATTTGCCGTATAGCCCGTATCTGTTCCTTGACCCTGCCGGTGACGGCGAACCAGCGCGGTTCTATCGGGCGTTCATGCAGTGAAAAGAGGGGGCGGGGGAACCACAAATGGTTCTCTACCAAAGCTCTCCCCGAGCCACCCCAAAGCCTGGGTCAAGCGCGACGACATCGAGCGGAGCCCCCCGAGCCTGGAACGCATGAAATGGTGCCCCTTGGGGCGATATCGTTGAAGTCGTCCTCTGCTTTCCAGTCCTGCTGGGCCGTTAACCGGTTCATCCTGGGAGTTTGTGCCTGGCCAAGGGCAGCGCACTCAGTTCGAGGCTGCCCGAATAGCCAGGCCAGGGTAACCGACAGGCAGAGGGGGAGGCATTGGGCGGCCAGAGCCGCTCGCGTTTGAATGGTCCCCAGGCCTGGCCCGTCTGTAAGCAGGGACCCAGCGCGAGGGGGCGCAGAAGGTCGAGGTCCCCGCGGCGCGGGCGGGGAGGAGGCGAGGGAAACACGCGTAGCAATAGAGGAACAATAGAGGAACAATAGAGGAGCAATAGAGGACACAGCGCCAACGGCGAGGTTGGCCTGTGCTGCTCTGCCCGTAGGCTTGCGGTGCTGGGTTGGAAACAGGGTTCCTACGTTCTGGGCAGGGCGTCAGGCCGCACTCCAGGCCCAAATTTACCGGATTGAACCCGTTAACCGTGGTTCTTGGGAGGTCATTTGTGGTGAAACGGGCTGTTCCCTGCCAGCCGCCCGGGTGGGATGCCGCCGCCTAAGCCGGCTGGCGGTGCATGGGATTTGTGCTAGATTGGCGCGTCATTCGAAGAAAACGGAACGCACGATTAAATGTTGGCCACGCCAGAATTGATTAGAGAGGCCGCCCTGCCTTATCAGGCTGGGCGAAGTCTTGCCGCGCTGGCTGAGCGAAGTGCCGCTCTACCAGCAGACGGCCGGCCTTGTCCGGTCGAGCGGTGAGGCGGTCTCAGCGGCTGACTTGCTGCGTCTGCCGCTGATTACCAAAGAGGACATCCGCCGCGATTTCCCGCGCAACTTCCTGCGGGCGGGTGTGGAACTGGACGCGCTGCTCGACCAGGAGTTGGTGGAGCTGGAGCACACCTCGGGCACGTCGGAGGAGCGCACCCCCTTGTTGCTGGGCCGCGGCTGGTGGGCCGAGCAGGAGGAACGCGCGCTGCGGCTGAATCCGCTGGTGGCCGCTGTGCTGGATGAGTTTCCCGCAGCGCGCCGCGTTACGATCAATTCGCCGGTCTGCAGCGGAGACATCCGCTACACGGGCGTGCCGTCACGCGCCGACCGCGTGGTCGGGAACGCGCTGTTCGTCAGCCTGTCACGGTATCCGTTTCTCTGGGGTGAAGCCGAGTTGGCGCGCATGGCGGCGGAGGCGGTCGAGTGGCAGCCGCAGTTCCTCGATGTGGACCCGGTTTATGGGGTGGTGTTCGCGCTTTACTGCGAGCGGCGGGGCATCCGGCTGCCGTCGCTGCAGTTTCATCCTGGGCAGCTACGAGTTTGTCAGCATCGCGCACCGGCGGATTCTGGAGCGCGTGTTCGGGGTGCCGGTGTTCAACCTCTACGGCTCGACCGAGACCGGCCACCTGCTGATGGAGGTCGGGCGCGGCGAAATGCGGCCAAGCCTCGAAACCGCCCTGCTGGAAGTGCTGAACACTGACGCTCAGGGCATCAGCGAACTGGCCGTCACGACCCTGACCAATGACTATATGCCGCTCATCCGCTATCGGATCGGCGACCTGGTCGAGCGGCAAGAGCGGCCCTATTACACCAGCTACGTGGTGCATGGGCGGGCGAAAGACGCTTTTGCCGCCGTGGACGGCCGGCGCGTCACCACTTTGCAGGTTGACCAGTGCCTGGCGGACCTGCCGGGCATCGCCCATTACCAGTTATGCGAGCGAGCGAACAGCGAATGGTTGCTGCGCTTTCTGCCAGACGTCACGGCCCCCATTGCCTCGGCAATCGAGGAGTGGCGTCGTCGCCTCGCCCAATTGCTCGGCGTCAGCGGCAGGCTGGCGGTTGAGCAAACCGATTTGCTCGCCCCGGAGAGTTCCGGCAAGTTCCGGCTGGGCTATCCGGCGAAGTAGATTGCCGGAGACCGCGGCAGGTAGGGCGCGCAGGGGACTGCGGTGCCAGTTTAGCGCGCTTGTGCCACTGCTTCGTAGCGCAGATTTTCAATCTGCCGTATCGCCGATTTGTAATCGGCAGGCGGCCCGACTTACTCGCGCCGATGCGGATGGCGGCAGCTCAGCAGGTTGCAAACCTGCGATACAGCAGATTACAAATCTGCGCTACGCCAGACAGATACGCGCTGCGAGCCCTACCTATTCGGAAACTAGCCCTGGCGATCCCGATGGCCCGTTTTGTGGAGCCCGCCCCTCGAGAAGCCGCGTAACGAGTGCCGTCCACCCTGTCTGATGGCTCGCTCCCAGGCCGCGGCCATTCTCGCCGTGGAAGTATTCGTGGAATAGCACCAGGTCGCGCCAGTGCGGGTCCTCGGCATAACGGCGGTCCTCGCCGTGACAGGGCCGGCGTCCTCTCGCATCCTGAAGGAAGAGGCGGGCCAGCCGGCAACGCAGGTCGTCGGCGACCCGCTGCAGGTTGAGCATCTTACCTGAGCCGGTTGGGCATTCCACCCGGAGGCCGTCACCGTAATAGTGATGGTAGCGTTCGAGTGCTTCGATTAGCAGGAAATTGACCGGGATCCACACAGGGCCGCGCCAGTTGGAATTGCCGCCGAAGAGGTGGGTGGTGGACTCCCCAGGCTCGTAGTCCACCCGATGTTCCTGACCGTTGAGACGGAAGATGTAGGGCCGGTCCCGATGAACACGCGAGAGGGAGCGGATGCCATAAGGCGAGAGAAACTCCTTCTCATCGAGCAGGTAGCGGAGCACGCGCTCAAGCCGTGCCCGCGTGGGGATGGCCAGCAACCGGTGGCAACGGCCTTTGCCCTTGTCCAAGAGGCAGCAGTAGGAGATCAGGTCGTTGAGTTCCGGCCGGTTTTCGAGGAACCAGTCCATCCGCTTCTTGAAGCCGGGCAGGCCCTGGATGAGTTCGTCATCAAGGATCTCGACGGCAAGCAGTGGGATGAGGCCGACGAGCGACCGGACCTTCAGCGGCATAGTGCGCCCGTCCACGCGCAGGTGATCATGGTAGAAGCCGTCCTCCTCGTCCCAGAGGCCTGTGCCGCCCTGCATGTTCATGGCGTCCGCGATGGCGACGAAGTGCTCGAAGAACTTGGAGGCCATATCTTCGGTGGCCGGGTTGTCGCGGGCGAGTTCCAGCGCGATGGAGAGCATGGTCGCGCAATAGAATGCCATCCAAGCCGTGCCATCGGCCTGTTGGAGATGGCCGCCGGTCGGCAGCGGCCTGGACCGGTCGAAGACGCCGATGTTGTCCAGTCCCAGAAAGCCGCCGGCGAAGAGATTCCGACCTTCCAGGTCCTTCCGGTTGACCCACCAGGTGAAGTTGATGACCAGCTTCTGGAAGCAACGGGACAGGAACACGCGATCGCGCTGGCCGCGGGCGGCGGTCATTTTATACACGCGCCAGCAGGCCCAGGCGTGGACGGGCGGATTGACGTCGCTGAAGTTGAACTCGTAGGCCGGCAACTGCCCATTCGGGTGCATGTACCACTCGCGCAGCAGCAGCACGAGCTGTTGCTTGGCGTGCTCGGGATCAATCTGCGCAAAGGGAATCATGTGGAAGGCCAGGTCCCAGGCGGCGTACCACGGGTACTCCCATTTGTCCGGCATGGAGATGACATCGCGGTTGTAGAGGTGGAGCCAGTCCGCGTTACGGCCCGAGGCGCGGCTGGCCGGCGGCGGCGGTTGCTGCGGATCACCCTCAAGCCAGTCACGGACAATGTAGTGGTAAAACTGCTTGCTCCAGAGCAACCCGGCGTAGGCTTGTCGGACTACGCGGGTTTCGTCTTCGCTAAGACCCTTTGGCAAACGTTCCCCATAGAACTCGTCGGCCTCCCGAATCCGATCCCGGAACACCTGGTCGAACTGCCTGCCCAGACTCCTCCGCGGCGCTAACTCCTGCGCGGCGAGGCGGAGGCGAAGGCAGACCTCCTCCCCGGCCGGAATCTGCAACTGATAAAGCGCGGCCGCCTTGGTGCCCGCTGGCGAAGGGTTCACGGCCTCGGTCCGGCCATGGATCAGAAACTCGTGGAAGGCGTCTTTGACATACGGTGTCCGGTTTTCCCCGCCGAACAGCTCCCGTGTGTTCGTCTCGTTCTCCGTGAAAAGGAATTGCGGCGCTTTGCCATCAGCACCCGGCCCGGCCACCAGCCAGTTCCGGCCCAGAATGACGTGCTCAGTCCCCAGTATGCCCTCGCCGGCTGCCTCGATCCGCGGCCGGGTGGTGCATCCTTCGTGCCTGGCCGCCCAGGTCCAGGTATTGCGATACCACAGCGTCGGTAGCAGGTGCAGCGGCGCCGGCTCAGGGCCGCGGTTGGCGATGGTGATGCGGATCAGGATGTCATCCGGCCCGGCCTTGGCGTATTCGACGAGCACATCAAAGTAGCGGTGGCCATCGAAGATGCCGGTGTCGCTCAGTTCAAATTCCGTCTCGTGCCTGCCCCGCTGGGCGTTTTCCTGGACCAGCCTGGCGTACGGAAACTCGGCTTGGGGATACTTGTAGAGCGCCTTCAGGTAGGAATGTGTGGGCGTCGAGTCGAGGTAGTAGTAATCCTCCTTCACGTCCTCACCGTGGTTACCTTGCGGCCCCGTTAGACCGAACAGTCGTTCCTTGAGGATGGGGTCCTTGCCGTTCCAGAGCGCCAAGGCAAAGCAGAGCCGGCATTCGCGGTCGGTGATACCGAGTAAGCCGTCCTCCCCCCAGCGATAGGCGCGGCTGCGGGCGTGTTCGTGGGGGAAGTAAGTCCACGCCACGCTGTCCGCAGAGTAGTCTTCGCGCACAGTAGCCCACTGGCGCTCGGCAAGATAAGGCCCCCAGCGTTTCCAGTTCTTCTGCCGCCTGGCGTCTTCGGCCAAGCGGCGCACCTCGGCTATCATGGGTATTCTTTACACCAGTTCCAGGTCTTTTTCATCCACACTGGACCGTGCCAGGAACCCCGGCAGGGAGGGCGAGCGTCCGCGCGAGCCCTGATTTCCTCCCTCTCACCCGGATGTTTGGGCTCGCGGGGACGCTCGTCCTCCCTGGGATTAGGCCGGGTCCACCGCGTATCCCTCCGCCCGGAAGCGCTGGAGCTTGTAGATCAGGGCGCGGCGGCTGATGCCGAGGGCCTTGGCAGTTTCGGTGCGGTTGAACTCGTGCTTGCGGAGTGCCTGGAAGATGGCCTGGCGCTCGATCTCAGCCAGGCGCTCGGCATCCTGGGGTTCGGCTGGCGGGGCTGAGTCGGCCACGGCGCGGACTTTGGCGGGCAAGTGCTCGGGCAGGATGAGTTCGCCGAGGGAGAGCAGCGCGGCGCGTTCCATCGCGTTGCGCAGCTCGCGCACGTTCCCAGGCCACGCGTAGCGCGTCAGCCAGTCGGCGACGGAGGACGCAAACCGCGCCTTGCCCCGCGTAAACTCCGCAATGAAGGCGCTGGCCAGCGGCAGGATGTCCTCGGGCCGCTCGCGCAAGGAGGGAACATTGAGTTCGACCACGTTCAGCCGGTAGAACAGGTCCTCGCGGAAGCGGGCGGCTTTGACTTCCTCCTCGAGGTTGCGGTTGGTGGCGGCCAGGATGCGGGCGTTGGTGCGAAGTTCGAGGCTGGAGCCGACGCGGTGGAAGCGCCCCTCCTGCGTCACGCGAAGCAGCTTGGCTTGCAGGGGCGGGGACATATCCGCGACTTCATCCAGGAAAATGGTGCCGTTGTTCGCCACCTCGAAGCGTCCAATGCGTTGCGCCACCGCGCCGGTGAACGCTCCTTTCTCATGCCCGAAGAGTTCGCTTTCGAGCAGGGTTTCCGGGATGGCGGCGCAGTTGACTTTGACCAGCGGGCCGCCGGCGCGGGCGCTCCAGGCGTGGATGACGTCGGCGAGCACCTCTTTGCCGACGCCGCTTTCGCCGGTGATCAGGATGCGACTTTCGGAGGCGGCAATGAGCGAGGCATCGTGGAAGACAGCCTGCATCAGCGGGCTTTTGGCGACGATATAAGCGGGCAACTGTTTGTCGGCGCTGAACTTGATCGGGGTGGGCTTGGCGATCCCGGTGGCTTGCTGGACGGTTGTGAGGAGCTCGTCCAGGTCAATGGGTTTGGCGAGGTAGTTGAGCGCGCCGTCGCGCATAGCGCCGACGGCTTCGCGGATGTCGGCGTAGGCGGTCACGAGGAGGATGGGCAGCACACCGTGCTCCTTGCGGGCCAGGCGCATGGTCTCGAGGCCCGACAGTCCCGGCATGCGCACATCGGAGATCATCATGCTGATGCCGCCGGCGCGGAGTGTTTCCAGGGCCTGCTCGCCCGAGGCGGCGGTGATGGTGTCAAAGCCCTGGCTGCGCAGGAATGAGTCCAGCAGGCTGCGCTGCCCGGGGTCGTCATCCACGATCAGGATGCGCGGGCCTTTGAGACCGTTCTTGCGAGGTTCGGATGGCATTTGTCCAACTCGGATAGCCTGCCAGGTAGGACTCGCAGCCCGCTGCGAGCCGCGGCGCGCACGGAGTGCAAGCCCTATCTTTACGGATAGGAAGCGCCCGGCTGCCGCAATTGTCAAAGGGTTATTCTGCAATAGGCTTCCAGGGCCACCTACCGCGGGATGCAAGGTCCAGTGCGAAACAACCTTGAAACCGCTAGAGTCCCTCGGCGGGGGCGCCGGGTTCGAAATCTGCGGCCATGGCTTCATCGAGCAGGCTGAACGCAAGCGCCATGCTTTCGGAGGGCTCGGGAGGCATCGCATGTGCCGCGCCGCCCCAATCCACCTCGACCCAGCGTTTGCCGGGTGGACATTGCGGCGCGAGGACGAAGCACGGGGGGTTCGTCCGGTTCTCTTCACGGATGAACGCGGGCAACATCAAGCGCAGTTGCAAGCGGTTGTCCGTGCCGCGCTCGCCCGCGCCGTGGAACAAAAGCACCAGCGGATAGCGCTGGCCCGGCTCAATCTTCGGGGGCGCAAGCTGGCGATAGGGCAGCACGCGTCCCTGCGAATCGCGAAACATCTTCGCCTCGAAGAGCCGCTCGACCTCGGCCGCGGAATTGGTCGCCACATCGGCCCAACCAGCGGGTGGCGTAGCCAACCCCAGGCAAAGGATTAGGCAGGCGAAAGTCATCGGGGCGGGACCAGCGCCCAGGCGCGTGCGCCCCGCAAACAACCCAGCCAGCAGCAGAGCGAGTGAAGCAATAGAGGTGCCTTTCTCCATGAGCGCACTGGGGAAGCATCGTTGGCTCAGTCCACAAGGTCCCTTTCGAGCTGCTCCAAGGTCTTGCCCTTAGTCTCCGGCAGTTTCAAGAAGATGAATGCAAACCCCACGACGCAGATGGCAGCGTAGAGCCAGAATGTGCCGGACGAGCCGAGCCTCGCGTTCAACATCGGAAAGGTATAGGTCAGGATGAAACACGCGATCCAAAGCGCCGTTACCGCCACAGACATCGCCGCGCCGCGGATGCGGTTGGGGAAGATCTCGGAGATAATGACCCAGGTTACGGGCGCCAGGGACATGGCGTAGCAACCAATGGCCGCGAGGACGAGCAGCAGGACGGGGAAGCCATGGACGCCGCGGGCGTAGCAAAGGCCCATGGCAGTGTAGATCACAGCCAAGCCGGCCGATCCGAAAAGCATCAGTGGGCGGCGGCCAACGCGGTCCACGGTGCCGAGGGCAACGAAGGTAAAAAGCATGTTTACCGAGCCGGTCCAGGCGATGTTCTTGAGCACGCTGGAGATGTCGTAGCCGGCGGCTTTGAAGATTTCCTCGGCGTAATTGAAGATGACGTTGATGCCACACCACTGCTGGAATACGGCAAGGACGACGCCCAGGACAAGGACCCTTCGCATCTTCGGTTCGAGCAGGTCGGCGAAGCGGACATGCTGGATTTCCTCGGTGGCCAGGGTGGACTCGATCTCCGCAATGGCGGCGTCGGCGTAGGGCGCGCCGCCGATCTGGCTCAGGATACCGCGAGCGCGATCAGGCTGGCCGTTCTTGGCGAGCCAGCGCGGGCTTTCCGGGACGAAAAGCATTCCGAGCAAGAAGAGCAACGAGGGGGCGGCGGTCAAACCGAACATCCAGCGCCAGCCCTGCTGACCGAACCAGGAGTTGCGGATGAATTCGTCGGTGGCACCCGGCGGGAGGTTGCGCACGAGGAACCAGTTGATGTATTGCGCGAGCAGAATGCCGATGACGATGGTGAGCTGGTTGATGGAAACGAGTTTGCCGCGCATTGGGGCCGGGGCGACCTCCGAGATGTACATGGGGGAGAGGCTGGAGGCGAGGCCGATGGCCACGCCACCGAGCATGCGCCAGGCGATAAAGATGCTGAAGCTGGGGGCCAGGGCGTTGCCGACCGAGGTCACGGTGAAGAGGAGGGCTGCGACGATGAGGAGCCGTTTGCGCCCAAACCGGTCGCTCAAGGCGCCGGCGACGATGGCACCGACGAGGCAGCCGATGAGCGCGCAACTGTTGGCCCAGCCGACCAGGGCGGGGTCTCTCAGTTCAAAGTAGCGTTCAAAAAACGGCTTCGCCCCGCCGATGACGACCCAGTCCCAGCCGAAGAGCAAGCCGCCCATGGCGGCGACGGCAGAGATGAGCCAGATGTAGGTAAGGTTGTAGCTGGCTTTGAGTGTGGAGGTTTCCGGGGCGGCGGTTGTGATCATAGGTTCCGGGGAAGTCTCTGCTTCATGCTGTCTTTGAGCGCGCGGAACATCGCGAGGATGTTTTCGGTCGGCACGTTGCTTTGGACGTTGTGGATGCTGTTGAAGACAAAGCCGCCGCCCGGGGCGAAGATGTCAATGCGCTGGCGGACCTGGCGATAGACTTCGTCCGGGGTGCCGAATGGGAGCGTGTGCTGGGTGTCCACACCGCCGCCCCAAAACACGAGTTGGCGGCCAAACTCGCGCTTGAGCGAGCGGGGATCCATACCCCGGGCCGAGCACTGCACCGGGTTGAGGACATCGAACCCGGCCTCGATGAAGTCGGGAATGAACGGGAGAACCGCGCCGCAGCTATGGATGAAGGCCTTCCACCTGGTCAGCTTATGGATATGGTCGTTGACCGCCTTGTGAAAGGGCTTGTAGAGGTCGCGGTAGGTCTGGACCGAGCAGAACTGGCCGTTTTGCGTGCCGAAGTCGGTGCCGGAGACGAACACCACCTGGGCGCGATCGCCGACGGCGGCGGCGAGCTTCTCGATGCTTTTGAGGGCGTACTCGCATTGGCGCTCGAACACCCGCAGCACATAATCCCGGTTGGTGACCGTGGCCATGTACCACTCCTGCACGCCGCGGATGCCTTTGGGATGCTTCATCCAGGGAGCCGGCACGAGGGCGATGTCGCCGAAGGCGGTGCCCGGCAGGGTCATGTAAATGCCGTAGCTGGAGTTTTCGTAATAGCGGCGGGCAAGCGTGGCGAAGTGCCGGACCTCGTCATCGCTTACGACATCCATTTCCTCGCAGTTGTCGGCAGGGTCGAGTCGTGATTCATCGAGGGGAGGCTGGCGATCGAGCGCATCAAAGAAGTAAGTGTCCCGGGGCATCCAGGCGGAGGGCGGCAGGGAGGTGTCACCTTCCGGATGCATCAGCCAGCCCCCGTCGTCCGCGGGAGTGACATTGAATTGTCCCGGGACGAGGACGGGGGTGCCGTCGAACAGCGTAAACGGCTTCCAATCCTGCAGCTTGAAGCCGAACATGGTGCCCCAGCCGTGGACGCCGACGACATCCAGGCCGAGGGCCTGGCGGAGTTCATCGTCAATTTCGCCGAGCATCTGGTAAGGCTCGACGACTTTGACCTGACAACCATTCCTGCCGAACAGCGCTTCGTGCAGGCGGTGAACCGCGCCCGCCCCCATTCCAGTTTGGAAGCCAGCACCGAAATCGACACACAGACGATCAGGTTCCCTGTGGTCGAGAGTCGCTGCGAGCCGTTCGCGCGAGGTCATCGTCTTCATCGCAGGTTGGTCAATTCATCAGCGTAATAATTCATCGGCGTTTTGCGAAGTTGAGATCATGGTAAAGGCCCGGTGCAAAGTGTGAAATGGAGGATCAACCATTTCACATGGATTATTTTCCGGCGGCATGGCAACCTGCGGGGTATAGATGCACGATGGCGTCCAATGCGTGAAGCGCACGGAGAAGGGTGAAGGTTTCGCCGGCCAACGCATTGTGGTATTGCCGCGGGCGGTAGTGGCGCAGGCGCAGGAGCACCCCTTGATGACCGGGATTATTCCAACGGACGTCGGTCACTTCCCGGAGGCGACGGGCCACTTGCGCGAACGGCCGGCAGGCGTGGATCAGGCCATATTCATTTACTGCACAAAGGGCGTCGGGTGGTGTGAACTTTCGGGGAGTTATCACCCCGTCAAGCCGGGGGAATTGCTGGTGGTACCGCCGGAAACCGGACATGTGTATGGCGCTGACGAGCAGCAGCCCTGGTCCATTTACTGGTTTCACGCCAAAGGGAGTTTGCTCCAGGCGTTTCTGCGTGAGTTGGATATCAGCGCCGGGTCCCCGGTGGTTCGCATTGGCGATGACCCGCAGTTGTTGGCCCTGTTCGAGGAACTGCTGGATGTCGTAGCACACGGGTACACGACGTTGCAGTTGCTCTACGCCTCTCAGACGCTCGCGCACCTGATTGCCGCGATGATCCGCGACCACCGCAACCTGCGCCAGGAAGGCCCCGGGACGCAGCAGAAGATCGCGCATACGATCGCCTACATGAAGCAACACTTGAACCAGTCGCTGCAACTGGACGTGCTGGCGGCGCTGGCGAATCTCTCGCGGTCGCGCTACGTGGACCTGTTCAAGCGGCAAACGGGCTACGCGCCGATTGATTATTTCATCCGCCTGCGAATGCACCGCGCATGCCAGTTGCTGGACACAACCGGGACAAGCATCAAAGAGGTGGCCATCAGCCTGGGCTACGAGGATCCGCTCTACTTCTCGCGCGTGTTTCGAAGCGTTAACGAGGTGTCGCCGGCAAAGTACCGGCAGATGCGGAAGGGGTAGGCGACTCCATCCGGGGCTGCGCCGAGGCTCGATCTGTTCCAGGGCCGTGCTTTGGCGCGGGGCAGGAAGCAGGCAATCCGGCAGTCGGCTTGGAAAATCGTCCATGTGAATCGGTTAATCCTCCATTGCTCCCGGCGGCGCATTGTTTCTAGACTCAAACTGCGTATGTTTAGCCTGTGGCCCGGATGAAAAGTCTTCCGCCAGTGTTCGTCAGCGTGGTGCTCGGTCTGATCAGCTTCCGAGCGGCTGTTGGCCAGACGCTGCTCTACGAGGAGACGTTCCCATGGCCCGGCCCCTCAGGGGAATTTGCGGTGAGTGTGGCAGGGTGGGCAAGCGCGATTCCAAACAACCCCGCACGGCTGTTTCGGATGTCCGGACCCGATGGCGCGGTGTATGCCTATCAGGCGAATGGGGATGTGCCGATCACCACGGCCTTTTACACGACAACTGCCCTGGATACCGGGGCAACCGGGATGGCTTTTCCGAGCATCAACCCAGCGCTCTATTCCGGGCTGACCTTCTCGGTTGATATCCGGCCGAATTGGGACCCGGACCACGTGGTGTCGCGGTTCGCCGTCCAGATGAACGGGTCCAGTTGGTACGCTTCCGCGACCCCGCTGCCGGTGCCAACAGCCGTGGGTGGATTTGTGGCTTACACCCAGGCTTTCTCCACGACCGCCTCGGCGTGGAACACACTGACTTTGAACAGCACGAGTGCCACCATCGGCGGGGCAGCGCCGGCTGGTCTGGCCGGGCAAATTACGGGCGCGGGTTTGGTGATTACGCATACCGTGGACGATGGAACTCACGACCTCGATAATTTCCGGATTGCGGGAAATCCGCCTCTGCCGCCTGCGATCGTGGCACAGCCGCAAGACTGGACGGCTAATCCATGTGAGACCGTGCAGTTCAGCGTGGGAGCCAGTGGAACGCCGCCACTTTTCTACCAGTGGCGAAAGGGCGGTTCGCCGCTCTCCGATGGTGGCAACCTCCGTGGCGCAACCAGCGATACCATTACGATCACCAATGTGGGGCCAGCGGATGCAGGCTCCTATTCCGTGGTCATTACCAACAGCATGGGTGCGACCAACAGCAGTCCGGCATCTCTGACGGTCAATGGCATCAGCGGTCTGGTGGTGAGCTCGGTTTCCAATGGCGTGGTGACGCTGTCCTGGTCCGGGGGGCCGGAGACCCGCCTGCAAAGCAGGCCGAATGCGGTCAGTGGCAACTGGCAGGACGTGCCCAACACGCTGGGACAAAGCATGGCTGTGCTTCCCGTGGGCGCGGTTGAGATGTTCTTCCGCCTCGCGGCTGCGCCGTCAGGAGTTGCCACCTCTCCCTATCAACTCACAAACGGGGGATTTGAAGCCGACGGCTCGCCGGCCGCATCGCCGAGCGGGTGGAGCACGATTGGAAATGCCGCGGCTGACTCGGTCGTTTCCGGCGATGCCTATTCAGGGACGCTCAGTTTGCAGCACAGCAATTCCGTGGCTTATCAGGTTGAGAATTGCCAGCGCGTGACCGGCCTGACCAACGGCTACTACAAATTGACCGCATGGGTCAAATGCAGCGGCGGCCAGAACGCTTGCTATCTTGGCGGGAACGACAAACTGACCAGTCTGCCCCCGATTACCCAAAGTTGGACGGAGGTGGTGGTCCGGGGCATTGCAGTCACGAATGGACAATGCCTGGTCCGCATCGTGTCGGATGCCCTGGCCGGCAATTGGTGCCGGGTGGACAGCCTCAGCCTGGTCAAAGACGACATGGCCTATGATTTTCTCAAGGGCGGCGACATTTCTGAGCTGACCTACGTCGAGCAGGGGGGCGGCAAGTTCTACGAAACCAATGGGGTGCACATGGATTGTCTCCAGGTCTTGAAGAACCACGGCTTCAATATGGCGCGTCTTCGCCTGTACAACGATCCCGGAAACACCAATTACTTGCCCTCGAAGCTTTTGCCGCCGGGCATTCAGAGTCCGACGAACATCCTGGACTTGGCTGCCCGGGCGAAGGCGAAGGGAATGCAACTGGAGCTGACGTTCTACTACAGCGACTACTGGACCAACGGCAAGCCACATGACTGGGTGGGTTTCACTTTCCCGCAGTTGACCAACGCTGTGTATAACTTCACAACCAACTTCATGACGCAGATGAAGAATCAGGGCACGACGCCCGAGTATGTCTCGCTGGGCAACGAGATCGGGGGCGGCATCCTGCTGCCGGACGGGTCCTCGGCCAACTTCCCGCAATTGGCGAAGCTTCTGAAGGCGGGTTATGCCGGGGTCAAGGCCGTGTCGCCGTCCAGCCAGGTGATCTTGCACCTCGGCAATGTGGATGCGCCTTCCGTTCAATGGTTCTTCAATGAATGCGTAGCCAACGGCGTGCCGTGGGACATCATCGGTTGCTCCTATTACCCATTCTGGACGGGATTAACGTCGGAACAGGCGCGGACGAACATCAACCAATTCTATCCGATGTTCAACAAACCCGTGCTGATCATGGAGACGGGTTACAACTGGAGCACGAATGCCTGCGACGGCTGGCCCGGGCAGTTGAGCAACAACGGACCGGAGTTATTCCCCAGCACGCCCCAGGGCCAGAAAGGCTTTCTGCTCAAGTGCTTCAACGACCTGAAGCTGGTTGCGGACGGCCACTGCATAGGCGACATTTACTGGGACCCAATATTCATTTGCGTTCCCGGGCTGGGCTGGCAACTAGGAGCCCGAAACGTGGTGGACAACACCACGTTGTTTGATTTCACCGGCCACGCCCTGCCGTCACTAGACGCTTTCTATTACAACAATTGATTTTACGCGAGGGATAGAGATGAAAGACCAGGACAGAAACGAACAAGCTGGTGTCCGGCAAGCCCGTCGGCATGGTTTCACTTTGATTGAACTACTTGTGGTCATTGCCATTATCGCCATCCTGGCGGCGCTGCTGCTGCCGGCGTTGTCCAGGGCAAAGGTCCGCGCCCTGAACATCAGCTGCGTTTCAAACCTCAAGCAGTGGGGGATTGCCTTCAATCTCTACTGCGGGGACAACAACGACAGCATGCCGATGGGTTGGAACGATCCGAGCCTCTGGGGCGGCCAGAGAGGAATGTGGATGTCGGCGGTGCGGCCTTATTACTCCAATCCCAAGATTCGCGCGTGTCCTGCAGCGAAAACCTTTCGCGACACGCTGTCAAACCCATTTGATACATCTCTGGACGCCACGGCCCTGTCTTGGGGAGTGCTGGGCAGCAACGGTTATCCTGTGCTGGTCTGGGGTGAGGCTGGGGACTACGGAAGCTATGGAATCAATGCCTGGACGCACAACCCGCCCAACGGCCCCGGAATGATGACGCCCAGCGAACCAGGAGGTAGGCCCTATTATTGGCGAAAGCTGGCCACAGCAGGCAGCGGCCTGAATGTTCCGGTTTTCGGTGATTGCATCTGGGATGGGACGGCTCCGTCGCACACGGATACCCCGCCACCGAAGAAGGGGGTGCAAGTCATGGGCGCCGCCGGGGAGATGAGCAACTTCTGCCTGCCGCGGCATCCAGGGCGTCGCCCGGTGAATATGACCTTCGCCGATTCCTCGGCCCGGGGAGTTGGCATAAAAGAGCAATGGCGATTGAAGTGGCATCAGCAGTTCGACACCACTTACATGGACAAGATCAACTCCTGGCCGGCATGGATGAGTGGTTACCAATAAGCATTGACCACGCTTTGCCGGATCGGCTTTTGAGGCCCCCCGGCCCAGTTGGAACATTCTCCATGCCAATCGGCCTATCCTCCATTGACCTGTTTGCTTCCAATCAGCTAAAAGCAGAAAGACAAATAAGCCAAAAAGCCCGATCTATGAATCGCCTGTTAATCATCGCTGCCAGCCTACTGGCAATCTCACAATTCGCTGCAGCGCAGACTGTGCTGTATGAACAAACCTTCGGTGGAGGAGCGATTGCCTCAGGACCGCTAAGTGCCGTGGGTTGGTCGAACGCCTCTCCGAATTCCGCGGAAGCCCTTATATACGTCTGGAACGGCATAGATCAATTCTACACTTGGCAAAGCACTGTCATGACCAACGCATACTACACCGCCACAGGCTTTGGCACCGGACCAAGCGGATCCGTTGAGTTCACAAACATTAGCCCCACAACTTACCCCTATATAGCCATTTCCATTGGTAACCAAGGGAACGCCACCCCCGCCAACCTTACGGTACGCTTCATCGTCAGAGCCGGCGGCTCGTGGTATGCGTCCGCAAAGCCGATACCAACTCCGTCCGCTACTCCTGGCGGTCCTTATGAAACCGATTACTTGAACTACAATCCTGCAGCCACCAACTGGCTTGCCCTCACGATAGGTCCCACAAACGCCACGATCGGCGGGCAGGCAAGCAGCAATTTGTCCGGTGACATCCAGGGCGCTGGCATCGTGATATCGTGGGCGGGTTCCGGTTCCTGGAATTTTACCAGCTTCCGCATCACAGGAAGCACAACCCCCCCGGCGCCGAACATTACACAGCCACCGGAGAGTCAGACTGTTTATGCAGGGTCGGGCGTGTCTTTTGCCGTCACTGCCATTGGCACGGAGCCGCTCTCATACTTTTGGCAGAAGAACAGCCTGACTCTCACCAACGATGGTAAAGTTTCCGGTGCGAGGACTAATCGGCTTACGATCACGAATATCACTGGCGATGACCAGGGATCGTATTCAGTGATCGTCAGCAATGCGGCGGGCACCACCAACAGTGCCAACCTAACCACTGCGACTCTCACCGTCAACAACCTGCCGGCTGATGTGCTGTACGCGGAATTGTTCCCGGTCGTAGGGCCGAGTGCCGAACCGGTGAGCGTGGTCGGTTGGTCCAACGCCATCGCCAGCGATCTGAATCGGGTTTATCAGCGGAGCGGCGGCGACGGTGCATTCTATGCTTTTCAAACGGCTGCCTCGACCACAGCCTTCTATGTCTCCACAAACAGCGACACCGGCGCGTCTGGATTGCCCTTCAAGAAAATCACTCCGGCTTCCTATCCCGCCGTTTCATTCTCGGCGGATGTGGCGCCGAGTTGGCAACCGGCCAATGTGACCGCGTATTTCGCAGTGCAGATGAATGGGGGCAGTTGGTTTGTCAATTCGACGCCCATTTCAGTGGACACCGGCACTGCCACCCAAACGTTTACTACTTACCGGCAGCAGTTCGATACTTTGGCTGCTCAGTGGAAGACGCTGACGATCAACGCCACCAGTGCCACGATTGGCGGGCCGGCTGGCAGCAATCTCACCGGTGATATCACGGGTGCCGGCTTGGTGTTTGTTTATACCGGGGAGGGAAACTTCAACATAGATAATTTCGCCGTCACAACCAACGCAGTGGCGCCGACCGCGCCAACCATCACCTTCTCACCTTGGAGCCAGACCGTTTATACGGGTGGCGGCGTCTCCTTTGCCGTCAACGCTACCGGGACAAAGCCTTTTGCCTATTATTGGCAGAAAGACGGGGCGCCGCTTTCCAACGGTGCCAAGATTTCCGGGGCAAACTCGAATATCATTACCATCCTTAACACAAGGTCTAGTGATGCCGGTCAGTACTCAGTAATCGTCAGCAACTCCGCAGGCACGGATTCGAGTGCCAACTATGTGACGACCATGTTGACCGTAAACGATCCTGTGGTTGGGCTGGTGTACGCCGAGTCATTCCCGTACGCGGAGGGGCCCGGCACAGACACGTTCCCGCTGAGCATTGTGGGCTGGCAGAATGCCGTCCCCAATTTCCAAAATCGGCTCTTCCAAAATGCCGGCGGCGATGGCGCGGCTTACGCCTACCAGAACGGGGCAGCCACGACGGCCTTCTTCAGTACCCCCACTTTTGACCCAGGCACGTCCGGGCTGCCTTTCCCCAACATCAACCTGGCTTTTTGGCCCAGCCTCACGTTTTCCGTGGACATTGCTCCCTTCTCCCAGGCGACAAATGTCACCGCCTATTTTTGCGTGCAAATGGATGGAGGGCCCGTGGTACGTGTCAGCCTCAAGTCTGCCGGTAATTACGACGGCTGATAGTGCCCTCTACTCTACTTACACCCAGGCGTTCACTCCTGCCGCCGGCAGTTGGCGAACCCTGGGCCTTACAGCCGGCAGCGGCGCTACGATCGGCTCCCCGACCACATGGAACCTGACCGGCACGATCACAGGAGCCGGTCTCGTGTTCAGCCACGCTGGAGAGGGGACATTCAATTTCGACAACTTCCAGGTCACTGGCGCCGGGATCGGCGGCATCACCATCGGGGCGGTCAGCGGCAACACCATTCCGCTCTCGTGGATCGGCAACCCCGCCGTACGCCTGCAAAGCACGACCAACTTGAATCCGACGGTCGTCTGGCAGGATGTGCCCAATACCGCCGGGGCAAGCACGGCAACCGTTACCAACACCGCTCCACAGACGTTCTTCCGGTTAATGCAGCCGTGACCTGGTGCGTTCGGCAAGAAAATTGTCCATGTAAATCGGCCAATCCTCCATTGTAATATCGGCGGCTTTTTGATAGAAACAACACAAATGTAGTGACAAACGAGTCTCCTATGAAAACCACTCTTTCGATTATTTCCAGCGTAGCGGTCTTGGTGTTGGCGATACTGCCGGCCAACGCCAATTTGTTGAACAACGGCGATTTCAATACAGGCAGCTTGCCAAACTGGTGGACTTATACGCCCGACAGCGTTAATCAAAGCATCACAGTTCTGCCCGCTGATGCCTTTTCGTATGACAACACTCCCTATGCCCATACAATGGATCATGGCGGATCTACAGCCGCCGTCTTGGGTCAGAGTATGGATTTGTCTGCCGGCTCGCAGTATAACATCAGCCTGGTGTACCGGGCGAATAATTGGGGCGGGGGCGGCGTGGGAACCTGGTATTATGATTCCACTTGGGCCCAGATTGGCTGGGAATGGACATCGCTGTACACCGGTAACGGCACTGATACGGGTTGGGTGCCGTTCACCTCGCCAACCTGGACTGCCCCGGCGAACGCGGCTCATATTGCGTTGCGCCTGGACGCCTGGACTTGGTCGGACACGTATTATGACAACCTTAGCTTCAATGTCATCCCTGAACCGGGCTCGGCGGTCTTGCTGGGAATCGGGGCTTTGGCTTTGTTTATCAATCGCCGCCGCGCGTAAGGTTCTGTTCGTCCTTCGCCCGCACGCGCGCAGGCCGCAGGTTTTGTAAATGGCTCATTCGGACGGAATGAGCCATTTTTGTTTGCGGCGAGGTGAGGATTCCATGTTGAAATTGATAACCTTAGCGGGTTGGCGCATATGAGGTACACTCCTGCGAACCTACTCTACTCGGTGTTCCTAATCATTGTCGGCTCAAATATCGCCGTGGCGGATGCTCTGAACATCACGGTCGCGATGCCACAGCCTGCACAGGCGACGGGCTTTAACATGGGCGAGTCCCGGCGCCCTGACGGCGCCACGCTCACGCTCGACACTTGCAGTCTCCGCCTTAACGGCAAGCCGTGGACGCCCGTGATGGGCGAGTTCCACTACTCGCGCTGCCCGGCCGACGAGTGGCGCGAGGAACTGCTCAAGATGAAGGCCGGCGGCGTTGACATCGTTGCGACGTACGTTTTCTGGATTCATCACGAGGAGGTCGAGGGGCAATTTGACTGGTCTGAGCGCCGGAGCCTGAGGCATTTTGCGGAACTCTGCGGCGAGGTTGGCCTCAAAGCGGTGGTCCGGTGCGGCCCCTGGTGCCACGGGGAGGTGCGCAACGGCGGCCAGCCCGACTGGCTCTTGAAAAAGGACTGGAAGTTGCGCACCGACGACACGAACTACCTCGCCAAGACACGGATTCTCTACGGGCAAATCGCCGCCCAGCTCAAAGGCCTGCTCTGGAAGGACGGCGGCCCGGTCGTCGGCATCCAGTTTGAGAACGAATACTGGGGACCGGCGCAGCATCTCTTGACGCTCAAGCAAATAGCTCGAGAGGCTGGGCTCGACGTGCCCCTCTACACCCGAACCGGTTGGCCGTTGTTGAGCACACCCATGCCTTTTGGCGAAATCGTCCCGCTCTACGGTGTTTACGCCGAGGGCTTTTGGGACCGGGAGATCACCCCCATGCCTGGCCAGTATTGGTCGGGCTTCCACTTCTCGCTACTTCGCACCGACGCGAATATCGCCAACGAGCTCCTCGGCCGCCGCGACGCAAAGGACGCTCCGGATGTCGCGCAGTATCCCTATCTCACGTGCGAAATCGGCGGCGGCATGATGTGCAGCTATCACCGGCGGATTCTGGTCAACCCGGCGGACGTTGATTCCACCACGCTTGTAAAGCTCGGTTCGGGTAGCACCTCGCCCGGTTACTATATGTATCACGGCGGCGTGAACCCCGAAGGCAAATTGACCACCCTGCAGGAGTCTCAAGCCACGGAGTATTGGAACGACATGCCCGTCAAGAATTATGACTTCCAGACGGCACTCGGCCAATACGGTCAAATTCGCCCCCAGTACCACTCGCTGCGCCGTTTACATTTGTTCCTCCACGAGTGGGGGCCGGTGCTGGCGGGGATGCCGACCACCATGCCGGGCCAACGCCCGAAGGGAAAGGACGACGTTGATACGCTGCGCTGGTGCGTGCGCTCGGATGGCCGCGCCGGGTTCGTCTTCGTAAACAACTACGAGCGGCTGAAACCACTCCCGACCAAGCAAAACGTGCAGTTCGCTATCAAGCTCCCCACGGGCTTGGTCACCTTCCCAAGCGCCCCGGTCGCCGTTGCTTCCGAAAGCCGCTTCTTCTGGCCGTTCAACTTCGACCTAGGCAGCGGCGTGACACTCGCCTGGGCGACTGCGCAGCCCATCTGCGCGGTGAATGAGGGCGACACCCGCACGGTTTTCTTTGCAGAGACCAAAGGCGTGCCGGCGGAGTTCGCTTTCCCCAATGGCACTGTCCTCGAGGCTCGCTCCGGCAAAATGACACGCCACGACGGACACGCGCTCGTCCGTGGTGTCAAGCCCGGCACGTATATCGCGCTGCAAGCCTCGGGTCCAAAAGGTGGAAAAATCCAAATCGTCCTGCTCGACGATGCCGATTCGCTCGCTCTCTGGAAATCTGCCTGGCAGGGACGCAAGCGGGTCTTTCTCAGCCGGGCGGGTCTGATCGTCGATGGAGCGCGTCTCCGGCTCACCTCCACAGATCGGGAACAACTGGCCCTTGGCGTTCTTCCTGCGCCAGCGGTTGTCACCTCGGACGGCAACACGCTCCGCGGTAAGGCCGACGGTATTTTCACCCGCTTCGAGCCACATCCGCCGAAGTCGGTCTCGCTTAAAGCGTCCTTCGAGAAGATCCAGGCCGCTGGTCCGCCGCGTGACATTCCGCTCGGTAAGATCAAACAGCCCGTTGCCGCCGCGCCGGAAGATCGCGACTTCGAGAAAGCCGCTGTCTGGCGCCTCAAGCTGTCGGCTGACCTCGATATGACCTGCGATCCGCTCCTGCGCCTGAATTACGTCGGTGACGTCGCCCGCGTCATGCTTAACGGCAAGTTGGTCACAGATGACTTCTATAATGGGAAAACCTTCGAGATCGGCCTCCGCCGCCACGCTCCCGAAATCCTTAACGGCGACCTCCTGGTGGCCATTCTTCCGTTGCGCGAGGATGCGCCGATCTACCTGGCCAAAGAAGCCTGGCCGGACTTCGGCAGCGCTCAAAGCGAAGCCGTTCTGAAGGGAGCGGGGATTGTTCCCCGTTACCAGGTGCAACTGACGGCTCAATGACTCGTTGCGGCTGCGCATAATGAACCGTTGCATTTGGATCAGAGCGCTTTTCGTCGTTTTCCTCTACGCCCTCGTTAACGGCTCTGCCGCCGCAGAACTCGTCTATCTCGATGACCAGGGCGTGGTTCGCTGGACCGCTGACAAACGAGAAGTTGCGCTGTTCGGCGCCAACTATTGCCTGCCCTCCGGCTCCGACTACCGAGCCGCGGGCTACGTCCACGCGGACCGGAAGAAGCTGGTCGAGAAGGACCTGACTCACTTCGCCCGCATGGGCTGGGATGGCCTGCGCCTGTGTCTTTGGGGCGATTGGGAGAACTGCGACAAACAGGGAAACTTGATCGTGAACGACCACCTGGACGTGATGGACTATGCGATTGCCCAGGCCCGGCAGCGCGGCATCTACATCCTGTTCACGCCCATCACGACCTACTCCGCCTGGTGGCCGGACGGCAAGGCCACGGATGATTACCCGGGCTTTTCGAAGTTCTACGAGCGCGGCGAACTGGGTGTGAACCCCAACGCCATTGCGGCCCAATCCAACTACGTCTGGCAAATCCTGCAGCACGTGAATCCGCACACCGGCGTCGCGCTCAAAGACGAGCCCAACATCCTCTTTGTCGAGATGATCAACGAGCCAATTCATCGTAGCTGGGATCTGCCGGGCGCGACGGCCTACATCAACACGCTGGCCGATGCCGTGCGCCACACGGGCTGTCAGAAGATCCTCTTTCACAACGTCAGCCAGGATTTTGGCATCACTCCCGCCATCAAGGCGTCGAGAGTGCCAGGCGTGAGCTTTGCGTGGTACCCGACCGGCCTGAACCTTAACCGCACGCTCACGGAAAACTACCTGCGCACCGTGGACGATTATCCACCCATGCTGCGGCCCGACCTCCTGAACATGCCGAAACTGGTCTATGAGTTCGATTCCCCCGACATGAACTGCGCGTACATGTATCCGGCGATGGCGCGGACCTTCCGGGGTGTTGGGGCGCAGTTCATTGCGATGTTCTCCTATGACATGCTCGACACGGCCCCGTACAATTTGGGCTGGCAGACGCATTTCCTGAACCTCGTCTATTCCCCCCGCAAAGCCGTGAGCGCCATCATCGCGGCCGAGGCCACGCGCGAGCTGCCGCGCTACTCGCAGTACGGCGAGTATCCGGACAACCGCCGCTTCGGACCTTTCCGCGTCAGCTACGAAGAGGATACCAGCGAACTGGTCACGGACGAGAAGTTCTTCCACGCGAATGACACGCACACCCAGCCACCCAAGCCCGACGCGCTCAAGCATGTGGTCGGTCTGGGCAGTTCGGCGGTGGTCGAGTACGAAGGCTGCGGCATCTACTTTCTCGACAAGCTCACCAACGGAGTCTGGCGCCTGGAGGTCTATCCCGACGCGGTCATTGTGCAGGACCCCTTCGCGCAGCGCTTGAACTACAAGACCGTTTCCTCGCGGCTCGTTGGCCGCGAATGGCCAATGACCGTGCATCTGCCCGATCTCGGCGACGCGTTCACGATCTCGGGCTTGAACGCCGGGAACAACGTCGCCGCCAAAGCGCGGCAGGGGACCTTCAAGGTCAACCCCGGGGTTTATCTGCTCGCGAAGGACAGCACGCCGGACCCCGGCGGGCTGCCCCAAAGCGTCGGTGGTATTGGGCTGCGGGAGTTCGTCTGTCCGCCGCCGCCCGACCTGCCCGCGCAAATCCTGCTTCGCGCGCGGGACATCTACACCACCGACCGGCCTATTATCATTGGGGCCGAAGTGATTGACTCCGCGCCGCCGAAGTCCGTCACGCTCCACCTTCGGGGCGGCGGAAGCGCCGTCTTCAAAAGCCTCGGCATGGCTGCCAAGCGCGGCTATCACTGGGAAGCCACCGTTCCTTCGGGCGCAGTTGGAGCCGACACCATCGAATACTACTGCGTTGCGAAGACGACGGGCGGCGAGGTGCGCTTCCCGGCTGAGACCGAGAAACTGCAGACCGCGCAATTGGTAGCGCCCGCGGCGCCGCTATCGCTGTTCGACGCGGAAACCGACATGCCGCAGCTTGTCTTCACTCGCATTGGTGATGGCGTACGCCACGGCATCTTCCAACGGCGCAAGGCGACCAACAACGAACCCGCAGCGTTGCGATTGTTTTTCCCGCTAAGTTACGACCGCACTCTTGACGATTACACTGCGGCGCTGGCGGTCAAGGATCGGGTGTGGGACCGGCGCACGCAGGTCAGCCGAGCAAAGGGGGTCCAGGTAAAAGCCCGGAGCAATGAGGCGGGACAGGAGATTTATCTCACGCTCGTTGAAGCGGATGGCACCTCCTGGAGCAAGCGACTGACACTCTCGACGAACTGGCAGGAGCAGGTCGTTTCGGTGGGAGATTTCACGCTTGCGCGGGGCGTGAAGCTGCCCTTGGGTTTTCCCGGCCGCTGGAATTACTGGCTGACGCCCGCCAAAGGCCGTGGCGGAGCCGATGACCGCCTGTGGTTAGAGGCGGTTGAGCATTTCCAGATTTCTTTCCGGCCTGGCAGTCGCGTAGCAAGGTCTGCGAGCGACCCCTGGGCCGACATTGCCTCGGCAAAGCTGGTTTTTGAGTAGGGTTGCGCTGTGGAGGCCGGTCTGAGAAACAGTGCCTGCGGCCCCCCCCAGTTCACGCCGCAGGCGTTGTGGCGCTGGCCCGCTCAGCGTTCGGGAGCGTGGGCGGTATGACGATTCCGGCAGAGGTTTCGGGCTGGGGTAGGTTCAGCCAGTCGGTGAAGCGCGCCCGGTAGAAAGGTTGAAAGAAGGAAAGCAGCACGAAGGGGAGGAACAAGAGGAACATGATGCCCGAGACGACCAGCACGGCGACTGCAAACTCTCCCCTCGCCGGAGCGCTGCCGAGGAGGCTGAAGACGGCAAAGGGTGCGGCAATGGCTGTCCAGGCCAGCACAGTCCAAACCGCCAGCCAGAACAGGAAGCGGATTCGTCCAAACCGGCGGCGAACATTCAAGCCGACCAGGCTGATGGCAAATGTGGCCGTCAGGCTCGCGATGGCCAGCACGCCAACGAAGTAGGACCGAAAGTCAAACCAACCTTCATGATCCCAGAGCAGCGTTGGAACGTAAGCCAGCAGGCTGAAACCGGCCAGCAGCGGCAAGGTCTTGAGGAACATCAAAATGCGGTAGCGGCTCTTCAGGCAAGGCATTAGCAGCCACACCGCCGCCAACCCGGTCAGGAAGGCGTTGGCGGCCTCGCGCAAGCTGGCGTCCCCGCCACAGAACAGGGCGACCAATGCGGCTGCGATCACCACAGCGAGGGCAATGGGCAGCCAAAGCCACCAGGCCTTGGTCGTGCGGTTCGGCCGGAACAGGAAGAGCGGCAGGAGGAGCAGAAGCGGAATGCTGATTTTGATGCCGGTTGCGGCGGCGGCAATGATCCGCGGGGGCGGGGGCGGCGGGGGCTCCCACGTGTGTGTCACCGGGATGCCTTCGCGGGCGCCCAAGCCGCCCAGGTCGGCATAGGAAACGACGGTGACCTGCGTGGTGTTGGTGAAGGGTACTCGCCATGAGTACGAGCAGTTGCCGCCTCAGCCATATTGGAATTTGCCGGTCGCCAACCGGTTGGTGCCCTGAAAGACGGCGAACTCGGGCGGAGGCTTATCGTCCCGCCGGGGAAACTTATACTCGCGGCCATCGGCTGCCAGCAGCTTGTAGCTGAGTTGCAGGGTATGGTCCTGGGACTTGGTGGCGACCGAGTTGGTCAACGGCCCGCCGGCGACGAGGGTGGCCGGACGCCGCCCGTCCACGCTGAGTTTGCCGGCGCCAAAGCTGCCGACTTCGGCCTCGCCTTTCCTCAGCCAGATTTCAGCCAGTGAATAGTTGCCAACGGGGAGCTTCACCACACCTTGGGGCTTGTCCAGCACAACCGTCAGCGAGGGCTTCGCGGTCAGAATGAGGCGATGGAGGTTGGCCCCGGTGACCTTGAGCTCGCCGAGCCGAGGCGATTGTTCCTCGAGCCTGAGGCGGTATTTGCCGGCATCGCCGGCGGGCTGGTAACGGCAATTCAAGGCATAGGCTTGATTGCCGAAAAAGAGGTTGGTGGTGAAGTCGAAGAAGTCGGGCGAGCTACTTGTGAGGTGGAAGGGCCGCTGCCGCTCGGCCCACGAACGCAGGAGCAGGTAAGTGGGCAGAGCCGCGGGCTGCTCCCGACGGTGACCCTCCACCAGGCCGAACTGCCAGTCGGTCCCGTGCAGGCTGAGTTTTGCCGCCCAGTAATAACAAAGCCCCGCATAGACGCGCGGACTGCTGGACCGGGAGGCATAGAACTCCAGTTGCAGCCGCACCGCGCGATCCCCCGTGGTGGCAGGAAGGACCAGGTGGATGTTGCTGAAGGTTTGGTTGTCGTCCCGCGAAGGGCTGGCAAAGGCGCCTTTGGGATCATCGGTGAGATCGCCGTTGCGGTTCAGATCCAGGTACAGCCGGCCCTGCCCTTTATCCCAAATGAAGGCGGTGGCCTGGTCCGGGCGCGGCTCCGACAGCAGCGAGCCGCGAAAGACATTCTGTCCGGGCAGCGCCGGCTCCTTCAGGAAGGGGTTGGCGCGAAGCTTAGTGCCGACCGAGTACGAGACGAGCACCTCGTCGGTTTCCTGGTATTGAAGGTCCGCAGTGTGGGTGAAGGCGGGCGAGGTGGCAGCCGGCTCCGCCGGTGCTGCCTGCACGGAAGAATGGGTGGAAATCCCAAGCCCCAGCCAGGCCAGGACCACCACAGGGAACAATGCCTCGCGCACCGCAACGAGCCCCATGCGCCCGTGGTATGGCGGTTCCACGCACCGGGGCAGAGAGACTCCACTTATGACTGCTGAAGCAACAGACGGCCAGTTGCCTTCCGTCAGGTTCATGCGCCGAGCCTTGCAGCCAAGTTGATTGCTGTCAAGCCTCTCCGGAGTTG
>CAWGGD010000010.1:0-37205 GCA_963822005.1 uncultured Verrucomicrobiae bacterium | reverse complement strand
CGTAGCCAAACGAGCCGGGCACGTAGGAATTGAAGTCGTCCGCAGCCAGGATCAGGTCGCTCTCGAGGTAAACCGTTACCTTGGCCACGTCGCTGGTTACTGCACCCCCGGCATTGGTGACGACGACAGTGTAACTGCCGGTGTCGGCCGGGGCGGCTACCGGGATTGAGTAGTTGGCGGAGGTGGCACTCAGGATATCGGAGCCATTCTTGCGCCACTGGTAGGCGAGCGGAATGGTGCCGCTAGCACGAGACGTGAGAGTGACCGGGTCGCCAACGAAGACTTGCTTGCCGACGGGCTGGGTGTCCATGGAGGGTGGGGTCGGGGGGGAGCCAGGCGTCTCGACTTTGAAATTGGCAATTTTGGCGCCGCCCTGATTGAACTCCAGTAAGTTGACGCCGGGGGCTCCTGAAATAGGGACGGCCACGTCTTGAGCGAGGTAAACGCCATTGACGATGATGCTGGCAGTAGCGTTGTAGTTGCTATACTGAATGGCGATGGTGTTCCAGCCTCCCGGAATGCCAGCCATCGCGTTGGTCACCAATTGCAGTCGCCCCCCATCCCACGTTGCCCCGCAATAGGCATTCACGGTGCCATTTCCTGAAATCTGCAGGATCAAATGAGTCGCCCAGTAATTACCGATGTCCCCGTAGCTGATCCCGACCCAATCGCTGGTGGCAGAGTTATCGAGTTTCACATCGCAACTGAGGGTAGTGTCCCAGAAGTACCCCATGTCAATGGGCAAGCCGATGGTCGGCCATTGCCAGTTCGAGTTGGCGGGAACGATGCAGTTCGTCCCGTCGGTCGTATAGATGTCATGCCCGGACCACGTGACGCTGTTGCCGGTGTTATCAACGGTCGGAGCCGAGTTCGTGAGGGGGCCGACCCGCGTAAAAGTGTCGTGATAGACGATGTCTGCCTGACAGACGGATAGCCCAGCCAGCACGAGGGCGGCCAGGATGGGGGAGTTAAACAAGCGAGGCGATTTCATATGTTGGGATTACTATAACAGGTCGTTTATGCAACTAATACGCGTCAGTATGCGCGATGATGTTTGGGGCGTCATGTCGGGAAAACATCTGACACCCTCTCAGGTCCCGGAGCGCAGGGCCACCGGCTCGCGGTTGGTCGGAAAGGATGTGTAGCGAGCCACGGCTTCCCCGCGGGAATGCACATGCAACTTCTCGTAAATGCGCGTGATGTAGGTGTTGACCGTGGCCCGCGAGATCTTAAGCGAGTCGGCGATTTCCTTATAGGCAAAGCCCCGAGCCAGGAGCCGAAGGACCTCCCATTCCCTGGGCGCGAGCACCTCCGGGGCGGCTTTGCCCTGGTCGGCGCGGCGAAACGCCGCGACGACCTTGCGGGCGACGTAGCTGGTCATGGGCGAGCCGCCTTCGTGGACATCCTTGATGGCCGCCAGCAGTTCCTCGCGCGGCGTGTCCTTCAAGAGATAACCATTAGCCCCGGCGGCGAGGGCGTCAAAAATATGGTCGGCATCCTCATACACGGTGATCATGAGGAATTGGGTCTTGGGCATAAGCAGTTTCAGGTGCCTGACACACTGGATGCCGCTGTGGCCGGCTAGATTGATGTCCATCAGCACCACATCCGGCGTGTCCTTGGGCAGACGGGCGGCGGCAGCGTCCGCGTTGCCGTACGTGCTCACGCAGCGAAAGCCCGGAGCCCCGGAAATCCAGTTGGCCAGGATTTCCCGGACCGGGACATCGTCCTCAACAATTGAAACGCCGATGCTCATGTCATGCAGACAGTAGCAGCCCGCCCTCAAAGAGGTTAGTCGTTAGTTTATCTGACAGGGGCAAACCGAAGCAGGGGAAGGGGCCAGGCTTCGCGCCTTTGAATCTGTTGCCCGGGGTGGAAACCCGCCTCCAGGGTAAGACGCTTTGTCCCGCAGGGAGGCGGCTTTCGTGGCCGGCGGTTCAACTGACATGACAGGCTGTCAGTTATTTATCCGACTACCGCTTTGCGCTTGCGGTTCGTAGGGTGGCGGACAGCGTTGAAGAAAATTGTGATTATGAAATGCCGTAATGGGTCCGCCGAGAAATGCGTGACACGGCCGGTGGCGGCTCGCCGCGGTTTTACCCTGATCGAGTTGCTGGTGGTGATCGCGATTATCGCCATCCTGGCAGCGCTGCTTTTGCCTGCGCTGACCAAAGCCAAGGCGAAGGCCCAGGGCATCTACTGCATGAACAACACCAAGCAACTGGCTTTGGCGTGGCAGCTCTACGCTGGAGACTCCGAGGACCGCCTGGTTTACAACATCGATAGCAGCAATGCCGGAAAAGCTGCGGGCAAAGAATCCTGGGTGGGCGGATGGCTCAGCCTTACAGCGGCCACTACGGACAACACCAACACGCTCTACCTGACTTTTCACGACGATCAACCGGGCGCCAAATACAGCTACTGTGGGTATTTGGGCACGTATGTTGGCAAGAACCCGTCGGTCTTTAAGTGCCCGGCCGATCGCTCCACCGCAGTCGTGATGGGCCAAAGATACCCGCGCTGCCGCAGTGTCTCGATGAACTGCAACGTCGGGCAGGGCTCACGGACAGCGACTACACCCAGCCTCTATCCGGTGAGCAGAAAGATGACCGACATCCGAGTTCCGAGCCTGAAGTATGTGTTTCTGGACGAGCGAGAAGACAGCATCAACGACGCGTGGTTCATGCAGGACCCGGACAAACCGTATTATCTCGTGGATTACCCCGCCAGCTACCACAACCGTGCCTGCGGCTTCTCCTTTGCCGACGGCCACTCCGAGATCCGCCGCTGGCGTGGCAGCGGGATAACCCCGCCCCTCCTGGAGGGCCAAGCCCTTCCGCTGGGTATTAACCTGCCGGGTGATCAAGATGTGCTCTGGCTCCAGCAGCGCGCCGCTGGAGCAGCAAATTATCCTTAGTCGATTCGGATAAGCTTTTCCAGGAGGCGAGCAAGGCCGCGGGTCCTGCGTTGCAGCGAAAAAGACGACCTTCACTCGTCCTCTCACGGTCGGCGCATGCGCCACGTTTTCTGTAACCCAGCTTGCGGCTACCGGTTTCCCTCCGTGAAAAGCCTTTTCCTAGCTAGGCTTGAGCGGAGGTTGCCAGCGGTTGCCAGAATCCAACGATTTCACCCCATTCGAGCCTGTTTCATGTGATTGACTCGTGGCGCGGCGTACATGCAGAATACCCTCGTTTTATAGGCATTTGCTGAGTGTTCCGCCCTTTTTTGCGGAGGACGATCCAGAATTGCGTATAATCCCTTCGGGATTGGCCGAAACTGCACGCCAAGATGTGGGGCTCAGCTTCGAGGGGGAGAGGGGGCCGTCACTCGATCCGAGGTTCATGAGGACCGGGCTCACGCCACTTCGCTGACCCACTCGAATCCGAGCTAAAGGCTCACCAGCTCTGCGCACAGCGCCTCATCCGCGCGGGATGACCGGGAGCAGCAGGTGCGACGGGCGTTCGCGGTCGTGGAAAACGGTCTGCCGGGCGGAAAGCAGCTCGGTGTCAGTGCCGAAGGGCTTTCCGCTGTTCGGATTGCGGTCGAAGCGCGGGAAGTTGCTGCTGGAAACCTCGAGGCGAACGCGGTGCCCGCGCCGGAAAACGTTGCTGGTGACCCAAAGGTCTATCTCAAATTGTGTGGCCTGCCCCGGCACCAGCAACGCGGGCTTCTCGGCGCCATTGCGGTATTGAGCACGGACGATGCCGTCGCACAGGTTGTAGGCTTTGCCGTCCGGGTGCACGTCCACCAGCTTGCCCGTAAAGTCGGTGTCCCGGGCGCTGGAGGCGGCCCACAGGATCAGCTTCACGGGGCCGGTGACTTCCAGGTCCTCGGCCAGCGCGGGCGTGGTATAGACGAGCACATCCTCGCGTTCCTCGACACGGGTTTGGTCCTGTGGGCCAGCAGTCGCGCCGACGAGGTTATTCCCGCCCACAGACGGAACGGGATTGTTCCCGTCATAGGTGAATTGATCGGACGCTTCCTCGCCGGGCTGGGTGGTGTTCATTGCCCCATCGCCTTTCCGCGAAGCCGCATGGCCCGCGCTGTGGATGAAGTAGGAAGTGAAGCGGGTCCGTTTGAGCGGCCACTCGCTCTCACCGCGCCAGCGGTTTTCGCCCATGATGAACAGGTAATAGGCCGGCCAGTCCTGCACGCCCGTCTCGCGGCCCTTCAGCCAATACTCGAACCACTGGAACTGCCTCTCGGCGACCTTGATCGCCACATCCGGCCCGAAGTCCAACTCGCCGACTTTACTCGGCCCCACGTGATGCGTCCACGGCCCCATAATGGCGAACTGGTTACGGCGGACTTTGCGGTCCAGCGAGGTGGCGCGAACCTGCGTGACCAGTTCGAGGGTGGCCTTGGAAAAGATGTCGTACCAGCCGCCAATGTTCAGAACCGGGACGGCGACGTCGGCGTAACGATAATCCATGCCGCGCCGCTTCCAGTAATCGTCGTAGGTGTAGTGTTTGACCCACTCATTGAGATAGGGGACTTTCTTTTCAAACTGGTCGCCAAAGGTGTCTAGCGGGAGGTGGCGGAAGGCTTCCTGGACCTTGTCAGGCGTGAGAGTGACGCCGCCGACTGCGGAACCCCAACCCATCAGCAAGGCGAGCTGAAACGCGCCGCCGGTGTAGGCGAGGTCGTAGGCATTCCCGAAGGGCACGGTGGGAACCATGGCTTTCAAATAATGGCTGCCTTTGGGGGCAGGAGCCCATTGCGTCCAGCCCACATAAGAACCTCCGGCGGTGCCGATGCTGCCGTCGCACCAGGGCTGTTTGCCGATCCATTCCTGCGTGTCGTAGCCGTCCTCGACGTCATAGCGAAACGGGTCCCAGACCCCTTCGGACTTGCCGCGTCCGCGGCAGTCCTGCTCCACGAATGCGTACCCGGCCGCGGTGTAGCGGCTGGCATCGCCCCCCTTCTGCCCCGGTCGGCCGTAAGGGGTGCGCATCAGAATCACCGGAAACCGGCCCTCACTTCTGGGGCGGAAGATGTTGGCAACGAGTGTGATACCGTCTCGCATGGCAATCTTCACGTCCTGCTCGAAGACGTATTTCGATTGGGCTTCCTGCGCCAGCGATGACAGCGCAAGAAAGAAGAACGGCAGCGCGAGGCGCCGGAAGGCAAAGGACCTGCTCGTGTTCATCGAGGCATTTAACGCCGATTTCCCCAGTCAAGTCCAGCCAAGGGTGGAGCAAGAAGCTGGCCTTGCCCTTTGGGGCACGTCTTTCATACTGGGAACATGAATCTGGGAGCCGCTCTGATTGGGCTGAGCCATCTGCTCGGCATTTTGCTGCTGCTGACAACGCCAGCTCTCGCGCAGCAGGAGGCCAAAGCGCCGGAAAACCACCGCACGGACTGGTTCAAGAACGCGAAATGGGGCGTGTTCATGCACTACATGGCGGACACCGTGCTCAAAGGCGACGAGCTGACGGTCGAGAACTGGAACAAGACCGTGGACGCCTTCGATGCGAAAGGCTTGACGGAGCAGCTCGCGTCAGCCGGCGCGGGATATTTCGTCCTGACTCTGGGCCAGAACTCGGGCTTTTACTGCTCGCCCAATGCGAGCTATGACCGGCTCACGGGATTTGCGCCCAGCAAATGTTCCAGGCGCGATCTCGTCTCCGACTTGTCTGATGCGTTGCGCGCCCGTCACATCCGGTTGCTGGTCTATCTGCCTTCCGGCGCTCCAGACCGGGACAAGGCCGCGACGAAGGCGCTGGAGTGGAAGGCTGGACAGTTCCCTTTGTGGACCTACAAGGACGGCAAACCCAAGGGCCAGGATGACCGGCTCGCGTCGTTCCAACGGAAGTGGGAATCAGTTATCGCTGAATGGTCGAAGCGCTGGGGCCGGAAGGTTTCGGGCTGGTGGTTCGACGGCTGTTACTATCCGGACGCCATGTACCGTCACCCGCAGGCGCCCAACTTTGCGAGCTTCGCCGCCGCGGCCCGCGCGGGCAACCCGGACAGCATCGTGGCCTTCAACCCCGGTGTCCTCAACCCGATCATCACCTTGACGCCCGAGGAAGACTACGCCGCGGGAGAAATCAACGAACCGGACAAGGTGGTGTGCGCCGGACGCTGGGTGGGGCAGGCCCAATTCCAGATGCTCAGCTATCTCGGCCCGTCGTGGTGCCAGAAACCGCCGCGGTTCAAGGCGGCACAAATCGTCTCTATCACCCGAGGCATCACCGAGAAGGGGGGCGTCGTGACCTGGGACGTGCCGCCCGCAGGAATCAACGGGCATATCCCGGAGGACTTCCTTGCCCAGCTCAAGGCCGTCGGGGAAAGCCTGGCCCGGAAAGAATGAACTCGTTGGTCGGCGTTTGTGGTGAGAGCGGGCGCAGAAGTCCGAAAGCCGAAATCCGAAGACCGACGGAAGGCCGAGAACCAAAACCCGAAACCAGTGGCGACTCGTGGATGTGGGCATAGAATGATGCAAGGCGGAGCGGCACGCGCAATTACTGTACTGGCCCTGCTGGCGGCAGCTCAACTGGGTTGCCACGCGGGTGACGCGACAGATTTCATCAGCCGGCTCAAGGCGTCGCCCGCAAGCGTTACCCTGGCGAACAATACCCCCGCCGACCCCGCCGCCGTGAAGATCGAGCGGGTCTGGAAGGGAGACGTCTGCCGGTCGCGCCTTCGCAATACGACCAGCACTCCGCTGCGGATTGCGCGCGTGGACTTGTTCGACCTGGAGCACGGGTCTCCCGCCAAACACGCCGATCTACGGCGAAGCGTTTCAAATGCTCGGGCAAACCGGCGGAACGCTCGCGCACCCGGAAGATTGGGGCAGCTATGCCGATCGTTTACACTACAAGCTCGAGGAACCGGAGGGGCTGCGCACGGCGCACGGATTGCTGCTGCTGCATCCCGCAGGCGGCGAGCACGTCCTGCTGGGATTCTCGTCCTGCCGCCGGTTCGATGGCCGGTTCTCCTTCAACGAGCGACGGCTGCTGGTTTCACTCGACGGTGAGGGGCTTGAGCTGGCGCCGGGACAGACGTGGGAGTTGGAAGAGCTTGTCGCGCAGAGCGGCACGCAGCGCGAGACTCTGCTGGCCGCTCTTTGCGAGCGCGTGCAGAAGAACCATCCGAAGCGCCGAGGTTTCCGGACGCCGCCGACCGGCTGGTGCTCGTGGTACTGCTTCGGCCCTGGTGTTAACGCCGAGAACATCCGTCGGAACCTGGACTGGATCGCCACCAACGCGCCGCAGCTTCGCTACATCCAGATTGATGACGGCTACCAACCGTGGATGGGCGACTGGCTGGAGACCGGCAAATCGTTTGGCGGCGACATCAAGGGCGTGCTCAAGGAAATCCGCCGGCGAGGATTCGAGCCCGCCATCTGGGTGGCCCCCTTCGTTGCCAGCCCGCAATCCAGGCTCTTCCGGGAGCACCCCGATTGGTTCATGCGGGGCGAGGACGGCCAGCCGTTGCGGTCGGACCAGGTTGGGTTCGGCGGCTGGCGGCTCGGCCCCTGGTATGCGCTGGATGGAACCCATCCCGAGGCGCGCAGGTTCCTGGAAACGCTCTTCCGCACCCTGCGGCATGAGTGGGGCTGCACCTACTTCAAGCTCGACGCCATCTACTGGGGCGCGCTGCACCGGGCGCGGCTTTACGATCGGAACGCCACCCGCATCGAGGCCTATCGGCGGGGCATGGAAGCGATCCGGCGCGGAGCGGGCGACGCCTTCATCCTCGGCTGCAACCACCCGATGTGGCCGTCGCTCGGATTGATCGACGGCGCTCGCAGTTCGATGGACATCTCGCGTGATTGGGCCTCCATTCGCGACATCGGGCGGCAGAACCTGCTCCGCGGCTGGCAGAATGGCCGGTTTTGGTGGAATGACCCCGACTGCCTGTTGGTCTCTGCGGGGCCGGCGCTGGATACCCACGGCGGAACGGCTGGCCGGAAGAGCCTGCCGGAAAACGAGGTCCTGTTCCATGCCGCAACCGTTCATGCCACGGGTGGCATGTTGTTGAGCGGCGATGACCTGCCTAACCTTGGGCGCGAACGCGTGGCGGTGTTGCGCAAGATGCTGCCGCCCACCGCTCGGGCAGCGCGGTTCGCCGACGAGCAGCTCACGGTCGGGCGCACGTCGCTGCGACAGCGCGAGTGGATCTACTTGTTCAACTGGGGCGAGGTCCCGGTCGAGCGGTCAGTGACGCTTGCGAAACCGGCCAGGCTCCTGGACTACTGGACCGGCCAGGACTTGGGCACCTACACAAACGAGTTTCATCTCCCGGCCTTGCCGCCGCATACGGCGCGTGTGGTCGAGGCGCGGCCGCCGGCGTTCTAAAACAAGAATCCAACGCTTGACCCAGAAAGGTACCTTTCCTTACGCACAGATACCTTCCATTCCTGGTTTCAGTAACGCTGCTGGCGACGAGCTCTGTCGCTCGGGCCCAACCGGCCGAGAAAGCCAAGGGCGAGGATAAGGCTCTGTCGCAGAAGCCGGCGGATTACTTCCCCCCGCCCGAATCGAAGGGCGGCTGGCGCAAGCTTGCCGCCCCGCAGGACATTCGTCGCCTGGGCGGGATGGACCCCGCCCAACTCGAGGAACTCAAGCAATGGCTGCTGGCTTCGGATCAGCGGCCGTTCGGCGCCGTGGTCATCCGGAACGGTTACATCCTCCTGGAGGTCGAACGCGATCACAGCTCGGTGACCAACACCAGGAACGTGGCGTCCTGCGCGAAAGCAATTTGCGCCACTGTCCTTGCGATTGCCTCGGAGGAGAGTCAGCACGGCCGCCTGCCGCGCCGGATGACATTTGAAGATCCGGCGTTTGACTACATTCCATGGGCTCAGCCCCTGAGCGACGCCCGCAAGGCTCAGATCAAGGTCAAACAGCTTCTGAACCACACCTCGGGCATCACCCCCGAAGGCTATGGCATTGCCAACCGCCAGAGATGGGAATACATCCTCGGGCACGGCGGTGACGGCAGGACCGCCAGGCTGTTCTTTGATCCGGGCACCACTCTGGAGTATTCCACGCACGGCCTCTACCACGCCGCGCTGGTGTGCGAAACCGTTACCGGCAAACCATATGACCAGTACGCCATCGAATCCTTGCTGAAGCCGCTGGGGATTGAGGGATGGTGGTTCGAAATCCTCCAAGGGGATGAGCAGCACGGGAACCATGCCTCGCATACCCTGGGACTATCGGCGCGCGACATGGCCCGCATCGCCTATTGCATGCTCCAGCGCGGGCGATGGGCGGACCGGCGGGTAATTCCCCGCTGGTTCGTCGAGCAGACGGCAGCGCCCACACACTCGGTAACCGGGGTTACGAAAAGGAGCTTTGGCCGCGATGCGCGCTCGTGGTCGCATGGCTGGGAGCTGCCGGCCCTGGAAGGCGGCAAGAACAGCGAGGGAATTCCGCTGGACGCGCGCTATAAACCAGGTTCGGGCGGTCAACTGATCTCGTTTGTGCCTAGCCTGGACCTGGTGCTCACGCGGCAGACCTGCACGAAACGCCCAACATTGACCGGCTCGCACAAGAGGGTGTGCGTTTCACTCAGGCTTATGCGATGCCGGTTTGCTCTCCTACTCGTGCTTCCATTCTCACCTCCAACGCGACGCGCTCTTCTTCCACTACCCCCACTATTACCCCACCACCACGCCCGTCAGTGCTGTGCGCTCCGGCGACTGGAAACTGCTGGAATACTTCCAGGACAATCACGTCGAGCTTTACTGTCTGCGCGACGATCCTGGTGAACAGCATGACCTGGCTGCCAGGCAACCAGAGCGGGCAGCCGCCCTCCGGACCCGTCTTCATGAGTGGTGGAAGGAATCCGGCGTCCAGTTGCCTCAGTCAAATCCAGACTACCGATCCACGAAGACCAAGGCCGGCCCTTGAATCCAGAGCAGAGTCGGACGGTCTCCTCCTGGTAACCGCCGTATGACGACTCCCCGTTCCTTTGGTGTTCAATACCCTCTAGTGGACTAAATTGAATGACAGTCTTAAGAAAGGAATGATAGTAAATGCTGTCTTAGCTGCTACGCAAATTCGCTGGTGCAGAAAGCGACCGGGTCGCGCATTCGCCGGCATTGCTGGCGGCTAACAGTTTTATCTATGAAGCTAATATTCATCCTGGGACTCATCGGGATTCTCACCAGCGCGCTGCTCGCCTGCAGGCGCCAACCCCAAGGCGACACGCTGCCCGCCGCAGGCGCCAGCCCCAAAGACACACTTATTGCCGCAAACAAGCAACTCGGGGAAAAGGCAAATTATGGCTGGTCGGCCTCGACCCGGGAGGCCGAAGGCGGTTCCGGGCCGCTGGGGTCGCTGGGGCCCATTGAGGGCAAGGCGGAAAAGGGCGGGGTGACTTACTTAAGCTTTTCTATCGGCGACCTCCTCGTCGAAGTTTACCGGAATGGTCCAAAGGGCGCTGCCCAGATCCTGATGGGAGGATGGCATACGCTCGACGAGATCGCGCAGATGGGCGGCACGCCCGCCACCATCGTGCGTTACGTGCGAGGCTACAAGGCGCCGGTCGCTGAGTCCGCCGATCTGGCTGGAAACGTAACGGACCTGAAGGAAGCAGACGGGGTGTTATCGGGTGAGCTCAAAGAGGGCGCCGTCAAAGAACTGCTGCTCTTCGGAACGCGCAGCCGGCAAGGAAAGGAGCCCCAGGCAACCGGCGCCAAAGGTTCCGTTCGCTTCTGGATCAAGAATGGCATCCTGGCCAAGTATGAGATCAAGGTTCAGGGCCAAGTGACGGAGGGTGACCGCGAGTCCACCATCAGTCGCACCACGACGGTGGAGATCAAGAACGCAGGCTCAACGAAGATGGATGTGCCTCCCGATGCGAGACAGAAGATGATCTGACAGGAAACAGATTTCGCCCATGAAACACCTGATGCTGTTCATTGAGCCCACGGCGGCGCAACTGAACATCTTTACCCAGTTCACTCTGCCGCGCCTGGGAAACTTCGTCCTGGCCGGCCTGGTGAATCGCCATCCCCGCTGGAACGCCCGGGTGTTCGTCGAGGGCAAGCAACGCTTCGATTTGAATGCCTGGATCACCCAAAACGGACGACCCGAGGTAGTCGGCATTTCAACCATCACCGCGACGGTGAAACGCGGATACGCCCTCGCCGACGAATGCCGTGCCCTGGGCATACCGGTCATCCTGGGAGGGCCCCATGTCACCTTCCTCCCGGAGGAGGCGCTTGCCCATGCGGCACTGGTCGTGCGTGGAGAAGGCGAAGGCGCCATGAACGCACTGTTGGAGCTATGGGACGATGGCCCCGTGAGAACGACCGACCCCAGGTACGCTGTAGTGCCGAACCTTTCCTGGCGGGATGCCGGGGAAGCGATGCGGCATAACAAGATCGCGCCCTGGATCACCGACCTCGATGCCCTGCCGGTGCCCGATTTCTCGCTGGCGGGCGGCACGGCCGATTGTCTGGTCGGCGGCAAGCGAACCGTGATGGTACAGACTTCCCGCGGCTGTCCATTCGACTGCTGCTTTTGCTCGGTGACCGGCATGTTCGGCAAGAAGTTCCGCTATCGCTCCGTCCAGTCCGTCCTCGAAGAACTCCGCCGATATAACTCCCGCGACCACTTTGTCTTCTTCTGCGACGACAACTTTACCGCGAACAAGCGCCGTGCCCGGGAACTGCTCGAAGCGATAGCAGCAGAGAAGTTCCGCTTCCAATGGTCCACCCAGGTGCGCGCGGATCTCGCCCAGGACCCCGACCTCGTGCGCCTGATGAAACGCGCCGGCTGTCATACGGTGTTTATCGGCTTCGAATCGATAAATCCCGAAAGCCTCGAGGAGATGAAAAAGAAACAGAACCTGGAAGATATCGGTGAAGCCATCCGCATCGTCCAGGCGGCCGGAGTCCACATCCACGGCATGTTCGTGTTTGGGTTCGAAAAGGACGACTGGGGGACGGTCGAGGCCACGGTTCGCTTCGCCCGCGAGATGAAGCTGACCAGCGTCCAGTTGCTGATTCTGACGCCCCTTCCGGGGTCGGAACTATACGAACGGTGGTGTGCCGAAGGACGGATCCTGTCCTTCGACTGGGATCTTTACGATACCCATCACGTCGTTTATCGGCCAGCGCGTTTCACGCCTTTCGAACTTCAGTGCGCCCAGGTCTATGGCCATACCAGGCTTTACACCCTGCCGGAAACTGTCAAGAAGCTCGCCACCGGCAGGTTCGTGGCCGCCGGCCTGTCCTTGTACGCCTGGAAAATTAACCGGGACTGGCAGAAGGGAAATCAGCCCTACCTGCGCGATTTGGCAGTCCGTTCCAACGCGGCTGGCGTCTCTGCTGCCCAGGTGGCCACCTGCGCATCGCGCGCGGAGGCCGGTTGGACAGACGCAAGCCGACGACCGGCTTCCATCAGCGTGGCGCCGGCGGCGCTTTAGGGCTTTGTGCAACGGCTGGATTAGAGGCGATTCAAACATGGCGTGACAAGTCAGCGACCGGAAATAACCTTTGGACATGAACGAGGGCGACGAGATGACGGTCGGGCAGCGTGAACGGAAAAGGCAGCCTTGGTTGCGCCGGGTCGCGCGGCTTGCCGGCGTGTTGGTCGTCCTGGTCGCGGTGGTTTGTTTGTTCTGGCTGCGTAGCGCGCTCTACAACCGGTTCGTGCGATTTCCGCGCGAGCAGGCGGCGTGGCAGGCCCTCCGAGCGGAGCGCCAGCCCGTCGCGGATAACGCAGGTTGGGCCGAGTATCGGGGAATCCTGCACAATCACTCTCACTTCTCGCATGACTCCGAAGTGCCATTCGAGGACATCCTGAAGGCGCTCAACACCGCGAAACTCGATTTCATCTGCCTCAGCGATCATCCCACCGAAGGCCGGGCAGACTTCGCGTCGCAGTGGCGCGGGTTGCATAGCGGCAAGCTTTTCATCCCGGGCTTCGAGATGCGGGATGGCATTATGCCGTTTGGCGTGGCCTCCGGCGTGGTCTTGAGCAATCAAACCGACACCGCCACGCTGGTCCGCCAGATCGTTGAAAACGGCGGCCTGCTTTTTTACGCACACCCCGAGAATCCGCGCGAGTGGGATCGGACGGAACTCACCGGGATGGAGATTTACAATCTCCACACCGATTTCAAACGCCAACGCGGCGGAGTACGCATCCTGCTCCCTGATCTGCTCCTGAACCTGCAACGCTACCCGGATCAGCTCTACCACCGGATGTTTCACCGGCCCGTGGAGTTTCTGCAACGGTGGGACGACTTGAACCGCACGCGGCACATCACCGGCATCGCGGCCAACGACTGCCATCAGAACGTGGGCTTTCGCGGATTCTACACGGCCGACGGCAGGATTCGCGTCGAGGACACCAGCCCCCGGCTGCTCCAGGAATACAAATTGAACTGGCTCACCCGGCCCATCGCCCGCTGGCTGTTTGGCCCGCTGGTCCCGGACCGGAAACTGTTCCACGTCCAGCTTGATCCTTACGAACGCTCGGCGCGTTTTGTGAACACGCACCTCCTCGCTCGCGAATTGACCGAGCCGGCGGTGTTGGACGCATTGCGCGCGGGGCGAGTGTTCATTGGGTTTGATATGATCGCCGACAGCTCCAGCTTCCGGTGGCGCGCGCGCGGCGAAGCAGGAACTGCGGTGATGGGGGAATCCCTGGCGTTCTCGAAGGACTTACACCTGCAAGCGATGTCTCCGTTGCCGTGTCGCTTCACGATCATGAAAGACGGCAACCAGATCCACCAGGCGGAAGGCCGCGCCGTGGACTGGGTGCCGCCGGGACCAGGCAAATATCGGGTCGAGGCGGAACTGAAGGTCCGGGACGAGTGGGTCCCGTGGGTCTATGCGAATCCGATTCAGTTGCAGTGAACCCCGTTTTACTTCTTCGCCAGCGTGAACGCCATGGTCCGTATTAACTCATCAAAGTAATCCGGCAGGTTCGGTCCGAAAAAGGACATCAGCCTGGACTCATAGCCGCTCAAGTGGTAGTAGCGCGAGGGAATCACGTAGCCAACGTAGTCCCCGTTGAAGCTGGTGACGATGGCGCTGCTTCCGCGGGCGAGCAGGAAATCCTTGATTCCCAGCGCCAGCTCGCCGCTGAAGTCGCACGGGGTCGAAATCCAGACTGAATCGTTGAGCCGAAAGACCTGCAGGAAGCTGTGGTTTCTGGCCGGCACGAGCTTTCCCGCCAGCCAGGGCCGAAGACGGACGCCGTCGGTTAGGCGCACGTTGAGCGGAGGCATAGTCACCGCGAGGCCAAGCATGCCGAAGGTGACCGAGTTCGTCAGCGGGGTCTGTGGCAGTTGTTCGATTAGCTTCCGCGCCAGGGCCTGCCCCATCTGCTCGGCTCCAGCCAACCCTCTTGCACCAGGCACCGGCGAGTGGCTGCCCACCCCGCCGGCGAGAAACACCGCCATGCCGCCGGTCGCTTGCTCGATCGCCCTCTCCCAGCTCCCCGGGTAATCGGCGCTGAATTCCATGTTGTCGCTCCCGAGAACCGTCGCGTGAGCTCCGTACACCCCCAGCACCGCCAGCTTGCCCGTGTCCTGCTTCACCACTGCATAGCTGAATTCAGGATCGACCTTGCCCAGTCCGCCAACCAGGCGGTTGCGGATGAACTCCGAAGACGCGAAACGGCCATGCCCGAACTGCGCCGGCTTGAGATCACCTATGGCGTCACGTACCGCCGCCACAATGCAATCGGAAAACCAAACCCGCACCTGAGGTTGAAAACCACCGGCAAAAGACTCCGCAACCTTCCCCTCGCCCCAGGCTCCAAGGCTCGAATGAGTGTGCGTCGCACCCAGGTAAACCTGCTCTCGTGACAAGCCCGCCTCCCGCTCGAGTTGTCGCACCGCCCTCTCCGCCACCTCTGGAGGAATGATTAAGGTGTCGGTACCCACGATTACACCGACGCGGTTTCCTACCCTCAGGGCCAGGGCCTTCACATAGATATCGTCGTGAACTCCCCTTGCAGGTTTGCCGTGGCGACCGCCGTAACCGGCCAGCGGGAGCGAGCGGAACCTTCCCTGGGCTGGCACATCCTGCGACGTGTTCACCTCGGGACTGAGCCGCGCGCGACCGAAGCCCGCTGTCAGTTCGCCGCGGGCCACCGTGTTCGTCTCCGCGCTGGCTCGCAACCGGGCTGCCGTGTTCAGGTAATAAGGCTCACGGAAGTAAGGCCGGTTATCCACTCCATCGAGACAGAGAAAGACCGTAGCGGCGAACAGAGCCGCCAGCCCCGCCAGGACGCGCAGGCTGGTATGAAGGGCTCGTTTCACGACACCTATCCTACGCCGAATCCGGCGGTTTTCAACGCCGAGACGTGCGCTCCTTCATTCCCAGACTATCCGCAGACTGTTTCAGCCTGCTGTTTCAGCTTGCCGGGAAGGCCGCTTGTGTTATCGGTCAGCAGGTGACTCTGCGTCTCAGAGCAATCCGACCGCTACCCGTCGTTTTCCTGCTTATGACAAGCTGTTCCAGCCCTCGCAACAACACACTTGAGGCCCCGGCAACCCTGGGTGGCGGCTCCGAGCGCCAGCTCACCCGTGGTCCCGGGGGGCGCATTCTTTCCAACACCGGAGTCTGGTCGCCCGATAGCCAATGGATCGTGTACGACACTCGCCCGGACGGCGAGGGCGCAGTCTTTAGCGGCGCAACCATCGAAATGATAAACGTTGTGACCGGCGAGGTGAGAGAGCTTTACCGGTCCAGGAATGACGCGCGCTGCGGAGTCGTCACGTTCCACCCCCGCGAATGGAAAGTCGCCTTCATCCTCGGTCCGGAGCATCCGACCGCTGACTGGCAATATTGCGCCTGGCATCGGCAAGGGATTGTCGTGCAGGTCAACCAGCCGGGTGTAAAGGCCAACCTCGACGCGCGGGATATCACACCCCCATTCACTCCCGGCGCGTTGCGGGGAGGCTCACACGTGCACGTCTGGGACCCCGCTGGGCAGTGGATCAGCTTCACCTACGAGGATCATGTTCTGGCACAGTTCAAATCCGCCACGCCGACCAACGATATCAGCCAGCGCAACGTGGGCGTCAGTGTCCCGGGAAGCCCCGTGAGGGTGAATCATGCGCACGCGCGGAACCACGATGGCGATTACTTCACTGTCCTCGCCACCCGTACCACGGGCAGGCCCAAGCCAGGATCGGATGAGATTAGCCGCGCCTGCGAAGAAGGGTGGGTTGGCACCAACGGCTATGTCCGCCGCGACGGCTCCCGACAGAGGCATGCACTTGCCTTCCAGGGCCAGGTGCTTTCTCCGAAAGGGGAGACGCTGTCGGAAGTATTCATCGCCGAGTTGCCTGACGATCTGACACAGCCCGGCGAGGGCCCTTTATGCGGTACGGAGACACGCGCTCCTTATCCGCCCAGAGGCACCGTTCAGCGCCGGCTGACATTCACTGCTGACCGCCGGTATCCCGGCATCCAGGGACCGCGCCATTGGCTGCGCAGTTCCCCCGACGGCTCGCGAATCGCCTTCCTGATGAAAGACGATGGCGGGGTCGTGCAAGTCTGGACGGTCTCACCCGCCGGTGGGTCCTGGACACAAGTGACCAGCAACCTGTGGCCGATAGCTTCTGCATTCACCTGGAGCCCTGATGGCGGTCAGATCGCGCATGTAATGGATAACAGCGTCTGCGTAACCGAGGTTGCTTCCGGCCGAACCAGACGCCTCACCTCGCGCACAGACGATGTTTCTGCCCCGCGCCCTGAAGCTTGCGTGTTCTCTCCCGATGGCAAAAGGATCGCCTTTGTGCGACGGGTGCCGTCCCCCTACCAGCTTGCGAACCAGATTTGCGTCGTCGCTGTGAAGGAGTGATCTGCTTCAGCCGGGGCTGAGAGCTTCCCCGGCGGACGCCAACCTCGTTCGCTCAGAGCTTCAGGCACGAACGGTTGCAAGAATCCAGCAGGGTGGTCTCGCCGTCAGTTCAGCCCGTCAATTGGGCTTGTGGCAGGCGACTTTCGTGCCTGCACTCTTGCGATTCCGTCCAGTGGAGAAACTTGAACGACCCCAACTTGGCCATGTGCGATATTAATCAGTAAGAATGCGGTGAGTACGAGCGCGTTTATTTAGGCACCCGCTGCGGGTGCAAGCGCTTGAACCGATGGCCAAATTGTGAAATTGCCTTTGACTGGAGTTGTTCCGCCGATGGTAACGCCGTTGCGCGGACGCGACGAGCTTGATCTGGCGGGCTTGGAGCGGCTCATCGAACACATCCTAACCGGTGGCGTGAGCGGCCTCTTTGTCCTCGGCACAACGGGGGAAGGGCCGAGTCTGAGTTACCATCTCCGTCGCGAATTAGTCCAACGCACCTGTCAGCAGGTCCGGGGGCGAGTGCCGGTGCTTGTCGGCATCACCGACACCGCCTTCGTCGAATCGCTGAGCCTGGCCCGGCATGCGGCGACCGCCGGCGCTGACGCCTTGGTCCTCGCCCCGCCCTTTTACTTTTCGGAAGGCCAGCCGGAACTGCAGGAGTATTTGGATCACCTCGTGGCTGAATTGCCCCTGCCGTTATTCCTTTACAACGCGCCCGCGAACACGAAGGTTAAGTACGAACTGGGAGCCTTGCGTCGCGCCATGGATAGGCCACAGGTCATCGGTCTCAAGGACAGCTCCAAAGATATGGGCTATTTCCAGGAGGCCGTCGGCCTGCTCAAACACCGCCCGGACTGGTCTCTGTTCATCGGGCCGGAAGAGCTGCTGGCCGATGCGATGCTCGCCGGCGGTCACGGTGGTGTGCCGGGCGGCGCAAACTTATTCCCCGAACTCTACGTCCGACTTTGTGAAGCCACCCGCAATGGCGATGTGCCTCGATCCCGCCAACTTCACGCTCAAGTCATGCGCATCAGCAATTCGCTTTACCAGATCGGGCGCCACCCTTCGGCTGTCATCAAGGGAATCAAGTGTGCGCTAGCGTGCTTGGGGGTCTGCGACGATTTTATGGCTGAGCCGTTTCACCGGTTCCGGGCCGAGGAGCGGACCCGGGTGCAAGAGGAACTGCCGGAACTGATGGCTGGGGTCGAGAAGCTGGTCTCGAATCATCAACCTCCCGATGGTAGTCGCCCTTTTGTTCAACTGCAGACGACCTCTCATGCTTGACCGCGGTTTCCGCGTTGCGCCGCCACACCAGGGTCACGGCAAAGGCGGCGGGGCGGAGGGCGGGGCAGCCGGATGTGAACAGCCCTGCCGGCCACGACGAACTTCCTTGAGCCGTCGCCCGGTTCGTGCATCCTGCAGCAACGAAATCAAAGCCATCGCATGTCCGCCTACGACCAACTGCAAGCCCAGCTCAAGACCGCACCCAAGACCTGGCTGGTAACCGGTGTCGCGGGTTTCATCGGGTCCAACCTCCTCGAGGCCCTGCTCCAACTGGACCAGCGGGTCATCGGCCTGGACAACTTCTCGACCGGCAAGCAGAAGAACCTGGAGCAGGTCAAAGCGCTCGTGAGCTCGGCGCAATGGACGCGTTTTCGGTTCCTGGAAGGCGACCTTAGCGACCTGACTGCGTGCCAGCGGGCATGCGAGGGTGTTGATCTCGTCTTGCATCAAGCCGCGCTCGGGTCGGTGCCCCTCTCGATGACTAATCCCCTGGGCAGCCATCGCAGCAACGTCAACGGTTTCCTGAACATGCTCCTGGCGGCGCGTGACGCCAAGGTCCAGCGCTTCGTGTATGCCTCGAGCAGCGCCATCTATGGTGATGACCCTGGATTGCCCAAGCTGGAGGACAAGACCGGCCGGCCGCTTTCGCCTTACGCGGCGACCAAGGCGATCAACGAAGTCTATGCGAACGCCTTTGCGCAGGCTTACGGCTTGCCGTGCGTCGGCCTGCGCTATTTCAACGTGTTCGGTCCCCGGCAGGATCCTGAGGGCGCCTACGCGGCGGTGATTCCCCTGTGGATTGCCGCGTTGCTCCGGCGCCAGCCGGTTTTCATTAACGGCGACGGCGAGACGAGCCGGGATTTCTGCTTCGTTGCCAACGTGGTGCAGGCTAACCTGCTGGCGGCGACAACCCCCAGCGCCGAAGCGCTGAACGAGGCCTACAACATTGCCCTGGGCCAGCGGACGACGCTCAACGAGCTGTTTGACTCACTGCAAAGCGCCTTGCGCGCGAAAGACCCGGCACTGCCCGAACAGAAGCCGGTTTACCGGGATTTCCGCCCCGGCGACGTGCGGCATTCGCTGGCCGACATCAGCAAGGCGCAGCGGCTGCTCGGCTTCGCCCCCACCCATACCATCCGGGCAGGGCTCGAACTGGCGATGGATTGGTACCGGCGGAACGTGGGCTGAGGCACGGCTTTTTTGGTTCCCATGCTGGCCCCAGCCAAGCTAGAGTGGGCGGCAGTCACCCCGGTCGGGAACGGTTGGGGGGTGATTTGACACAAGATATGCCGTGGATCGAACAACTGCGGTCGGCCAACTGGAGCCAGGCAAGCGGCATGGCGCTTGCCGCCTACCTGCTCGGGTGCTTTACCACCGGCTATTACCTGGTTCGGCTGCGACTGGGGTGTGACCTTCGCGATTTGGGCAGCGGCAGCGTCGGCGCCCGGAACGTCGGCCGGTTGCTGGGCTGGCGGGGCTTCCTGGTGACCGTGCTGGGCGACTTCGGCAAGGGCGCGCTGGCGGTCTGGGCGGCGCGGCACTGCTCGACCGATCACTGGCTGGTGCTGGTCGCGATGCTGGCGGTGGTCGCCGGACATGTGTGGCCGGTGCAACTTCGCTTCCGGGGGGGCAAAGGCATGGCGACCTCGCTGGGCGCGCTCCTGACTTACGATTTCCAGTTGGCGCTGGTGTTCGCGCTCTTGTTCGCGGCGGCCTTTGCCGCGCTGCGCAAGACGGTATTGCCGGGCCTACTTGCTCTCGCCGCTTTGCCGCTGGTGAGTTGGTATCTGAGGCATGACCCCGCCGAAGCCGTGGGCACTTCCGTTCTCGCGGCCCTGGTTCTGGTCGCCCACCGCACGAATCTCCTGACCGAAGTTTCTCGCATCCTCGATCGTCGCAACCTCAGCCCGAAACAGAATCCACCCGAATTATGAGCGCCCGGCCCCCACTCGTGTTCAAGTTCGCCACGGAAGACTGGGAGTTTGAGCAGATTCACCGGCTCAACTATCGCACCTTCGTCGAGGAGATCCCGCAGCACCAGGCCTCCCCCATGCACCGGCTGGTGGACAAGTTCCACGCCGAGAACACCTACCTGATCTGCCTGGTCGGGCGGAAGCTGGCCGGCATGTTGGCTGTGCGCGGCAACCGGCCCTTCTCGCTCGATCAGAAGCTGGAGAAACTGGACTCCTACCTGCCCGCGGGGCGCAAGATTTGCGAAATCCGGCTCCTGGCGGTTGAGAAGAAGTTCCGCGGCGCCCAGGTTTTGCAGGGCATCTTGGCGCTGCTGTGGCAGCACGGAGTCGAAAAGGGGTACGACCTCGCGATCATTTCCGGCACCACCCGCCAGTTTAAACTGTATCAGCACCTCGGCTTTGTTCCGTTCGGGCCGGTGGTGGGCACCGGCGACGCCCAGTTTCAGCCAATGTACGTCACGCTGGAAACCTTCGAGACAACCGCGCGGGAGTTCCTGCGCTCGTCGCCGGCCCGCGCCTTCCAGCCCAGCGCGGTGAATTTCCTGCCGGGGCCCGTGGCGGTGCGGCGCGAGGTGCGCCGGGCGTTCGAGCAGGCGCCGGAATCGCACCGCGCAGACGCCTTTCTGAAAGACTTCCAGGCGGCGAAGCAGATCCTGCGTGAACTGGTCCAGGCGAAGAACGTCGAGCTGTTCCTAGGTTCGGGCACGCTGGCGAACGACGTCGTGGCCGGCCAGCTTTCGCTGGAAGAAACGCCCGGCCTGGTGCTCAGCAACGGCGAATTCGGCGAGCGCCTGGTGGACCACGCGCGCCGGTTCGACCTGGCGTTCAACGTGCTGGAGTTCCCTTGGGGCCAGCCGCTGGACCTGGCCGCAGTGCGGAGCCAGCTCGAACGCGCCCGCAGGCCCGGCTGGCTGTGGTGCACGCATTGCGAAACCTCGACGGGGGTTCTCAACGACGCGAGGCGGCTTACGGCGCTGTGCGCAGAGTTCCAAGTGAAGCTCTGCCTGGATTGCATCAGCTCGGTGGGTACCGTGCCGGTGGATTTGACCGGGGTCTGGCTGGCTTCCGGTGCCAGCGGCAAAGGCTTGCGGTCCTATCCCGGCATTTCGATGGTATTCTACCATCATGCGGTCGTGCCCAGCTCGAAAGGTCTGCCGCGGTATCTGGACCTGGGCAGCTACGCGGCACAGGAAGGGGTCCCGTTCACCTTCTCGTCCAATCTCCTCCACGCGCTGCATGCGGCGGTCAGGCGTGTCCGCTGGGATGAACGCTTTGCCGACCTGGGCGAGCTTTCGGCCTGGCTCCGGCCGCGACTGCGCGAGCTGGGCTTTGACCTGGTTGGCGACGGGGCAACCACTTCACCCGCCGTGGTCACCATTGCTCTGCCCGGCGCCCTTAACTCGGTCAGGATCGGCCAGCTCATGCACGATGCCGGCTACCTCATCAGCCACAACAGCGACTACTTGCGGCGACGGAACTGGATCCAGGTCTGCCTGATGGGCGAATGCGCCCGGGAGAAGGTCGTGTCGCTGCTCAACGCGCTCAACCGCGTGTGCTTCCGCTGCCAGCAGGGCCGGGTGACCGCCGGGAGCGCGCTGCCTTACCCCGCCCAGAAGAGCGCTTGAGCAGGGTTCAGTTCCGGCGCCTGGGCCGTTTGGGCGAACCGGGTTTTGGGGGCGGAGGTTTGGTGATTTCGGCATCGAACGTGCCGGCCACGAAGCTCTTGGACTCATCGGGCAGGCAGAGGTAGATCCGGCCGGACACGTGCCTGTTAGTGGCCTGGCCAAACACGAGGTTGAGCGTGTACCCGTTGCTGATGGTTTGGGTGACGGGTTCTTGCTGCTCGTTCTTCCAGCGCAAGACAGCGCGCGGGGCCGAGCTGCCGTCCGGCGTGATCTCAAAGGTCTTGTCGCTCAGCTCCTCGCCATGGCGCGCGGGAAGGTAGAGCGCAAGTCCCAGGTCCCAAGGGAAGGTCTTGCCCTGGGCCAGTATCAACTGGCCTCCCCGAAGGACGGCCCTTTCGCAAAGGAAACCGCTGCCGTGTATTCTGCCCGCAACGGGCGTATCCGGAACGACCGAATTGGTCAGGTCCAGCGTCCAAGTGATGTTCGTCGGGACCGGATAAGTGGGGTTGAGCACCACCGGGGCGGTTGGCTGCGGCAGGGGGGCGTTGGTGCCGGGCGGCGCCGCTGCACGCGAGGGCTTGAAGATGCGGTCACGGAAGACAAAAAGCGCCGCACCTGCCGCACCCAGCAGGACGAGCAACGCCACCACGGCCGGAAGGGAGCTGCGCGGGGTCGCGGGCTGGAGGGGGCCTAGCTGGGGGACGGTGTCGGCGGAGGTGGGGCGGGGTTTGGCCACCTGGGAAGCCGAGAGAATGAACTTGGTATCGGCGGAAGCAGGCGCTTGGGGCACGATGATCTTCTGGAAGCAGGTTGGGCAGGGGATCTGCCCGCCGCTCGTGCTGGAGTCGGCAGTGAGATGCTGGCCGCAGACCGGACACGCAAACTTGAACTCGCTCATCGCTTCCGGGCCTACGATTCCACACGCGGCGCGCGACGACAATGCTTTTTATAGTAGGGCAGGCGAGACGCCTGCCCTACTCAGGCCTTTTGGCAGTGACTTCCGAGCGGCGCGGAGGCACATTCGAGGGCGAGTGAAGCGCATGAAAAAGACCTCTCCTGTCTCCCGCAGCGGACGGTTTGCCGGCGGCCCGGCGGCCGCCGTGGCCCAGTTCACCGAATCCATTTCGTTTGACCAGCGGCTCTGGCGACAGGACATCGCCGGTTCGATCGCCCACGCCACGATGCTACGGGAAGCCGGGTTCCTGACGCAGCGGGAGCTGCGGGCCATCATCAAGGGGCTGGACGCGCTCGCGAAGGAAATCCAACGGGGGACATTCAAGTGGCGGCCGGAGCTGGAAGATGTCCACATGAACATCGAAGCGGCCCTGACGCGGCGGGTGCCGGCGGGCGCGAAGCTGCACACGGGCCGCTCGCGCAACGACCAGGTGGCGCTGGACATGCGGCTTTGGCTGCGGGAACAAATCACGGAGCTGCAGCGGGAGCTCCGGCTCTTGCAGCGGGCGCTGGTGCAGTTGGGCGAACGGGAGCGGGAGGTGGTGATCCCGGGCTACACGCACTTGCAACGGGCGCAACCGGTCTATCTGGCGCATCACCTGCTGGCTTACGTGGAGATGTTGGCGCGCGACGCGGAGCGGCTGCGGGAATGCCTCGCGCGGGCGAACGTCTGCCCGCTGGGCAGCGGCGCCTTGGCCGGTTCGACGCTGCCGCTGAACCGCGAGTTGGTGGCCGAATTGCTTGGCTTCGTGGATGCGCAGGGCCGGCCACAGCTGACGCAGAACTCGATGGACGCGGTCAGCGACCGGGATTTCGCGGTCGAGTTCTGCAGCGGCGCGGCTCTGCTCGGGGTGCACCTGTCGCGGCTGGCGGAAGACCTGGTGCTCTGGTCCAGCAGCGAATTCAATTTCATCCGTATCGCGGATGCCTACACCACGGGCTCGTCGCTGATGCCGCAGAAGAAGAACCCCGATGTGGCGGAACTGATCCGGGGCAAGAGCGGGCGGCTGATTGGCAACCTGGTGGCGCTGCTGACGCTGCTCAAGGGGTTGCCGATGACCTACAACCGGGACTTGCAGGAGGACAAAGAGCGGCTGTTTGACACGGCGGATGCGGTGCGCGCGGCCGTGCGCCTGTGCGCCGAGATGCTCCAGCACACCAAAGCCAACCGCCCAGCCTGCCTGGCCGCGGCGAGCGATCCGGCGCTGCTGGCGACCGACCTGGCGGACTACCTCGTCCGCAAGGGTCTGCCGTTCCGGCAGGCGCATCATGCGGTGGGCGCCCTGGTGGCGCTGGCCGAGCGGGTGGGCAAGCCGCTGAGCCAGCTCACGCTCGCCGAGCTGCGGTCGGTCGAGAAGAAGTTCGGCGCGGACGCGCTGGCGGTGTTTGACCTCCGGCGGGCGATGGCCCGGCGCCGGCTCACCGGAGCGCCGGGAACCAAGGAAATCGGGAAGCAACTAGCGAGGTGGAAGAAACTGACAAGCTGAACGAAGCGCCGCCGCGACCGTGAGCGGCAGCGGAACGGTGCTTCATTCGCGCAGGAACCATGGCGCAAGCGCCCGAAGAGTTACTGACCGGTCTGCTCAAGGAGGTATCGCGCTCGTTTTACCTCACCCTGCGCGTGCTGCCGCGACCGGTGCGTTCGCCGATCGGCCTTGCTTACTTGCTGGCGCGCACGACGGACACGATTGCGGACACCGGATTGGTGGCGCCGGAGCAGCGGCTGGCGGCCTTGCAAGCCCTGCGCGAGCGCATCCAGGGGCGGCGCGACCCGCCGTTGGATTATGGCGACCTGGCGCGGCGGCAGGGTGCGCGCGCCGAGGCCGTGCTGCTGGAGAAATGTGAGGCGAGCCTGGCGCTGCTGCACCGCTTGCCTTCCGCCGACGCCGAACTGGTGCGGGAGGTGCTCGACACGATTACGAGCGGGCAGGAACTGGACTTGCGCCGTTTCGCCCACGCCTCAGCCCAGTCCCTCGTAGCGCTGCGCACAGATGAGGAGCTGGACGATTACACCTATCGCGTCGCCGGCTGCGTCGGGGAGTTCTGGACCAGGATATGCCGGGCGCACCTGTTTCCCGAGGCGCCGCTCGATATGGCGTTCCTGCTGACGAATGGCGTGCGGTTCGGCAAAGGGTTGCAACTGGTGAACATTCTGCGCGACGTGGCGGCGGACCTGCGGCAGGGCCGCTGCTACTTGCCGGCGGAGCGGCTGGCGGGTTCAGCCCTGAAACCCGCAGACCTCCTGCAGGCGGCGAATGAGCCGCGGCTGCGTCCGCTCTACCACGCGTATCTGGACCGCGCCGAGGCCCACCTGCTGGCGGGTTGGGCCTACACCAACGCCCTGCCGCGCCGCAGCGTGCGCGTGCGCCTGGCCTGCGCCTGGCCGATTCTTATCGGCAGAGAAACCCTGGAACGGTTGCGCGCCGGCAACGCGCTCGACCCCGAGCAGCGCATCAAAGTCAGCCGGCGCGAGGTCCGGCAGCTCATGCTGCGGTCGGTGCTGCTTTATCCCTGGCGCGGGGCGTGGGAGAAGATGGGGGCGCAGCATGCCGGTACCAGCACGGCATAGGAGCGCAGCCTTCAGGCTCCCATGCAGGCGTGAAAGCTGTTGCGTCGTCTGCCCTTTTGCCTTAAAACCCCCCCATGCAGATTTCAAAATGCTTCCTGGTCCTCGGCGCGGCGGCATACTGCGCCGCCATCCTGCCGTTGCGCGCGGCTGATGCCAACACCGACGCCAAGCTGCGAGAGGCGTTGGAGAAGAAGCTCAGCGAGATGCAAACCCAGCCCCCCGCGCCTGCTCCGCAACCGAGTGTTACGACCCCCAAGCCGAAGCCGCCACCGGCTCCCGCGCCAGCGCCGGCGCCCGTGGCTGTGCCTGCCCCCGCCGTCGAAGCAGCGCCGCCGCCCGTCGCGCCGCCGTCGGCGGACCCGGAAGCCATTGCCAAGGCGCGGGAGGCATTGCGCCAGAAGATGACGGAGATCCAACCGCAACCTGCCGGTCGGCCCACGCCGCCAGCGCAATGGACGCCGCGGCCTGTCGCCAAGCCTTCGCCGCCTGTCGCAAAGCCCACGGCCCCCGCGCCGGCGGTTCAGCCTGAGCCCGCTGTTGCGCCTGTGCCGGCAGCAGCGCTGCCGGTAGCTGTGCCTCCGCCCCCCGCACAGCCGTCGCCGGTTGTGACACCCCCAGCACCCGCGCCCGCAGCCCAGGCGCCATCGGTCCCCGTGTTGGTTGCGCCGCCGCCGTCAGACCCGGCAGCGATCGAGAAGGCGCGCGAGGCGCTGCGCCAGAAGATGGAGGAAATGGGCGCGCAACCTTCCCCCGTTCGCGCCGCCCCGGCCCAGCCGGTGCCGGCCGCAGGACAGCCGGCGCCCCCGCCCCCGCCTGTGGCCCAGCCCCCCCCGGCAGTGGTGCAACCGGCGCCTGCGCCTCCGCCCCCAGTCCACCGCCCTGCGGCCGGCCGCTCGCCGCCGCCGCCGGTGGTCCAACCGGCGCCAACGCCCGCACCCGTAGTTCAGCCGCCGCCGGCAGTGGCGGCACCGGCGCCCGCACCGGTGCCCGCAGCCCAGCCCCCTCCAGCCGAGGCGCCGTCGGCACAAGCGCCCGCCGCCCCAGCGACGCCAAGGCCCACCCTCGCCGCACCACCGCCGGTGGACCCGGAGAGTATCGCCAAGGCCCGTGCCGCTCTGGAGCAGAAGATGAAGCAGTTGGAAACGCAACCGCTCTCCACAACCGGCGTTCCCGCTGCCGGGCCAACGGCGGTGACGCCCGAATCGGCGCAGGTCTCGAAGAAACCCGTGAGTCCGAAAGCCCCGCAACCCTTCCCGCCGATCCAGCCTCCGCCTCCCACCGTCTCCGGGGACAAGCAACAGCGCCTGGCGGAGTTGCTGCGGAAATACCGGGCGGATCAGATCACGCCCGAGGAATACCACCAGCAGCGCACCAAAGTCCTGAGCGAGCCCTGACGGCTTATTCAGGCGGGGCTAGCCGTAAGCGACGGGTCATGCGCCAGCCTTTTGACTCAATCTACTCGCACGGGTTCATCCGCGCGGCGGTGTGCATCCCTTCGCTGCGGGTGGCGGATCCGGAGTTCAACTTGGAACGGACCCTCGCCCTGGCGCGGAAGGCATCCCAGGCCAAGGTCGCCGTGGCGCTGTTCCCTGAGTTAGGGCTGTCAGCCTACACCAACGATGATCTGTTCCACCAGGCCGCGCTGCTGGACGCGAGCAAGGCGGCCGTCGGGCGGTTGGTCAAGGCGAGCGCAGCGCTGAGCCCGGTGCTGGTGGTGGGGGCGCCGCTGGTATTCGAGGGGAAGCTGTTCAATTGCGCGGTGGTGATTTATCGCGGGCGGGTGCTGGGGCTGGCGCCCAAGACGTTCCTGCCGAACTACCGCGAGTATTACGAGAAACGGCAGTTCGCCGCCAGTCGCGACGCCGTCAGCCGCGAAGTGCTCTTCCTGGGGCGAGTGCGTGCCGTTCGGGAATGACCTGATCTTCGAGGCGGGGAACGTCGAGGGCTTCAAGCTCCATGCCGAGATTTGCGAGGACGTGTGGGTGCCCATTCCGCCGAGCACCTACGCGGCGCTGGCGGGGGCGACGGTGCTGGTAAACCTTTCGGCGAGCAACATCACCATCGGCAAGGCGGAGTACCGCCGCAACCTGTGCGCGTCGCAATCCGGCAAGTGCCTCGCGGCGTATCTGTATTCGTGCGCGGGCCCGGGCGAATCCACGACCGACGTCGCCTGGGACGGACACGCGCTGATTTACGAGAATGCGGACCTGCTGGCCGAGTCGGAGCGGTTTGCGGACCGGGAGCAGATGATCCTGGCGGACATTGACCTCGAGCGGCTGGCGCAGGACCGGATGCGCATGACCAGCTTCAGCGATTCGGCGGGCGACCACCGCGAGCGGCTGCGGGCGATGCGGCGGGTTGCGTTCGAGTTCCGCGTCCCGGCAGGCCGGGTGCCTCTGCAGCGGGAGTTCGCCCGGTTTCCCTACGTGCCGAGCGATCCGCGCGAGCGCGACCAGCGTTGCTACGAGGCTTACAACATCCAGGTGCACGGCCTGCTCAAGCGGCTGTCGAGCACGGGGACCAAGCGGGTGGTCATCGGCGTCTCGGGCGGCTTGGACTCGACGCAGGCGCTGATTGTCGCCGCCCGGACGATGGACCGGCTGGGGTTGCCCCGGAAGAACATCCTGGCCTACACCATGCCCGGCTTTGCCACGAGCAAGCTGACGCTCACCAATGCCCACAAGCTGATGCAAGCGCTGCGCGTCACAGCGAGCGAGATTGACATCCGGCCGTCCTGCCAGCAGATGTTCCGGGACATCGGCCATCCGTTTGCGGCAGGCAAGCCGGTGTACGATGTGACGTTCGAGAATGTGCAGGCGGGCGAGCGGACCTCGCATTTGTTCCGGCTGGCCAATCTGCACAAGGCGCTGGTGCTGGGCACAGGCGATTTGAGCGAGCTGGCGCTGGGCTGGATGACTTACGGGGTCGGCGACCACATGTCGCATTACAACGTGAACTGCTCGGTGCCCAAGACGCTCATCCAGTACTTGATTCGCTGGGTAGTGGGGTCGCGCGAGTTTGACGCGGCGACCAATGCCACGCTCGAAGCGATCCTGGCGACGGAGATTTCGCCCGAGCTGGTGCCTCACGCGAAGGGCGATTCGGCCCGGCCCGCGCAGAAAACCGCGGACGTGGTGGGGCCGTACGAACTGCAGGATTTCAATCTCTACTTCATCACGCGGCACGGGTTCCGGCCCAGCAAAGTAGCCTTCCTGGCGTGGCACGCGTGGGGGGACAGGAACCGTGGCGCCTGGCCGGATTTGCTGCCGGCGGCGAAGCGCCAGCAGTACGACCTGCGGACCATCAAGAAGTGGCTCGGAGGTGTTCCTCTATCGCTTCTTCAAGCTCAGCCAGTTCAAGCGCTCAGCGGTTCCCAACGGCCCGAAGGTCGGCTCCGGCGGCTCCCTCTCCCCGCGCGGCGATTGGCGCGCCCCCAGCGATTCCGAGGCCGCGGTGTGGCTGGGGGAGCTGGGGGACAACGTGCCGTGAAGCGGCTCACCCGCGCGCGGTCCACGAGCGCTGGGCCAGCGCGCCAATCAGCACGCCCAGACCGACGGCAATACCGATGGTCTGATAGGGATGGTCACGCACAACCTTGTCCGCGGCCCGGGCGCGCTCCCGAGCCTTCTGCTCTGCGCGTTGGACGATCAACTTGAAGTCGTCCACCAGTCTCTCGCTGGGCAAGCTCTGGGTTTCGTTGACAGGACTACTCAGTCTAGCTTCCATATATTTCCTTTCGTAAAGAATGGCTACTATGAGTCATTCGATTTGTTGATTCTCTACGAGGCCAATGTCGCGCCGGATTTGCCGTTGTCAAGTGAGGGCCGGCGGGTTCTCGGCGGGTTCTCGTTACGGTTTAGCCTCGTGGCGGACCACGGAGCGCGAGCGCCAGACGTAGAAGATAGCCGGATAGATGGCTAACTCCATTACGGTGGACGTGACCACGCCGCCGATCATGGGGGTGGCGATGCGCTTCATCACGTCGGCAGCCGCCCCGTGACTCCACAGAATCGGCATTAAGCCGGCGATGGTCACACTTGCGGTCATGGCTTTGGGCCGGACATGCTGCTGGCGTCTGGCAGGGCTGACGGAGGCCTTGCACTGGCGGCTTGGTGCGCCTGCTTTTCCCATTCGACAAATTGCCGGCTCAGCTCCTCCCACTTCTTGCGCGGCGGTCGCGGGCCTTTGACCCATTCGACCTGGCGACCGCGCCAGAGCGAGTAGATGGCCGGCACGATTTCGAGCGTGAGGATGGTGCTGGTGATCAGGCCGCCGATCATCGGGGCGGCGATGCGCTGGATGGCTTCGGCGCCCGCGCCATGCGCCCAGAGCGCCGGGACCAGGCCGAGGGTGATCATGGAGACGGTCATCAGCTTCGGGCGGACGCGCTGCACCGCGCCGTAGGTGATGGCCTCGAAGAGGTCGTGCTGGGTCTTCATGCGGCCCGCCTGTTGGTAGGCGTGAAAGGCCTCGTCGAGGTAGATGATCATGACGGTGCCGGTCTGGGCCGCCAGTCCCGCCAGCGCGATGATGCCGACCCAGACGGCGATGCTCAGGTTGTAGCCCAGCAGCCAGAGCAACCAGATGCTGCCGGTCATGGCGAAGGGAATGGAGAGCAGGATGATGAAGGTCTCGGGGATGCTCTTGAAATTCATGTAGAGCAGCACAAAAATGAGCGCCAGCGTGATCGGCACCACCAGCTTGAGGCGTTCGCGCACGCGGAGCATGTGCTCGTATTGCCCGGACCACTCGAACCGGTAGCCCGTGGGCAACAGCCCGGCCTTCTCGATCTTTTCCGACACGGCCTTCTTGGCGTCCGTGACGTAGCCGCCGATGTCGCGGCCGGCCATGTCCACATACACCCAGCCGGTGAGCGCGCCGTTTTCATTGCGAATGACCGGCGGGCCGCTGGTGGTGCGGATGTCCACGAGTTGGCCGAGGGGGATCTGCTGGAGCCCGCTCGCGCCGGCCGCCGAACGGCCGCTCGGCATTTCGCCGGCGGCGCTGGCCGGCCCGCCCTCGCCCAGCGGGGCAGACATGACGGGGACGAGCACGCGTTTGAGTTTGTCCACGTCGTCGCGCAGTTCGCGGCTGTAGCGGACGTTGATGGTGTAACGCTCGCGGCCCTCAATGGTGCGGGCGACGGCCATGCCGCCAATCGAGGTTTCCACCTGCATGAGGACGTCCTCGACGTTCAGACCATAGCGGGCGATTTCCGCGCGGTTGGGGGTGATGTCGAGGTAGTAGCCGCCGGTGGTGCGCTCGGCAAACACGCTGCGCGTGCCGGGAATCTCGCGCATGACGGATTCGAGGTGCTCGCCCAATTTGGCGATCTGGTCCAGGTCAGGGCCGAAAATCTTGATGCCAATCGGCGTGCGGATGCCGGTGGTGAGCATGTCAATGCGGCCTTTGATGGGCATGGTCCAGGCGTTGACCTGGCCGGGGATTTGCAGCGCCTCGTCCATTTCGGTGATCAACTCGTCCCAAGTCATCGGGCGCGCGTCGGGCCAGATTTTGCGCAAGCCCTTCTGCGTCCACTCCGGCGCCCAAGACGAATACCAGCGCGGGTTGGGAACGTGACGCCATTCCTTTTCGGGCTTCAACTGCACGACGGTCTCGAACATTTCCATCGGCGCCGGATCGGTGGCGGTTTCGGAACGGCCCGCCTTGCCATGGACGGTGAGCACTTCGGGGAATTGCTTGAGGATGCGGTCCTGAATCTGCATGACCCGCGTGGCCTCGGTGACGGACATCGTGGGCAGCGAAGTCGGCATGTAGAGGATGGTGCCTTCATTGATCGGCGGCATGAATTCCGAGCCGAGCTTCTTGTAGATGGGGTAGGAGGAAGCCACCGCGGCGACGGCGATGACGATGGAGAGGATGCGCCGGGTCATCAACATGCTGACCCACGGGTAGTAAATTCGGTGGAGGATGCGGCTGATGGGATGCTTATGCTCGGGAATGACCTTGGCGCCGGTCATCAGCACGATCAGCGCCGGGCCGATGGTGATGGAGAGAAACGCCGCCCAGGCCATCGTGAAGGTCTTGGTGAAGGCCAGCGGCTTGAAGAGGCGGCCTTCCTGCGATTCCAGGGTGAACACCGGCAGGAAGCTGACGGTGATGACCAGCAGGGCGAAGAACAGCGGTTTGCCGAGCTGTTTGCACGCCTTGATGATGACCTCCTGCTTCTGGTGGCGGTTCAAGCCCGGCGGGGCGTGCTCCAAATGTTTGTGGACGTTCTCCACCATCACCACGGCCTCGTCGCAGAGCGCGCCGATGGCGATGGCGATGCCGGCCAGCGACATGATGTTCGCCGTCAGCCCCATGAAATACATCGGGATGAACGCCAGCGCCACCGCGATGGGCAGCGTGACGATGGCCCGCGCCGCGCCGCCGAAATCCAGCAGGAACACGATGACGATGATCGAGACGATGATGGACTCCTCGATGATCGTGCGCGTGAGGGTCTGGATGGAACGGTTGATGAGATCGGAGCGGTCGTAGGTGGTCACGATCTCGACGCCTTCCGGCAGCGACGGCTTGACCTCCTCCAGCTTGGCCTTGATGCGGTCAATGACCTGGAGAACGTTCTGTCCGAAGCGCACCACGACGATGCCGCCGGTGGTTTCCCCTTCGCCGTTGAAGTCGCCCGCGCCGCGCCGCATCTCCGGGCCGAAGGCAATGTTGCGGGCCACGTCCTGCAAGCAGCACCGGCGTGCCCCGCGCATCGGCGCCCACCACCACGAGGCGCAAATCGTCGAGCGACTTGATGTAGCCTTTGCCGCGCACGAGGTAGGTGGTGCCGTTCTGTTCGAGCTCGCGTCCGCCCACGTCGTTGTTGGCGCTGCGGATGGCGGAGACGACCTTGCTGATGGGAACATTGTAGGCGAGCAGTCGGTCGGGATCGATCTCCACCTGATACTGTTTCTCGAAGCCGCCGATGGTGGCCACTTCGGCGACGCCTTCCACGCTCTGAATCCAATAGCGCAAATGCCATTGCTGGAACGAGCGCAGGTCCGCCAAGTCGTGCTTGCCGCTTTTGTCCACCAGCGCGTATTGGAAGCCCCAGCCGACACCCGTGGCGTCCGGGTCCGAGCGTGGGGGTGACGCCCGGCGGCAGATTGCCGGCCAGGCCTTGCATGTATTCCAGGACGCGGGAGCGCGCCCAGTAGATGTCCGTGCCGTCCTTGAAAATCACGTACACGAACGAGTAACCGAAGAAGGAATAGCCCCGCACCGTGCGAACGTTGGGCGCGCTGATGAGTTTGGTGACGATCGGATAGGTGATTTGGTCTTCCACCAGGCTCGGGCTGCGGCCCTCCCATTGGCTGAAGACGATCACCTGCACGTCGGTCAGGTCGGGAATGGCATCCAGCGGGGTGTTGCGCAGGCAGAAAACGCCGCCGAGGGTGAGCGCGCCCACCAGCAGGAAGACCATGAACTTGTTGCGCGCGCTCCACTCGATGATGCGCTCGATGAGCGAAGCATGAGTCGGCGAATCGGGGAATCGGGGAATCGGAGAATCCGAGGCAGTCGCGGCTCCTTTATCTTCGCGTCGCTCGCGGCCCGTTCGAAGCTGCAACGCTCATGATTCAACCCGGCGGCGGATGAGCCATTTCTCGGGTTGGTCGGCCATCTTCACGATCTGGCTTATGATTTGATCGTAAGCTGCGTCAATCTCCTGGAACTGCGCTTCGCTAAAGTAACCACAGCGCCAGGCAACCTCTGCGTGGATTTGTGTTTCGGCCGCCTCAGTCTCCGCATCGCTCAGTTTCGAAACGAATGCCGCCTCGTAGCGGCGTTTCCGCCACGCCTCGCCGAGGTTGGCACAGACCGACCTGGATGAGCGCCGAATCTGATCGGTGAGCGAATAGCGCTCCTCCGACGGAAATGACTTGGTCAGTTCGAAAACCCTGACGATCCAACTCCATGGCGTTCTGGTAAACGTTCAAGTCTCGGTAATGTCTGATCGTGCTCATGTTGTCTCCGCTTCTCCGTGTCTCCGTGTCTCCGTCTCTCCGTGTCTCCGTCTCTCCCTCTCTCCGTCTCAATGTTCATGTCCCCCGGCCGCCCCCATCCCGGCAATGGCGGCCTTGAGCTGGCTTTCCGAATCCACCAGGAACAGGGCGCGCGTGACGACCTTCTCGCCTTCCTTCACGCCATCGAGCACTTCGTAGTAGTCATCGGTCTTGAAGCCGACTTTCAGTTCGCGCGGCTGCAGGTGCTCGTCTTCGCCATCAACGAAGGCGACGAAGCGCTGGCCGGTGTCAATCACCGCGCTGGCCGGAATGAGCAGCTTCTCGCCGAGCGGGATTTGAATCGCGACGCTGGCCCACATGTCCGGACGCAAAAGGTGCTCGGGATTGTCCAGCTCCAGGCGGACGCGACCGCGCCGCGTCTGGGGGTCAATGTGGGGATAGAGGAAGGTCATCGGCGCAGTGAAGGTCTTGTTGCCGAGATAGGGGAAGGTGATCGTGGCTTGCAGGCCCGGTTTCATCAGGGGCAGATCGGACTCGAAGACCCAGGCATCGAGCCAGAGGTGCGAAAGGTCGGCCACTTCGTAAAGCGACTCGCCGGCCATGAAAGATTTGCCCTCGACCGCCGTCTTGGCCACGACGTGGCCCGCAATCGGGGAGCGGAACAGGCATTTCGTCACTGGGCGTGCCGCGTTGTTCGAGCGCGCGGATTTCGTCGTCGCCAACTCTCCCACAATTCGAGTCGGCGGCGCGCGGAAGCCAAGCAGGTTGGTGGCGGCGTTGCGCTGTTCGGCGGACGGCATCGGCCTTCAACTGCTGGAGCCCGCGCCAGGCAATCAAATACTCGTTCTCGGTCGAAAAGAGTTCCGGGCTATAGACGGTGAAGAGCGGCTGGCCTTTCTCGACCGGCGCGCCGGTGAAGTTGACGTGCAGCTTGCGCACCCAGCCGCCGAAACGCGGGGCGATGCGGGCATAGCGGGTTTCATCGTGCGTCACCACGGCGGTGGTGCGAACGGTGTTCGTGAGTTCGCGCTTCTCGACCTTCGAGAGGGCCAGGCCAATCATCTGCCGCTTGTCGGCGGAGAGGCTGATGCTGATTCGGCCGGGCACGGACGGGGTCGCTGCGCTGGTCGCGTGGCCTTCGTGGCCGGCGGGCAGTTGCTTTCTTCTCCACCAGGTCCATGCCGCACTTGGGGCATTTGCCGGGTGTGTCCTGCACCACTTCCGTGTCCATCGGGCAATAGAACTGGCCGGCCTTGATGTGCGCGGTCTTGTCGTCCGACGCAGCGGCGGCTGGCTTGGCGGATGGCTTTATCCCCTTTGATCGGCACCAGCTTCATGCCGCAGATGGGGCAATCTCCCGGCCTGTCGCTCACGTAGGTCGGGTGCATCGGGCAATGATACCGCTGCTTGGCCGAGTGCGCGGCGGAGGCGGAATCGGACTTGCCGCAGCCGCTGACAGCCACGCCGAGCGCAACGGCGCCGGCCAGGAGGACTATACACAGCGACTTGACTCTTCGCGCCGGCGCTTTCGGCGAAAGCGCCCCACCCTGGTAGGGCTGCCTCGCCGAGGCAGCCGGGACTTGCGACGCTATGTATAGGAACGTGAGTTTGGCGCACATTGGACTCATTATTCGCTTGAAGGTGGCTGGCATAAGCAGGCGGGCGATGCTCCGGTGTGGGTCTATTCCGGTTTGGGCAGGTTGGGGGGCGAGGCGGCGGGCTGCGCGCCGATCATCTGGAGCGCTTCCAAATCCCCCAGGCCGCAGCAGAGCACGAGGTCGGACAACATCTGATACTGCTCGGCAATCGCCCGGGCATGCATGAGGCGGCCATCGAGCAACATGCGGCGCGCGTCGAGCACGTCCCGGAAGGTGTTGCGGTTGGCCTCCCAGCCGGCGCGCGCGCTTTCGAGCGCCGACTCGCTGCGGGGGATGACCTGGTCGCGATAGAGCAAGGCTTCCCGGCGGGCGGCATCAATCTTCACGGTCAACATGTGGACCTCCTCGCGCACGGAAAGTTCGTAATCAACCAGGTCGGATTCGGCGGCTTTGAGCCTGGCTTCGTCGCGCTGGACGTCCGCGCGATACTTGCCGGCGTTGAGCCAGGGAACCGGCAGGCTGAACAGCAGTATTCCCTGCCGGAAGCTGCCATCGCCGGTGTAATTTCGCGCTTCCAGCCCGGCGCTGAGGTCGGGCGAGCGCTGGCGGCGGGTCAAGGCGACGTTGGCCTCGGCCTGTTTGATTTGCCGGCGCAGCACCTCGACCTTGGGTTCGTACTTGAGCGCGAAGTCCAACAGCTTCTGGTTGTAAACGACCGGGCCGGCCAGGGAGGGGAGTTCCAGAGTCGGCCACGGCGCAAGCAAGTCGCGATTCAGCATGCGATTCAAGCTGACCCGCTCGTGCGTGACGCGGTCGCGGTCGGTTTCGAGCTGGGTGGCGCGTTTGGATCGCTCATTCTGGAGCTGCAGCACTTCGACCAGCGTGGCTTCGCCGGCGCGATACCGGCCTTCCATCGTCCGGGTCATCGTTTCCAGCCAGGCCAGGTCTTGCTGACCGATGACGACGACCTCGTCCGCCAGCGCCGCGCGAAAGACGGTTTGGGCCAGTTCCCGGCGCAGGATCTGGAAGCGGTAGTCGGCGTTGGCCATCTCCGTGGCGAGTTCGGCGCGGGCGACGGCGCGGGCGAGGCCGGGCTTGCCGAAAAGCGGCAGCTTCTGCTCGACGCCGTAAATCAGATCGCCCTCGTCCGCCCGCATCTCTTCGCGGGCGGCCATGCCCCCGAGCGACGACCCTCGGGTCCTCCCAGGTTCGCACGGCGCCGACACTGGCCGCGGCGGCGTTGGTGCGCGCTGAGGCGGCCTGCAACGCGGGGTGCTTGGTGCGCATCTCCTCCGCCAGGTCATTGATGTAGGCCGGGGTGAGCCGGATGACATTGGTCGCCGGGGCGGAGCCGGCGATGTGCGGCGGCGTTTGGGCGACCGCCGCCGCGGCGGCCAAAAGCAACGTCAAAGGAATAAGCGTCTTCATAGCCACGGAAACTCACGGGACACACTTACGGCGGCAGGGCGCTCTGGCACAGCCCACCGGAGCGCCGGATTGATCCGGCAGCGGCTAAGGGGAGCGGTCCAGCTGCCGGATAAATCCGGCGCTCCGGCCCGCCGCGAGTGACGCGTTGCCCGAGCCGGCCGGCTACGGCTTCTTGGCTTTGGCCTCCGCCGCCTCAATCTTCTTGAGTACTTGGCGGGGTCCTTCTTGAAATCCTTCAGGCAGGACTTGCAGCAGAGCTTGATCTCGCGCCCCTCGTGGACGAAGATGTAGGCGTCGCCCATGTCGCCGAGCTTCTCATCGGTCACGACGCAGGTCTTGAGCGGGTAAGGCTTGGCTTTCTCGCTCTTCTTATCGGCGGCAAGGCCGGCCACGGAGCGGCGGCGAAAGCGAACAGCAGGGTGGCGGTGATAACTGAGTTAATTGCTTTCATAATCTGTCTTAGTGCTTGCCCATTATACACCGGCCCGGGCCGAATCGCTCAAGAAATCCCGTGGAACTGCTCGCAAAGTGGGGCAGGCGTCCCGCCTGTCACGCAACTCTTCGCCTCGGCGCTGCTGGGACCGTTGCATATGGGCTCGGCAGGCGAGACGCCTTTGACCGCATCGGGCTGGAGCTTTCGCTGCGCTTCATCGCGGCAAGGCGGCCCGATGAAAAGACAGGTGAAATGTGGGGCGGAGGCCAGATCCATCTAAGGCTCGCCTCCTCCTCCTCATCCGCGACCGGCCAAACGCGCAGACGCCGCGCCCAAGAGAACCAGCGCGCCGGCTGACGGCTCGGGGACGCCGCTGATCAGCACGTTGTCGAGGTACCACCGGTCGGTGGTGATTTGAATCCGGTTGACATGCTGAAAGGCCGCGTCGAAGTAGAAGGTCTGAAAATCTGGCTGCCCCCCGGGGCCGTCCATGATGCCATCGGTGGTAATCATGTTTGTAACCGCTTGGCTCATCACGGGGTACCCGATTACCTGCAAAGTGACAGGGACCGGGAAGT
>CAWGGD010000009.1:0-69859 GCA_963822005.1 uncultured Verrucomicrobiae bacterium | reverse complement strand
CCTGACATGGGCGTGAACTGATGGGGTGAAAGTCCCCTATGTGTGAACACGGTTGTCGGGTCTCTCTCACGAGGGGCACGATGGCCTGAACATTAGATCGAAGCAACTGCGGAATCGCGAGGTTCCGTGGGAAGGAAGCCAGAGGTCAAAGCGGATGAGCCGACGAACAGAAAGACCATATAAGGTTGACGGAGCGGACGAGCTGGCCACACACAGCGCAGTCCGGTGTTCAGCTCCGGAGATAAATGGTCCGGTTGTGCCGCGAGAGTTCACGTCCTTACTCAGGGAGACCTGCAATCGCGTCCCGTCGGAAACGGCGGGAGCGAGGGTCAGCAATGGCCCCCGAGCGTTGGCAGGAGTCAGCAGAGGCCGTAGTACCGAGAGCAACGAGCCGGGTAACACCGGAGGGCCTCACAACTCGGGAAGGGCTGAACTTGGCAGGCAGAACACGACCATCGGTGGTCTTGTTCCCGGGGCGATGAAGCCGATTGGCTGAGCACTGGGCAGCGATCACCGTGGCAGAGAAAGAGTGGCTGCTCTATCCGTTAGGACTGCCAGGAACCGCCGGACGCGGACCCGCATGTCCGGTGGTGTGGGAGGCGGGGGGAGCAATCCCCCCGCCGACCCGATTGCGCCTGACATGGGCGTGAACTGATGGGGTGAAAGTCCCCTATGTGTGAGCACGGTTGTCGGGCCTCTCATAACGAGGGGCACGATGGCCCAAACATTAGACCGAGGCAACTGCGGAATCGCGAGGTTTCGTGGGAAGGAAGCCAGGGGTCAAAGCGGATGAGCCGACGAACAGAAAGACCATATCAGGTTGACGGAGCGGACCAGCTGGCACGACACAGCGCTGTCCGGTGTTCAGCTCCGGAGATAAATGGTCCGGTTGTGCCGCGAGAGTTCACGTTCTTACTCAGGGAGGCCTGTGGCCCGAGCCCGCCGGCAACGGCGGGCGCGGCGGCTCAGCAATGATCGCCGTGCGGGAACAGGAGTCAGCCGAGGCCATAGTACCGAGAGCAACGAGCCGGGGAACACCCCGGAGGGTCTCACAACTCGGGAAGGGCTGAACTGGTTAGTAGAGGTTCGACTGCGGCAGCCTTGCCGGGGACGATGAAGCCGACTGGCCGAGTTCCCACGCAGCGACTGTTGCAGCTGGAGCATGGAGCCTCTTCGACCGATCTATTGGAACAAATCCTCGGCCCGGAGAACCTGCGAAGAGCATGGCTCCGGGTGAAGGCCAACGGCGGGGCCGCTGGCTCCGATGGGATGACCATCGCCCAGTTCCCTGCCTTTGCCCGGCAATACTGGCCGGAGCTTCGTTCGCGCCTCTTCGCAGGCACTTACCACCCGGCGCCAGTGCGGCGGGTGTTCATCCCCAAGCCCAACGGGGACTTGCGTCCCCTGGGCATCCCGACGGTCCTGGACCGTGTTATCCAACAGGCCATCGCACAGGTACTGACCCCGCTCTTTGATCCGCACTTCAGCACGCACAGCTATGGGTTCCGCCACGGTAAGCGAGCCCATCAGGCGGTGCGCAGCGTGCAAGCCGCGGCGCAGGCGGGCTACGGCTACGCGGTGGACTGTGACCTCAAGTCGTTCTTCGACACCGTGAAGTTCGACCGGTTGATGCGACTGCTGGCCCGACGCGTTAGCGACCCACGGGTGCTCCGGCTGATCGGAGCCTACCTGCGCGCCGGGGTCAAGCTGCCGGAGGGCGGCGTGGAAGCCACGACGCAGGGCGTGCCCCAAGGCGGACCGCTCTCGCCGTTGCTGGCCAACATCATGTTGGACCCGCTGGACAAGGAACTGGAAGGCCGGGGCCTGCGCTTTGCGCGCTACGCCGACGACTTCCTGATTCTGGTCAAGAGCCTGCGAGCGGCTCAACGGGTCATGCGGAGCATCACTCGGTTTGTGGAAGCCCGGCTCCAGCTGGTGGTCAACCACCAGAAGAGCCGGGCGGCGGCCTTGTCGGCCTGCGCCTTCCTCGGCTTTCAAATACGCCGGGGCAGGATTGTGTGGACTGACAAGGCCCGGACCCGGTTCAAGGAACGGATCCAGGCCATCACCAGTCGCAGCCGTGGCGTCTCGACCTATTGCATGTTGAGCGAACTGCGGCGCTACGTGGTGGGATGGCTGAACTACTTTGGTATCAGCCAGGCCTATCGAGAGATACCGGCAATGGACCAATGGCTGCGGCGGCGGATGCGCATGTACTACTGGAAACAGTGGAAACGCGCCCGCGCCCGGCGGCGGAACCTCATCCGGCTGGGCATCCACCCGGCGGAGGTGTACAAAGCCACGCGCAGTCATCGCGGATATTGGTGGATGGCCGGCACCAGCCTTGTGCAGCGCGCGCTGGACAATCGCTGGCTGACGGAACGGGGAGTGCCCAGCTTCAGGCAACAGTGGATCGAGATGCATTACGGCAAGCAGAATGAACAGTTCAATCCTGCCGCCGTTAATCTAACCGGAACCGCCTAGTGCGGACCCGCTTGCTAGGTGGTGTGGGAGGCGGGAGGTCAATCCTCCCGCCGACCCGATTGGCAGGTCTCACGATTTCAGTCCTCGTGGGCGGTCTCATTGCGCAAGTCGTGGGAGAGCGACGGTCCCAGCCGATGCGACTCTTGGCGGTCTGTCTCTGGCAGCATATTCCGCACGGCTGTCATGCCGAGATCTCGACACTGCTTGAGAATGTCCGGCCGCTCCCTGACCTTGCCCTTCTGGTAAATACTTCGACGGTTAGTTTCATTGCCTCTGTGATCCAGTCCCCGTGGCGCGCCTCGGGCCGCCCGTACGCACAAAGGATGACGTGCCCTTTTCCGTTGAATCTGCCTCGGTACTTCGGGTGGTTGAAATAGGACGACATGCGATCTAGGAAACACTTCATCTGCGCGGAGGGGCCTTGCCAGTAAACGGGCGTGGACCACACGACGATGTCGGCAGCAAGGAAGCGTGCGAGCAGCCCAGGGAAATCGTCGTCCTTCCGGGGATCATCTCTTTTGCGGGTGTCGTCCTCTACTTCACCGATGGGCCGGACATGGTAATCATCCAAGTAGAGTTTTGACGCGATTGCTCCCGCTGCCCTAGCCCCCTCCAGCACGGCATCAGCCATGATGTCGGTATTTCCCTGCTTCCGCGGGCTGCCGATCAATGCAAGGATTTCTATCGTCCCGTGTCCCATGTTCGGTCCTGCCAACAAGTGATTATCCAGACTTGGATATCACCCCATTCTGGGGTGATATCTGGACGCCCCCCCTCCGCGGATGAAGGTTTCTATTCACCAAGGCGATCTTTACTCCTCCCAGGTTCGGCTGTAAATCCCCATTTTGGCGAGTTTTTCAGCTTGCCGCCGTCCAGACGCTTGTCGTATCATCGCCAACCTCCGCCCAAGGGTGGGTGGTATCAGCCATAGATGTTGCGATGCAGCCGGTTGCCAGAGAAACCTGGGTAGCCTTTGAGCGGCGGCTGGAACGGGCTCGGGTGCCAGCGCCCCAGCGCCCGGACTACCACAAGTGGACCCGCTTCTACCTTGACTTCTGCCACAAGTACGGCCATCCGCCGCGTTCGCCCATAAGCCTTGGGCCGTTTCTCGGTAAGTTGGCAACCAAGAACCAGTCGGTGGAGCAAAGACAGCAAGCCGCTCATGCCATCCGGTTCCTGCTTGGCGGACAACCGGAGCCGAGCGCAACGCTGCCGGTGCCAACAGCCAAGGGCCCAGGAAGCACCGCACTCACCCCAGGCGGCCAAAGCCAGCCCGTGGCACCCCGGCCAGTGACGCCACAGCCGCGACCGATGCCGCCCGCCCAAGCCGGCCTGCTCCCCGCCCGGCCCAACACCAGCTCACGAATCCCATGTTCAAGGTGCTGTCAAACAGGCCGCCGCGCGCGCCGCTATCCCCAAACGGGTTTCGCCGCACACCTTCCGGCACACCTTTGCCAGTCATTTGCTGCTGGCCAACTACGACCTCCAGACCATCCAGCGCCTGCTGGGACATAGCGACGTCAAAACCACCATGATTTACCTGCAAACGGTTCCGAGCGTAACCCTCAAGGAGGCCAAGAGCCCACTGGACTGTCCTTGAGGCTGTGCCCGATGGGCGTGGCGGGGATTAGCGCGTCCAGGCGATTTGGCTGGGGGGCGCGTGGTGGAGGCGGCCGCCTTTGGGGGTATCCAGGCCTTTCTGAGCGACTTGGCAGTCCACTGGCGGGTGTCGGTGGCGGCGCAGAAGCAGGCGTTTGACGCCCGGGAGGGCGAAGATCAAACATCGAACGTCGAACAGCGAACGTTGAACCTCGAACGTCCAACCTTGCAGGCTGAAAAGCGGAAGAGCCGGAACAGCTCAAGAACATGAATTACGATCTGGAGGAACGATTGCTGGAATACTCGGCGCGGATGATCGGGCTGGTGGAGAGGCTGCCGAACACGCGCGCGGGCAATCACATCGCCAGCCCGTTTACGGCAAAGCTTGCCCTGGCATGGGGCTCCCCAAGCTAGGGTCTGCTATCACTACTCGGCCCAACCACCTATTGCCGAGGCAGGACTCTTACCTGCTGGCGTAACAAAGGTCGAAGGCTGCACTTAGGAGGGCCATGTCTATAGCCGAAACCGTCCTCTTGAAACAAGCTCCGTCAGGAGCGGCATGGAAAGGAACGCTACCAACACCATCGTGGTCATCCCTTGAATGCCAAACATGCCGCTCCTGACGGAGCTTGAATGGTGTGCTGGACCTCGTCTGCTATAAACATGGCGCTCCTAACGGAGCTTTCGCGGAGCCCTATTCCACTGAAAACAGCGAAGAACCGGATGTAATCCGGGTTTGCCCTTACCTCAGCGGCATTTTGACGATGAAGGTGCTGCCGAGGCCGGGTTGGCTGGAGACTTCGATGCTGCCGCCGTGGGCATCAAGGATGGCCTTGCAGATGGCCAGGCCGAGGCCGCTGCGGCCCTGGACGCGGGAGCGGGACTTGTCCACGCGGTAGAACCGTTCGAATAGATGCGGGAGGTCCTCAGCAGAGATGCCCTGGCCGGTATCCGCCACGGTCAGGAGGATAGCGTGCTCCTGGATTCGAGCGGCGAGGCGGACTTCGCCCTGGTCGCGGTTGAAGTGGATGGCGTTGGTGAGGAGGTTGGTGACGACCTGGCTGAGGCGCTCGGCGTCGCCGAGGCATTCAAGCGATGGGAGGTCCGAGTGGATTTGGATGCCGCGCTCGGCGGCGAGCGGGCGCACCAGCTCGACGCAATCGCGCGCAACCCGGGACAGGTCGAAGGGCTGGCGCTGGAGGGGTTCCTGGCCGGCGTCCAGGCGCGCGAGTTCGAGGAGGGATTCGGTGAGCGACTTCATGCGGCGGGCGGCGCGCTGGCAGGCTTCGAGGGCTTCGCGGTATTCGGGGCTGGTGCGGTCGCGGGAGAGGGCGGTCTGGGTCTGGGACAGGATGACCGAGACGGGCGTGCGGAGTTCGTGCGAGGCATCGGAGGTGAAGCGGCCCTGCTGGGCGAAGGCGGCTTCGAGGCGGGCGAAGGTGGAGTTGAGGACGCCGGCCAGGCGGCCCAGTTCGCTGTCGGTGTCGGCGATGCTGATGCGCTGAGAGAGGTCGCCGCCGGCGATCTTGACGGCGGTGCCGCTGATGGCCTCGATGGGCCGGATGGCGCGGGTGGCGACCCACCAGCCGCCGGCCAGGCCGAGCAGCAGGACGGCAGCACCGGCCGCCGTCAGCCACAGCGCCAGGCGCCGCAGGGCGGCCAGGTCGGGCGCCAGGGAATGCCCTACCAGTAGGCATTGACCGCGCGGCAGGAAGCGAAACAACTCCCGGATTTGGCTGCGGGTGCGGGCCTCGGGCAGCATGGCCGGACCAGGGTTGCCAGGGGGCCCTTTGGCAAAGGCGTCGCGCTCCGGGAACGCTTGCGGCTCAGCGAAGCCGACGCGCTCAGGAGCAGGGACATCCTCGGGCGCACCGGGCGAGCGCGCCAGGACCGAGCCATCCGCCTTCCACAGGACGTAATAAAAGGTATTGGTCTGGCTGGCTTCGAGGGTGCCGCCTTGCTGGACGGCGTCGCGGAGCTTGAGGAGGAAGTCCGGGGAATCGAAGCGGCGGCCCTCGCGAGGCTCACCGGGCGGCGCCCCCGGGAATTGGTCAGGCGGTTCGTAGGGCGGACGACCGGGTGGCTGATCGGGCCGGCGCTGGGGCGGCGGACCCGGCAGACGGTCGCCAGGCCGGTCCGGGGGCAGGGGCCGCAGCAGGACCATCAATCGCTGGCCGAGGTCCTGATCTATCCGCCGGAGCTGATTGTCACGGGCGACGTGGTAGGCGGTGAAGCCGAAACCCGCGAGCACCACGACCAGGATCAGCCCGTGCCAGGCCTGGAGCCGCCAGCGGATGGAGTTGGAGATCATTCGATGCAGTAGCCGTGGCCGCGCCGGGTGGTGATGAAGTCGTGGCCGAGTTTCTTGCGGATGTTCGAGACGTGGACGTCGAGCAGGTTGGAGAGGGTGTCGTCGTTTTCGTCGAAGAGGTGCTCGTAAAGCATGGTGCGGGTGACGACTTTGCCGCGGTGCAACGCGAGGAATTCCACCAGCGCGTATTCGCGGGCGGTAAGGGTGACCGCTTTGCCCCGACGCAAGACGGTGCGCGCGGCGGTATCAATTGCCACGTCGCCGATCTCCAGGCGGGCCTGGGCCTGGCTGGCGGAGCGGCGGATCAGGGCGCGCAGCCGCGCCAGGAGTTCCGGCAGCTCGAAGGGTTTGACCAGGTAATCGTCCGCGCCGGCGTCCAGGCCGCGCACGCGGTCGCGAACGGAGTCGCGCGCGGTGAGGATCAGCACCGGGGTCTTCTTGGTCTTGCGCAACCGGCGCAGCAATTCCCAGCCGTCCAGGCGCGGCAGCATGATGTCGAGGACGATAGCGTCGTAGTCGCAGCTTTCGGCTTTGTAGAGGCCCTCCTCGCCGTCGGAGGCGCCGTCCACGGCGTAGCCGTCCTCGCGCAGGGCCTTCGTCAGGCTGCTCAGGAGGTCAGGTTCATCTTCGACTGCCAGCACTCTCATAGTTCCGCCTGATCACTTAATGCGTTTAGTTTGACCGGAGTTCAACGTAAATCACCCTGCCATAGGCTGCCTTAAGGGGAGATTAAGGACTCAAGAGCAGGGCAGTGCGTCTCGCCTGCCTGTCTTCCCAAGTTCGGTGGCTTGAGCCGCGCAGGCGAGACGCACTGCCCTACGTTGCGGTTCACGGAAGCGGCTCGCCCAGCAGGGCCCGGATGGCGTGCTTCAGCAGGGCCTCGGCGCCTTGGCCGACATTGGAGGCGGACGGTTCGTAGCCTCCCTCAGCAATGGCCTGGTCGGTGCAGATGTAGGCAGGGCCGCAGTCGCCATAACCGGCGACGGCAACAAAGTCCCGAGGCTTGGTCTGTTGCGCAAAGAACTGGAAGTCGAGCATGGGTTCGCCCGGCAGATGCAGAATGTGGACGTTCCCGATTTGCAGAGCGGTGACCTGGATGGGGCGGCCCAGGCGCTCGACGAAGGCGAGCCGCATCGCGCCTTCATAGACCCTCATGCTGTCGGATTGGGTGGGCGTGTCCAGCCAGACGCGGCTTTGCGCGGCGACCGCTTCCTTGGCGGCCCGCAGCGGCAGGGTGAGCGATTGGGTGCGCCAGACGAGATCGCGGGCAGGCGCGAATTGCGTCTGCGCGATAGCCGCTTGCATGCCCGACTTGAGGCGGTGGGTGAGGTCCGCACGGGCCTGGTCCGAACCGTCGTTGTACTTGCCCACGGTGACATCGCCTGAGCAGCCGGTGAAGTAGATCTGGAAGACCTTGTCCTGCCGTTCGACGGCTTCGCGGGCCAGGCCGACGAAATCGGCCGATGCCCGGCCATCACAGCAGAAGGTTTGCGGGTGCGTGGCGTAGTAGTGCAGGCGCACCAGCGGTTTGTCGCCGCGGGCAAGCGTGATCGTCTTCAACCAGGGATCAATGGGTCCTTCGGGCGCCTGGGCCAGCTTCGGGTCTTTGGCGCCGCCGCTCCAGCGGGTGAGCAATCGGCCATTCTCGTCCCGCAGCCGTCGCGCCGAGGCCACCCGCTCAACTTTGGCCTGCCCGGTGCCGATCCGGTCGAACGGTTCGAGGCGGCCAGCGGCCTCCTGCGTCGCTCCGGCCAGGCGCGCGCGGAGCGCATCAAGGAACTTCGCGCTGAGGTGCGGCGGGGAGCCAGGCGCGGCGTCCAGCAGCCGGTGCGCCGCTTCGTCGGCGTAAGGCGCGGCGTGTTGATGGATGCACTGGATGGCGACGCGCGCCGGGTAGGTGCCGGCGCCCTCGGCGAGAGCTTTGCGGAAAGAAAGCTCTGAGTCATTGCCCAGCAGGCACCAGTCAATGGCGCAAAGCACGTAGCGATTGGTCCCCTCCTCCAGCACGATCCCCTTGGCCAGCAAGGGGTCCTCGACCTTCACCAGCCTGGCGGTCCAGACCAACGCTTCGCCCGGCGACGGCGTGACGTCGCAGCGGAAAGTGGCCACGCGCAACGGCGCGGCCGGAGCGCGACCCGCAAACAAAGCCCCCAAACAGGCGACGACCACCAGCCAGAAGGCCCGGCAGATGTTCTGAGAAGTGTGGACGCGAGTGCTCATGTTACAGTCACAATTGACCATGCCTCGGCTTTCAGGCAGAGGAATCCGGAGAGTGCGCGCGGCCGACGAGGACGTTTTGTTCGGCGGCGATGATGCAATCGCACATGGCATCGGCATCCGCAGCCTGGCGCAGATCAACCAGCAGGTCGGTTTTCTGGGCCATCAGGCAGAGGCGGGCCAGGGCATGCAGGTGCATGCGGTCGTCCGGGCAGCCGATGAGGAAGAACAAATCCGTGGGCTGGCCATCCGGCGCGCCGAAATGGATGGGCTGTATGGTCCGGCCCAGCGCGAGGAATGCGGTCTCAAACAGATACGAATCCGGATTGCGTGAGTGCAGCAGCGCCAGCCCGCCGGGAACGCCGGTCGAGCACAGCGCTTCCCGAGATTCGAGCCCCGTCAGCAAGGCGGGCGGATCACAGACGCGCCCCGTCTCTTGGGCCAGGGCCGCCATCTGGCGCAAGACTGAGGCCTTAGTCTTGGCCGTCAACGCGGGCTCGACGAATTCCGGCCGGAGCATCTCCGGCATGATGGCTTCGTGCGGGACGATCTGCTGCGCGCCCCGGGAGGATTTCTGGTGGTACTCCGCCAGCCCTCGCCCTTCGAGCCCCAGGATTCGCTGGGAGGCCCAGGCATCAATTTCGACTTTGCGGAATGCCAGGCGTCCGCCGTGCCGCTCGAAAGGAATGTCCTGGTCCTTAACCAGCCGCTCGACGTCTGCGCGGCTCAGATGCAGGTATCGCGCAACCTCGTCAACGCCGAAGGTCCGGTAAGGCATGGGTCGCAGGCTACGTAAGTCCGGCCACCGGGCGAGGAAAGCGCAGCCGCGAGGTCAAGATTAGTCTTTTTCCTCGGCCCGCGCCGCGGCTTGCCGGTCAATCTGATAGAGGGCGCTGGTGTTGTCTCCTACCAGTTCAAGCTTCGCCAGCATGTCACCCACGTTCCGTTCCTCCTCGACCTGCTCGTCGAGGAACCATTTGAGGAAAGACAGCGTGGGGTAATCTTTCTCCGCGGCGGCCAGCTCGTAAATAGCGCAGATGGAGGCCGAGACTTTCTGTTCGTGGCCGAGGCTGGCTTTGAAGGCGTCCAAGGGGGATTTGTAGTCGCACTTGGGTTCGGCAATGGCCTGGAGAGTTACCTTGCCGCCGCGTTCCACGATGTATTTGAAGAAACGGTTAGCGTGCCCGAGCTCTTCACTGCTCTGGACTTGCATCCATTTGGCGAAACCGCTGAACGGGGTGCGGTCGAAATAAGCTGCCATGCCGAGGTAGGCGTAAGCGGAGCAGAGTTCGAGGTTGATCTGGTCGTTGAGGACCTTTTCTAGCTTGCTGGAGAGTTTCATGATGAACGGACACTACGGGGGATTGCCCGCGTTTGCAAGCGGAACCTGCCTTTCCGGCCCCTCTCGGCGCGCGCGAGGTTTCAGAGGCCCAGCTTGCTCAGCTCGTTTTCGAGCGCCATCTGGAACGGCTGCACGTCCGAGGCCGGCGGCCGATAGCCGGTCTTGGTCGGAATCAGGCCCAACTGACCCGTTTGGTCAATTTGCCAGGCGGCGGTGTTGCCGTCGCTGAAGGTGACTTTGCCGCTGACCACGGCGCCCGGCCGCGTAAGTTCGTCCACGGTAACGGATACGCCGCCCGGGCCGCCGGGTGCGGGCGGCGGCATGGGTGCCCCGAGGCGGGCCCGGTCCTCCGGGGGCCGCTTTCCGGCGGCTGGCGGGGCGGTCGGCGATGGCAGCACCGGCGCGGCCGCTCTGAGGCGGCTCGGCGTCTTTGGGCGTCAGCTTCATGTCATCCACCAACAGCCGGACCTCCATGTAGGTCAGGCGCAGGCCCAGCTCGGCGGCCAGCCGGTTTTGAATGTCCGAAAGCTTCAGACCTTGCGCGATCCACTCTGCTACTTTCTGCCGTTGTGCCTCATCCAGGTTCATAACTTGTGCGGCCCATTATTCGGTGATTGGCGGATGATTCAACTCTTGTTTTGCGCTTCCGGGCGTCAGGCGGCCGGCCGGGGCGACCCGGTGGCGCTGCCCCATCAGTGCGCCTGGACCCGGAAGAAGCGAGACTCGCCGCCGACGGCGCCCGCGCTTTGCGTCAGCACGCTGTCCGTGCCCGCCAGCGCCGGACCGAAGTTGGTCCACCGCGCCGTCGGACTCAGCACGTCGCACTGCTGCAGTTGATAGGTCTTGCCGGTCCGCGTGGGCCAAAACAACTGCACCTCGTTGCCGGCGCTCACGAGGCCAATGATCTGGAAGACAGAGTTTGTGTCCAGCGGGTTGGTCCCGGCCAGAAACTCGGCCAGGTTGGACATGCCGTCACCATCCGCGTCGTCGCCGGCCCGCGACCGGTCCGCCGCCTGCCCAGTGGCGTGGTCGAAATAGGCCAGGCGCCACCAATCCGGGATGCCGTCGTTGCCCGAGAACAGGTCGGCGATCTTGCGGACCTGGATGCCGGAGCAGCGCGCGTTGTCGGTCACGGGCAGGAATAGGGCGTCCAGTTGCCCGTCGACGACCGAGTTAGTAAACACACGGGTCAGCGGAAGATTCTTTCCCCCCGCCGCAGCGTAGATGTCGAAGTTGGTCAGCACCTGTTGGCCTTCGATGAAGACATTGAAGACGCGCTGGCCCGGCCCGGTTACCCAGGTGTCCGTCTCCAGCAGCGTGGTCTCATAAGTTCCAATCGGGCAATCGAACCAATAGCGAAACCCAACGCTGGAAGTGCTGTAACGCTCGCGCTGGTAAAGGGTCTGCGCCGAAGTGCAGATGCCGGTGATGGTATTGCCAATGTAACCGGTGGTCCCGCCGGAGTAGCCAGATGAACCCGGGCTGTACGCCTGGTCGCGCAGCCAGATGCTGCCCGCGCAGTCGGTGACATTCGAGGGATTGCCCCCGCTGATGCGCTGAACATAGTCGCCGGGGACGTTCAGGAACCGGACGCCGACGGAGTTCGTTGCCGAAAGATTCGAAAAGGTGTCTGTGGCGCGCGCGTACAGGAGGTGCGAGCCGTTGAGCAGGTTTGAGGTGCTCAGCACATAACTCCACGAGTTGGTCCCCGAGGCCAGGGCCCACGCGCCGGCATCCAGGCGCACCTCGACTTTCTGCACGGCGATGTTGTCGGCGGCTGTCCCCGACAGCAGGACGTTGCCGCCTACGAAGCTCCCGTTCGTCGGCGTCTGGATTGAGACCGTGGGCGGCGTCAGATCAACAAGGGTCGAGGTCCCCGTCTTGAAGCGGGACTCAAACCCGGCATGAAACGCCTGGCCGGACTGAGCGGCTTGTGCCGTCGCGGCGATTCGAACCGTGATCAGGGTCTGCGTCGGAAACCCCGTGCCCCCGGGCGTGAAGGTGAGCGTGTCGAGGGCCGGCGACCAGGAGAAGATCCCGCTGGCGGCGGGGAGGGTCGAGAAGGCGGACACGACGCTGCCGGTGTTCATCGGCTGGCTGAATTGAATGACGATCGGCGCGCCCGCGGAAACCCCGGCGGCATCATGGGCGGGCGTAACCCCCGTCACGAGCGGATCAAGCGGCAGCCATTGAGACTGGGCGATGAAGATCTTGGCGGACGTGGCCGGGACGGTGATCGAGGGTATCCGCGGTCCAGGGGTCACGACGGTGGTTTCGTTCGTGTCGAGCAGGTTCACCAGGGTGGTGCCGGCGGGGTAGATCGTGGGGCGGTTTGTGAGTGTCTGGGCTGAGGTGGCCGTGTTGAACACAACGAAGACCTCTTGCGTGTTGAGCCGGCGGGCATACGCAAAGAGACCCGGGCCGCTGGGATCGCTCCACAGGTTCACGTGCGAGCCGGTGAGCAGGGCGGGGTAGAGCCGGCGGAAGTTGTTGAGCCTGGCGACCCATTGAAAGAGGGGGTGGGTCAGGTTGAAGTTGTCCCCCAGAGAAGGTCCTTGCTCGAACTGGCCGTCAAACATGTCCTCGCGGTCGTAGGGATCGTTACCGCCATTGAAGGCCTGCTCGGTGCCGTAGTAGAGGCACGGGATGCCGCGGGCGGTGTAGTGGAAGACCAGCGCGACTTTGAGGCGGTCGGTGTTGTTGTTGGCTTTGCCCGAACTGAGGAACCGGGCCTGATCGTGGTTGTCCAGAAAGGTCACCAGCCGGTCCTGGGCCGACGGATCGTAATTGGCGGCGAGGGCGGTGTAGCGGTCTTCGATCTGGGCTGGTTCTGCTGCCGAGCCCGAGGCGGCTGGCGAAGACGCTGTTGACCATGAAATAGAGCGGATAATCCAGCACCGAATCCAGCTTGAAGGATCCGCCGCCTTGCGTGCCGGTGTAGGAGCCGCACTTGGCATCGGAGCCGTCATAGACTTCGCCGAACATGAAGAAGTTCGGCTTGCCGTTGGTCGCCGCCCAGGCGTGGATGGCCGGGCACCAGCTCTGCCAGAAGCCCATTTCGACATGCTTGACCGTATCCACGCGGAAGCCGTCAAAACCGGCCTGGCCGATCCAATACTTGTAAATCTCCACCATGTTCGATCGCACGTAAGCGGACTCGGTCCGGAAATCGTCCAGGCTGCTCAATTCGCCGAGCACGACCTGGGTGCTGTTGCCGTAGTCCTGGATGGCGCCGTTGTTATGGAACAGGTTGGTGAGGTTGGGATTGGCGGCGTTGGTGTTGAAGGGCGCGGCGTATTGCTTGGTCGTCCAGTAGCCCAGCTTGTAGCCGGCGGGTGGGGTCTTGAAATTGGCCTAGCCGCTGTCGGAGCTGCCCACCAGGTCGCCGCCGTGGTTGACGATGATGTCGTTAATGACCAGCAACCCGCGGGCATGGGCCGCCGCCGTGAAGTGCTGCAAATCGGCCAGCGTGCCCCAGTGCGGCCCCACCTGGTAGAAGTCGCGGCCGGCGTAGCCGTGAAACTCGCCGTTCGCATTCAGCACCACGGGGGAAATCCAGATCGCCGTCGCGCCGAGCGACTTGATGTAGTCCAGCTTCTGCTCCAGTCCCTTGAAGTCCCCGCCGTGGACGGAGGTGCCGCTGCTGCCGCTGGGGTTGTAATTGCCCTCCGCGGTGTTGTTGGAGGCATCGCCGTCGAAGAAGCGGTCGGTGATGACCTGGTAGATGCTCTGGCCCTGCCAGAACTCGGGCGTTTGGTCCCCGCGCGCCCCGGTGGGGAACAAGGCGGTCGCGATTAAGAAGCTGACCGCCGCGCCGCCGGCGACGCATTTGGCACTATAGTTCAATATGGCTGGAGTCTAGCAGTCGCACGCTGGCCCTTAAAGCAAAAAGGGGGCCGGCCGGACGGTTTGCAGGGCTGCATCAAGCTCAATGCGGAGCGCGTGTGCCTGGTAGATTACTCTGATGTGGCAAATCGCCCCGGCCCACATGCCCATCGCGCGGCCGGGAACATGATCAGGCGAGGATTGCGACAGCCAAAAGGGGTCGAAACGGCGCCGGTCAATGATAACGTTACATTCAAGCGCAGGTTGGCAGGTGTGACAGGCTCGGCGACTTATGGTTCCGTTCCCAACAAAGTTCTTGCCGTGGTGACACGCCAGGATCAATTTAGTTATGTGATGGGCGATCGTGAGTTATCGTTGGCTCTACCAGCTACTACATCCGGAATCGTCGGACGCAAACATGAGCGGCCTGATCGGCAGCACGTGGGAAGGACGGCCTTTACCCTGATCGAACTCCTGGTGGTGATTGCCATCATTGCGATCCTCGCCGCCATGCTGTTGCCCGCGTTGAGCAGGGCCAAGGAGAAGGCTCTTCGCACGGCGTGCCTCAACAATGAGCACCAAGCCATGCTGGCGGCGATCATGTACTCCGAAGAATGGCCGAAGTTTTACTATTACACCAAGAGCATTTCCGATGATGCAGCACCGTGGTCGTTCTATCCCCAGTTCCTTCCAACTTACAAGATTTTCCTCTGCCCAAGCACGCGCAACCAGATTCGAGGAGACCAGACCAATTCGGCCGGCGCCCTGACCGACCTGGGCGTCACCTGCCATGGCGACCGGCTTTCGCTAGTTCCGGCCTACAAGTACGGTCACCAGCTACGAGTTTTTCGGCAAATTTGAAAGGGCGCCCTACAACAATGTTTACAAATCGCCCCAGACCGTCCAACCGATTGGGGCCACCAAGGTAGTGATCATGCTTGATGCGGACGACCAGCTTCCGTCCCCCTATCCCGCCAACCGGAACAACCGCCCCGACGAGATGAATAATCACGGCAAAAAGGGCTGGAATTGGGGGTTTGCCGACGGCCACGCCGAGTGGGTCAAGGATGTGCAGACGTATCAGAAACTGGTCGATAGCTACATGACCAGCGGCACCGAATTTGGTCCGGGGCCTTAGTCGAGCCGGGGCAAGGAGCCACTGTCCATCCTCACAGCTGACCCTAATCCGCCGCTGGCGTTCGCGCGTTGCGGACCAAGCACACTCGAACCAGGAACACCACCCGCCCACTTGCCATAGGTTTCCAAAAGGCGCGTTGCGCCAAGTGCCGGCTCCTCTGATTGCATTGGGGCCACCAGGCGGCTAGACTCGCCGCCGAGTATGAAGTCGTGCCAGTCGTTTCGGGCAATGGTAACGGGAGTTGCTGCCGGTTTTAGTTTTGGCTTGAGTCCCGGTTCCGCACACGGTGCGCTGCTGGCCTGTGAACCATTCACCAACGCGCCTGGCACGGCGATCATAGGATCCAGTGATGGTTTGGGATTTTCCGGGCCGTGGCAGCTCAACAGCAGCGGGGGGGTCGCCACCAACACGAGTTACGGTCTGACCTACGTTGACGGCTCCAGCAATTCGCTGGTGACGTCGGGCGGCGCGGGATTCTTCCAGGGTTTGACCACGGCGAACACCTCGATGCAGTGCTACCGGCTTTTTAGTTTCAGCCGCGGCACCAATGGCACGGACGGCACCACGACCTGGTTGAGCTTCCTGGTGGCGCGCCAGGGGCCGACCGGCACGCTGGCAGGTAATCCCTACGGGCGTGGGGCCAACCTCGCACACGACCTCAATACCGGCGACTTGCAGAAGCTGGCGGTAGGCAACAGCAGCGGCGCGGCGACGAATACCGTCGGGCTGATTCCGCAGGGTAATTCCAGCAACCTGAAGTCCTCCACCAACACCTTCGGCAACTTCACCAACTTCGTCGTCGTGCGCATTGATCATGTCAGCGGCGGCAACGACCGCGCGTGGTTGTTCGTTAACCCGAACCTGGGGGTCGAGCCGTCCACCAATGCCGCCAGCGCGAGTTCAGTGGGCGGGTTTGACTTCTCGTTCGACCGCGTCCGCATCTTCGCCGGCGGCAGCAACACCCTGGCCCAACCTTACGCCGAAATGGTGGTGGACGAGTATCGGGTGGGCGAAACGTACGCCGACGTGACGCCCCACACTGACTGGATTCCGCCTGCGCCAACGGGGCCGATCATCATCACGAATTCTGTGCTCGTCGCCGGCCATCTCGTCCTGTCGGGCATGCGGCGGCACGGCCAACGGCACCTATTACGTGATCACCGAGACCAATCTGGTCGCCTCCGGCACCCACTGGCCGGCCATTGCCACCAACAGTTTTGATGCCAGTGGCCATTTCAACTGGACGAATGTGCTGCCGCTGATCGAGGAGCGGCGGTTCTACCGGGTGATGGCCGGCGGCACGCCACCGGCGGGTCCCATTGCACCGTTCATTACCAGCCAGCCGCAAAGCCAGTCGGTGGTGCAAGGCGAGAATGCGACCTTCACCGTGGTGGCCGGCGGGGATGCCACGCTTTGTTACCAGTGGTATTTCAACACGAACACGGTGCTGGCGGAGGCGACCAACAGCGCGTTGACGATTACCAACGCCCAGTACACCAACGCCGGGGCCTACTTTGTCTGCATCACCAACGCCGTCGGCTCCATCACCAGCGCCATGGCCACGCTCACGGTCAGCCCGGCCGTCATCACGAACGGCTCCTACTTCGTTTCACCGTCCGGCAGTGACGCGAACCCCGGCACCCTCAGCCAGCCCTTCCTGACGGTCAGCCGGGGTTTGACCGCCGTCGGGAATGGCGGGTTGCTCTACCTGCGCGGTGGCACCTACACCCAGCCGAGCAAATTGAGCCTCAACAAGACAGCCAGCCCGACCAACCGCATCCGCATCTGGGCTTTTCCGGGCGAAGCACCGGTGATTGACAATACGGGCATTGGCGGCAGCGTTGACGGCATCAGCATCAGCGGCCATTGGTATCACCTCAAGGGCCTCGAGCAGAAGTACGCGACACACAACGGCATCAACATTTCCGGCAACTCCAACCTCGTCGAGCGCTGCACTGTGCACGACAACGGCAACACCGGTCTCCACATCACCGGTGGCAGTTCCGGCTCCACCTACCCGGCCTACAATCTCATTCTGAACTGCGATGCGTATCTCAATTACGATCCGCCCTACGGCGACGACGCGGACGGCTTCAGCGCGAAATGGAACCTGGGAGCAGGCAACGTGTTCAGCGGCTGCCGCGCGTGGTTGAATTCCGACGACGGTTGGGATTTGTGGATGGGGAATGCGCCGGTGACCATCACCAACTGCTGGGCGTTCTGGACCGGCTCGAACTACTGGAACAGCGCTTCCTTCAAAGGCAATGCCAATGGGTTTAAGCTCGGCGGCAGCAACGTGGCGGCGGCGCATCGCCTGGTGCGGTCAGCAGCGTTTCGCAACTTCAAGCACGGCATTGACCAGAACAACAACACCGCGGGCCTCACGGTGGACCAAAACACCTCGTGGGCCAACGGCGGCAAGAATTTCTATCTCGACCACGGCGCCAACACCACGCCGCACGTCGTGCGCAACAACCTTTCCTTCGACGGCGGCAGCGACGATACTCCCACCAGCGGCACGCTGGCCACCAACAACAGTTGGCAGGTGATCTCGCCCGCCCCCACCACCGATGATGTCCAGAGCGTGGGTGTCTCGTATGCTCTTGCGCCGCGTCAGGCCGATGGCAGCCTGCCGGACAATCCGTTCCTCCGACCGGTATCGGGCGGGCGGCTGGTTGACCAGGGCGTTGACCTCGGCGAGCCGTATGCCGGCGCGGCACCCGACATCGGCGCGTTTGAAGCTGCGCCCTAATCGCGAACACGGGCACCACCTGAAAACCAAATCAGTTAGCGTTTGCCGATGTTGCTCGGCTCATCCACACCATTCGGGACCAGAGAGTGATTCTGGATTCCGACCTGGCGGCCATTTATGATGTCGAGACCAAAATGCTCACCGGGCGGTGGAGCGGAACGCCCAGCAGTTCCCACCAGAGGTTGTCTTCCGCTTGGCACCGGAGGAAACTGCCGCTTTAAAGTGCCAGTTTGGCACCTTAAAGCCCGGGTGCGGACAGCACCGCAAGCAACGGTCCAAGTCGGTCATGACCTGCCTTATATTCTGGCGTTTGGGGCGGTTTCTTCTTGATTCGCGCCCCGCTTCCGCGTCAGGTGTACGCCGCAGGCACGATGAGCCTTCAAACGCCCAGATTGACCCAGACCAGATGGCTGAGGACGGAAAGTCCCTTGCGCGACTTGGCGGCCATCATCCGCTCGCGCACGCCCCTGATTGCAGTGGAGAGCAACGAAGAACCGCAGATCGTTTCCCTCTTGCGCCAGATTGCCCGGCAATTGCAGCGCAGAGCCTATCGCTGGACCGTCACGGAGGGGATGCAAGCCTTCGACCCGGCTGACCAGCCGCCGCAATCCGTGCTCAAATCCCAGGAGGCTCTGAGCTACATCAAGACCTCCGGCGCGAACTGCCTGTTTGTGCTGCTGGACTTTCGGCCCTATCTCGACGACAACGTCCATGTGCGGTTCCTCAAGGAAATTGCGCTGAACTATCCCCGGAATTATTCGACCGTCGTGCTGGTCGGGACGGTGCTGCAGATTCCCGAGGAACTGCGGTCGTTCACGGCCTATTTTCGGCTCCCGTTGCCGACGCCGGATGAACTGCGCGGTATCGTTTGCGACGTGGCCGGTGAATGGGGCGCGGAGCATGGCCAGCGTGCAGTCCAAACAACCAACAAGGCGCTCGACCTGTTGGTGCGCAACCTGGCCGGCCTCACTGCGACCGATGCCCGGCGCCTCGCCCTCAAGGCCATTGACGACAACGGCGCTATCACCGAATCGGACATTCCCGAAGTGATGCGCGCCAAGTACGATCTGCTCGGACGCGACTCGCCGCTTTCCTTCGAATACGAGACGGCGAAATTCGGTGAAATCGGCGGCATGTCGCGCCTGCGTCAGTGGCTTGAGGTGCGCAAGAGCTTCTTCCGCCAGGACCTGCCGGAACATCTTGACCCGCCGCGCGGCATGTTGTTGCTCGGGGTACAGGGTTGCGGCAAGAGCCTCGCTGCCAAAGCCACCGCCGGAATCTTCGGCGTTCCGCTGCTGCGCCTGGATTTCGGGGTGCTCTACAACAAGTATTATGGCGAGACCGAGCGCAACCTCCGCAAAGCGCTCGATACCGCCGAGATCATGGCTCCCTGCGTGCTCTGGCTGGACGAAATTGAGAAGGGCCTGGCGGTGGGAGACGATGACGACGGTCTCTCGCGCCGCATCCTGGGGACGTTGCTGACCTGGATGTCCGAGCGGCCCAAGCCAGTCTTCATCGTCGCCACCGCCAATGACATCGAGCGGCTACCGCCCGAGCTGGTCCGCAAAGGGCGTTTCGACGAAATCTTTTTCGTGGACCTGCCCTCCGGTCCCAACCGGCGCGACATCCTTGCCATCCACCTGAGCAAACGCTGCCTCGACCCGGCCCGGTTCGCGCTCGATTCGCTCGTGCAGGCGACCGAGGGTTTCTCCGGCTCGGAAATCGAACAGGCGATTGTCTCGGCGATGTACACCGCCCAGGCGCAAGCGAGAACGGTGGGCCAGGCGGACCTGCTGGGCGAGATTCAGCAGACCCGGCCACTGTCGGTCCTGATGGGGGAGAAAGTGACTGAAATCCGGGACTGGGCAACGGGCCGGACAGTGCGGTGCGATTAGTGCGGCATCGAAGGCCTGGGTGACGGGCGAGGAAATCCTGAGGGTGTCACAAACTGTGATATCCTTGCGAAAGTTCAAGTTCTCCAAGCAGGCGCACGCCTTCACCGAACACGGTGCCCTCATGGCTGCTAACATCCCGAACCGCCTGCGCGCCGCCGTCCTCAAGCGCTTGGCTGAGATTGACAGGACCTCACTTATCCACGAGGCCGCGTTCCGCGAAATCTTCCAGAAGCTCCGCCCGTGCCCTCGCCGCCGAAGCCTTGAACCGGGAGCGCATGCTCAGCGAACATCCGGCGGAGGTCAGAGCCTCGTGGATTGAACCAGCTTCGTTTCACCATTGACCCTGATCTTGACCGGGCGCGGCTGGAGTGAAACGATGCGATAGTCCGTGACTTGGCCGTTCTTCCATCGGATGTCCACGGTGTAACCGCCGCGGGCGCGGAGGCCTTTGACACTGCCGTCGGGCCAGGCTTTGGGTAGTGCCGGCAGGAGTTCGAGTCCACCGGCGTGGGATTGCAGGAGCATCTCGCAGACGCCGGCGGTGTAGCCGAAGTTGCCGTCAATCTGGAACGGAGGGTGGGCGTCGAAGAGGTTCGCATACACGCCGCCGCCGTCCTGGTAGTTAATGCGGGTGTCGCCGACGAGCCGCAACAGATTGCCAATGAGCTTGTGGGCGCGGTCGCCGTCGTGCAGGCGAGCCCAGAGGTTGATCTTCCACGCTGTGCTCCAGCCGGTGCTCACGTCGCCGCGCGCGTTGAGCGAAACCCGCGCGGCTTCGGCCAGTTGCGGCGTCGTCCAGGGCGTAATCTGGCGCCCGGGATACAGCGCCACCAGGTGCGAGAGGTGCCGATGTGTGTCCTTCGGGTCGTCGCGGTCCACCATCCATTCCTGTAGTTGGCCCCATTTGCCGATCTTCGGTCCGAGCACCTTGTCGCGCGTAGCGGCCAGCGTGTCGCGGAATTCGTGGTCCAGGCCGAGCGCGTCCGCCGCTTCGACGGTGTTGTTGAACAGGTCCCAGATGAGCTGCTGGTCGTGAGAAACGCCATCCTCGCGAGGACCGTGCTCGGGCGAGTAGCCATCGGGCGCAACGAGCGTGCCATCCGGCAGGGCCTTGAGCCGATCGAGCCAGAATTCACAAACCTCCTTCATCATCGGGTAAGCCACCGTGCGCAGATACGCCTGGTCGCCGGTAAATGCGTAATGGTCCCAGATATTCTGCATACACCACGCGCTGCCGGATTCGACCCATTGCCACGTTGAGCCGCCGAAAATGCCGTTCTCGGCCCGCATCGTCCACCCGCGCGTGTGGAAGGCCTCGTGCGTCGCCGCCTTGCGGACTTCGCGGATGGAATTCGAGCCAGGCGGCATAGGGCTGGAAGCACTCGCTGAGATTGGCCGGGCCGGCGAGCCAGTAATTCATCTGCACGTTGATGTCCGTGTGATAATCGCTGCGCCAAGGCGGGTGGTTGCTGTGGTTCCACTTGCCCTGCAGATTGGCCGGCAGGCCGCCAGGGCGCGACGCGGCGATCAGCAGATAGCGGCCATATTGAAAGAGCAGGGCCTCGAGCCCCGGATCGGGCGTGTGGGTCCGGGTCAGGCGTAACAAACGCTCATCCGTCGGCAACGCAGGCGTCTCACCGAGGTCGAGTGTCACGCGACCGAACAGCGCCCGGTAATCCCGAAGATGGTCGGCCAGCAGTTTCTTATAGGGGATTCGCGCCGCTGCATCGAGCCGGGCCGTGATGGCGCGGTGCGGCAACTCTCCGCGCCAGCCTTTGCTGCGGTCCTGGACGAAGTCCGTGCCGGCGTCCAGCAGCAGCGTGAGGCTGTTGGCGTTGGTGAAAGCGATCTGCTCTCCGGCCACCTCCATCGTGCCGCCATCGTGGAGAGCCAGGACCTGCGCTTCGTAATTCAGGACGATGGCGTAAGGCTTGGTTCCCTCGTACTGGTAGCCGGCCAGCGAACCCGAGGAAATCAGCCGGTTGCCGGCGGCGCTGATCTTGCCTTTGTGCATGTCCGTAAGCCGCACGGCGCCCGTCAGCTTGCCGGGCTTGTTGGCGGTGAACCGAAGGACGATTACCCTGGCCGGGAAGCTGGCGAACGCCTCGCGACGAAACTTCACGCCACCGCTTTCGTAGGTGACGGTGTGCACCGCACGTTCCAGATCGAGTTCGCGCCGATACGCGGTGACCGCGCCATACGCCAAGGCGACGTACACATCACCGAATGCCTGATAGGCGCCCGTGTCGGTCTCGTCGCCGATCCAGAGGGACTCCTCATTGAACTGGATGCGTTCCTGCGGTGCGCTGCCGAAGAGCATGGCCCCAAGGCGGCCGTTGCCGATGGGCAGCGCCTCCTTTTCCCAATCGGTAGCAGGATGGTTGTACCACAGCAAGTTAGGTGGAGCAGTGTGCGCTTGCATGACCCAGGTGCCAATCACCATTGCCAGGAGAATGTTTCTTTGTCTCATTGCTTGTTCCTCTGGTTACATCAGAACGACGACCGGCGCAATTCCTTCGGGCGGATATAGAACTGCCACAGGACCGGTGAAAATGGAAAACACCCTCAGCGATCTCGCTGACGCTGCACAAGGAGAACAGCCCGCTCGTAATCCTTAGGCCGGTCAATGTCCAGGTCCAGGCCCGGATCGTCCACCTCCCAAAAGGCGGGTCGTCGCGGCGTGGTAGTGAGAAACCCCTTTAGAATTCTGGCTTTGGAGCCGGCCAGTTGCCGGAAGACGGACTTGGGCAGCAGGACGGGATGACGCCCGTGGCCGCAGTGCGCGGGCTGGCAAACCCGGGCGGAATGGGCGGCGCTAAAATCGAGCAACTGACGCAGCGTCTGCGGCTGCAAATGGGGTTGGTCGCCGAGCACAATTGCCCAGTGCGTGAGCCCCGCCTGCCAGCCCGGCCATCGCGCCGAGCATCGAACCGAGCTGAACATGCCGCGCTCGGGAGCCGGGTTGATAATCCGGTTCCCGGCTGGGAAGCCGAGGCGATCCAGCTCGGTCTGGACGGCTCGGTTGCCGGGCGCGCAAACGACGGCAATCTGTTTCGCTTGAAGGGTCCGCCATTGCTTGATCAAATGGCCCAGCACCGAGGTCCGGCCCCAAGGCAGGAGCAGCTTGGGCCGGCCCATGCGCGAAGATCGTCCTGCCGCAAGGATCACCACGCCGAACGAGAGTGCCCGCTTAATAAGAAGCCGAGTCATGACGCCCCGATGCCGCGGATCCTAATCAAACTTGCAGGAATTCGCACACGCTCAAGGCTCGTATTTCAGGCGGTAGAACCGATTGCCGACTGGGGGCGACACGGTGACCTGCTTTTCACCGTTTACCACCACAGGCGGGTCGATCACGGCCACCCAGTTCGTCGTGGCCAGGGCGGCTATCTGTTGCAGCACATAGCCCGTGAACGCCTCCGGCCATGCCAGAACCACGGCATTGGGCGCCACTCGTGCAATGCGTAAGCTTGGTACGTCTAACTTGATCAGCCGATAGAATCGCTGGCCTGCCAGCGGCGTGATCAGCACCTGGTTGCGCCCGTTTACCACCTGCGGTGTGACGGATACAGTCGCCCAGGAGCCGGAGCCGAGGCCGACGCATTCCTGCAGCACAAAGCCGTCGGAAGGCGCCGGCCAGCTAAGCAGCGCGCTGCTGGAGGATACCCGCTCGATCGTCAGCCACGGCGCGCCCGGCTCGGCCTCGAGGCCGCTCCAGAAACCGCCTTCAATCACATAGTTGCCGGCGAGGAGGGTGCCGGCGTCCGGCTGGCCGATCGTGCCGCTGATTTCGTACCTGCCGTCACTGGTCGTGCCGCCGCCGCCGTCCACGGTGAACCAGTCAATGGAGTACTGAGCGAAGGCCGAGTTGCAGATCAGCAACAGGAGCACCACCCAGCAGCTTCGGCCTTGAAGGATTACCCAGGACTTCATGGAGTCATCCTTTCTTTTCAAGTGACCACTTGTGAACCGGGACTGAGACATCTCCAAGCCTGCGAGCAAGGTCGCTCATTTGAGCTCCTTGACCACTAGGTGGTCGGTGCCCCAACATCCCGGGTCAAGCTGCGCGCCCGTTCCGCTCGCGCCTGCGCCCGCAGCTTGAACCCACATGCTGACCGTGTGAGTGGCGGCGGCCAGTCCGGTGAAGATCCCAGTGATGCTCGTCTGGACGCCGGCGCCAGTACTGGCTTCCGAGTACCGGTAGCTCGCGCGTGCGCGCCCGTTCGATGTCGGCGTGTTGTCCACCCGCAACTCGAAAATTGCGCCCAGGGCACCGAAGCTCATGCCAGTGACATAGGTTCGCCCGTTAAAGGTGACTTCGACTGTAGAGTTGGCCAGCAGTTTGGTGAAGGTGCCGATGTCGGCGACTTTCGTGTAAGCGGTGGAATACGAAACGCCGCTGCCGGAACAATTGACATTCAAGACCGTCGTCCGCGCCAAGCCTGTGTTGGTCAGCCCGGAGCCATTGCCGCTGAAACTGTTGCCGGCGTTGTTGAAGGTCACAGCGCTGGCATAAGTGCCGGATAGCCGCGCGCTGGGGACTGTGCCGCTCGCCAGACTGTCCGCGTTCAGGTTGGTGAGCCCGGCCCCGTTGCCGCTGAAACTATTGCTGGCGTTGTTGAAGGTCACAGCGTTGGAATAGGTGCCGGAAAGTCGCGCGCTGGGAACTGTGCCGCTCGTCAGACTCCCCGCGTTCAGGTTAGTGAGCCCGGCCCCGTTGCCGCTGAAACTGTTTGCGGCGTTGCTGAAGATCACAGCGCTGGAATAAGTGCCGGATAGCTGTGCGCTGGGGACTGTGCCGCTCGCCAGAGCGCCCGCGTTCAGGCTGGTGAGCCCGGCCCCACTGCCGCTGAAACTGTTGGCGGCGTTGTTGAAGGTCACTGCGCTGGAATACATGCCGGATAGCCGCGCGCCGGGGACTGTGCCGCTCGCCAGGCTGTCCGCGTTCAGGCTGGTGAGCCCGGCCCCACTGCCGCTGAAACTGTTGGCGGCGTTGTTGAAGGTCACTGCGCTGGAATAAGTGCCCGATAGCCGCGCCCCTGGCACGGTCCCGCTGGCCAGGTTACCCGCGTCGAGCGCGGTCAAAGCGCTCCCGTTGCCGGCAATGCTGTTGGCCGCGTTGTTGAAGGTCAAAGCCCCGGCGTAGCTTCCCGACAGCCGGCCGCTAGGCACCGTCCCGCTGGCTAATTCGCTGGCGTTCAAATTCGTCAACCCAGCCCCATTGCCGCTAAGTGATTGGCCGGCGTTCAAATTCGTCAACCCGGCCCCGTTGCCACTAAAGGTGCCGACAAACCTGTTGTTCGCATTGGTCAGGGTGCTCACCCCGGCAAAAATGTTCGAACCACTGACGGTCTGGTTGGCGTTGAGCAGGGCGACATTCCCTGAAAGCCGCCCGTCGGCCACTGTGCCCGTCGCCAGGTTGTTGGCATTCAACCCCATCAGGCCAGCGCCATTGCCGGTGAAACTGTTGCCCGCATTATTGAGCGTAAGCGCGCTGCTGTAAATCCCCGCCAGCCGCCCGTCTGGCACAGTGCCACTGGTCAGTTGGTTGGCTTTCAGCCCCGTCAACCCCGCGCCATCCCCGGTGAAACTGCCCGCCGTGATTGTCCCGGCTGAGAAGTTTCCGGACGCGTCGCGCTTTACGATCCTGTCCGGCGTGTTAGCGCTGGTCGCCGCATTGGCCGTGGCAGCGCCGCTGGCCACATCGGTGGCGGTTTGCCCTCCCACCCGAGCGACTACCGTTGCCGTCTGGGTGCCCGTAACATCACCGCTAAGATTGCCAACAAGGTTGCTGGCGGTAACCGCCGTTGTCGCCGTTGCCGCCAGACCGGCGCTGGGCGCGTAGAGCGCATAGGGCGCGGGCGTGAGTGGTTGGCGGGCGGAGGGCGTGCTGTAGGAACTGCTGCTGCCGTTGGTCCGTACGCCAATCTCCAGCCAGCGTGCCTCGCCGTCGAATACCGCTCCGAAATCCAGCAAGACGGTGAAGTTGCCGTTCGTTACGATCACCGGCGCACGGGTCACCGGGCTGCCAACTGGGCCGCCACCGCTGGCGGCATCGTAGAGGGTAAACCTCAGGTCGTAGTTGCCGTTGGCTGGCTGGCCCGCGCTTTTCAGGCGGCCTTGATACGTGAACGCCGTGCCGACGGGCGCAGCAACGATGTCGCTGACGACGAATGCCAGCAATGCGAGTCTTAAGACCCCATAGTTTAACTTGAGCAGTTTCATAGTACTCCTTTGGATGTGAATGAAAGGATCTCCTTGCAGTTTCCGGGGATTCGAACGTTCACCCCCAAGCCCCAGTCCGCCATCCCTGCGACAGGACGATTCCTTCATGGAATCAGTTGGTCATAGTTCTGCGCACCAATGCTTGAATGTCCGCACGCGAGGATTGAGCACACTAGATCATTGGCAAGACGGCATAGGTCTTCAAGAAGAATATGAAAGGATCAGAAAGGACGCGCCTTACCGGTCCGTGCCGCCGGAACGGGTCTGTGCCATGCGGGCTTTCCAGGGCGTGCCACCACCTCATGAGCTGACATGCGACCGCCAGCCGGCCAACTGGGGCAAGCCCGGACCAACGCGACGCTGCAAATACTTGTAATAAAACGACCCGCCTCCGGCTTTGTCCATATAGAGCGTAGTTATGCGCGAGACCGCAACATCCGAGGCCGACCGATTCCTGGCGCTGCTCCAGCCGATCGAGCGCGACCTGGAGACGTATTGCCGGCGGCTGATGTGGGACCCACAGGAGGCCCCCGACACGTTGCAGAATGCAGTCATGCGCGCCTTTGCGGCCTTCGACCGTTACCACGAAGACGCCAGCTTCCGGGCCTGGATGTTCAAGATCCTCACGCATGAGGCCTTCGCCATGAACCGGAAACATGCCCGGATCGCGCGGCACGAGTTTCAACTCGAACCCGAGGAATTGGCGGGACTGCCCTTAACCGCGGGGCCGGAACCGGCCAGCAACCAGCCCCTTTCTCCCGAGGCGCTGAATGAGGTTTTGGAGCCGGCGCTGGCGACGGGGTTAAAGACGCTGACGGACACCGAGCGCGCGGTGCTGTTATTGCGCGCGATCGTGGACCTGCGTTACCGGGAGATCGGCGAATCGCTGGGCATCCCGCTCGGCAGCGTGATGGGCAACCTGGCCCGCGCGCGGCAAAAGATGCGCGCCTACCTCGCGCGCTCAGCGCGACGCAGCAATCTACTGAAGGAGAATTGAATATGAAATGCGACGAAGTTCAACCCTTGCAGGGCGCTTACCTGGATTCCGAGCTGGATGCCCGGACCACACTGGAAATCGAGCAGCACTTGAAGTCGTGCCCCGAGTGCGCGCGCCGCTTCGACGAAGAGGCGAGCCTGGAAGTCCGCCTCCGGGTCGGCCTGAACCGCGGGCAGCGGACGGTCACGCTGTGGGAGGACATTGAGCGCTCGGTCGTGACCGCAGCGCACCGCCCGCAACCTTCAGCTCGCCACCCTCAGCCTGCCGCATGGTCCAGCCTGCTCTGGGCGCTTAGTGAAGAGCTGCAGGCCGGCTGGCGTCGGGCGCGCTGGGCGTGGTCCGGGCTGGCGGCGGCGTGGGCAGTGATTCTCGCGCTCAACTTCACCGCGAACGAGCCCAAGCTGCCGCTCGCAGCCGGGCACAGGATGCCCTCGGCGTCCGAACTGCGCTTTGCCGTGAAGCAGAAACAACTCTTGTTGGCCGAACTGGCCTTTACCTCCGATTCAACGCCGGCTGACAAACCCAGAGCGGTCCCGCCAAGCCCACGCAGCGACCGGCGCAACGAAACCCTCAACACATAAAACGGTTATGAACGACAAACTCAGAAGCACTCTCCACACCGCCTGGCATGAGCCCCGTCACTTCTTCTTCTGGCTCGCTTTGCTCAGCCTTGGCGGCTTCACCGCGGTTGCGGCCGGCACAAGCCTGACAGGTAATCCGACTCTCCTAGGGGCGTTCGTTGTGCTGGGGGGCATCCTGTGTTTCCTGGTGAGCATCGCGGCCTTCGTGCTGGCCTGGATCCCACCCGTCCGGCGGCTGTTGGCGTGGTTGCTGCAACGGCGCTTCCTGGCGCTGGCCTGTCTGGCCACCCTGGTCGCCCTGTTCTATACCGTGGAAAACTGGCGCGGCCGCCGCGCCTGGCAGTCGTTCCAGCGCGAGCGGGAGGCCAAAGGCGAGCGGTTTGACATCGCCAGCTTCCTCCCCCCCCGGTGCCGCCGGACCAAAACTTCTTTGAAACGCCGCTCTGGGACCACATGCACTTCACGAAGACCAACGACCGCACGGTCTGGGCCGACACCAACTGGGGGAATTACGTCATCTTCGACGCGTTTGGCCCGAAGGTCAACAACGCGCCGGGTGCCGGCTCCTGGCTCAAGGCGCAGCGCGCCGACATGGCCGAGTGGCAGGCGTTTTACCGCGGGAGCAACAATTGGTTCGCAGCCGACTTGCCCGCAGCCGATCAGGCGGCGCAAGAGACCTTCCGCCGACGCTATGGTTTAGAGGGCGTTACCCCGGCTCCCCCGGTGCCAGCGAAAGGTATGGAGACGACCTCAGCCCCTCCCCCAACCGGCCTCCGCACCAATTACTTTCCCATCGCCAAGGAGCCGCAGACGCCGGCGGCCGACGTGTTGCTGGCTTTGAGCCGGTTCGAGACGAACCGCCAACTTTTGATCGCGGCTGCCGCCCGCCCGCAGGCCCGCTTCTGGTGCAACTATGAGGACGGGTTCGCCGTACTGCTGCCGCACCTGGCGCGCCTAAAGGCCAGCGCCCAGTATCTGTCCCTCCACGCGAACGCCGCCCTGAAAACCGGCGACCGGCAAACGGCGCTGCAGGACCTCAGACTCACATTCCGCTTGATCGAATCCGTTCGTACGGAGCCGATCCTGATCTCCCACCTTGTCCGCATCGCCATGGTGCCAATCGCCTTGCAGCCGGTCTGGGAAGGTCTGGCGGACCGGCAATGGACGGAAGCGGACTTGAGTCTCATCGAGAGCGAACTGGGCAAGCTGGATTTCCTGGCCGATTACCACTTCGCCATGCGCGCGGAGCGAGCGTGGGGCGTTTGGGGCGTGGATTACATCCGCAAGATGGGTGGCTTCGAGGGGATTGGGGAGCCCTCGTGGCAAGGGGCGCCTTCCGGGGCTCAAGAACTGGGCAAGTTTCTGAGCAAGGCCGCGTTTCAACTGATCCCGGCCGGCTGGCTCGACCAGAACAAGCACTCCCTCTGCCGGCTCCAGGAGCAGTATCTGCTGCCGCTGGTGATCGAGCACGACCGGCGGATCGTGCCGAAGTCGGCCATCGAACACGCGGATTCGGTCCTTGGCAACCAGCCCTGGCACCCCTTCAACCTGCTCGGGAGAACTCTCCTGCCCGCGCTCGTGCGCGTGGCCGACAAGTGTGCTCGCGGTCAGGCCTGCGTTGACCTCGCCCGCGTCGCCTGCGCGCTGGAGCGCTATCGGCTGGCCAACGGACAGTTCCCCGAGACGCTCGACGCCCTGGCGCCGAAGTTCCTCGCGAAGCTGCCGCACGACGTCATCAACGGCCAGCCGCTCAACTACCGCCGCACCGACCAGGGCCAGTTTGTCCTCTACTCGGTCGGGTTGAACGAAACTGACGACGGCGGCACAGTTGCCTTGACGAAGAGTGGCAATCCCGACTGGAAGAATGGCGACTGGGTCTGGCGCTACCCGTCCGGGTGACAAAAAAGCCGTTCCGCATCGCACGGAACGGCATTTCTCAGCCAAGGCGTTACTGCGTTGCCCGGGCCGTAAAGCACTTGCCCGACAGCCACATACTACCTGCCGGACACCCGGCCGTCAACTCAGTTATCGGCCCTTTCTCGCTCCAGGTTCTCGCGCGCCCTGGCGGCGCGCTTCTCTAGCGAGGCGGGTAACTGCGGCCAGACGCTATTGGTCAGGCGCTGGTAAATGCCGGCGGCTTGTGACCAGGCCTGCAGCGACTCGGCCAGGTCGAAGGCCTGGATCCCGGCCTTCTTCGTCATGAACGGATCAGGCCGCTCGCCGTCGCGCAGGATGGTGCCATAGACCACGTCCAGGCAATTGCTCAGCGCCTGCTTGAGCAGCGCCGTCTGCTCCGCGCCGGTCTTCTGCTCCGCCCACTTGCTGAGCGCGATGGCCTGCCCAACCTTGGCCTCGCTGCGGGCGGCCACGTCCGCCTGCGCCGCATCCATGACCCGCTGGTAGGCGCTGATCGCGTTGGTGAGCGAGTCGTACTGTTGTTTGGCCAGCGCCCACTGCATATAACAGTTGGCCCGTTCGATCCAGGCCTGGACGGCCAGCCGGTGGGTCGGAAATTCCTCGCAGATGCGGCCGAAGACCCGCGTGGCGTCCTCGATATTGGCCAGCTTGTTGGGGTCGGCCGGATCCACCACCCGCAGCAGCGTCTGCCCGTACTCGAGCAGCGCCTGCAACCGCAGATCGGTCGGGCACGCCTTGTCGTTATAGAGGCTCTTGAAGTAGTCCCCGGCATCCTTCCAGCCCTGGTGGCGCGCCGCGGCGCGTCCGGCCATGAGTTGCGCCTCATAGCTCAGCGCCGAGGCGGCCCAGTTGCTATTCTGATAACAGCAGCTTGTAATTCCGCTCCGCCTCCATGAACTCGCGCGCGTTGAAGTAATGATCCGCCACCCACATCTGGGCGAGGGGGGCGAACTCGTTGGTTGGGAACCGGGCAACGAAATTGGTGAAAAGTGCCAGCGCATTGGTCTCGCGCCCGGCCTGGTCAGTGTCCCAGGCGCGGTAATACTCCGCGCGCGGCCGGGCGGCGTGGTTCGTGAAGCTCGTCAGCCAACTGTCATACTGCGCAATCGCCTCGGTCCACTTCTCTTCCTCTTCGTAGGTCGCCGCGACCGCCATCTGCCGCTCGGCCAGCAGCGGCGCGCCCGGCGCGCTTCGGGCGAAGTCCAGCAACAGCTTGCGCGCCGTCCCGGGGTCACCCTGGCGGCCCATCTCCTCGCCTGTCAGCAGCACCGCGCGGGCGGCGCTCAGGCTGCCGGGATACCCCGCCCGCAGTTGCGCCAGCGCATTGGTCGCGGCCGGCAGATCACGCCCCGCCAGCCCGGCCCGCACCGTCTGGTACAGCGCCGGCTCGAACAGGTTCGTCTTCACTGCCGGCAGGGCCACGAACTTCTCGATGACGGTTTGGTAGCTCTTGATCGCCCCGGCGTAGTTCGTTTGCTGGAACTGAATCTCCGCCAGCCGGAACCAGGCGGTCGCCAGGTCCGGCGAGAACGGCAAGCGCTCGACGGCGGCCTGCAGGGCGGCCTGGCTTTCCGGCAGCTTTCCTTCCCGCCCGTAACACCACCCGAGATGAAGCTGCGCCTTTCCCACGAGCGGACTCTGCGGAAACCGCTGCGCCAGCCCGCTGAAGGCCGCCATCGCCAGTTGGAGGTGATTGGTTGCCGCCGGCGCGTTCGTCGTGGCCGGTGCAACCGACGGTGGGCTCACACCGGCCTCATGTTGCCGCAGGCGCAGTTCGCCAAGCGTCAGCAGCGCCAGGTCCGCCGAGGCCGCGTCCGGATACTGGGCCAGGAACTTCTCCAGCATCTGCGTTGCCTGCGCGACGTTGTCCTGCGCCAGCGATAAGTTGGTGATTTTCAGCAGCGCCTGACGCTGGCGCTCGGCGGGGATGCCCTCGGCGAGGTTTCGCTGGTAAGCGACAAGGGCTTCATTGGTCTGGCCCAGGCGCTCGAGCAGCCCGGCTTGGAAAGCGGCGCTCTCGGCCAGCAGGTTCGTTTGGCCAGCGTTGCCCGCCGCCGCCAGCAGGTTCGTCGCGCTCTGCAACGCAGCGTTCGTCCGCCCGTCGGCCAGTTGGATGCGGCACAACAGATGCTGCCACTGCCACGCCAGCCGCGAGCTCATGAGGCGCTTGGCCAGCGGCTGCAAGGTCTCCTCGGCCGCGCGGTAATCCCGCGCCGCCAACTGCGCTTCGCTCAACAGCAGGTATCCCCGCAGCACCAGCTCGCTGGCGGCGTTCGTGCGCGCCGCGCTTTGGAAAGCGCCGTTCGTCTGCTGCAGCAAGGCGATCACCCCCGCCCATTCAGCCGGCGCCGCCTGCGCCAGCGCCGCCCGTGCCGACGCTTCGCCCAGCGCCGCCTCCAGGCAGCGCGCCGAGCCGGGGAACTCCTTGACCAGCCTCGCAAAGGTGTCGCTGGCCGCCCGCCAATCGCCCTTGCGCGAGTAAGCCTCCCCCAGCCAGAACAAGTATTGATCCGCGTTGGTGCCCGCCTGCGCCCGGTGCGCCGTCAGCAGCTCGATCGCCCCCGCATAGTTCGTCAGTTCGATCCGCGCTTGCGCCTGCAGCAGAAACGCCTCCGCCAGCCGTGGTGAGTTAGGATGCCTCTGGCAAAAATCCCCCAACTGCGCCTCCGCCCGCGCGTAAAACGTGTCCTGGAAAGCCTTGACCGCCGCGTCGAAGGCGCGGTCCGCCGGGCTCGCCGCCCGCAGCCGCGGCCCGGCGACGAGCAGCAGGCTCAAAACCACAATCCAGCGCCACAGAACGCCCATAACGCGGGGACTTTAAACCCGATGGCCAAGCAACGGAAAGCGGGAAATCTCCTTACTTGTTGAACCGGAAGTTCAGCAAGTCATAGTCCTGCACCACATACTGCTTTTGCTCCAAGCGCTGCTTGCCCGCCCGTTTGGCCTGGGTTTCGCCCCCCGCCTCGACGAAATCCTCAAAGCTGATCACCTCCGCGCGAATGAAACCCTTCTGGATGTCCGTATGGATCGCCCCCCCCGCTTCCCATGCCGTGGTCCCCTTCCGAATCGGCCACGCCCGGTTCTCCTTGCCGCCAACCGTCAGGAACGAGATATACCCGGCCTCCGCGAACGCCCGCAGCAGCAGCCCCTCGGGCTGCTGCAGTTCCTCGCGCGGCGCCAAGGTGATCGGCTTGTTGGTGTAGAAGCTGTGCGCCGCCACCGCCTGCAAGTCGGATTCACTCAAGCCCGCGTTGAAGAGAAAGCGCTCGCTCTCGAGCAGCAGCCTGATCTTCTCCAGCACCGCCCGCTCCGCCGGCTGCGGATCGCGGCCCAGCCGCGTCTCCACAAACTCCAGGTCTTTCAGGATCAGGTCCGCCCTGGCCTCGTCGAGCGCGAGGATGGCATCGGCCTGCAGCAACTGGTCTTCGCCGACCACATCCACCTGCGCGGGCGTCTTCTTGTCGGCCTCGACCAGCTTATCGGCCTGCTCCAGCCGCGGGTCTTTGAGGTTGTGCTTGCCGTGCTTGATCTCGGCGATGCCAAACAGCGCTATCTTCATAGGGACCTTTGTTCCGTCGTCATAAAAGCCGCACAGCTTAGGCCAAATCACGCCCCTGGCAATCAGCTTTTCGCAGGTGCCTGGCCGGAATCGCAACAAGTTCTGGTTGAAGAATCGGCGCGCTGCCTTGACCGCACTCTCAAGAGCGGACGGTGCGGCGATTGGGTGTGGTATGTCCGGGGCGGCAAACAACGCCGGCGGCGGTACATACGGCCCCATGATCCGCATACCCTGGGACAAATGCACTCCCGTGGCCGGCTCAGCGCCGCCTCGCGGCACCACAGCCGCTGGCTACCCGAGGAAGAACGGGCGGCCTGCATTGCGGCGGCGGCGAAGCTGCCAACGCGGGGGCGCATCTCAGTTTCTTGCCGCAGAGCCGAGCCAGAGATCCCTCCGCTGCCAGCAGCCCCACACCCATCACTGCGTCAGGTTGTCCATTTTTAAGACACATTACCCCGGTCCGATTTGCTAGCCGCACATTCCATCCCTCATAGCAAACAACCGGGCGAACGCTTCGATAGACGTCAATTCCAGGCATCCCCACCCTCACAAGGGCATGGCCCGAGACACCCAAACGTCGTGTACAAGGGGTGTACAAGGGATGCTCACCGGATGCACAAGGGAAAACCCCTTGTGCATCCGGTGTACATCCAGTGAGCACCCCTTGTACACGACGTGGGGTGCCGGAGAAATACCTTGGCTCAAGACGATGAAGCCCTGCGCTAGCTAGAGACGTTCGGGCGGAATAATCGCCAGCACCTGCTCTTCCCCCACACCGTAATTGACCCTGCAAGAAGTTGAGATGCGCCCCCAACGCGGCTGCGGCTCGGCCAGTCGGGCCCCATGACGGGCCAGCAGTACCGGATGCGAAAGGAGTGTGGACGGGAGCATGGGCAAGGTGCATCAACAAAGCGAGTAATCGCCTCTCAAGTGCCTTAACTCCAGAGGGTTACAACATCCACAACATGGGGCCGCCGCCGGAGCGGTCCCGGACCAGCACCGGACCAACACCGGAGCGGGCGGCGGATAGAAGGTGGGGGCGGGAGGACGTGCCCGATCCAGAAGTGAGGCAACCCCAATGGGTCATGTGAACCGCCAGAAGACCTGGTCACCCCCCGAAGCACTGCGTCGCGCGGCGCAGCACGGCGGGAATTCTCCCTGAGAGCGGAACCAGCCGCAACGAGGAGGTATCGCCCTCATTCCGCGCTACCCTCCACAGCGATTGTTGGTCAGATAGTGTTAGCGTTAGCCGCCCCTCGGTGGAAGAACCGTTGAGTGGACACATCCACGTCAAGCTCGTCAGGAAGGTCTGCAATAGCGTGGTCAAGCCGAGCCTCGTCGTTGAGCCGTGGCCTGAAACCGAGGCCGTTACTTCGACGGCTTCGGTATGATACGCCAAACGCACCGCTGAAGTCTTTGCGCCAGCAGCCGCAGCCCTCAGACCATTCCATTGGACCCGCGGGTTGTGGCCCAGTATGTCGCGGTAGCAGGCCTCGAAGACTTCCCTTCGACGCCGCTGCCGCGCCCGCAGCAGGTGGTCCGGACAGAATGACCGTGATCCCTCGGCCGCTGGCTTTCCGCACACCCGGCAACGCCGTTGCCGCTCCATGCGCAACTGATACTTGCGCTGCCTGGAGAGGGCTAGGTGTGTCAGCTCGTCTTGGATCAGCTTTGCCATGTTGTGCTTATGAGTTGGTTCCCATTCAACGGAACCACTCTCTACTTAAGAAATTGGATGCAAACGTAACGGCTGTTTCCACTTCTCTGCTTTTTGAGCCTCGCTGAGGGGAAGCTGATTAACGGGGTTCTGAGGAAATGAATCGGGCGCGGACCCGGTACCTGAACACAGTACCGGGCTTGAACCCCTCGATGCCTGCCCGATCGTAATCCAACTTGAGATCCTTCCAGTCCACCTCGAAGGTCCCCTGTTCTGTCACCCATCCGGGGATATGGCTGAAGTACATGCCCTTGGGCAGCACGCGCTCCTTTACGACCCTTTGGTACACCTGGTAAACGGCGTCCGGGATGTCGGGGTGCTTCTGTTTGATGTTCCGCACCGCCGCAACCACCTCCTCCTCCGTCAAGGGCTGGGGATCGGGGAACTGTTCGTTCGCGCGACGGACGCCTTCGGCCAGGGGAGTGTCCTTGTCTATGTCTTCTCGGATTGCCGGGGCCTCCGCTGGGCCGGGTGAAGTTTCGCGCTTACGGCCGCTCACGACCAAGGGTGGCTTCGGCATTCCTGCCACGCCAGTGGCCACCTTACCGAGCCCGGAATTTCCTCTTGCGGCCGGAGTATTCTCCTCCCTCACGACGGCGCGGATCAGCCAATCGCCCTTGCTGAACGGCCGCGCCGTGCCGCCGGGCAAGCCCAGAAACGAGCTGCCGCTGCCGCCGCTGTCGTAATGGACATATACACCTTTGGTGCGGGTGGGGTTGAATCCAACGCAAACGATGAACTCCGGCGGTACCTTGGTCGGCCTGACGGGGATAGTGACCCATCTCGGGTCGCCTCGCACGAAATACGAGTAAGGTGCTGCGAACTCCGCGATCTTCTTAAAACTCGTATCGCAGAGCCAGACGGAGGCATCCTCCCACGGTGGTTGGGGGTCGCCATAGCGCGAGCCGAAGATTCGCACCGCCGTCAGATAGCAGTTCTTGCCCGACGCCTCGAACCGTACCGCATGGCCGCTGCCCCCCACACTTTCCATCCCGACGGAAGAGCCGTCATCCTTGGCCAGTTCCTGCTCCGGGGTCTTGAGCTGAACGGCCGTCTTGCTCTGCCCCGCAAAACCGCCCTTGTCTACCAGCACACACCGCAATCCGACGCGGGCGAAGCCGCGCGCGTCCTCGGCGCGGTTGCTGGAACGCAGGCCCTTGGGTTCGAGCGTGTAGGCGCCGCCCCGGATCGCATGCAAGTTGTTCCCATCGGCGCACCGTTCCCAAACGTTGCCATGCATGTCATAGAGGCCCCACCGGTTGGGCTTCTTCTCCCCCACCGGATGCGTGATGGCGTCCGAATTGCCAGTAAACCACGCATACTCACCCAGGCTGGCCTCGCTGTCGCCGAAACTGTAGCGGGTCGTGGTGCCGGCGCGGCAGGCGTATTCCCACTGCTGCTCGGTCGGCAGGGCAAAGCTTCGACCCGTCTGTTCCTGCAGCCGTCTCAGAAAATCCCGGGCGTCGTCCGCGCTGACATTCTCCACCGGCAGCTTCGGACCTTTGAAATAGCTGGGGTTGGCTCCCATAACGGCCTCCCACTGTTCCTGCGTAACTTCATATTTGCCCAGGTAAAGCGGGTTTCTAATCGTGACTTCGCGCGCGGGCGTTTCATCGGCGAAATCCGATCCCATCCTGAACGACCCGGGACGAATCAACACAAACTCCATCTTGACGTCGCCAGCCAAGTCAACGACCGCTTCGGCGGGCATTGATCCTGTTTCCTGCCGGGCGTGATTCTGCGCGAACAGGGCCGCGAGCCCTTGGCGAGGCTGGCGTTTGCCGTTCTTGCCAGCGCTAAAGACGTCCTGAATCTCGGCCGGCCTCAGCGCGCGCTTGTAGAGGGAGAGCTCGTCAATTACCCCCTTGAAATTGCTGGAGAAGCTTGAATTGGCGTTGACGCCAATACGGAGCGGTTCCGCGTTCGAGAGGTCCCCCGCGGCAACCGTCGGGTCGAAAGTCAGCACCACCTGCCCATCCACGTACAGCTTGCCGCCCGTCGCCAAATTCCGAGCCACCGTCACCGCCACGTGATGAAAGTTCCCGTCACGCATGTCGGGGCCAGCCGGGCCAAAGGCATGGGACGGACCCGACAGTGAATCGGACATGCGGAAAACCAATTGCCCATCCCTGAGACCGAATTCGTAGCCAACATCCTGGGTCCACGATGGCGAATGGCGCTTGTCCACGACGGACATCGCACCGAAGTAGGTGGTGGATGGCAGCGGTCCTATCCACGCCTCGATGGAGAAATCCCGGCTGGGGCCAAAATTGAGGTCGGGGCTATCGGGCACGCTAATTCCCGAATGTTCGCCCTCTAGGTAGATGCCCTGCCCGACTTCGGCCGCTCGGAAGCCGTAGCCGCCCTCCGGAGTGCCGTGGTGGCCTCCGGTTACATCCGCAGCATTGCCATCGAACGGCCACCAGGCGACCAGGCCCGCACGCGGCGTTATACCCTTGGCCACCAACAGTCTGATAGCTACCAGCAACCCACCGAGCCCGAGAAGGAGGACCATCACCCCAGCCGCAGCGAGCGCGACCTTGTAAGTTCTGTTTCCACGGCGGTCGCCAGCGGGCGTCATCGGTGGCAACGAGCGAGCATTTCTGAACGCCTCCCGCACTTCACGGCGAGAGAGCACCACCAGCGCCCAAATCCCGATTGGCAGGCCAATCAGGTTTCCGGGAGTGATCAGGATGGCGAGGATGCTGCCAGTGATGGCCAGGCTGTAAGCCTCGAGCCGCTTCATCTTCAGCCCCGCAACAATCATCGCACTGCTGAGTAAGAGCGCTGCCACCAGCGCGAGGAGTATCGGGCGGGCGCCGGCGTCGCTTCGGCTGGCCACTGGCGCGATGACCATGATGATGAAGGGAATCGCAATCCAGTTCAGGATGCCTGTGGCAACTAGCCAACTGGCCGGGGCTTTGACTTCCCGCCGGGCTGCTTCGACGCTGGATTGATCTACATGAAGCTCAGCGGACGAGGGCACTTTGCCGCGTCGGAGGTTCCTGCTCGTGAAGTTTGATTTCGGGAACACGGGCGATGGAAAGGGCCAGAACCCAGCCAGTTTGATGATGGCAATAAGCAGCACAAACCCAGCGAGGACGAACACCGCCGGACCGACGGGGCGGGGCAAGCCGGTGCCCGCCATCAGACCAACTACACCAAGCAGCACGGCGACAACCAGGATTGCAGGCTGCCACGCATTCACCTCGGGTTCCGCGACAGGCGCCGGAGGCGCAGGAGGGGGCGCTGGTGTGTGTGCAATGGTCTCCACCGCCGTCTTCACCTGGCTCGCCTGCTGGTAGCGCAGCTCCGGTTCCTTCTCCAAGGTGTGCAACACCACTTCGTCCAACCGCACGTCCACGTGGACCTTCTTCGACGGAGGCTGGAATTTGCCCAGCGGGAGTTCCCCCGTCAGCATTTCGTAAAACACCACGCCGAGTGAATAGATGTCCGCGCGATGGTCCACCTTCTGCGGGTGCTCCACCTGCTCCGGCGCCATGTAGTTCGGCGTGCCCAAGACCTGTTCCTCAGTAAGCGACCCCTCTCCGGTCCTGTCGGACACCCTCTCCCCATCCGGTGGGGAGAGGGACGGGGTGAGGGGCTGTTCTCCGCCCACAATCTTTGCAATCCCGAAGTCGGCGATCTTCACCCGGCCCTTCTTGTCGAGCAGGATGTTCTCCGGCTTGATGTCCCGGTGCACCACGCCCTCGTCGTGGGCATACTGGAGCGCCTCACATATCTTCGGCACGATCGCCAGTGCCTCCTCCGGTTCAATCTTCCGTGTCTGCAGCAACTGCCGCAGGCTGACCCCGTCCGCGAACTCCATCGTCAGGTAGTAAAGCCCGTTCGCCTCCCCGAAATCATAAACGGTGACGATGTTGGGATGGTTCAGCCGGGCCAGCGCCTGGGCCTCCCGCGCGAACCGCTCGGCGAACTTTGAGTCCTGCTCCCTCTCCGGCGCCAGGATTTTCAGGGCCACCAACCGGTTCAGCTTCGGCTGGCGCGCCTTATAGACCACGCCCATCCCACCGCGCCCGAGGCATTCCAGGATTTCCAACTGGGGGAAGTGCTTGGCAACTTCCTCCGGCGTAGGCAGCGGCTTGGTGACCTTTGTCCCGTGCGGGCCGGCTTCGCCCGGGATCTCGGTCGGGGCGACCAGGTTCAACTCCATCAGGCAGCGCGGGCAAAGCCCTTTGAGCGCGCCCGGGGCCAGCATCGTGCCGCAGCGCGAGCAACTTGCCACCTGACTGCTTTCGTTCATCACCCAGTTCTTAAGCAACCACAGGTAGTTGTAACGCCCCCGGCCTGGAACCACAGATGGACACAGATAGACACAGCTGAGCATTACTCGAATGTGCCTTCCTGGGGTGGTAATGCCTGCACTGGGCAATCACCAAGGTGGGATAAGGGAACGCCTGACTTCGGCCTTCAGTAATTGTGTCCATCTGTGTTCATCTGTGGTGAAAATGAACGGTTGTGCCCTACCCGGCCAGCGCCGCCAGCAAATACCGGATTTCCTCTTCCACCTCGCCGGGATCAGCCACGGTTTGGCTGATTTCCTCGCGGAACACCTCGCGGAACCGCTTGCGCAGCCGATGCACCGCCATGCGCACGGCGGTTTCCTGGTGACCAAGTTGCGCGGCCATGGCGGCATACGGAATTTCGCCCCGCTCGGCGGTCAGCGCCGGGCTCAACACGGCAAACTCCGCCGCCTTGCCCAACCGGTGCTGCTCCGCTTCCAGCCGGCCCATGGCCCGCTCCAGCAGCGTCATTGCCCATTGGCGGTCGTAAAGCCGGTCCGCCGCCAAGGCGCTTTCCACGTCCGCACAGTAACGACTTTCGGCCACCGCCGTGTCCAGCGGCACCAACACAGCGTCCCCCCCGCGCTTCTTGGCACGGGCGCGGTCCCACTCGTTGGCCAGGAACCGGTTCAGCGCCGTAAGTAGAAACGTCCGGAAGCGTCCTTTCGTGCGGTCTGCATCTTCCACCCAGTGGCCCGCCAGCAACCGGGCGAAGAACTCCTGCGTCGAATCCTGCGCATCCTCCACCGACTGGCCGCGGCGCCGCGCGTAGGCGTAGAGAGGATACCAGTAAGTCTGACAGAGCTTTTCCAGCGCCGCCTTGGAGAGCGTGGTGTCGTTCCGCCCCGCCGTCAGCACCACCGACCAGTGCGTGGTGACAAAGGCCGGTGAGCGAGGCAACACCTCCCCTGGACCGGTGGTTCCCGGCGCAGTGCTTGGCTCTGAGGTGCTCACCAGGCCAAAACCTAACCGAACACCACCACATCGCAAGCGCTCACGTCTGTCCTCTGTAGCGGCGTCTCGGCAGAGCGCCGCTGGCCGTGATACCTGGAGTTTGCGGCGCTCTGCCGAGACGCCGCTACACCCAAGTTCACGGCTTCAACGCCGCCTCATGATCCTGTCAAAGAGGACCTGCGTTCTGAGGCCCGTGCGATGGCCGATCCGCTCGCCGAACCCCGGCGGCCAGACCCGGTAGGGCACCAGATTCATCGCACTGTGGGTCGGGCTGCTGACGCCACCGTTGAATTCGTAACCTTCAAGCTTCCTGAGCTGATCCGTCAGTTTCGGATAGTCCCCCTCATTGCAGATGATCCCGACAAGGAACGGGTATTCTGAATCGTCCACCTCGACCCTTTTGACGGAGATGCCGGCCTTCTCCGCGGCCCGGTGGACTGCCTTGATTAAACCCTCTTTGCCATAAAGCGCGTCCATGTCCTTGGGAGGATCAACCGGCTCGCCCAGGTATTCGAATAGCACCTGGTTAGGTCCGGTCAAGGACACCGGTCCGCTCTTCGCAGAACTCCCCCCCAGAGTGTCTTGGACTTGGCCTTTCAGATGGACAGCACTCCAACCCTCCTTGGGAAGCAGCCATTTGCCCGAGCCGAAATAGACACCCCCAAACGAGCTCCCACCCGGCGCCGGGTAGAAGCTAACATGCAAATACCCTTCCTCCCGCATCGGTTTCACCAGGCGGAACGTGCCGGTGCCCTTCTTGACGCGGACAATCTGGCTGGACTCAGTCGGCACAGAGACCGCAGTCACCGTCGTGGCGAACAAGGCCAGGTCGGCCTCGTCCTTGGACGCCAGCGTGTAGGTACCTTCGACACAATAGGTCTCCCCGGTGCGGATTGTGGGACTGGTGCCGCGCACGGTCTGGATGGTGATACTGTCGCCAGGCAGGAATTCCGTCATGCCCAACTCGAACGGGACTACCGAAGGGAAGTCCGCTGCCGTGTCGCGGGTCGCAGCCGACGCGCCCGGCGCAAGCGTGAGGACTAGCCAAGCCAAGAGGGCAGCGACTGGCCCGAATACAATGCGCCCCCCGCTGGGCAGATCATGGGAGACCACCTCCGCAACGACACGGGCTTCATCGTAGCGCAAATTTGCAATCTGCTGTATCGCGGATCTGCATTCCGCAGGGCGTCGGAACGACTCGTAGCGCCAGCAGGTTACAAACCTGCGATACGGCAGATTGCAAATCTGCGCTACGAGCGCGGCGACTGCTTTCGGATGGAATACGCTGGAGAGCCAGTTGTGGACATGTTTGATATTCATAAAGCTAACTTCCTTTCTGGTTAATCGAGCCGGGCCAATTCGACCCGGAGTTTCTGGTTTACGACGTTGGTTTGGTAAGTCAGGGCGTCAACCACGAAGCCGCCTTCCCGGCGAAACGTGTAGGTCGGCACCACATACGAAAGCTGGATCGAAGCCCGCTCTTCTGCCGGGTGCGGCTGCGGCCGCGCCATTTTCGGCCCGGGCGGCCGCATGAAGAAGAAGAAACCGGCCAGCAGAAGCAGCCCCGATGCCGCCGCCGCCAGCGGCCACGCCAAACGGCGCCAGAAGAACACCTCGCCCCGCGGCTCATCCGGCACGTGGCGTTGCCGGTCGAGCGCGGCCACGACCCGGCGCCCGACCTCCGGCGGCAGTCGCAGCGACTCAGTCGCTCCCCGGAATGTGTTGGACAGGCATTGCGCAGTCTCCCGCTCCGCCTGTAGCGCCTGGCGGCAGACAGCACATCCGGCCAGATGCTGCTCGGCCGCAGCCTGCACCCTCGGGGAGAGGCTCCCGTCCAGGTATTCATACATCTCGTGCTGGAACCGGCGGCAGTTCATCGCGTTGCTTTCTCCTCAGTGCCGCAGCCGCCAAAAAGGTTCAACTCGCCGGGCAGCCGCCGCTGCATCTCGGCAATCGCATAATGCAGCCGCGACTTGACGGTGCCGCTGGAAATGCCCAAGTGCGCTGCGATTTCATGGATCTTCATCTCCTCGTAATAGCGCAAGACCAGCACCTCCCGATGCAGCTCGGACAGCTGCCGCAGCGCGTCCCCCAGCGCACGGGAGGTCACCTCGAAATCCAGGCGACTCGGCTGTTCCTCCACAACCGCCGTCTCCCGGCAGGCCAACGCCTCATCGTAAATCAGACGCTTCCGGTCCCGATGGTAGTGGCGCGTCAGGTTGAGCAGAATCCCGTGCAGCCAGGTATAGACGCTGGAGCGGCCCCCAAACCGGTGCGCAGCGCGAATGGCCTGCAGGAAGGTTTCCTGCACGAGGTCTGGTGCCTCGGCCTCGTTGCCACAGAGCAAACAAGCCGAGCGGAACAAGCGGTCCCCATAGGCGGCCACCAATTCCCGCACCGCCTCAGGGTCCTGGCTGCGGAGCGCTCGGACCAGTTGTTGCTCGTCCATCCCCTGTTTGTGCCACCAGCCGGAAAAGGGTTCAAGGAATCCCCGCAGGAGCCGATTGATCGGGAGTCTGTTATCCCGCCGTAGTCACCGTCACTAGTTCGGGAGGGCGAGCGTCCCCGCGAGCCCAAATACTCGGGCGGCGGGGGAACAAATCAGGGCTCGCGGGGACGCTCGCCCTCCCCGGCACGAGCTTGTGCACAGCCTGTGACGTCCGCAGCCTTCGGCGAAGCGGGACATGTTGGATGACGACAGATTCAAGCGGCGGTGGCTTTCTCGAGCAACCGCTTGCGCGTGTAGGGAATCAGGCCGCCGGCGTCAATGATGACCTGCCGGGATTTGGGCATCGGCTCGACCTTGAATGCCTTGCCGCTGGTCTTGTTGACGACTGCGCCTGGGGTCAGCTCCAGCTCGTCGCCCTCGGCGGCCTCGATGCCGGGACAGACGATCATGCGCAGGCCGAGATTGATGCCGTTCTGCAGGAAGATGCGCGCGAAATCCCGGGCCACGATGATCAGCTCGTGCCCCTTCAGGCACGACACCGCCTGCTCGCGCGAGGAGCCGCAGCCGAAGTTCTTCCCGCCGACGAGGACGCTGCCGGGCGGAACCTGCTTCGCCTTGAGCTTCGCATTGAAGGCGGTCTCGTCCGCGAACGCAAACTGCGGCGTCTCGGTGGGGAGCACCGTGGCCATGTAACGGCCGGGATAGATGACGTCGGTCGAAACATCATCGCCGACTTTGAAAACGACGGTAGGCATGGGAGAGAAAGGTAGATGAGTTAAATGAGTTACGTGAGTTACAAGGGTGAAACGTGATGCGTGAAACGTGAGACGTTGATGCGTGGGTGGCGTTACTTCTTCCGGGGGTCGGTAATGACGCCGGTGATGGCCGAGGCGGCTGCCACGGCCGGCGAACAGAGATACACTTCTGAATTCGGGTTGCCCATGCGGCCTTTGAAGTTCCGGTTGGTGGTGGACAGCGCCACTTCGCCGTCGCCCAGCGCGCCCTCGTGGACGCCCAGGCACGGGCCGCAGCCGGAGTTCATCACCACCGCGCCCGCCTGCATAAACACCCCGACATAGCCTTTGCCCAGGGCCTGCCGGAAGATCTTGGCGGAGGCCGGGAAGATCAACATGCGCGTGTGCGGCGCCACTTTCTGGCCCTTCATGATCTTCGCGGCGATCGCCAGGTCATCGAGTCTCCCGTTGGTGCAGGAGCCGATGACGACCTGGTTCACTTTCTTGCCGGCCACCTGGTCAATCGGCTTCACGTTGTCCACGGTGTGCGGGCAGGCGATTTGCGGCTGCAGCTTGGACACCTTGATTTCGATCACGCGCTCGTAGGCCGCGTCCGTATCCGGCAACACCGGCTCGATCGGGTCCGTCACGCCGGCCTCTTCGCGCAAGTAGCGCGCCGTCTCTTCGTCCGCCGGCACGATGCCCGCCGTCGCGCCGGCCTCGACCGCCATGTTGCAGAGCACCAGCCGGCCCGAGGTGGACATGTTGCGGATCGTCTCGCCGTGGAACTCGAGCACCTTGAAGTTCGCACCCTGGGCGCTGATCTTGCCGATCAGATGCAGGATAAGGTCCTTCGGCCCCACGAACTTCTTGAACCGGCCAGTCACCACCACCTTGATCGTGGGCGGCACTTCCACGTTCAGCACGCTGCCCAGGGCCCAGACGCTCGCCATCTCGGTGGCGCCGATGCCGAACGCAAACGCCCCCAGCGCGCCGTGGCTGGTCGTGTGCGAGTCCGTCCCCACCACCACGCAGCCGGGGCGCACGTAGCCGTTCTCGGGCAGAATCTGGTGGCAGATGCCGCCCACGTCGCCCCGGATGTCGTGAAACTTCCCGATGCCCTGCGCGCCGACAAACTCGCGCACCTTCTTCTGGTTGGAGGCGGTCTTCGGCGATTCCGCGGGCACACGATGGTCAAAGACCACCGCGACGCGGCTGGGGTCCCAGATCTTGGACGGCAGGGGGGTGCCTTTGTAGATTTCCAGGAATTGATTGATCACCAGCGCCGCATTCTCATGCGACATGGCCAGGTCCACTTTCGGCTCCACCACGTCCCCGGCCTTCACCGAAGGCAGGCCAGCGGCCCGGGCAAGTATTTTCTCAGCAACAGTCATAGGTTCGTTAAATGGGTTAAATGGGTTACATGAGTTACAGGGGTCACGTGGGCAAGTCTAGCCGACTCAGATAACGCGCACCGCTTTCAGGCGTTTGATGTCCTCCTCAGAATAGCCTAAGCCGCCCAGGATTTCATGGGTGTGCGCGGAGAGGCGCGGCGGCGGCGTTTGGATGGCGCCGGGTGTCTTCTCGAGTTTGGCGCTCAGGCCGAAGAGCCGCAGCTCGCCGATGCCCTCCACGGCGACCGGCTGCAACGTCTGGCGATGCTGCACCTGCGGCTGGTTGAGGGCGCCTTCGAGGCCGAGGATCGCGCCGGAGGGCACGTCGTTCTTGTTGAGCAGCTCGACCCAGTAAGCCGTCTCCTTCTCCTTCAGCTTCACTTCGAGCAGCGGCGTGAGCGCCTTCCGGTTCTTCTTCCGGCTGTCGCGCTCCTGGAACCGCGGGTCGGTCTTCAACTCCGGCACGCCCAGCAGGTCCGTGACTGCCTCCCACTGCTCCTGCTTGTTGGCGGCGATGTTGATGTAGCCGTCCTTCGTGACAAACGTCCCGGACGGCGCCGCGGTGAAATTGTCGTTCCCCAGCAGCGTCGGCTGCTGCTTGCCGATAAGCAGGTTGGCCGCCACCCACCCCATCAGAGGCATGATCGAGTCGAGCATCGCCACGTCAATGAACTGCCCTTCGCCGGTGCGTTCGCGGTGAAACAGAGCGGCGAGCACGGCAAACGCGGCGTTGAGCCCGCCCACCGTGTCGCACACCGGAAAACCGGCACGCAGTGGGTTGAGCCGCTCGTCGCCGTTGATCGCCATTACCCCGCTCAAGCCCTGGATGATCTGGTCGTAGGCCGGCTTCAGGGCGTCCGGCCCGGTCTGGCCGAAACCCGAAATGGCGCAGTAAACCAGGCGCGGATTGATCTGGGCCAGCATCGGGTAAGCCAGGCCGAGCCGGGTCATAACGTCGGGCCGGAAGTTCTCGACCAGCACATCGGCGGTCGCGACCAGCTTCTTGAAGATCTCGCGGCCTTCCGGGCTCTTGAGATTGAGAGTGAGTGACTTCTTGTTGGTGTTCTGCGCCAGGAAGCTCGTGCCCATCAGCTCCTGGTTGAGCTTGGGCACGTTGCCGAGCTTGCGGGCGAGGTCACCGTCGGTTGGGTTCTCGATCTTGATGACCTCGGCGCCGAGCAGGGCCAGGTGCAGCGTGGCGAACGGCCCGGCCAGAACGTTCGTCATGTCCAGCACCCGGATGCCTTCCAGCGCTTGCCGGGGTTTCTTTGGATTGGTTTTGGGATCGCTCATAGACTGATTACCGGTTCGGCGGCGCTCGCAGTTTCAAGACCGCCGCCTGGGAGGGCGAGCGTCCCCGCGAGCCCAAGCCTTTCAGGCAATTCGCGGAAATCAGGGCTCGCGGGGACGCTCGCCCTCCCAGGCTCAGGACTTTGAAAAGTCACTTGGGCACTCACTCTGGTCAGCATGATGCCGGGGCGGCTGCGCCATCCCAATCTTATAGACCATGCCGGGCAGTTCGCGACCGAAGAACCGGCTCAGGTCGCGCGCCAGTTCGACCAGCTTGTCCTGGTTGACTTCGCCGCGCTGCCCCAGCCGGTGCAGGTAATGCACCAGGTCTTCGGTGCAGACGTTGCCGCCGGCCACCTTGGTAAACGGGCAGCCGCCCAGCCCCGCCACCGAGGACTCAAAGCACTTCACGCCCACGTCCATCGCGGCGCAGCAGTTGGCCATGCCCAGCCCGTAGGTGTTGTGAAAATGGCAGGTGCACTCGGCATCGGGGGCCAGCCTGAACACCGCGCCGAACAACTGCTCGACCTGCCCCGGCGTGCCCTGCCCGGCCGTGTCGGCCAGGCTGAGGTTGCGGAAGCCGGCGTTGAGAAACTGCTCGACGATCTTTAACACGCGCTCCGGCGGCACCGCACCCTCGAAGCCGCAGCCGAAGGCCGACTGGACGGACAACTGCACCTTCTTCCCCGCGCCGGCGGCTTGTTTGGCCATCGCGATAATGCGCGAGGTGGCGTCGGCGATGGACATGCCGGTGTTCTTCTGGCTGTGGGTTTCGCTGGCGGAAACCCCCATGCAGAACATCTCGACCCCGCAAGCCAGGCCGCGCTCCAATCCCTTCTCATTCAACACGAGCCCGGAGAGAATCGCGCCGGAGGGCTTTTGCCCCGGCGCGGAGAAATGCCGGAATAGCGCGTCGGTGTCCGCCATTTGCGGCACCTTGCCCGGATGCACGAACGAGCCGAGCTGGATGATGTCCACCCTGGCGGCCAGCAGCGCCTCGGTCCAGCGGACCTTCTGTTCGAGCGGGACGACCTGCTTCTCCATCTGGAGGCCGTCGCGCAGCCCAACCTCGTGGAGGATGACTCTCGGCGCGTCACTGCCAGCGGCCACGCAGGTGTCTTGGGTGGCAGCACCGGCCGTCATAGCTTCGCGGCGATGGCTTCCGCCATCTGCAAGGTCGTGCTCGTTCCGCCCATATCGTAGGTGAGCACCTTGCCCTCCTGGATGACTTGCGCCACCGCGTTCTCCAGCGCCGACGCCTTGCCCGCCTCGCCCAGCCAGTCGAGCATCATCTTCGCGGCCAGGATCGTGGCGATGGGGTTGACCTTATACTGGCCGGCGTATTTCGGCGCCGAGCCATGCGTTGGCTCGAAGACGGCCAGCTTCTTGCCGATATTGCCCGAACAGCCGAACCCGAGGCCGCCGACCATCTGGGCGCACAGGTCGGAAATGATGTCCCCGTAGAGATTCGGCGCGACCAGCACGTCGTAGTTAAAGGGGTTCTTGAGCAGCCACATGGTCATGGCGTCAATGTTCGCGTCGTCCATCTGGATCTCGGGGAAGTCCTTCGCCACCGCCTTGGCCGCTTCCAGGAACAGCCCGTCGGTCGCGCGGACGACGTTGGCCTTATGCACGACCGTAACCTTCTTGCGCTTGTGTTGGCGGGCGAAGTCGAAGGCGGCGCGGACGATGCGCTCCGACCCGGCGCGGGTGTTGATCTTGCAGGAGACGGCGTATTGGTCGAGCGGGACCTTGGCAAACGCCGCGAACGGCTTGGCCAGTTTCCCTAGCGTGTCGGCCAGTTCCTGCGGCACCGGCGCGAACTCGACCCCCGCATACAGGTCTTCGGTGTTCTCGCGGAACACGACGAGGTCAATGCCTTCCTTGAAGTTGAGCCCGTTGCCGGGATAGGCCTTGCACGGGCGCAGGCAGATGTAGAGGTCGAACAACTGCCGCATGCGCACGATGGGCGAACGGTAGGTGAGCCCTTGTTCTGCAGCGCGGGCGCCAGCTCGGCAGCGGCGTTTTTGGCGGGCTTGGAGGTAATCGCGCCGAACAGCGCTGCATCCACATTCTTGAGCAGCTCGACCGTGCGCGGCGGCAGCGCGTCGCCTTCCTGGCACCAGAAGTCCCAGCCGATGTCGCCGGGGATGTACTCGGCGTCGAGCCGGACTTTATCGAGGACGATCTTCGCCGCGTCGAGGACATCCACTCCGATGCCGTCGCCCGGCAGCCATGCGATCTTGTATCTTGCCATAGAATCTGCGGGGCCACGCCCCACCGCGCGGGACTCTACTGTACCGAATCGCTCTGCGAAAGCCGAATACGTGAGTGTCGGGGGAGGGGCGGAGCAGTAATGCTGCACGGCAACTGCTGTTCATCGATTCGCACGCTGTGCTGCGGACAGACAAGACGAGCACACCTGGAACTCGAAGGCCACTGCCGCAGAAAGCTGGCCGGATTTGAGGGGGCTCGCGAGAGCCGGCCCGACAGCTTGGAAGAGGGTAGTTATGCGGTGGTCGTTCAAGGCAAGAGGGGAACGACCACCGGAAAGCCGCGTCGGGGGTCACGCACCGGAGGGGGCACGCCCCACGATTTCTTTAGCGGCGTGCTCGGAAAAACTCCATGCGGTTGGTCATCTGGAGGGGCCCGATACTCTGGCACAGACTTGCGGGTACCACGTCGTATTTTAGCGGCCACGATTGCGATGCGGCGAGGTTCGCGCCGCTCAGGACTTGAACCCTGTATCCTGGCAAGCTGTAGAGCAGGAGCCGCCGGCTGCCGTCGGCGTTGTTCACCATTTCCAGCAGTGGCTCTCCGCCCACCACCACAACTCGGCCTGAAGTGCACGGTCCCCTGCTGGCGAAACTCCCATCAGGTTTTCGGCCAACGACATTCCCGACCCCGAGGGTTACAAAGGCCGAAGGTTGGTTGGCCACCGCAGTAAGGTTCAGGGTGCCAATATTGGTCAACGCGCCGGGCACGCTGCTCCCCGCCAAATCCAAGCTGACTTCCAGGAGATCCGGACCGATTTGCGACAGCCGCGCGCCGATAATCAGCGGCGAAGTGATTGTCAGGCTGGGATTCGTGAACCGGTCGGACGGATAGCTCACTTGGAACGCGAGGTTGGTCAAGGCAGCGTAGGAAACAAGGTTGATGGGGACGGCGCCGGAGGTTCCGGCTTGCACCACGGCTTGGCCCAAGCCAGCGGCGACGTAGTTGATGGCCAGGATCGCCAAGCCCTGACCGCCGCAGGCTACGTAGGCGTAGCCGCCGTCCAGGTAAACAACCGAGGCATTCTGTGCCCCGGGGAATTGGCCGACCCGAACGGGCAAGACCGGATTGCTAATGTCGAAAACATCAAGCCCGGCTGAGCCACAGGCAACGAACGCAAGATTGCCATCCAGCTTCACATCCACCGCCGGGCCGCTGGTGCTTGCCCCGGGCAAGACCTCCGTATGACTGGCCAAGTCCACAACCCGGAGCCCGCGCGAGGTGCAAGCGACATAGGCATAGGGATAGCGCACGTCGAGCGCCCTGGCCACCCCCCCATCTTTGGCAACATCCACGGAGAAGAGTGGTTTGGGGCCCACAGAGGGTACTAAGGGTGGTCACGTCGAAAGCGCGCAGACCTACGGTGCTTAGTGCGACATAGGCGACGTTGTTCGTGACGAAGATGTCATGGAGTTCCCCAACGTTATTGTAGGCGCGCAGCTCAACAGGATTGGTGGGATTGGCAACATTAATCGGCCTGAAATACCCACCTTGTCCTCCCAGGTAAATCAGGTTGCGAGCAGGTTCAGCGCACACCGAAATGTGGGTCGCGCCCCCTCCTCCAATATCGAGGAGGGCTACTCGGGAAGAATTGAGCGGGTTGGAAATGTTATACACCTGCAAGTACTGGGTGATGCCATCGACAACGCACGCGCTCGTTTTTGCGACCGCGAGGCGTTGGCAGTAGAGTATGCTGTTTGTGTTTGCCGTGGCCATAAACCGGGGCAAAGTGGGGTTGGTGACATCCAGGAAATGCAGGCCTGAGGCTGAGGCAACGCAGGCAACACCATCCCGGACGACGACATCGGTTGCAGACCCATACCATCGGGCAACCTCGGTCATGTGAACTTCGGCGCATACTGCCGCCGTCGCCAACAACGAGATTAGACACGCCACCAGACCCCTCACCCAGAAAGCGCAGGTGGCTCGGGCGGAGCCGTTCAGCGTCGCGCGCGCTTCTACCGGCTTCATTGGCCCAAGGGTCTGAGGTGTCACGGGCTTGAGTGGGGCCGGCGGGGCCTCTGCAGTCCGGCCGTTAATCTTTAGATACGATCTCATGAATAATTTCCTTTCAGTCAGGTTTCTGGTTTTGCGTTAGTTCTTCAGTCGCTTTCACAATGTCTCAGCCGTTTGCTGAAACGGCCGTCACAGGTTTAAAAGGAGGAGCGGCAAAAACGTTACGCCCCGCGCCGCGGGTGGCGGCCCGTGCCCTTCACTGAGGGTACAGCCGGAGCCCGGGCCCTGGCGCCGAAGTTCCTCATGGCCTATCTCAGCGCGGTTTTCCGGCTTCCAGCCTACAGGCCAAGTGGATAGTGTGGGGGCATGGCCAGAGGCGAACAGGACGGGTCTGGGGAAGGCATGGGACGTGAGCTCATGCCCGCCACTCATTGGAGCGTGGTGCTGCAGGCGCGGGATGCGTCCGCGACCGCCCTCGGCACGCTTTGCGAGGGCTATCGAACTCCGCTGCTGGTTTGGCTGCGCAGCCGGAATTACCCAGATCACGACGCGGAAGACCTGGTCCAGGGCTTCTTCGCCCACCTGCTCAAACGTGACTTCCTCGCCAATGTCTCACCGGACAAGGGCCGCTTTCGGACTTTCCTGCTGAGCTCGCTCAAGAACTTCCTTTGTGACCAACACGATAAGGCAGCCGCCGGGAAGCGCGGCGGGGGCCAGACCCTCGACTCCCTCGAGGCAACCGATGAACAAGGCCGGCCGTTGCACGACCCCCCGGCGCCTGGGGCTACGCCTGACCTGGAGTATGACCGCGCCTGGGCACGCACCGTGCTGGCCAACGCCTTGCGCCGACTGCATCAGGAATGCGCCGGCACCGGTCATGCAGCCCTTTGCGCGGCCATCGAGCCAGTGCTGTTCGCAGACGAAACCGCCTCGCCTTACCGTGATATTGGCGAGCAGCTTCGGATGTCTGAAGGCGCGGTCAGAGTCGCCGCCCATCGCATCCGCGCGAGGTTGCGGGGTCTTGTCCGCGATGAGGTGGTTCAAACGGTTGCCCGCCAGGAGGACTGGGAGCAAGAGGTCCGGTATCTCGTCAGCCTGTTCGCACGGTAAGTGTCCGCGGTAACGTTCGGCTCGATATTCCTTTGCACACACTGATGATTGAGAGCCCCGGACCGCCTAAGCGCTGCCCGCGCTGCGGCGCTGAAATGCCGCCCGACGCGTCAGGAGGGGTATGCACTCGCTGTGCGCTGGAACAGGTGCTGGCTCCTGTCCTGGACGAGGCCGGCGCTGGCGCGCTGGTCCTGGCCGACATTCCCAAGCCAGGTACCAAGTTCGGTTACATCGGGGATTACGAGCTGTTGGAGGTGATTGCCCATGGCGGCATGGGCGTGGTTTACAAAGCCCGGCAACGCGGCCTGAACCGGTTGGTGGCGCTGAAGCTTCTGTTGGGCGGCGCTCATGCCAGCGCGGACTTCAAACGCCGGTTCCAGCGCGAAGCCGAGCTGGCCGCCAGGCTCCAGCATCCCAATATCGTGCCGATCTTCGAGGTGGGAGAGCACGAAGGCCAATTGTTCTTCTCGATGGAATATGTCGCCGGCCCGGACCTCGGCCGCCTGGTCCGCGAGCAGCCGTTGTCGCCAACCCGAGCTGCGGAGTACGTCAAAACGCTCGCCGAGGCGGTGCATGACGCCCACCTCCAGGGTGTCCTGCACCGCGACATTAAACCCTCGAATATTCTTATCAGCCCGGACGGACGGCCGCGAATCACGGATTTTGGCCTGGCTCGGCAGGCGGACCTCGACTCCAGCCTGACGTTGAGCGGGGCGATTCTGGGTATTCCTGGGTACCTGCCGCCCGAGCAGGTCTCGCCGAAATACGGACCTCCCGGACCCTACAGCGACATCTATTCGCTCGGGGCGTTGCTCTTCCACCTGCTGACCGGCCGGGCTCCCTTTCTGGCCTCGACGGTGCCCGAAGCGCTTCGGCAGGTCCTGGAAAGCGAACCGGTGCCTCCGCGGCGCCTGAATGCCTCGGTTCAGGGCGATTTGGAAACGATCTGCCTGAAATGCCTCGAGAAGGCACCGCAGCGGCGATATCAGTCCGCCCGCCAGCTCGCGGAAGACCTCGGACGCTGGTTAGCTGGCGAGCCCATCCTCGCTCGGCCAGTGACTGCGGCCGGCCGTGCCTGGAAGTGGGCGAAGCGTCGGCCGGCCCAGGCAGGGCTGTTGTTGTCCCTCGCCGTACTGCTGACTCTGGCTGCCGTAACCACCATTCTGCAGGTGGAAAAGAAGCGAGCCACGGCCCAGGCCCTCAACCTCTCGGCCGCAATCAAGCTGGGGCGGGCGGAAACTGAATTTGATCGTGGGGATCCTCTCGCAGGCTTGCGCCAGATCGCTGCGGCGGCTGAGATAGCCCCATTCAGTCGCGTGGCTGTCACTCGTTTGCTCTGGGCGCTGAGTTACCGCAACTACCTTCTCCCGGCGCTTTGCCTCAGGGATTCGCCCGGAAACCGCCTGGTTGCCGCCCGGTTTACTCCCGACGGCAGGCGAGTGGTAACGCTCGAGGCCGGAGGCGAGCTGAGGGCTTGGGAGGCTCATACGGGCAACGCTAATTCGCCCGCCCAGACGAATAACGGTTCGCTCCAATGCAATGCGCTGGTGTTAAGCCCTGACGGAAGCCTGTCCCTTGCGCTGGGAATCACCACGAATACTCCGCGCGAGGGCTTCGCCCGATTGTGGCCCATAGACACTGATCCAGCCACTTCCCGTTGGCTTACGGATACTCAGGCTTTCGTCGCGGGCTGCTTTACTGCCGATAGCCGGGGCATTTGGCTCGCGGCCGAAGATGGCACCGCCGCGCTGTGGGAAACGGCTACCGGCGCTCGGCTGCGGCAAATTCGGCCGGAAGATCGGGGTGAGGCCGTGGCACTGTCCCCCCGTGCGGATTACTTTGCGTGCGCCGGCCGCCAGAGCAACGTTTGGGTGTATGCCACAGCGACCAGCCGGCTTTCAAAATTGCTGCCAACCAGCGAAACTGTAACCGCCCTGGCTTTCGATCACCTAGGCCGGCGATTGATGGCCGCCAGCAAGGACGGACGCGTCCGGGTTTGGGAATGGCAGGCCGGAAGTCTCCTGAGCGAAAGCCCTGCCTTTGGTTCGCTGGCCGGCGCCTGCATCAGCCCGGACGGCGCCCGAGTGCTCCTCTTAACGAAGCAAGCCACCTTGCTCCTGAACACAACGAATCTGACGGCCACTATCAAGTCTTATCCTCCCAGCCATTTGACGGACGCGAGTCCGTTCAGCCCGGACAGCCGACAGTTCTCGTTGTGTGACGATCGTCGAATTCGGGTTTGGGACAGCGACACGGGCAACCCGTTCGCTGAACCCGCTGACCAGGGTTGGGTTGTGGAGGATGCAACGTTCTCGCCCGATGGCCGGCGCCTGGCGACAGCCTTCTCCAAATCCCTCGTGACGATCTATGATCTGCAGAAACGGGCGGCTATTCCTCCACTGCGGCAGGTTGATTTTCCCATGGAGAAACTGGTCAGCACCACGGATGGCCGCTGGGCCGCTACCGTGCAAACCAATACGGTGCGGCTCTGGGAATTGCTCGCCGACCGGAATCCCGCCCTTGAGCTGGCTCAAGCAACCAATGTCACCAGCGTGGCCATCTCGCCCGGCGCGCAACGGCTGGCGGTCGCCACAACCAACCGGATGGTCCTGGTTTGGAACATCAGACGCGGACAGGCACAGCTCCCAAGCATTGACCTTCAGGATGACATTGAGCACCTCCGCTTCAGCCAGGATGAACGTCACCTGCTCATTATAGGTCGCACGCGCGCCTCCATACTCGACTGCCAGCCCGCCCAACCAAATACGCGTTTGGTCCAGATCTCCGCGGCGCCCATCCCGGATGCGCAGTGGGGTGCCACGCCTCAATTCGACGGCGAGTTCAGTCCGGATGGACGCCGCGCCATCGTCGTCTGGGGCGACGGCTACGGACATCTTGTTGCTGTGTCCACCGGTCAGCGGCTGCATCTGCTGCCTCACAATGGTCCGGTCTGGCGGGCGCACTTTAGTCCCGAGGGCCGGCGTGTGGTGACCGCCTCCATTGATGGGACGGCCCGGGTTTGGGATGCGGCGAGCGGCCGAGACATCACCCAACCGCTCCGTCATCCTCTGGCCGTATTCGATGCCCGCTTTTCGCCGGATGGTAAGCGCGTGGTGACCGTGTGTCTGGATCGCTCTTCCCGGATCTGGGACAGCCACACTGGCCGTCTCCTGGCCGAAAGCCATGGTTACAGCGGTGGCGTACTCGGCTGCGAAATCAGTCCGGACGGGATGCTGTTCGGCACTTACTCCGATAAGAAAGTCGTGCAGTTCTGGGATATGGAGACGGGTCTGCCAGTGAGCGACCTGGTCCCGGCCGCGCCCACTCACAGTGGTTGTCGCAGCGAAATCCGCTTCCTTCAAGCTGGCCGCAGTGCTCTGGTGATGAACCCCGGAGGCTACCGTCACTATAGCATCCCGCAGCCGCCAATGCCGGCCCCGGATTGGCTGTCCGAATTGGCAGGGCTTCTGGCCAGCGATGCGGCGTGGGTCACCGATGAGGACAATGCCGCCTCCGCTTTGCTCCGGTTGCGCCAGCGGCTCGAACACCTTCCCGGGCAGGACTTCTATGCCGAGTGGGCACGGTGGTTCTTCGCCGATCCCGAACGGCGGAGCAAGACCATGCCGTTTGGCCGGGAATGACGCCCCAGGATCGCCACCACCTTGCTGCCCCCTCGCGTGCGCCGCGGCGCCGCCCAATTCACCACTTGGTTCCAGTCCGCTAACCGGAAAATCACAATCAATCGTGAGCCACGCGGAAGAACCCGCGCCCGGCTGTCGGAGTGACGTTGAATTCCTCGTAACCCTGCGTGGCATTCAACGTCTGTAATTGTGCCCAGTTCACCAGGTTGGTGGATCCCAGCAGACGGTAGGTGGTGCCGGGAGTGGAGTTAAACCTGACGCGCAGCGGGCCTGGCGGCGAACCATAGATTCTCAGCAATGGCTGGGCCGGGGCCCGCAGAATGAATTGCGTTTGCGAAACATAAGCCGCAAACGACCAATCGAAATTGGAGTTATAAGTCAACGAGGTCGTGGTCTGGAACTGCAGCACCCCGTAGTATGTTCTTCCAGCCTCCAGAGTGTAGGCGGGGATGCTGATGCTGTCTATGGGTAGTGAGGAAACTTCCACATCGTTTGTATAGATGGGCACCTGGCCGTTGGTCGTGGACTCCATGATCTGTAAGGTTGCCGTGCTGATGACCCCCGCTTTGCTCCAGGGGAGGAGAAGAATCGCGAAATCCTCCGTCGCACTAATGCCTTGGGCTTCCGCGTAATTGCGGATGGTCGGTGGCGGCGGATAGGCGTTTCCATTCAAGATAACCCCCATGTGGTTGGTTCCTCCTGAGAAATACGCACAATCGCACAGAAAACTGCCATTGGGAAAAGCGGCGTCCATTTGCGCTTGGCTGTCATAGGGCTGAGCCAATTCAAACCTGTTCGTGGTAAGGGGGATCGAGATAGGAGACTTGCCTGGTGGTGTCAGCCAAGCCGTAAAATCCTCAGAGCGCGGTTCCAACAACGCTTGAAACACGAACGGCCGATCAAAATCCAGCGACGGCGGAGCCGAATTGGTCTGAAGAAAGGCTCGGCTTTTGGCCACGGTGAAATAATAGGGCTGACCAGAAACCGAGACGCCTAAAGCCATCGCCAACCACACGACCCTAGCAGTAACGGTGGAAAACACCCCGTGCCGACGACCAAAACGCCATGCGCACATCATGACCGGAGCCTGTCAAAAAGCCGGCTTCTGGTCAAATCGGGAAAAGAGACCACAAGGACGGCTACCGAAGGCGCGGTCAGATCTGCGGCCATCACCGTGGCGCGGGCGAGGACAACTTCAGGGCTGAATCATCGGTTCGCAGCAACGAGTAAACCGCGACATCGACGAAGTGGTCGTAGAGCCACTCGGCCTGCCGCGACACTCCCTCAAGCGCAAAGCCCAACCGCTCCGGTATCGCCCGGCTGCGATGATTCTCGACGGCACAGCGAACAACGACCCGATACAGCTTCAGCTCAGTGAAGGCGTGGCTGACCACGGCTCGGCAGCAGGCGGTCATGATCCCTCTTCCCTCGTGACCCGCGTCCAGCCAGTATCCCAGCGACGTGGCACGGTTGGCCCGGTCCATTCCATGGTGGCCAATCATGCCGCACAACGCGCCGCGATGCCAGATCGAAGCGCAAAACCCTCTGTTTTCGGCAAACTGATGCAACGCCGATGCAATGAACGCCGAGGTGTCGGCCACCGAGCGAGTTGCATCCACCCACGGCAGCCACTGTCTCAAGTGCTCGCGGTTGGCGTCGGTCAGCGCGAATAGTGACTCCGCGTAACGCTGCTCGATCAGCCTTAACTCAATCTCGTCGGTGACTTTCCAGCAAAACATTCTGTGCCTCTATTCAGTGGCCACTGCTACTAGCCGTTGGGCTGTGTAGTCCGTACCACGTGCCGGCGCTGCTGCCGTAGAGCTTCACGCGGCAGGGGCCTGAGCGTGTCACCGCGGTCCGCGCGCGCACGACACCACCGTAATCGAATGGGCCGGCAAGCGCACCGGCTCCCCAAGGTCCACCGTCGGCAGCGTCTCGGTGCTGATCAGCGGGGGTTCCCCGGGGATATTGATCGCAGCCAATGAGGGACCATTGATCCTCCAGCCGCGCGCTTTCGGGGCAAGCGCACCAGCCGATGCCATCACCGATACGCTGATCTCCTGGCGGGCGGAATAATTGACCAGTCCCACCCCCACCCGGCCGGTCTTCGGGTCCAGGGCGGCCACGGCATCTACCGGCACCTCGGCGCTAAGCTTAACTGGGAGCAGCTTTCCTCCGACCTGCGCCCGGTAAAGGGCCAGCACATACCCCACCGAATCCAGCATCGCAACATTGCGGCTGGTCTTGATAGCGCCAATCACGTTCACCGCCTGCGCCCAATTCGCCATCGCCACCACGTCGGCCGACCGGATCAATTCGTGCAGCGCCCGCGCACTGGCCAAGGCGTCGCCCAACGGATAGTAATGCTCGAATGACCCCACCCCCGGACTGTCCGGCGCGGGATTCCAGTCGCGCACGATGCCCCATTCATCAATAGCCAACCGGATGCGGTCGCCGGCGGTGGCGCCTGGGCCTGTGCGTTGCCGGAAATCCATCACGATCCGCCGCACACCTTCCAGGACGCTGCCCGAATAGGCAGCGAAGTTTGCCTCGTACTGACGGGCATCCTCGGCATTCAACGGCGCTCGGAACTTGCGCTCGGTGTAATGATGTCCGCTCAACAGGTCCAGGTGGGCCGCCGTGATGGGCAGCATGACATCGTTCCACCGCCCGGGAGCACCGACGCCGATAATCCGGATGTCCGGGTTCACGCGTTTCATCGCGTCCACGAATGCGTTGTGCCGCAGCGCGTAGCGTTCGACCGGCACGTGGCCCAGTTGCCAATCACCGAACATCTCGTTGCCGACACCCCACCAGGTGACCCGATACGGTTTGGCACGGCCGTTGGCCGCGCGCGCCGCTCCCCCGCGCGTCCGGGTCGAGCCCGTCGCGTACTGCACTTCGTCGGCGGCACCCTGCACGCTGCCCAGCCCGGTGTTGACCGCAATGTAAGGCTCGGTCTTGACCTCGGCGCAGAACCGCATGAATTCATCGAGGCCAAAATCATTGTCCTCCACGTCGTTCCAGGCCCGCTCCCAGCGCGGTGGCCGGCGATCCCGTTCGCCGATGCCGTCCTTCCAGTTGTAGCCCGAGACGAAATTGCCCCCGGGCCAGCGCGTGATTGGCGGGTTCAGCCCCTTAATCAACCCCAGCACGTCTGGGCGCATGCCGTGGTGGTTGTCTGCCGGCATTAACGACATGCACCCCACCCACACCAAGCCGGGCCGCGTTGCGTGCAGCGAAAAACTGCCCGTCTCGGTGGTCCCGCCCGCGCGAAACCGGAATGGCACCCGGCGGTACTCCCGCCCGGGGACCTTCAAGCGGACCGATTCGCCTGCGTCGGCGCCCCAGCTCAACCGCGCCTCCAACTCCGGCTCACCGCTCACCGCGGCCACGACCGCATAGCCGATATACTCCTTGCCTGCCACGGTCCCAATGTTGGTCTGGACGACGCCGCAAGCGCCGCCCGCCGTATCCCGCCGCCACAAGGCCAGGCAATGCTCACCGGCGTAGGCACCCGCGGCATCCAGAAAAGCGTCGAACTGCGCGCCCTCGGCCCGCACCATTTGCCAGGGCGATTTGTCGAGCGCCAGCAGGAATTTCCGGTCGCGGAGTTTCTCCGCCCAGATGCCGTCGCGGATGCATCGGCCCAGGTGCTCGATGAACTGGCCATAAAGATAGGGCGAAATGGGTGGGCCCGCCCGCGCCACCTCGACGGTCAAGACGGCTGCAGCCGGAGCATCAGTGGCCGCTGGCGCGCCGAGGGTGGCTGCCGGTACGCCCACTGCCGCCAGCAGGAAGGCAATAATCGGAAAGCGTCTCATGGGACCGATGTTGCCCACGGCCACGCCGTTGACAAGCCCGAAGCCATCGGGTGGCCGGTGGGCCAGGGCGGCTTCAAGCTCGATGCGGGGCGCGCGTACCTGGTAGGGACGTTTCGCCGAAACCTCCCTACCCAGCTTGGTTAAAATCGCGAGCTTGATGCAGCCCTGCCGGTGCCTATTCCCCGAGATTCCGGCGGAGCAACTCGTAGAGTTTGAGCGGAGAGAGAACGACGAGAGTCTTGCCTTTGACGGTCACCAGCTTCTGTTGCCGGAACTTGGCCAGGGTCCGGGAGAAGGTTTCACTGACGGTGCCGAGTTCGGCGGCCAGCACACGTTTGGTGGTCTTGAGCTCGATGCTGACCGGCCGGGCGGATTCGGGGTCGGGGCAGCGTTTGATCAGCCAGTTGGCCAGGCGCGTCTCGACGTCTTTCAAGGTCAGGTCCTCGAGCTGAGCGATCAGGGTCCGCAAATGCAGGCTCATCGAACCGAGCATGCGGAGTGCCAGCTCGGGCTGGCGCTTGAGCAGGGCGAGGACCCCGTCTTTGTCCACCAGCAATACCTGGGACGATTCCACCGCGCGCGCGTCGGCGGGGTAGCCGGTGGCGGTCGCCAGGGCCGCCTCGGCAAAGGACTCGCCGGCGCGGAAGATGTGGATGACCTGTTCCTTGCCCGCCGCGTTGACGCGATGGACGTTAATAGCGCCTTTCTGCACGATGTAGAAGCCTTGGGCCGGAGCGCCCTGGCGGAAGAGGTAGTCGCCTTTGCCGAGTGACTTGACGCGGGTGATGTTGGCGACAGCGCTCAGATCACCCACGGCGAGGCCGGCGAAGAGCTGGCAGCCGCGAAGCGTGCTGGCAATCGCGGCCTGCTTGAGTTCGGCGAGTGAACTGGCCATGTCGAGCAGCGGGCATTTGAGCGGGTCCGGGCCCGAAAGTAAACTCCCAAGGCGAAGGTGCCCGGCGCGGCCCCGGTACATCGTGACCCCCCGCGCCCCTTGGCCCCCCAGGGGGGAAGGGGGGCCAAGGGGCGCGCGCGACCGCGAAAGACTTCATCCCAGAAAGCGATAAGAGTGGACAGCGGGGTCTCACCTCAGGTGATACCAAGGCGTGTTAAATGAACCTTCTGCTCCGCCGTCCACCTCCCAACCCTACTACGATATGATTTGCGCTGACGATCCCCATTTTGCCTTGCGCCACCAGCTCGTCCGGTTGGCCCGGATCGAAGGCATCAAAGCCGCGGCGCGTCACTTCGGCTGCTTGCGCAACACCGTCCGCAAATGGTTCCGCCGCTTCCAGGACCAGGGCAACGCCGGCCTGCGCTCCCAGAGCCGCGCCCCCAAGTCCTGCCCGCACAAAACCAAAGACCCCTTGGAGCACCGAGTGGTCGCCTTGCGCAAGCAATCCCCCGGCTTTGGCGCGCGCCGCCTCATCGAAGAATTTGACCTGCCCCTGGGCCACAATGCCGCCCAGCGCATTATTAACGCCCACCAACTCACCCGACCCCCGAAGCGCCGCCACCACCGCAAAAACGACCTCCGCGCCGTCAAAGCCGCCTATCCCCCCTTCACCCGCTTCCAAATGGACGTGAAGTACCTCACCGATATTCCCTTCTACTGGCCCCAGATGCAGCACAACGGCCTGCCCCGCTTCCAATACACCATTCGCGAACTCTCCTGCGGCGCGCAGTTCCTGGCCTACAGTAACGAACTCTCCAAAACCTATGCGACCCTCGGCGTCCATCGCTTCCTCAAGCACCTCCAGCGCTACGGCGTCGATACACGCCAGGTCATCCTCACCACCGACCTGGGCTGCGAATTCGATGGCGATACCCTTCACTACCGGCCCGAGGGCTTTCACCTCACCATCCAGCAGACCTTCGGGGCCGAGCACCGCTTCAACCCGCCCTCCTGCCCCAATGCTAATGCCGATGTCGAAAGTGTCCATAACACCATCGAAGCCGAACTATTCGATGCCCAGGTCTTTTCCTCCAAAGCTGATTTCTTCGCCAAAACCACCACCTACCAGCTCTGGTACAATGCCGCGCGCAAGATTAGTGCCCGGGGCTACAAGAGCCCCGCCGACCTCCTGGCTCTCAAAGCGCCACTCATCTCGCCCAAAATATTCTTGCTCCACCCCATCCCCTTGGAGTCTCTTCTTCCCACGACGGGGGGTCACGATGTACCGGGGCGGGCCGCAAGGCGAAGGTGCCCGGCGCGAATGTGCCGGCGGTGCCGCGCCAGAGGGGGACATCAGAATGGCTAAACTCGGGTGGGCTTCGGCGGCCCTGCAAAAAATGTCCATTAATTGACAAGCATCGTGTAGTAGGCGGATGGGGAGAGCGTTAGCGTGCATTAGAAATTGTGGACGAAGCCACCGAAAAGACCGCCGTGTTGATCTCGCCAGCGGAGAGGAAGAAGAGTCCGCCGGTTCGGGGCAACGGCTTCCAGGAAACTGCCTTCGGCTCGCCGCGCGATTTTCTGGATAACCAGTTCGTCTATGCCGTGGTGTCGGCGCGGGCGCGCGGATTGTCGGTGGGGGTAAACCTGTGCCCGGAGAAGAACTGCAATTTCCAGTGCGTGTACTGCGAGGTGCACCGGAATGGGGACGCGCTCCCGGAGCAGTTGGATGTGGAGGCGATGGCGGCGGAGTTGAGGAAGACGCTGGCGTTCGTGCGCGGCGGCCGGCTCCGCGAGCGGCCGTGGTATCGGGTGCTGCCGGATGAATTGCTCGAAGTACGGCACGTGGCGGTGAGCGGCGATGGGGAACCGACGCTCGCACCTAGGTTTGCCGAGGCGCTGCAGGCGATCGTGCATGTGCGCGCGCTGAGCGGGCTGCCGTTCTTCAAGCTGGTGCTGCTGACGAATGCCACGGGCCTGGATCTGCCGCACGTGCAGCAGGGGCTGAAACATTTGACGCGCAGCGACGAAGTCTGGGCCAAGCTGGACGGGGGCACGCAGGCCTACGTCAACCGGGTCAACCGCCCGTCGGTCCCGCTGGAGAAGATCCTCTCGAATATCCTGCTGCTCGGCCGCCAGCGGCCGGTGGTGATCCAGAGTCTCTTCCCGGCCATCAACGGCGAGGAGCCGCCGCTGGAGGAGATCGAGCAATACGCCCGCCGGTTGCTGGAACTCAAGAAGGCCGGCGCCCAAGTCTCCCTGGTGCAGATCTACTCCGCTACGCGGCCGTCGCCGAATTCCGAGAGCGGGCACCTGCCGCTCAAGGTTCTCTCCCGCATCGCGCAGACCGTGCGGCAGACCACCGGCCTGCCGGCGGAAGTGTTTTAGCGGTCAGGCAGCCGGGCCGGCCTCGTAGTCCAGCCAATACTCCTTCAGAATCCGAACCTTCTCCCGCAGTTCAGCGTAGCTGAGCGGCTTGACGATGCAGGCCTGGATATCCATGGCGTAGGCCATCTGGGTTTCGTTGGGCAGTTCGGTGGAACTCAGCACCACGACCGGCAGCTTGCGGGAAATCTCCGGACGCTGATGCAGCCAGCGGAGAACTTCGAGGCCGTCTTTGACCGGCATCTTCAAGTCCAGCAGGAGCAGGGCCGGGAAGGGATAGGCGGCACGGTCAGCGAAGGGGTCCGCGCCGGCCAGGTAGTGAATGGCTTCGTGGCCGTTGCCCACGACGTGCAGCGGGTGGCGCGCCCGGTTTTCCTGGAATGCCCGGCGCACCAGCAGCACGTCGTTCGGGTTGTCCTCGGCCAGCAGTACGGGACTGAGATTTGGCATAGTGAAGTTCCCTATACCAATAACTTATTGGTGCCTGTCCGGCAAGCACGCGATGCCAAGAACCCAGCGATGCCCCCCCCAAACCGAAGGCCGACGGCGTTCTCAGGTCAACCCGGTTGCCCGGCCGGAGGGGAGCACTTTGATGCGCGCGGCGGCGGGGACTTTGGGCAGGCCGGGTATGGTGACGATGCTGCCGCAGATGACCACGACGAAGCCGGCGCCGGCCGAGATTCTCAGTTCGTTGACCTTGAGGCGGAAACCCCGCGGCCGGCCGCGCAGGGAAGCGTCATCGGACAGCGACATGGGGGTCTTGGCGATGCAAACCGGCAGCTTGGCGAAGCCGTGGCGGTTCAGGAGTTCGAGGTCGTGCCGGGCTCCGGAGTCGAAATCCACCCCGTCCGCGCCGTAGAGCTTGCTCGCGAGGGTTTCAATCTTCCGTTCCATGGGCGCGTCCAGCGGGTAAAGGAAGCGCAGCTTGCGCCGGTGGTTTTTCTCGACCACCCGCAGCACGGCGTGGGCGAGATCGGTCGCCCCTTCGCCGCCGCGGGCATAGTGTTCGGCCACGACTGCCTCGACACCCATGCGGGTGGCGATGGTGGTATTGGTTCCCTGGGCTATGTTGGCGAACGGTCCGCCATGCACAAAGGCGGGGGTGCCTTCGAGCGACTGGACCAGGTTGGGATGGATGGCGTCGCGCAGGAGCACCTGCATGGCCCCCACCGCCTCAATTTGCGCTGCCCGCACCGGCTCGCGCCGGTAGGTGAAGGCTACCACCATCCTGGCAAGCCGTTCACCCAGGTCGCCATAATCCCGGGCCAAGCAGAGGATCGCCATCACCTCGGAGGCGGGCGTGATATTGAAGCCGTCGCGGCGCGGGACACCGTGTTTGAGGCCGCCGAGCCCGATGATGATGTCGCGCAGGGCGCGATCGTTGAGGTCAATCACGCGGCGCAGGGCAATCTGGCGGGGATCAATCCCCAGCTCGTTGCCGTGCTGGAGGTGGTTGTCAACCATCGCCGCGAGCAGGTTGTTGGCCTCGGTGACCGCGTACATGTCACCCACGAAGTGCAGGTTGATGGCCTCCGCCGGCACCACCTGCGCCCGGCCGGCGCCAGTGCCCCCGCCCTTGATGCCGAAATAGGGTCCCAGCGAAGGCTCACGGACGCAGAAGATGGCGCGCTTGCCCAGGTTTCGGAGGGCATCGGCCAAGCCGATGGTGGTGGTCGTCTTGCCGATCCCATCGGGCGTGGGGGTCATGGCGGTGACGAGCACTAGCCGACCGTCCGGTTGGTCCTGGCGGGTGGTCAGCCCATCAATGGGGACTTTGGCGATGAAGTGGCCGTGCGGCAGAATCTTCTCCGTATCCAGGTGCACTTCCTTCGCGACCTCGGCGATTCGGCGAGGCGGAAGGCCATTGTTGATCGGTTGCGCTTGAGACCTGCCTTTAGAGTAGCAGCAAGACAAAAGCCAGGGCCAGCCTGCAGAATCTGGCGGTAACTACCACCCGACTTGCAGTTGACGGCAGTCTTGTTTGAACTCCTGCACCCAGACGCCCATCGCTTCTCTCAGCACCTGGCACATGTTGGAGAAGGCGCTCGCGGCGGACTGCCCGTTGGCCACGGCGGTCTGGTAATCCGTGAAGGCTTCCTGGATGATGTCCAGCCCGGCATCCAGTTCGGCCACCTGGTTAGCGCCGGAGGTCAACTGCTGCGGATTCAGCGTGCTCTTGAACGCTGCATACTGGTCGCGCACCGCCTGAAACTGCTGCACGAGCACCCCATAACCCCCGCCGCTGTAGGCGGAAGCCGTCCGGGTAGCAGTCTGGAACCAGTTGACCTGGTTGACGACGAGGTTCATGGCATTGCGCTGGGCCATGGGATTGGTCGGCGGCGCAAATGGCCAGGGGGCCTGGGCGGAAACCATGTTGCCAACCAACAGCGCCAGGCTGACCAAGAGTACCAATGCGGCAGGCAGGGCGAGTTTCTTAGTGGAGTATTTCATATCGGCGGTCTCAGGGTGTCGGTTAACGGGGCATCGCGTGCAAGGAAGCTGGCATAAGACGGAGCATGATACGCAGGGAAATCAGTGTGCGGCGGCGGTGCCCGGCGGCCGTAGCAAGGCGGTCATCGAGTTCATCTCGGCCAGGACGCGGTCGAGCCCTTGGAGCACTTGGCGGCCTTTGTCTTTGGCGGCCAGGATGGATTCCTTGGCGGCATCAATGCGGGCCAGGCTGGGATCGGCCTCCAGGGTGGCGCGCAGTTTCTGGAGGTCGGAGAGGAAGGGCCGGAAGCCTTCGCGGACCTGCTGGGACGCCAACTGGGCCTGCTCGAAGCTCCGCTTCAACTCCGGGCGGCGCTGCTCGGCGAGCTTGCGGACCTGCTGGTTGTCCACGCCGGCCAGGTAGGCTTCCCAATGCTCGAAGTAGGCATCGCCCCGGGCGCGCATGGCCTGGGTGCGGGCGCGCACCTTGATGGAGTCCACCTCGAGCCGGTGGACGGCTTTGGCGAAGGCCTGGTAGGCAGGGCGCGGGTCGCGGTTGGCCTGCACCGCAAGCTCGTCCAGCGCGTGCAGGGCCGCATCAATCTGGCTCGTGGCCTGCACCACGATCTGGCGATACTCGAGAAAGTCCTGCCGCAGGATGGGCTCCTTGCGGGAGGTCTCGGTGCTGGCGCAGCCGATCAAGAACGCCGCGATGGCAACCGATGACCACCAGCGCCAGTGCCGGCCTGACTGTCTGATCCCGGCGTATAGGGTTGAGCGTAATGTCATAGTGCGAATCCTTCGGCCCATCACGGCGGCTTTCGTCCGGGAGAGGCCACGCCGAATCCTCGTTCCTTTCCGGGAGAAGTTCAAGAGCATCATGCGAGATCGGGCGACAAGCCCGTTGCCTTTTGGCTGCCCTCTGGTAAGTAATGGGCGTGACCGAGCACAGCCTGTTGCTCCTGATCCCGGCTTACAATGAAGAGCGCCGCATCGAACCGGTGCTGCGGGACTATGCCCGCTACTTCAAAGCGAACTACCCGGGCAAGTTCCAACTGGTGGTGGTGCTCAACGGCTGCACCGACGACACCATCGGCGTGGTGCGGCGGGTAGGCGTGGAGTATCCGTCGGTCACCGCGCTGGAGTTCCCGGAGCCCATCGGCAAAGGCGGGGCGCTCATCGAGGGGCTGAAGCTGGCGCCGCTGGCGGACATCATCGGCTACGTGGATGCGGACGGGGCGACGCCGCCGCGGGCCTTTCACGATCTGGCGCGGCGCATTGACGAGGCCGACTGCGTCATCGGCTCGCGCTGGCTGCCGGGCGCGGTGCTGCACGTCGAACAGACCGGCCGCCGCCAATTTGCCAGCCGCGTATTTCATCTCATCGTGCAAGCCCTGTTCTGGATGAATATCCGGGACACGCAATGCGGCGCCAAGGTGATGCGGCGGGAGGCGGTCGAGAAGGTACATTCCTCCCTGTGCATCGCCGACATGGCCTTCGACATCAACCTGCTCTACTCGCTCCACCGCGCGGGCTACCGCATCCTCGAAGTGCCAACCGAGTGGACGGACAAGATCGGCACAAAGGTCACCCTGGCCAGCACCTCCCTGGTGATGTTCCTTTCCGTGGTGCGAATTTGGCTCATTTACTCGCCGTTCATCTACAAGTGGCTGCGGCCGCTGCGGCCGCTGGAGGCCTGGGTTTACCGGAAGTTGCGGGCGCCGCCGCCGCGTCCCGGGCCGCGGGAAGGTAGTCCAAAGTCCAAAGTCTAAAGTCCGCCTTCCGCGGCGCGCGTCTGGCTGGTGCTGCAAGCCTGGATTGATGGTCTCGGCCAAGTGAGCCCGACACCGGCCGGCTGCAGACTTTGGACTCCAGACTTTAGACTTTAGACTTTCCCGGGCCCCACGTGTACCAGGCGCAGATGACCAGCAGCAGCAGGTTGCCCACTCCCAGCGTCTGGATGACCATCACCGGCGTGTCGTGAAACCGGGTGAGCGCCAGCGCATAGCCCAGGGCCAGAACACACAGTGCGGGAACCACTTTGAAGAGTGACCGGGCCAGCAAGTTATTCAGCAGCACATTGGCCACCGCCAGCGGCACCACCGCCCAGGCATACCACGGCAGCAGCGCGGCGGCGGGTTGCACGTAGCTGGCCTTGAACATGAACGCCACCACCCACGGGCGGAACACCCACAGACCCGTCGCCCCGCCGCCGGCCAGAATCACGGTCCCGATCAGCACCACGCCCATCAGGTCGCTCTTCTCCGCCTTCGCCTTGGCGTGAACAATCTTCGGAAACATAACAGCCGCCAACGGGCCGACCAGCCACATCGAGGCGCGGGCCAGCGTCCCGGCGCTCCCGTAGAACGCGGAGTCAGCGCCGCTGAAGCAGGCCCGGACCACCATCGTGTCGGCCGTTAACAGAAACTGGTACGCCCCAAATCCCAGCGTCAGTGGAATGATCTGACGCAGCAAGCTGCGCCATTCGAAAGACTGCGGGGAGGAAAGCCAGAGGGAGCGCGTTGGCCAGATCGCGATCACGAGGGCGACGGTCAGGCCGCCCAGCATACCCAGCACCATGCCCGGCGCATAGTAATGCAGCACGATCACCGCGAGGGCGCCCAGGGCCAACCGGCCCACCCCGTTGGCCAACATGCTCCAGCCCATCCAAAGGAAGTTCTGCTGCCCCTGCAGCAAGCCGTAGAACATCGGCAGCCAGGTGATGAACAGCAGCACCGGCAGCGTCAGCCAGATCGCGGCGGGGTTGGTGATCTTCCACTGCGCCATAATCGTGCCCTGGAACAGCAAGACGACGACCACCGCCAGCAGCCACACCAGGAAGGTGCCCAGCCACGCGGCCCGGATCAGGCCGGACAGCTCGTGTTCCCGGTGGAGCGCGCGCGCCCGGGCGGTCTGTTGCGCCAACACCATTTGCAGCGGCATGGCCGGGATGAACATCGCGACCGAAAGGAAAGTCACAAACTGCCCATATTCCTCCTCCGGGATTCGCTTGGACAAGAAGTGCATCGCCGTCATGAAAACGCCGCCGGCGACGGTAGCAATCATGAGCCAGCCGCTCTGGCGGAAGAAAGAGGCGCGATGGGCGGCGGCCGTCACGGGCGGGTTTTCGACTTGGTCAGTCAGCATGGGACTTAGAGGGGAGCAGCGCCGTTCTGGTTCAAGGCAGCGCCTGCAGGAAGCGCAGCAGGACCTCTTTGCCGCGCTCGAGCGCGGCGAGGGAAATCCATTCGTCCGCCGTGTGCGCCTGGGCAATGTCGCCGGGGCCGAACACCACGCTGGGGATGCCATCCTGGGCCAGCACCGACGCGTCGGAGAAGTAGCGCACCCCGGCGGCTCGGCGCTGGTCCGCGCACTCCAGGAAACGGGTGACCAGCGGGCGCCGCGGGTTTGTTTCCAGCGGGGGACAGGGGCGCAGCTTATCGTGCACAAAGACCGCAGTCAGATTCCTCCGGCGTAAAGCGCCCAGGATCTCGCGCCGCACGCCGGCTTCCGTCTCGCCGGGCAGGGTGCGACGGTCGAGGAGGATGGTGCAACGGTCAGGAACGATGTTGGCCTGGGAGCCACCGCCGATCGCGCCGACGCTGATGGTCGCGCAGCCCAGCAAAGGATGGCGGCGGCGGCGCAACTGCGCGGCGTAATCGGTTTGCAGCAGGTCCACGACGCGGGCCATCGCATGAACGGCGTTGCGGCCCAGCTCGGGACAGGAGCCGTGAGCGGACTTGCCGCGCGTTTCCAGGGTCATCCACAAAGTCCCTTTGTGCGCGGTCACCACCTGCAAGCGCGTGGGTTCGCCGACAATCGCCAGGTCGGCCTTGAGCCCGCTGGCGACCAGGGCACGTGAACCAGACTGCCCCTGCTCCTCATCAACCAGGCCGGCGAAGATGATTTCAGTTTCAACCGGGCGCGGCCGGCTCTGCGCCACTTCGCAGAGGGCCGTGACCATGGCCGCCACCGAGCCTTTGGTATCGCACGCGCCCCGGCCAAAAAGGCGCCCGTTGCGGCTGCGGGGTTTGAACTGGTCGTCCGTGGCGCCCACCGTGTCCAGGTGCGGAGCCAGGAGAAGCCGCTGGCGCGCTTTGCCTCGGGGCGTGAGACGAACGAGCAGATTCGGGCGGCCGGGGGCGACCGGCTGGAATTCCACGTCGAGTCCCGCCCGTGCCGCCGTGGCGGCCAGGAAGTCGCCCATGCGCTGTTCACCGGCGCGCAGGTCTTGGGCCGGCAGGAAGGCCGGGTTCACGCTGGGCAGCGCGATCAGGTCGCGCAGAAGCTTCTCAGTTTTCGTCATGCTGTTCCCGCAAGGGAAGTGAGAACCAGAGGCTAGTCCAGCCTGCGTTCACTGTCGAGCCTCGAAGCCAGCAGGCGGGAAACCGGTTCTTCGTTGTTTTCGATGGAATACCTTGTGGACCGGACGCCCCCCGAGGGACCCTAAGGCTGCGGTTTGTATCGTTGGTTAACCGCGTAACCCGTATCCCAAGGCTCTCAGGCCTTAACAGATGCATCCCACCCTGCCTCTGACTCGGTAACCAGAACCCAGCTCAGGCAGACGACTCCACAGTGCCGCCATCCTCTCCTGCCGGGATGGACGCTGTAGCAGGCTCAAGGCCCCAAGCAGCTCGATTCTCCAGCCCGGAACCTTCGGAGTCCTCAAAGCAGTGCGGGCACTTTGACGAGGAGGTTCGGGTGGGAATGCTCTGGGTTGAGCCCGAGGTCACGCAGGAAGGCTGGCGGCCCATCGGCAGCCGGCTGGGCCCGATTCCGCGAAAACAGCAAGAACTGGGAAATCGGCCGCATCCTTTAAAGGGATCCGCGTCTCGGGCCCTCTCCGTTGGAGACCGTTAGCGCCCGAAGCGGGCTGAGAGAAGGCGGTCATTGAACTTGCAGCAGGCGGCAGTGAGGTCAGCCGCGCAGAGGATAGCCGACACAACGCAAATGCGCCGCGCGCCTGCGGCAAGCACGTCGTCCAGGTTGTCCAGAGTAATTCCGCCGATGGCGAACCAGGGGATACGGAGATTCGCCGCGGCCCAGCGAACGTACTCGAGGGTGGCGGGCTGAGCGTCGGGTTTGGTGCCGGTCGGATACACCGGGCCGACGCCCAGATAGTCTGCGCCGGCAGCTACAGCCCGCCCGGCCTCCTCCCGTGCGCTCGTGCTGAGGCCAATCTGGATTCGGGGCGTCGGAACCTGCTGGGCGCCTGCTGGCGCCCGAGCGGAATTCATCGCCGCGGCAAGCTGGGAAACATGGGTGTGGCCCGCGCCGAAGAAATCCTCCTGGCCGAGGTGGCAGAACTCCGCGCCCAGTTCCTGCGCCAGGGAGGGGTGATCATTGATGACCAAACCGATGCCGGCTCGGCGGGTTACGGGCAGAATGGCTTCGGCCAGGCGACGAATCTCGTTGGGCGGCGATTGCTTGGCGCGGAGTTGAATGAGGTCGGCGCCGCCGTCACAAAGCTGCTGGGCGACGAGCCCGGGGGCGCGCCCGCGCAGGTAAAGGGTGTCAACAAAGGCGTAAAGCCGGCATTGGCGCAAGGGCTTCATGGTGCGGACATCAGGGCCAGTCTATCGCGGCCGCCGCGGTGTGGGAGTCGAAAAGGAGAGATGGTGCGCGATAGAGGGTTTGAACCTCTGACCCCTTCCGTGTCA
>CAWGGD010000008.1:0-58529 GCA_963822005.1 uncultured Verrucomicrobiae bacterium | reverse complement strand
TCCTTTGTCTGTTCGGGTTCTGCAGCACCTCCCCTGACGCATTCGCACCACCACCAGCCCCCAACCTCCGTATTGAGCTGACGCCTACCAACAGCGTCCTCATTGCGTGGTCCTCGAATTACGCGAGTGCCGCCCTGCTGCAAGGGACCAACATCAACACAACCAACTGGGTCAGCGTCACCAACAGCCGGGTCTTAGTCAACAATGAGTACCAGGTACTCATCGCATCCACTAACGCCAGCCGCTTCTATCGCTTAAGCTTGTGATTGTCCGGCAGGGCATAGTCTTTACCGGCTGCGCCATTTGTGTTGGCAGCACCTCTGCTGCCTGAGGACTGGCGGTGAACGCTGGCGGGGCTCGAAATCAGGCCTGCAACCCGCCCCGGCTGAGAACGGAGAGGGTTTGGGGTGGAAAGCGTAAAAAGTGAATAGGAGCGCGACTCTCAGAGGTGATGTCTGTTGCACAACCCCATGGGTTGACCCCTTGCACGCTTGCCTTCAGGCCTGGACTGCCAGAACTGAGATTACCCGTTGCAGCGCAATGGCGGCTGCTTGCGCCGCAGTCCAGCTTCTCGCGGCGAGGGGTTTCTTTGCCAGACAACGACTGCAGATACGCCCAACGCAACCATAGCCAAAGCGCCGGGCTCAGGCACCGGCACAGCGGTGAAGCTCAACCGCCCCACCTCAGGCTGCGAGTCGTAGGCCCATAGGTATTCGCCGTAGAAGAGCAGCCGGGATGGCTGGGACGGGTCTCCCTCGAAGCCGCAGGCTACCGAGCGGGGACAGCCACCCTGTAAAAGCCTTGCGTTGCCGAGGCCGGCACGGAATCGGTCCACACGTTCAAGCCGTTGCCCGCGCGCGGGATGCCACCGGATATGAGCTCCCACGCCGGACTCAACAGATTCGTGGCGCAGTAAATCAGGAAAGGCGTTGTGACCCCGCTGTTCGTCGTGCCAGACCAGGTGAGCCTGATCCCGTTGGCCACCGGCGCGATCTCCTGCAGCCTGAAGACGGATGCCGCGTTCGTCGGGTCCGTTCCGGCGCGGTATTCCTCCCAGGTCTTCATCCCGTCTCCATCAGGATCGCCCTCCTCGGCGAGCGCGAACTCGTTGGTGAAGCCGTAGGACCTCAGCCACATCAGCGGCGTGCCGTGAGGGGCGCTTCCCCAGGTCGTCCCCATGATACCGTCAAATACCGGGATGAACGCATTCGCGATTTTGGTCTGCCCCGATAAGTTCGGATGCCAGTCTGAGCCCAGGTCGGTCGGATTTACGAGCGTGTAGGATACGCTGGCAAAATGCACCTTGCTGTCGCCCGACGTGTTCACCACCGCCCGGATGTAGTTGCTGGCGGTAGTAGCCATGCTTGACAGGTAGGTGCAGAGGATGTCCGCGTTCGGGTAATGCCCGCGGAGCGTCTTGACGAAGTTGCTGTAGCCGCCAACATACTGCGCCTGCGACGGGTTGGGGCTGGTGGAGAAATCGTTGATCCCAAGGACCACCACCACGACGTCCGGCTGCCAGGTGAAAGCATAGTTGTTGGTGGCCGCGGACCCGCAGGTCCTCGCGTAATAATACGGCATAGGATCCGGGGAAGTCTGAGTGGGGGCGCCGTAGTTTCTGACCATCCCTTTCCCGGACCATGCGGTGATCATGCAATCCGCGCCGTAATGGTTCGCCATTTGGGCAGCGTAGGTGATGCACGCGTTCTCGGTGGCGTAGGAAAAGCTGGTGCCGAATGCAGCCTCATCGCCGTAGCCGCAGGTAAAGGAATCTCCAATGAATTCGAGCTTCCTGCACGGCCGGGCATCCGGCGCGACCAGGGCTTTCCCGGTACCGAGGACAAATCCCCGGAAAGTATTCAGGCCCTTGCTCGCCTCGTCCCGCCGGTAGAGCGCGACGCTGTGCACCCCGTCGGCGAGCCCGGAGGCCACCGGCAGCGTTTCGACCCCGCCGTTGGTGCTCTTGAGCGAGCCCGTCTTGACGCCGTCAACATACAAGTCAAAGTATTTGCTGGTTCCCCCCAACTTTACCGAGCAGGAGGTTCCTTGGAACTTCGCGCTGATGCAGCAATACGACCAGTCAAACGCGGGTGCTGTGGGAGTCGCTAGGTCAAACCTGCCTAGATACTGGATGTTCGGGTCATCGGCGGCGATGTTGGTCTGCGCACGCGCGACAGATACTGGCGTATAAACGAGGGTCAGGCATAAGAGAAATTGGATGTCTTTCATGACGAACGAACTCGCGCCGGACCAAAAGACGTTGCCCGCGAAGCGGAACTGGGTGCGCCATCCGGCGTTGTGTGTAGTGATCTGGTTCGGCGACGATTTCATGTTCTATCCGTCCTTTTCTGCCCAACCAAGCCCCCGACCCAACCCAGTCCCACCATGATCAGAAAGAGAACCAAGTTGTGCAACCCAAGCCGGCCAGCAAAAGCCAGTGGCACTGCCAGACTCAACAAACCCGCCAGAATACCAATGAGCAGACCGTGAGTGGCACTGGCTTTCTCGGCTCTTCGAGCAACAATAACGGCAGCAAGGAAAGTCAGGGACACCTCAAGCCACGGCATCAACTTGGGACTGACCCTCGCGGCAAAGTGGCTGATGGCCGACTGGTCGGGAGCGCCCCGAGCCTGAAAGGCCAAGACAAACGCATAGACGGCAACGATGACCGTCAGGATGAGGAAACTCAGCGCAACAACTGCGAGGGCCGCGCTCAGGACGCGGAGCCATCGGATACTAGATAATGAATGGTTCATTCTGTGTGGTCTTGGCCAGATCGCCTATCCTGAAGATAAGTGGGTTTGGGGCACAAACGCGGAATTGCTTGCAACTGCCTTGACCATGCCGTAAGTCTGGCCTCATGGAGCATGGCTGGCAAGGCAAAAAGGCAATGCTGAGGGGCGGCCCAGCAAAGGGTTGGGAACTGGTGGTCCCTAATCCCAAGCTCAAGCTGATGGACCAGTTGCGCGAGGTGATGCGGCTGCAAGCGGTTGAGGGTTCTGCGGTGGAGGGGAACGGCGGTTCGAGCTGACCCCTGGCTATTGTCTCATGACCTTTGTTGGGGTCGTCGGCCTTGCGCCAGCCGCGCCCGCGGCTGGCAAGACGGGACGGCGCGCTCGGCGAGCACGCCCTACCTGGGGGAGGGCCCGGTGTGCAGGTCGCCGCTAATCGGCCAGCTTATGACCCGCGTGGCTGCACTGGGGCGGGGCCGACACGCGGTTGAATGTGTAAGTGCCCCCAGCAGGGCATATAGGGAATTGTTTGTCGCGCAAGAAGGGCTTCAGATCCTCGCGCGTCGGGGTGTCGGTGTCGGTTTTCTTGTTCTCCAGCGCCCACTGCTGCTTAGCGCCGTCAATCTGACGAAGGTTGCTAATGCAGGCGTCCTTCTGTGCCGTCGCGCGCCCCTTGATGAAGTTGGGAATGGCTATGGCTGAGAGGAGCGCTGCCGGAATGGCGGCGGAGCGAGCCAGCCATTTACCGGGGTGTAGGTTCCCGTTAGCAACGCCTAGCCAGCCTTCCTCGGTGTTCGCCGCCACCGCGTACGAGACCGTGGGTGCGCCCGAGCCCAGCAGCGACTGGACCAACGCGATTTGTGATCCGGCCGCTGTGTTGGTTATTTGCAGGGCCTGCTCGCGGATGCGATTCATGGTCTGGCCGAACCGCTGGCTGGAGAAAGTGAAGCCGTTGCCCTCCGCTGGTATATCTTTGGCCAGGCGCTGGAATTCCTGGGTGGATTTCAGGCCGGGCCGCTGGCCGGCTTTGACCGCGAGCGCTTCCTGGATGATGGTGTCGGTGGTGGAGATGAGGAGGTAGCCATCAGCGAAGGCAACGCTCGGGCGGAGTTGGATGGGCAGTGGTAGCGGCAAGGGCCAAGTGCGCATCTTGAGGCCGGGTTTGTCGGATTTGATGATCTGTTGCCCGACGTTCTGGGCAAGCGCCCGGTCAATGCGGTTGAAGATGGTGTCGTCTTTGACCTTCGCCACCAGCAGCAAGGCGGGCTCAGAGATTTGCACGGGGTCGCCGCCCCCGGACGCGGGAATGGAGATCACCTTCGTGTCGTCGAGCGTGACCGCGAAGCCGAATTCGCCGCCCAGCGACGCCAGCACGCGGTCCCACGCAAGCCCGGTCGCCTGCTCGAAACCGTCCGGCAGCCTTTTGAACAGTTCCTCCGCCTGCGGGAAGCCAGATTGTCCCACCTGCGTCTGGATGACCGACCAGGCCATCGGGGCGTCGAGATCGGTGAACGCGGCCAGAGCAGTGGTGGCGGGAAGCAAGTCCAGACCGTCCAGCGCGTGCGGTTTCAGCCCGAACATCTTCCACAGGAAGCCCGCACCCTTGCCTGCGTCGTGATGCAAAACCAGCTTGGAGTGGTAGAAGTTCGTCTCGCGCGCAATCGAGCTCATCCCGAAACCGCTGACATCCTCGATGCCGCTGTGTTGGATGAAGTTGGTGACGATGGCAAACGTCTTGTCGAGGTTCTCGCGGTCCTCTGGCTTGAGCTCGGGAATGGCCGCGAGCAGGCTGCGCCAACCGGCAACCTTCTTGGAAACGCCGGCCAGCCATTGCTCGGTGCTGAGGTAGCAGTACAGGTTGCCTCCGGCGTCGAGCTTGGAAGTCACCTGCTCGAAGCTGGTGGGTTCGGCTGACCGAATGGCGACGCCGGGCTTCTGCGGCAGTGTTGGAGGCGCCTGCTCTTTCTTGCAGCCGGTCAAGGCGAGGAAGCTGAGCAGCGCCACGGCGCGAGCAGCGTTGAACCGCGAGAGCTTTCTCATAGCTGATTTCGGATTTCGGGCTTCGGATTTCCCTCGGCCTTCGGTCTTCGGTCTTCGGATTTCAGAATACCCGGCCCGGCGCTCGCCTGAAACAACCTGATCGCAGAGCACTCTTGAATCAGCCCAGTTTCCAAGGTGCGCGGTAGGGTCGTGTCAGCAGCTTGCTGGCCTCCGCATCCCCCAGAATCCGTTCCTTGACCGGGTCCCACTTGATCTTGCGGCCCACCAGCATGGAGACTAGCCCGAGATGGCCCGGAATGGCGGAGTGATGGGCCGTTTCGACCGGCGTGATGGTTGGCTGGCGAGACTTCACGCAGTCAATGAAGTTGCGCATGTGGTTGTCCGACTTGTAGAGCTTCACCTTGTACCGGTCGTCCGGAATCTTCACAAACCAATCCATGTTGGAAGCGTCGTAGCCGCCTCGGTCCACCCAAACCCAGCCCTCGGTGCCGATCCACTTGGTGCCGCCGCGAATGTCTTTGTGGCCGCCGGCGATGATCATCGTGACGTCATTAGGATACTTCAACTCGATGCGGTACTTGGTGCACGTGTTCCAGATCGCGTCTTTGCGAGGGAACTCGCCGTGGCCTTCGACCTCGGAGGGGCCGGCGTTGTCGGAATCGAGCCCCCAGTGGGCGATATCGCAGTGGTGTCCGACCCAGTCCAGCAACTGGCCGCCACCGGTGTTGTAGTTCCAGCGCCAGTTCATGAAAACGCGGGCTTGGATGTACTCTTCCTTTTGGGAAGGGCCGAGCCACATATCGTAATCGAGCTCCGGCGGCGGCTCCGTCACCGCAATCTTCCAATCCTCGCTGCCGGGCACGACTTTGGCCAGGTATTCGGGGTCCTTGGGCGCACTGGGGAACTTCGCCAGCAGGGCAGGGGCGGTCCCCGCGAAATCGTGATGGTAGCTCGGCAACCCGACTTCCACGCGCGTGACTTTGCCGATGAGCCCGTTGCGCACAATCTCCGCCGCTTTGCGGAACGGTCCCTGCGAGCGCTGCCACGAACCGGTCTGCCAGATGCGCTTGTTCTTCTGGACGGCTTTGACGATGGCCTGCTGCTCGGCAATCGTGCGGGCCAGCGGCTTCTCGCCGTAAATGTCCTTGTTGTTATTCGCGGCCTGGGTGGCGACCAGCGCGTGCCAATGATCGGGCACGGCCAGCATGACCGCGTCAATGTCCTTGCGGGCCATCATCTCGCGGTAATCGTGGTAAGGCTTGCAGTCCTGGTTCTTGTAATGGCCGTTGATCTTGTTGAGCGCGCCCTGCAGATGGTTCTTGTCCAGGTCGCAAGCGGCGACGACCCGGACGTCGTTTATGCCCAGAAGTTCATTGGTGTTGCCGGGCCCTTGCATGCCCCAGCCGACGACCCCCACAACGATGCGTTCGGAGGGACTCTTCTGTGCGCCTCGGCCCAAGGCGCTGGCGGGGATAAACGTCGGCGCGGCGAGGGCCAAGCTGGTGGTGGCAAGAAAACGGCGGCGGCTAATTCCGGACTTGAGTGCAGATTCGTTCATGGGGACGTAGGAGGCCAGAACTGACCGCCTGACGCGAGCAGAAAATGCGAAAGAGCGGGGCAGGGAGTGCCTCTGGACCGTACCGCTCGAGCGCCGACTTGCAGTCGGCTTTGCGTGGCCGGGAGCGGGGGGGGCGCTCATGCTTGCGGGTATCCTAAGCCGACTGCAAGTCGGCGCTCCGCTCGCGCGCGCATTAACGTTGCTGGTACCAGCCAGACACGCCCCAGGCAGCCAGGCAGCGTCAGACGCCCTTCCGCCTTGCCGCCCGGAGGGTCGCACCTATAATGCGCCGATGCTCGACATCAAACTCATTCGCGAACGGCCGGACGTTGTGCGCCAGCGCCTGGCGACGCGCGGGGCAGGGGATGAGAACTCCATTGACGAGCTGCTGAAGCTGGACGAGCAACGCCGCAAGCTGCTGGGCGAGGTCGAGACGCTTAAGGCCCAGCGTAAGCGCGTGTCGAAAGAAATCGGCGCGCTGATGGGCCAGAAGAAGACCGCCGAGGCCGAGGCGAAGAAGAAGGAAACTGGTGACTTGGGTGACCGGATTGCCGCCTTGGATAAGCAAGCCGCAGAAGCCGAGACGGCGCGGAATCAAGTGATGCTGCGGCTCCCCAATCTTCCCCACGAATCGGTCCTCGTCGGCAAGAGCGCCGAGGAGAACCCGGTAATTCGCGTCCACGGCGAGCAGCCGGCATTTGCCTTCAAGCCGAAGTCGCACGTGGAACTCTGCGAGAGCTTGCGGCTGGTGGACTTTGCGCGCGCGGCCAATCTCTCGGGCAGCGGGTTTGTGCTCTACACCAACTGGGGCGCTAAACTGGAGCGGGCGTTGATCCAGCTCATGCTCGACTTGCACACCACCGAGCACGGTTACACCGAAGTGTCGCCGCCGTTCATGGTCGGCCCCCAATGCCTGGAAGGCGTGGGCCAGTTTCCGAAGTTCGCTGACCAGTATTACGCGGTGCAGGAAGGGCTGGACGCCAGCACGCTCGGCAAGCTGTATCTTATCCCGACGGCGGAAACGCCCGTGGCCAACATTCACCGGGAGGAACTCCTCAAGGAGAGCGACCTGCCCATCCGCTACTGCGCTTATACGCCGTGCTTCCGGGGCGAGGCCGGCGCGGCGGGGGTCGGCACGCGAGGCATGATCCGGGTGCATCAGTTCGACAAAGTGGAGCTGATCGGGATTGTGAAGCCGGAGAACAGCTGCGAGGAGCACGAGAAAATGGTCGGCTACGCCGAGCGGGTGCTGCAATTGCTGGGCTTGCACTATCGGGTGGTGCTGCTGTGCACGGGCGACATGGGCTTCGCCAGCGCGAAGACCTACGACCTCGAAGTCTGGGCGCCGGGGCAGGGGAGTTACCTGGAGGTTTCCAGCGTGTCGAACTGCGAGGATTTCCAGGCGCGGCGCATGAATCTCCGGTTCAAGGGCGCAACGGGTGAGAACCGATTCCCGCATATTCTCAACGGCAGCGGCACGGCGCTTGCTCGCTTGTTTGTGGCGCTGGTCGAAACCTATCAGCAGGCGGACGGAAGCCTGGCGGTTCCCCCGGCCCTGCAAGCTTACCTTAAGACTGAGCGCATCCAGGCGTGAGGCGTTTGCGGGCAGGCCGACAACCGGTGCGACTATTTTGAGCATGAGAATTCTGCTGGCGAGCAGCGAAGTTCATCCCTACTCGAAGACGGGCGGGCTGGCCGACATGGTTGGCTCGCTGGCCAAGACGCTGGCGCGCGCCGGCCACCACGTGGGCGTGGTGACGCCGCTCTACCGGGGAATCCGCGAGCGTTTCCGGCAACTCCAGCGCCTTGATTTGCCGCTGGAACTCCCGCTGGGTGCGCAGCAAATCCGCGCTGAAACCTGGAGCCTCGAACCGATCAATGGGCTGACGGTGTATTTTGTGGATCACCCGGCCTTCTATGACCGCGCCGACCTCTATCAGGAGGACGGCGCTGACTACCCGGACAACGCCGAGCGGTTTATCTTCTTCTCGAAGGCCGCCGCGCACCTGGCGCTGCACCTGGATTGGCAACCGGAGGTGATGCATCTGCACGATTGGCAGGCCGGCTTGGCCGCGCTGCTCATCCACCATCAGCGGACTCTGGCGGGGCAGGGGACCACACCCGGAATTTGCCTAACCATTCACAACCTGGCTTACCAGGGACTCTTTCCCGCCGCCAAGTACGCGCTGGCCAATCTGCCCCAGAATTACTTCACCCCGGCGGGAGTCGAATTCTACGGCCAACTGAGCTGCCTCAAGGCCGGGATCGTGTACGCGGATGTCATCACCACCGTCAGCCCGCGCTATGCCCGCGAAATCACCACCGAGGAAATGGGCTGCGGCCTGGACGGCCTGCTGCGCCAGCGCAACAGCTCCCTCGTCGGCATCCTCAACGGCGTGGATTACGAGCTGTGGAATCCGATAAGTGACACTTATATCACCCATCGATACTCCGCGACTGACCTCGCTGGCAAGACTGCGAACAAGCTTGCCTTGCAAGAAGAGTTCGGTCTGCCGGTGGATGCCGCCGTCCCGTTGTTCGGCAACATCGGACGCCTGGCGGAGCAAAAAGGCGTCGAAATCCTGCTCGGCGCCCTGCGGGAAATGCTGAGCGCCGGCTTCCAGTTCGTGGCGGTCGGCAGCGGTGCGCCGGCCTTCCAGCGGGCCTACCAGGATCTGGCGCGCAGCTATCCCTCACAGGTTGCCGTGCGGATTGGCTTCGACGAGGGCTTGTCGCACCGGATCGAGGCCGGCTGCGACTTTTTCCTGATGCCGTCCCGCTTCGAACCCTGCGGCCTCAACCAGATGTACGGCCTGCGCTACGGAACCATTCCCATCGTCCGCACCACCGGCGGACTCGATGACACGGTCATTGATGTCCGCGACGATCCGGGGCAGGCGAATGGCATCAAATTCATCGAATACTCCTCGGCCGCCCTCGCCAAGGGCATCCGTAAGGCGTTGGCCTTATACCAGGAACCGGAACTTCTCCAACGCTTCCGCACCAACGCAATGTCCGCCGATTTCTCCTGGAACCGAACCGTCGCTCAGTATCTCAAAGTCTATCACAAGGCCTCCAGGTTCCGCTTGAACTCCTCGGAGTACACCGGAAACTCGTCGGGGTAGGTCAACGTTACGAAATAGGGCACCTCACACGCCACTGCATCCGCGCCGGCTGGGTAGATGTGGTGGCCTTCTTTGGGGTAGGGCAGGGGGCTCATGCACCTCCTCCGCGTTTTCCGGCCCGCCGGTGCGACGCGCGTTCTGCCCGATCTGGTCATTGCCCCAGCCGCACGTTCCCCCTGGTGGACAGTCCTGCATGGGGCCAACTCCGCCCGCAGCCCGCACTCGATTCCGATCCACCGGCCAAAGCAGTGGCACTATTGATGCTGCTTCAACGTCAATAGAATGAAGAGCAGAGAACTGGATGTCAGGGACCTCGCGGTGAAAACCTTGATCCTGGTCGCGATCCTTGGCTTCTTGGCCGTGCTCGCCATTCCCACCCTCGTCCGGGAACACATGCTGCCGCAGAAGGACAGCTGCATCAGCAATTTGCGCCTGATCAATGGTGCCAAGCGGCAGTGGGCGAAGGAAACCAAGCAGGCTACCAACGCAACCCCGTCGCTCTCCGACCTCATTCCCTATCTGAAGAACGAGGTCTCCTGCCCATCGTCGCGCGACGCTAGCGTCACTTTCAACAGCAGCTACACTGTGGGCGACATGTTCGCGAAGCCGACGTGCAAGATTCTGCCTGCCACCCACGTTCTGCCTCCTGAAACCGCCAACGACCCACCGTACCGACAGTTTGGCTTTGGCATTGGGGGCTCTTTTTGGTCCTATATCTGATCCTGCCGATCGTTTCCCCCAGAGACCGCGCTACCAGGGCCAAACCGACGAATTAGACCCGTTTTCACTGCGTGGGCAGGTGAGGGCTCTGTGGATAGGGGGCAAGTTCAATCATTCGGCCCGTTGGCCAACCTCCCGCTGCCCAGGTGGTAGTATGCAGTAGCCCGCAGGTCCACCCGCCCGTCTCGATCTGGCAGCCAAGGCGCAAAATAGGTCTCTCGGACTGAAAAGCGCCGGCAGCCTATTAAATATAACAAACATTGTGCGATATTTATGGGGCAGTGGTGGGAACTCCCGTTACATGGTTTCGTAGCAACTTTCCTACGCTCCACGTGTCCGTCACTGAAGCCGATTAGACCTGTTTTGTCCTCCAGGACAACCTCCATCACCGCAGAGTCCTACGTAATCGGGTTCGAATTGAACCCGTAAAACTGTACGTGGTGGTCTCGGAGAAATCCAGCGCTTTCGGCTGAAAGTGTCCCGGCAGCAAGGAGCGCATCAACGCTTTTGCCAATCTCGCCGTCTATGGGGCGCCGCAGCACGTAACTCTTGAGCTCGAGGAGCGCCAGCTTGATCCCGTAGCGTATCCCGCATCCTGTGCCGTCATCGTAAGCCGGATTGCCGTCGTTCACCCTGCTGTTGCAGCCGGAGTTGCTCAACGATGCCCCCAGCCGAAGCGCTCTGTTATCGGCCAATACACAAAGAAGGACTTACCAATGACATTGGTCGCGGGAAATTCTCCCCAAGCCCGGGAGTCCAGGCTGTTCATGGTATTGTCCCCCATCACCATGTAGTGATCGGCCGCGACCGCAACCCCCTCCGGCTTCCCGTGAAAGTAGGGAGCAAGAAAGGGGTAATTGACGTGGCCGGAATACTGACTGTCGCGAGGTGGCTCCTTCGGATTGAAGGATACACATTCTCGAAGTGCGGGGTCGAGGCCTCCAGCCGCCGACCGTTGATGAACAAGTGCCGGTCATCACCAAGCCGAACCTGGTCCCCCCCAAGGGCTACCAGCCGTTTGATGTAGAACTGGTCCTGCGGCAGGCTGTCAATGCCCTTGGTTTCGAACACGATGATCTCGCCGCGCTTGGGCGGACGAAAGTTATAGGTCATCCGGTCCACGAACAGATGATCCCCGGCGTTCACCCGGAGTTTGACGATGTCCTCGCCCTTGCGGAACGAATGATCCGACTGCAGCCCCGCCCGCCCTTCGAGGGTTCCGGCGGGCGGCGCGCCATAGTCGGGCGGCAACCAGATCATGAACGTCTTGCCGCCGGCCACCACCTTCTGCCAGAGGTTGAAGATGAGCAGGCGGACCGGGCGTGAGATCGTCTCCACCGGGCCGTCATTCTCGGCCACCAGGTGGATGTAGGAAACGCCCGCGAACCACTCGCGGACCCTGGGCAGCCCGGTGGGGATCTTGCAGCTCGGCTCATTGATCAGGTTTTGTGACGTCACGCCATACAGCGTAGGCTGCATCGAGCCGGTCGGAATCTTGAACGGTTGCAGAAAAAAAGTGCGAATGCCCATGGCCACGGTCAACGCCACCAGCAAGACTTCCACGTTCTCCCGCCAGGCGGCATTGGGATAGGGCCTGAGCCATTTGTTGGCCGCTTTCTCCAGGTTCTCCATTTCCTTCTCCAGCGCCGTTCGGTCGGCACGGTCCGCGATCGCCTTCCGGCAACTGGCCATCGCCGCACCCACCGCCTCCATGGCCTGCGGCGACAGGATGTCGCGCTGGTGGTTGAGAATCTTCTGGACGTGCTTGCGCATCGCGGTCGCCTGGCGAACCGTCTTGGAGAGAAACCATTGCAGAATCATGAAGCGGGGAGCGGGTTAAATGAGTTAAAGGGGTGAAATGAGTTGTAACGCCAGGGTGGATTCATGCCTTGAGCACTTCGATAAAGGCCTCCTGGGGGATGTTCACAGAGCCGAAGGCCTTCATGCGTTTCTTGCCTTCCTTCTGCTTCTCCAGAAGCTTGCGCTTGCGCGTGATGTCGCCGCCGTAACACTTGGCAGTGACATCCTTGCGCAGCGCGCCGACCGTCTCGCGCGCGATCACTTTGCCACCGATGGCGGCTTGAATGGCGACGGCGTACTGTTGGCGAGGGATGACTTCCTTGAGCTTGGCGGCCAGGGCACGTCCCCTGCCCTCCGCCTTTTCACGGTGCACGATGCACGAGAACGCGTCCACGGCCTCCCCGTTCACCAGCATGTCCAGCTTGACCATGTCCGATTCCCGGTAGTCCGCGTATTCGTAATCCATCGAGCCATAGCCGCGGGTGATGCTCTTGATCCGGTCATGGAAATCAATCAGAATTTCGTTCAGCGACACCAGGCCCGTCAGCATGACGCGACGCGAGTCCAGCGTCTCCGTGTGGTCCACCACGCCGCGCTTTTCGGAAATCAACGCCATCATGTCGCCGATATACTCGTTTGGACAGATGACAAAGGCTTTGACCATCGGCTCGGCGATGGTCTCTATGTAGGTCGGCTCGGGCAGATAGGCGGGGTTATCAATCTCTTTCACCGTGCCGTCGGTCAGTGTCACCCGATAGATGACGCTGGGGTAGGTCGCGATAATGTCCATGCCGTACTCGCGGCGCAGGCGCTCCTGCACAATCTCGAGGTGCAGCAACCCCAGGAACCCGCAGCGGAAGCCAAAACCCAGCGCCACCGAAGTCTCGGGCTGGTAGGCAAAAGCCGAGTCGTTCAACTGCAACTTGGCCAGGTTGGCCTTCAGATGCTCGTAGTCTCCCGTGTTGATCGGGTAAATCCCACTGAACACCATGGGGTGGATTTCCTTGAAACCCGGCAGCGCCGGCGATGGATGCCGCGTATCGGTGATGGTGTCGCCCATCTTCACTTCCAGGGGGCTCTTGATGTTGGCCGTCATGTAGCCGGTCTCGCCAACCTCGAGTCGGTCGCGCACGTAGGGCTTGGGATTGAAGCTGCCGACTTCTTTGACCTCCACGTTCTTGCCGGAATGCAGCAGTTTGACCTGCATCCCCGGCTTCAGTTCGCCGTTAAACACGCGCACGTGGGTCACCACTCCCTTGTAAGTGTCGAAATAGGAATCAAACCCGAGCGCTTGGAAGGAGGGCGCTCCGGTTGGCTTCGGCGCCGGAATCCGTTCCACGATCGCTTCGAGAATCTCGTCTATGCCGAGGCCCTCCTTGGCGCTGGCCAAAAGGGCCGAGTCGCCGGATATCGCGAGAATATCCTCCAACTGCTGTTTCGCCTGTGCGACATCGGCGTGCGGCAAATCAATCTTGTTGATGATGGGGATGATAGTGAGGTTCTGTTTCATCGCCAGATGCACATTGGCGACGGTCTGCGCCTCGACGCCCTGGGCGGCATCCACGATGAGCAGCGCCCCCTCGCAGGCACTTAGACTCCGTGACACTTCGTAAGAGAAATCCACGTGCCCAGGCGTATCAATCAAGTTCAGCTCGTAGGTCTCCCCGTTTTTGGCCTGGTAGAGCATCGTCACGGGGTGCGCCTTGATCGTGATGCCGCGCTCCTTCTCCAGGTCCATCGAATCGAGCAGTTGATCCTCCATCTCCCGCGTCGTGATGGTGCCCGTCCGGTGCAGCAGCCGGTCCGAAAGCGTCGTCTTCCCATGATCAATATGGGCGATGATGCTGAAGTTTCTAATGTGCGCTGCGTCCATCTATCAATAATTACAGACCTATCCCGGTGAATCTCCGCCGGGAAGGGAAAATCATGCCTTTCGCGGTCAATTGCCCGTCTCGGCTCGCCGGAATGGCGAGCTTCAGGTTCGAGCAAGATAATGGCCTTGGGCCCAAAGGAAAGGAAATTCAGCTTCTCTGCCGGCAGCACTCCCCTGCCCTGCCAATCTGCCCCAATACTGGTCAGAAAGCTCGGCGGGGGGGGGTAGCAACCGCTTCCGTAGCTCTCCGCCTCCCATCCTCCTACCCACCACGGCTTTGCTCCCTATGTACTTTCCCCATGGGGATTCGGATCCACATGGGAATAGAGCCGTCGTACATAGCTTGCACCATCGGGAGAACGCCGTGGTGCTGCTCCCCACTCCCGTCGCGTCTGGAGGACGCTGAGCCTACGACCCCATGGGGTTTAACGTTATTGGGAAGTCTTGATCGCAGGCGGAGTTCCGGATTTGAGAATTACGGAAGACGGGGGTGGATTCTCGTTGTCACCGATCAGCCGAGGTTCCATCTTCTCCCCATGTGCGCAAGCCCCAAGCCTGAGAGCAACCCGCGCGCCCAGCCGGCCTCCTCGGCCGACGGTGAAAAGAAGTGGTCTGTCCCCAACGTCAGCCTTTCCAAATGCCAGCCTATGAACCTCCGCCAGAAATTCACCCCTGACCGTTTTGCCGGGTGGTCCCCTGCCCTGCTGCTGCTGTTGACGTGCGCGAATCTCGCCGCGGCGGCGCCAGCGTTCGTCTCAGCCAAACCGATCTGGCCCAAAGACCGCGAGACGGAAAAGAATCTCTCGGTCGGTTTCCGTGCAACCTTCAAAGCCCGTGCCGTGGAAAAGGTCTTCCTGCGCGCAACGGGCGCCACTGTGTATCGCGTGTTCCTGAACGGCGAGTTTCTGGCCCACGGGCCCGCCCGTGGCCCGCACGGTTTCTTCCGTGTGGATGAGTGGGACCTGACGAGCAAACTCAAGCCCGGCGTCAACGTGGTCGCGTTCGAGGTGGCCGGTTACAACGCCAACAGCTACTACCTGCTCGACCAGCCTTCCTTCCTGCAAGCCGAGATCGTCGCCGGCGGACAGGTCCTCGCTTCCACTGGCGGCAAGGGCAGTCCGTTCACCCACATCATTCTCAAGGAGCGGGTGCAGAAAGTGCAGCGCTACAGCTTTCAGCGTCCGTTCTCAGAGGTCTATCGGTTCACCCCCGGCTGCGACCGCTGGCGCACGGACCCGGTCCCAACTCTGGGCGAGACCAGGGTGTCTGTCCTGCCGGCCCGGGCATTGCTGCCGCGCCATGTGGACTATCCCGATTACGTCGTCCGCCAGCCTGTCTGGCTCGTGATCCGGGGCCAGGTGAAAACCGGCCTCAATGTGGGCCAGCCGTGGAAAGACCGCTCGCTGACCGACATCGGCCCGAAGCTGGGCGGTTACCCGGAAAAGGAGCTGGAAACCATCCCGTCCCTCGAACTGCAAACCATCGCCAATACCACTAACCAGCCCGTTAACCAGGCCTGGACGCCGGGCGACTCGCTGTTCCTCAAGTCCAACGCCTGGCAGATTGTGGATTTCGGCTGTAATCTCACCGGGTTCATTGGCGCAAAGGTCGCCTGCCGCGCGAAGACCCGCCTGTTCCTGACCTTTGACGAGATCCTTTCCAATGGCGATGTGGACTTCAAACGCCTGGGGTGCGTCAACATCGTCGCTTGCGAATTGGAGCCCGGCAGCTACGACTTCGAGTCATTCGAGCCCTATACCCTGCGCTACCTGAAGCTCATCGTCCTGGAAGGCGACTGCGAAGTTCAGAAGCCCTACCTGCGTGAGTACGCCCGCGCCGGTGTTTGGCAAGCGCACTTCGCCGCCAGCGATGAGCGGCTTAACCGCCTGTTCGCCGCCGGCCGCGAAACCTTCCGCCAGAACGCCCTCGACATCTTTATGGACTGCCCCTCGCGCGAGCGGGCCGGCTGGCTCTGCGACAGCTTCTTCACCGCCCGCGTCGCCAAAGACCTTTGCGGCGACACGCGGATCGAGAAGAACTTCTTCGAGAACTTCTGCCTGCCCCCGAAGTTCGCCTGTCTGCCGGACGGCATGTTGCCCATGTGCTACCCCGCCGACCACAACGACGGCGTGTTCATCCCCAACTGGGCGCTGTGGTTCGTCGTCGAGCTGGAAGAATACCTCGCCCGCAGCGGTGACCGCCAGACCGTGGACGCGCTCCGGCCTCGCGTCCTGCGTTTGTTCGACTACTTCAAGAAGTTCCGGAATGAGGATGGCCTGCTCGAGAAGCTCGAAGGCTGGGTCTTCGTGGAATGGTCCGCCGCCAACTCGTTCGTGCAGGATGTCAATTATCCCTCGAACATGCTCTACGCCAAAGCGCTCGACGCCGCCGGCAGAATGTATGGTCTATCGGAGTTGACCGAGGACGCCGAGCGCATCCGCGAGACCATTCGCCGCCAGTCGTTCGAGGCGGGGTTCTTTGCTGACAACTCCAAACGCCTCAATGGCAAACTGCAGGTCACTACCAACCGCACTGAGGTCTGCCAATACTTCGCCTTCTTCTTCGACGTCGCCAAGCCCGAAACGCACTCCGAACTCTGGCAGCGGCTGCGTCAGGATTTCGGCCCGCAACGAAAGCAGACCAAGGCATTCCCTGAAATTCACGCGGCCAACGCCTTCATCGGGAATGTCCTGCGGCTCGAACTCCTCTCCCGCTACGGTCTTTGCCAGCAATTGCTCGATGAATCGCTCGCCTACCAGCTCTACATGGCCGAACGCACGGGCACCCTGTGGGAAAACGACGGTGCCTATGCGAGCTGCAACCACGGTTTCGCCTCTCACGGCGGCGTGCACGTCCTTTACCGTGACGTCCTCGGTCTGCAGGAAGTGGACAGCGTCAACCGTGTCGTCGAAATCCGCTTCACGGACTCCCGCTTGGACTGGTGCGAAGGCCGCTTACCGACAGTGGAAGGCCCCGTGGAACTGCGCTGGCGCAAGGACGCGGGCAAACGCCTGTACCAGGTCACCGTCCCAGCAGGCTACACTGTGAAGCTTGAGAATCGCAGCGCGCTCCCGGCCGTCCAGCAGCCGTAGGAAAGCCCACACCTCTCCGGCAATCGCTCAGAGTCACGGCTCGCGAGGACGCTCGCCCTCCCGTTGGATTTCACGGCGTTCCCGCTCGGCCTGGTGTCGCTCCCTGAAGAACAACAGCGCAATCCCGGGTCCAAACGCCCAGAACATCGCGCAAATGCCCGCCGCGATCCCTGCCGCCGTCCCCAGCCCCACCAGGCAACCTGGCCGCCTGATCACCACCAGGTGGGCCGGCACAGCTCAATCGTTCCGGCGCCCAGTAGAAAAACCAGTTGTGTGATCACCATTGCCGCCAGCGCGAGTGCGAACGACAGCCGGTCGCCCTGACTCTGAACAAGCTGGGAACAGACGGCCAAACTCAATAGCGCCAGGATGTAGAGAGCGGCAAACACCCATCGCCAATATCGGATGGAGAGGCTGAATCGCACAAACCAAACGGGCCCCGCATCAAACTGTCAAAACCAGCCCAGATGTTTCACATTCCGCGCGATTTACCGACAGGATGAAGCCGCCGACGTCAGTCGGCACATTCAGTCCGCAATCAAGATGACGCCGACTGACGTCGGCGGCTACGCAGGCATGAAACGTCCGGGCCAGGCGCAACGCCCTCAGTCGAGAGCACTGCGCCCCGTCAGTAAAGGCACGAATTAAAGGCTCGTCTTCCCCGCCTTCTTCACCTTAGCCCATCTCGCCTTCGCTAAGGCCGACAACCTGGCCTTGCCCGCCGCGCTGATCTTCCGCTTGGCCTTCCTGGCAGGCTTCGCGCCTTTCTTCGCAGCCCTGACCTTTGCCCATCGGGCTTTGGCGGCGGCCCGGATCCTGGCGATGCCGGCGGCGGACATCTTCCGCTTCCTGGGTGCTGGCCCCGCCGACTCAACCGGAGCCCCTAGGATGCTATTCAATTCCTTCTGCAGCGACTGGATCTTCTCCTTGATGTCGGCTGCTCTTCGTAGTTCTCGTGGTGTTGCATTAATCATAGTGGGGGGGGAATCTGCCGCAACCAGGCGCAAAGGCCAAGTTGAATTTTCGGTTCACTTCTTCATTCGCGGCTTGTCGGCCCGCAGCACGCGCAAGGTGAAGCCACGGCCGTTTTCAAACGGCTCGACGGTGGCGGTAACTTCGAGGACGCGGTAGCGGACAGTGTTCAGGCCGTAGGAGTGATAAGTCCGGGCGAAGAGTTCGGTTTCCACGATGCCGGTCCAGTCGGCGATGGTGATGAACTTCATCGGCTCGCCGGTGATCTGATGGAAGAGGCGCTGCTCAATTACCAGCCCGCACGTCACGACTTGCTCGCCGACATGCTCGCCCAAGCGATGGATCGGACAATAGGTCTCCCAGGCAATATCCGGAAAAAGCTCCAGCGGATGGCCGCTCGCCGGGTAGCCCAGCAGTTCTTCTTCGTCGCGCAACTGTTGCCGGCGGCTGGGTTCGGCCAACGGGACAGACGGCAGGCGGTCGAGATTGCCCGGCGGCAGGAGCCAGAGTTGGCCATTTGCAATTTGCGATTTACGATTTACGAGGTGGTCGTTGGACTCCGCACCTCGCACTTCGGCCGTGTGGGACTGCGACCTGAATGCCCAATACTGCGCGGTGCGGCTCTGGCCGAAGTCGTCGAAGGCGCCGACGCGGATCAGCGCCTCCATCTCCTCGTTGAGCGGCTGGACACGCAGGAAGAAATCGGCCAGCGAGGTGAATGGGCCGCGCACTCTTTCGCGCAGGATCATTTCTTTGGTGCGGTGGGTGAGGCCTTTGACGTTAAGCGCTGGAACGCGAATGGCTTTGTTCGAAGCAGCCGACGTAAGGAGGCTCTGATTCTGCTGGTGCGTGATGCGTGATGCGCGATGCGTGATGGAAGATTGAGCCTCCTTACGTCGGCTGCTACACGAGGTAACAGTGAACTGCGGTCCCGGTTCGTTCACGGACGGCGGCAGGAGCGGAATGCCCAGCCGGTGGCATTCGAGCACATAGACGAGCGGCGAGTAAAAGCCTTTCCCGTTGGTGAGCACCGCGGCCATGAACTCAGTGGGATAATGGAGCTTGAGCCAGGCGGATTGATAGGCCTCGACCCCGTAAGCTGTGCTGTGCGCCTTGCAAAAGGCATAGCCTCGGAAGCCCGCTACCAGGTTCCAGACTTCGGCGATCTCGGTTTCCGTGCGGCCACGCCGGCGCGCGCACTCGGCGAACTCAGCTTCGATTTGGGCAATGACGTCGGTTTTCTCCTTGCCGAGGGCCCGCCGCAGAATGTCCGCCCGCCCGGGCGGCAGGCTGGCGAAGGCTTCGCAGATCTGGAGGATGTGCTCTTCATAGACGACCAGCCCGTAGGTGCTGCGCAAACATGCTTCGAGCGACGGATGCGGATAGCGCACTGGGCTGAGACCCTGGTAGCGACGCGCAAACTCCATCTTCTTGCTCTCGTTGGCCGCGCCGGGCCGAATGACCGACACGATGGCGATCAGGGTGTCAATGTCGCGCACGTTGCACATCTTGCAGAGCGAGATCATGGCCGGGCTTTCGATGTGGTGTACCGCGCGCGCCTGGCCGCTGGCGATGAGGGACCAGACGGCCGGATCATCCCAAGGTTCCAGGGCGTCGAGGTCGAGGGTGTGGGACGCAAACTTCGAACCTTGAACCTTGAACCTTGAACCTTGAACTTCAGACTCTAGGCTTTGGACTTTGGACTTTGGACTTTGGACTGACCGCCGCACATCCCGCATCACCGCCAAACCGCCCTGGGCGAGGATGTCCATCTTTACCAGGCCCACGGCCTCGACGGAGTCCATGTCGAAGTGCGTGGTGGGATAGCCTTTGGCGGAGAGGAAGCAGGGGGTGATTTCGCTCATCGGCTGGCGCGATATCACCAGCCCGCACGGATGCATTTTGGGGTAGCGCGGGAAGCCGTCCAGAAAGCGCGTCATCTGGAGTGCGCTATGGTAAGGCTCTTCGGCTAGCGGCAAATCGCGGCATTCCGGCATGCCGGTAACAGCTTCGCCCAGTTCACCTACTCGCGAAAAATGCGGCAGCCGCTCGGTAATGCGGCGGACCTGGAATTCAGAGACGCCCAGGACCTTGGCTACTTCGGCAAAGGCGCTGCGGGATTGGAAGGTCGAGAAGCCGCCCACTATGGCGGTTCGCGCCGGGCCGTATTTCTCGAAGATGAGATCAACGACATCGTCTTTGCGGTCGTGCGGGAAATCCACATCAATGTCGGGCAGCTTGTGGAGCGCCATGCGGTCCTTGTTCAGGAAGCGGCGGAAGTAGAGGTCGAAGCGGATGGGGCAAACGCCGCTGATGCCGAGACAGTAGCAGGCCAGCGAGTCGGCGGCGCTGCCGCGCGTGATCCATTCGATGCCGCGCCGGTGGCATTCCTGCAGGATGTCCCACATGACAAGGAAATACTCCTCATAGCCTACGTCGGTGATGATGGACAGTTCCTGCTCAAGCTGCGGTCTGAGGCGGGTATGATCTTTAGGGTAGCGGTGCTGGAGTCCTTCCAGGACGAGCCGGCGCAGGAAGGCCGCGGGCGTGAAACCGTCCGGGGGTGCGTAGCCGGGGAATTGAGGTTTGCCGAAGGAGAAGTTGAAAGCGCAGCGGTCGGCCAACTCGCGGCTATGCGCCAGCAACTCCGGTTGCGCGCCAAAAAGTGCCTGCATCTCGGCTGGGGGACGGAAGTGGTATTCGCCGTCCAGGCGCTTCTCCGGATGCGACTGCCGCAGGAGCGTCAGCGTGCGAATGCTCTGCACCACGTCGTACTTCCAGCGATCCGCTGGCCGTTCGTAGTGAATGGGAAACGACACCACACAAGGCAGGTGAGCCGGACGCTGGTTGAGGACATCGAGACTGGATTGACTTCCAGGTAAAAGCGACCAGGGAAGAACTGGGCCAGCTCGACGACGGGACTGACAGCGAGCAGGCCGTCGGTGGGAAGGTTGAAGGAAGTCCGAAGTTTGCCACTGTCAGAGTGTGCTCCTTCGAACTTCGGACTTCGGACTTCGGACTTCGCACGCTGACTCAGTATGCGGCAAAGGTTGTGATACCCCCTCTGATTTTCGACGTAGAGGCACAGCCGCCGGCCGTTCCATTCGAGTTCCGCGCCAATGATGGCTTTGATTCCCGCCCTGGCAGCCGCCTCGGCGAATTCCACCGCCCCATGCAGATTGTTCCTGTCCGTTACGGCAATCGCCGGCAGCTCGTGGCGTTTGGCCAGTTCCACTATGGCGTTGATCGAAAGCGTGGAGTCGAGAAACGAGTAATAGCTGTGAACGTTGAGCGGGACGTAGGGGGAATGATGAATGATGAATGATGAATGATGAATGGAGGCGGCGGTGGTTGAAGGTAACGTGGGACGTGAAACGTCAAAACGCAACTCCACGCCGGGGCAAGTGCGAGTGATCTGGCGCACTTTTGCATCTGGCGGCCGGCGGGCGATGGAATTTCCCAAACGTTGGCGTTGCACCGCGGCAAGCTGGTAGGAGGCGGGTTCGCCTCGCCGTAGCGGCGTCTCGGCAGAGCGCCGCTGTCTGGGAATCTCGGCGTGTGCGGCGCTCTGCCGAGACGCCGCTACGCCAGAAAGGATAAAATCATGCCCGCGCAGGACCACGCCGCGGCCATACTTTTCGCGCAGCGCATCCACCACGTCGGCCAGACGTTGCTGCGCCTCGTGCTGCCGGGCGGGGGCATCCAGGGCGAGCAGGCCGCGGAAGCGCCCGTCGTAGAGATTCGAGAGCTTGAGCGAAACCAGCCGCAGGCTCACCCGCCGTCTCCACGCTTTGCGCAGGAGCCGGGAGATCTCGCCATAGATTTCCGTCTCCAAGTCCGTGGGCTCGTTGAGGCTCGCGCTGGCTTGCTCCTCGTCCATGTCGTTGTAGCGGACCTTGACGGTCAGCGTGCGGATGCTCTTGCCGTCCGCGCGCACTTTGGCCATCAGTTTGTCCGCCATGCGCCGCAAGGTGGCTTCCAGGAATTCCTCGTCGGTGGTGTCCGCCGCGAAGGTCTCCTGCTCGCTGTAGGATTTGGCCGGCGCGCGCACGGGCACGACCGGCCGGTCGTCAATGCCCCGCGCAAAACTGCGCAACTGCGGCGCCAGGCGGCCGACCAGCAACCCCAGCAGGTCGGCGGGTGTCTGCGCAATCTGGCCGATGTGGGCCAGCCCGGCGGCATTCAACTGGCTCGCCGTCTTCGGGCCGACCCCGGGCAGCCACTTGTTGGCCAGCGGCGCGAGAAACCCCGCCTCCCCGCCGGGCGGCACGAATCGAAAGGCGGCGGGCTTGTTCACCTTGGAGGCGATCTGGCTGATGAGCTTGTTGCTGCCGATGCCCTCGCTCACGGAAAGCTTGAGCGCCTGCCGGATGGCCTGGCGAATCGTTTCGGCAATGCTCAGCGCCGGCTTGCGCGCCCCCGTCAGATCAAAATAACCCTCGTCAATCGAGCCGATCTCCACGTCCGGCGTGAAATCATACGCGTAGGAAAACATCAACCGGGAGAAGAGTTCGTACTTGTCGAAATCGCCCGGCAGCAGAATCAGCCGGGGACACAGCCGCCGCGCGAGGGTGGTGGGCATCGGCGTGTAAATGCCGAACTTGCGCGCCTCATACGAAGCCGAGGCAATAATGCCGCGCTTTTCCCCGCCCACAGCGACCGGTTTGCCGCGCAAACGCGGGTCCGCCGCCTGCTCGACCGAGGCGAAGAAGGCATCGGCATCCAGATGCACAATCGAGCGAGGGGGGGACACCAGTTGCATGAGTTACATGGTCACATCGTTACATGAGTCCACCGGCTCCGCTCATTTGCGCTTGCGAACCAGGGCGACCATGACCCCCTGGATTTGCAGTTCCTCTTGCGGGATGAGGTTGGGGTAGCGGGGATTTTCCGCGCGCAAATACGGCCTGCCCCGCTGCAGGACGAACGTCTTGAGCGTCACCTGGCCGTCAATCAGTGCAGCGACGACGTCGCCGGGGCGCGGCTGCACACCGTGCTCGATAATGGCAATGTCGCCATTCACGATGCTTTTCCCGACCATCGAATCCCCGCGCACCTTCAGGCCAAAGGTCCGGGCCGTCGGCTTGATGCCGAGCGTTTCCACGTCCATCAGCACGCAGCCTTCCTCCTCTTGTGCCGTGTCCTCGGGGAGGCCGGCGGGGATGAAGCCGTAAATCGGCACGGACACAACCCGTGGCCGTAGCCAGCTTTTGGGCGCGTTGGGGGCCACCACCTGTAGCGAGCGGGCGCGGCCGGGCAGGTTTTTCAGAAACCCCTTGGCCAGCAGTGCCTGCACATGCGCCAGCGCCGCATTCGGGCTGCTGAACCGGAAATGCGCGGCAATTTCCCGGAGGGTGGGGGTAAGTCCCGCTGAGTCCTTTTTCCCCTGAATGAAACCCAGAATCTGCTGTTGTCGTTCGGTCAGCTCATTCATACTGGACAAATGTCCAGTACCCGGGGGGATTTTGTCAAGGGGCGCTGGCATTTGCCATCTTGCCGAAGGCAGACCTTGCGGATGGAAATCGCAAGGCTTTTTTGACGCCTTGGCGCCCGGGTACAGGGCAACTAAAGGGCCTTATCCCACGTGCTTCGCTCTCTCAACATTACCTCGCGCAGCAACCGGATGGGCGGGGCGCCGTGGCGCAGCATCTCGTCGTGGAATTGCTGCAGGGTGAACTTTGACCCCTCTTGTTTCCGGTAATCCTCGCGCAGCTTCAAAATCTCCAGCTTCCCGAGCGTGTAGTAGAGGTATTCGGGATCGTAGGCACCGCGGATCGCTTCCTGCCGCGCGGTCTTTGGCTCGTAATAGCAGTTGTCCTGAAAGAACCTGGCCGCTTCCTCAACGCTCATCCCCTGGCAATGCATCCGGATTGAAACGCACAGCCGGCAAATCCGCAGCAGCGCCTCGTCCGCTTGCGCCAGCCGGTACTTGGCCGCCCGTTCTAACGCGGAGTACGAAGTGCGGGGTGCGGAATGGTCAAGCGGGGCGCCGAAGCCCTCATCCACCATCATCTGCTCGGTGTAGTGCGCCCAGCCCTCGACGAAGGCGTAGCTGTAGAAAATCTTTTCCAGCTTCGTTGCTGGCGAAGCCTTTAGACACAAGAATTGAACGTAATGGCCCGGGTAGGCCTCGTGAATGGAGACGATGTCCGTGGTGTAGTAGTTGAACGCCGTCAGCCACTCCTCCTTTTGCTGCGGTGGCCAGTCGGCCTCCACCGGGGTGACGTAGTAATAGGCTTCGGTCGCCTGGGTCTCGAAGGGGCCGGGCGTGTCCATCGAAGCAAAGCTCGTTGCGCGCAGGAACTGGGGGGTTTCCGTCACCCGGGCGCGCACCCGCGAGGGGAGAGTGATGATCCGGCGGTCGACCACGAATTGCCGGATCATGTCCAGGTCTTTCGCCGTGTCAGGAATCAGGCCCTGCTCAGTCGGATGTTCCTCTTGAATGGCCCGAAAGACCTCGATCGGCTTCCGGTCGGGATCAATTTGCCTGGCCGTCTCCGCAAAGACCGCCTGCTGGCGGGCCAATTCGCGCAGGCCAATCTCCAGCAATTGCTCCGGTGACGCCGTGATCATCTCGCCGTATTCCAGCAACTTTTGGTACTTCTCGCGGCCCAGCGCGTAGCGGTCATTCGCTTGGGGCAGCTTCTGCTCTTTCAGGTATGCCGCATAGCCGCGCATCTCGGCGATGGCTCTCGCGTTGGCGGCCTTGAATGCGTCCATCCGCTTCTCGTCGTTTACGTCCTTGAGTGCCGCGACAAGGTCTTTACTCAGGAAGTCCACCACTCCGTCCGCCTGCTCGATCGCGGTTTCGACCTGCGGCCGCGGCAGCGATTCGGCAAGGTTCGCCCGGGCCGCGGATACGATCTGCGGCGCCTGGTTGAGTATGGCAATGATCGAACGCACCCGGTCCTCTAACGGCGCGAAGTCGCGCTTGATGTAGATGTTTACATCCAGGGCCCCGGCGTAGGTCATCGGGTTCTGCGTGTAAATCTGCATTTGCTCGAAGCTGAAGATCTCCCGCTGAATCGCGCTGCGCAGAATGCGATAATCGTAAAACGCCTGCCGGCCGAGCTGCTTTGTGTTCGACTCTGTTAACCGCTGGTCGAACGACTGAAGCCGCACGAGCTCGGCGCTCAGCGAACGCTGGCTGTAATCGGTCACCTTCCCATCGTATTCATGGAAACCGAGCGCCGTTCCAGTTTGCGGACGCCAGGCCAGATAGCCGGCGATGTGTTCGTCGGCCAGCCGAGCGAAGGCTGCATCCGCACCATTCGCGGTTGACCGGGGTGACGGCGAGGGCTGGGGGGAGCAGCCGGCGATCAGGAGCATCAATAAGAGCAGCGACCCTTTCACGGGATTAATGGAAGCAATGTACCAAGGAGCGCGCGAGCGCAAGTGGGTGCCGCTGGGCTGAAATCTGGACTCTGCAGGCCTACTGTCGAGGAAGCTCGCGGAGCTTCAAGTTCCGGAACCACACCTCGCTGTTGTGGTCCTGCAGCAGGATGTGGCCCCTGACTTTGTTGCCGAACCCAGCCTTGTTCTTGAACTTGCTCGTCGCCACCGCTGCCTTGACCACCTCGCTGCCGCACTCGTACTCCAGCACCTTGATCCCGTTCAGCCAGTGCTCGATCTGGTTTCCTTTGACCAGAACCCGCGACGAGTTGATCTCCCCCGGCGGTTTGATGGGTGGGGCCGTCGGCGCTAGCACGGCATAAAACGAAGCGGTAAGCTGCTTGCGGTTCCCTTTATCCACCCCCGGCGCCCGCTCATCGTCAATCATCTGGTATTCGTGCCCCAGCGCCTCGTCGCGCGTCTCAATGACGAAATACTTCAGGCCGCTGTTGCCCGCCGCGGCCAGCTTCCATTCCCACTGCAGCTCGAAGTCGTCGAACTCGGCCTCGGTAATGATCTCGCCGCCCCCCTTGTTGCCGCCGCCCTTGCCCAGGCAATGCAGCCAGCCATCCTCGACTACCCAGCCCCGGTCCGGAAAGGAGTGCTGCTTGAACATGCGCCAGCCTTGCGTGGTCTTGCCGTCGAAGAGCAGCTTCCAACCGGCCAGTTTCTCCTCGCCAGTAAGCTGATTGACCGGCGCAGCCGAAAGCAGCGCCGCGCTGGCTAGCATCAATGCTGGAATCCAATGCCGGACCATGAGGTAACGGAGCTTCATCCGCCCATGGAAATACAGCCCCGCCCACCTGGCAATACAAATGCCCGCGGAGAACTGCCTCAGTCCCGCAGAAACCTCACCAGCTCCGCCCGGAGTTGCTCCAGCCGGCGATGGTCGGTCTCCCTTTTCTCACTCAGGATTCGCGTGATCTCAGGGGTGGGCTTCATGTTGGATTCCGCATACTGCTGGATCTTCAAATCCATCATCTCCTCAAGCAGCCCGATCAGATTCTCGGCCGTCATTGGCGCCTTTCATCACATTGCACACTTCGTCGGGAGCCTGGCGCCGTAATACTCCGTGCCGGCGCAGGCCGCCGTTTTCTCTACCAAACGGTGATGTGCAGCAAGTAGCGGGCCACCGCCCCCAGCTACTTCTTCCGCCTGGCCGCCTTCCGGCGCAGCGGTTTCTTTGCCTTGGGACGAACCTGCCGGGCGGCCTTTGCCTTTCGAGGTTTGGCCTCTATCGGCGCTTTGGCCCTTCGAGCGGGCTTCCTCGGAGCCTTCCTGAGGGGTTTCCTTACCGTCGCCTTGGCCGCCTTCTTGACGGCAGGTTTGGCGGCCTTGCTCCTTCTGACCTCGACGGACGGCGCCGCAGCCTCCGCGACCGCCTTCGTCTCCTCGCGCCACCCGTGCGCATCGCGCACCGCCATCATCGCCCGCAGGATATCGTTCCACGTCTCCGGCTTCATCATGACGGCGTTCGGGAACATGCAGCCGTCCCAACAGATGTGGCGGAACGCCTTGGTCAGCCGGCCATCCTCTCCGTGCAACCAGTAGCCGGCGTGGTGGGCGATCGTGAGCTTGCCGTTGGGGTCGTTCGCCAGGCAGTGATGGCCCGTCTTGTCGTGGGTGCCGGAGCCGTGCACGGTTGCGTCGTTTTGCGCGACATGGAAATCAATGGTCCACGGGCGCAACGCCTTGGTGAGCGTTCTCATCGCCTCGTTCAGGCGGCGCGGGTCCGACCAATCCCAATCCGGCGGCAGGATGGCGTCTTCCGGCGCATTGTAGCCCAGAATGTAAAGCAGCGTATGCGCCATGTCGGCCTGGAAACCCAGCGTCCTGGGCCGGTTCACCCGCTCCAGCAGGTCCACCATCTTCTTCCAGCTCTGCATCCCGCCCCAGCAAATCTCGCCCTCCGCCGCCAGCCGCTCGCCGAACGCCTCCGCCACTTCACACGCCTCGTTGAAAGTCCCGGCGATCTTCCGTTGATTGGCCTCCGCATCCTTCGCCCAATCTCCCACCCCGCAGGCCGAATCAATCCGCACCACCCCGTAAGGCCGCGCCCCCAATTCACGCAGCTTCCGGGCGATGCGACACGCCTTGCGGACCTGCCCGACAAACTGCTTGCGCTCCTCGTCGCAGCCCATCGCCGACCCGCCGCCCGTCGGCGGCCAAACCGGCGCCACCACCGAGCCGACTACAAAGCCCTTTGAGCGCACCTTGTCCGCCAACCGCTTCAGCCCGTCGTCATCAATGTCAATGCTGACATGCGGCTCGAACAGGAACAGATCCACACCATCGAACCTGATGCCATCCACCTCGGCCTTGGCGGTCAGGTCGAGCATGGTGTCGAGGTCAATGCAGGGCTCGGCGCCGGGGCTGCCTTTGCCGACCAGGCCGGGCCACATGGCGTTGTGGAGTTTGGGGTAATTGCTATGACTATGCTGCGCGCTCATAATGTTTTCCTTTCGGTAAGTGCGGCAATACCTTGCGTGAGAACCGCACCCCAGGCAAACCCAAAATGCGCTCTGCATTGCCTTGGCGCCCGTTTGGCCTTAGTTTCCAGGCAACTTGAACCGCACCACGAAGCCCAACGACTCCGTCATCGAGCAGCTCTGCCCCGCCTGCGGGCTCTGCTGCAACGGCGTCATCTTCGCTGACCTCGCCTTGCAGCCGGGCGACGATACCGCACGGTTGAGGTCACTTGGCCTGCCCGTCGCCGACTCGCGTTCAGGGCTGCGCCCGTCGCGCCTTCCCCAGCCCTGCGCCGCTTTCGACGGCTGCCGCTGCCGGATTTACGCTGACCGCCCCCAATACTGCCGCCAGTTCCAGTGCGTTCTCTTCAAGAGCGTGAAGGCCGGCCGCACTGAATCCGCCGCCGCGTTGCGCGTCATTCGGACCGCTCGGGCGCGGGCCGATAAGGTCCGCCGCCTGCTCGGTGAACTGGGCGATACCGACGAGCAACTTCCGCTCAGCGCCCGCTTCCGTCGCACCACCAAGCAGCTTGAGGGACGGGAACTGGGCGAAGACACCGCTGAAACCTATGCCCATTTAACCCTGGCCGTCCACGACCTGAATCTGCTGCTGGGCGACGCCTTTTATCCCGGAACCAGCCGCCCCGAGCCGAAGCCGAGCCCCGTGCGTGCCGGGATCGCCGCGGCCTGCGCCGCCCTCATGCTATTCGCCGCCGCCGGCCTCCTGCTGGCCGACCAGGTCGAGCTGCAAAACGGCGACCGCTATGCCGGGCACGTCTTGTCGCTCAACTCCAACACCGTCGTACTGCAAAGCGACGTGCTGGGCACACTGCGCCTGCCGCGCAGCAAGGTGGGCGTCATCACGCTCGACTCCCGGCCGGCCACCAACTCCCCTGCCCTGCCCGCGCAGGCAAATCCTGAGCGCTCCGCGCCCTCCCCGGCGCCTGCCACTGCGACCTCAAATCTGCACCCGGCGCTTCGTCAACTCGGCGTTAGCACCAACCTTATCCAGCAGATCCAGAAGCAGTTCCTCAGTGGCGCCGGCCCTGAAGCCAACACCAAGTTCAATGAACTGCTTGGCGGCCTGCTCAGCGGCAAGCTTACCGTGGACGACATTCGCGCCGAAGCCAGGGCCGCCGCCGACCAATTCCGCGCCCTCCAGCGCGAGACGGGCGAAGATGCCGGCTTCGCCGCCAACGCCTACCTCGCCATCCTCGACCGCTTTCTCAAGGAAAGCGCGCCGGCAGGTACCGCAACAAACGCCCCCGCCCCCTCGTCGAAAGAAACGGCCGAGCCCGCACTCGAAAAAGAGTGAGGTGGCTGTTTGGCCTCTATCCGCCGTTCGCCTTACTTCACCTCGTCCCGGAACAGGCGATCGAAGTCAATCTCCGCCGGAGCGTTCCCGGCGATCGCCCGGCACAGGCAGCGCATGAGCGGCAGTTCGTCGCGCCCCAGCAGCCCGCGCGCCTCCAAGCCCGGAAGCGCCTTGGCCACCTGCGTCACCACGAACGCGCTCTCCAGCGTCTCGCCTGCCATCTCGGCCCGCGCCTGCTCATAGGTCAGGCCCTTGCCGAGCCGCCGCCCCAGACCCACGCTGCGCCCGCCCGCGCACGTCACGTACTGATCGCCCACACCCGGCAGCGAGCTCACCAGGGCTGGGTTGCCGCCCAGCAGCGAAACCAGGCGCGTCATTTCCCTGGCGCTCGCGCCGAATAACGCTGCCGCCGGGTTGTGGTTCCAGGCATCCGCCTCATCCAGCCCGCCCAGCCGCTCCAGCATCCCGCCCGCCATCCCCACCGCCAACGTATAGGCGTTCTTAAGCGCCACGCATACCTCTACGCCGACCACATCCGTCGAGAGGAAAATGTGGTAGTAGGGTGTCTGGAACATCTGGCGCAGACTACTGAGCGCCGCTGCATCCCGCGACGTGAAATAGACGCAGGTTTGGCGCCGCCCGGCCAATTCGCCGGCGATGCAGGGTCCGCCGATGGCCGCCAGGGTCACCTTGCCCCGGACCGCCTCAGGCAACTCATCGGCCAGCACGTCGGGCAGAATCCGCAGATTGCCCTCCGCGGTTGCCTCCAGCCCCTTGGTCACAGCGATGATCTTCGTCCCGCGCTTGACGTGGGGCGCCAACGTGCGCCCAATCCAATGTACGCCGGGCGAGCTGACCCCGCTCACGATCACCTCCACCCCTGCCAGTGCCTCCGCAAGCTGCTCAACATAATGGGCCTGCACGTTCTCGGGTAGCCGTCGCCGCAGCCGGGGATGCCAGCGCTTCTCCAGGCAAGAGGCAATGATCTCACGGTCCAGGTGGGTGCCCACCAACTGGACCTCGTGGCCGTTATCGCTTAGCGGCCACGCCATCGCCGTCCCCATCATGCCCGCCCCTACAATTGCTACTTTGGACATCCTGCTCCCTCAATGAAGTAGCGCAGATTTGCAATCTGCTGTACCGCCGATTTGGAATCGGCATAGGGCCCGACGTTGCGGAAGCCGTCGTGGTGGGTCAGAGGCCGGCAGGTTGCAAACCTGCGCTACAGCAGATTGCAAATCTGCGCTACGCCGCCTTGCCTGATGGTGTAGCCCATCCCACAGCTTCCCCGGTTCGGTTGAACTCATGACCCGCGCAAGGTGAAGAATCCGGTCAGCAAGTCAAAGTTGAATTTCCCCCACAATCTGCGCTCGGATTATCTTCGCAACCGGTACGGGTTTGACCCGTGCCAGCGTTTCAGGCAGGCTGGCCGCATGGCAAACACGTTTGGGCATCTCTTCCGCATTACCACCTGGGGGGAATCGCATGGTGGCGGAGTCGGCGTCGTCGTGGACGGCTGCCCGCCGCGGCTGGCGTTGACCGAGGCCGACATCCAGCCCGAGTTGGACCGCCGCCGGCCCGGCCAATCGCCGATCGTCTCGCAGCGCAAGGAAACCGACACCGTCCAGATTCTCTCCGGCACCTTCGAGGGCAAGACGCTCGGCACCCCCATTTGCCTCTGGGTGAAGAACGCTGATGCCCGGCCGGAGGCCTATACGGAGATGGCGACGAAATTCCGTCCTTCTCACGCCGACTACACTTACCAGGCGAAGTTCGGTATCCGCGCGTGGCCCGGCGGCGGGCGGACCAGCGCGCGTGAGACGGTCGGGCGCGTTGCCGCCGGCGCTATCGCCAGGAAGATCCTGCGCCAGCGCTTACGGCGTGGAGGTTCTCGCCTACGTCAAGCAGGTGCAGCGTATCATCGCCGACGTGGATCCGGAGAAGGTCAGCGCCAAAGCCGTCGAGTCCAACCTGGTTCGCTGCCCCGACAAGCTGGCCGCGGCTCGAATGCTTCAGTTGATCGAGAAGATGCGCCATGCCGGTGATACCGTCGGCGGCATCGTCGAAGGCGTAGCGCGCGGTGTCCCACCGGGCTGGGGCGAGCCGGTCTTTGATCGGCTCGAAGCGGACCTCGCCAAGGCCATGTTGAGCTTGCCGGCGTCGAAGGGATTCGACATCGGCTCCGGGTTCGGCGGCATTCTGCTCACCGGCACGCGGCACAACGACCCGTTCCGCGCGAAAGGCGGCAAGGTCTATACCACCTCTAACCGCTCCGGCGGCATTCAGGGCGGCATCTCGAACGGGCAGACGATCTACTTCCGGGTGGCGTTCAAACCTGTCGCCACGGTGATGCACGAGCAGGACACGGTGGACACTGAGTTCAAGAACACCACGCTGAAAGCGCGGGGCCGGCATGATCCGTGCGTGTTGCCGCGCGCGGTGCCCATCGTCGAGGCGATGACCGCCCTGGTTCTCGTAGACCACGCCCTGCGCCACCAGGCCCAATGTGGGTAGGTTCGTTCACTGCCCAAACCACCATTCGACCAGGCGTCTGCCGCCAAAGACCCAAATCGCGGCGGCCAGTGCGATGTAGGGTCCGTAGGGCAGGCGCGAGGACCACTCGCGCTTGCGCAGCACGATCAAGGTGAGGCCGACCACCGAACCGATCATCGAGCTGAGCATCAGGGAGAACACGACGGCCTTCCAGCCGAGAAACGCGCCGATGGCCGCCATGAACTTCACGTCCCCCAGGCCCATCGCCTCCCGCGGGAACACAATCTCCGTGCTGACCGCCTCGAGGTGCGGCACCTCCTCGGGGTTGAATTCTTCCTCGCCAATCTGCAAGCGGGTCGGCGTCAGCCGCACGCGCACGTCCCAATAGCAACGGTCCACCAGCTCCACTGTGCGCGCTTGCAAAGTGATCACATCGGACTGGCGATAGAAGAGGTCTTCGTAGGGGATTTCCTTGTCCGGCAGATGGACGGCGGTTTCGCTGAAGACGATCTTGGTGTCGGCGGGCAGCGCCACTTTCTGGCGCCCGAACACCAGCTTGCCCAGGCGCAGGATGAGGTAGATGATCCCGGCGCCGACCCCCATGCCGAGCAGGCTTTGCTGCAACGCCCCGGACAAGCTGGTCTGCTGGTGCAGGCTCGGGAACAAGAAGGAGCAGACGAATCCCGCCACCATGCCGCCGATGGTGATTTCATCGGGAATGATGAAGTGCTCGAAGTCAATGAACGTGGCGGCGATCAAACCGGCCAGCAGGAACGCATAGATCAGCGCGAGCCAGGCGGACTGGCCCCCGAACGCCAGCCAGCAGCTCAGGAAGGTCACCGCCGTCAGCAGCTCGACCAGGAAATAGCGGATGGAGATGGGCGCGCCGCAGTTCCGGCACTTGCCCCGCAGATACAACCAGGTGACCAGCGGGACGTTCAGATACCACGGGATGCAATACTTGCAGTGGGGGCAATGGCTGGGCGGCGAAACGACGCTTTCCCCCAGTGGCAGCCGGTGGATGCAGACATTGAGGAAGCTGCCGACCATCGAGCCCAACACAAAGGCAACCAGCGACCAGAAGTGGAATGGCACCACCACCCAGTTGTGTGAGTCGAAAGTCGCAGAGAGCATGAGGAGCTAAAATCCGAAGTCCGAAGTCCGAGGTCCGAAACAAATCCGAAACACGAAATCCGAAGGCAGGATGCAGTATGCCCTGGAATGTGTCCGGGCTCGGGAGTTGGAGTTGTTGTCAGCCATAGACATTCTTCTCCAGCGCCTGACGCATGATTTCTACCGGTGCTGTTTGCCCGGTCCACAGTTCGAAGGCTTTGGCGCCCTGGTAGAGCAACATACCGAGGCCGTTGGCGATGCGGCAACCGGCGCCTTTGGCCGCCTTGAGCAGGGCGGTTTCAGCCGGGCGATAGATCATGTCATAGACTGCGCCCGCCTGCTGGAGCGAAAACTGCTGCTCGTCAAACGGTGTCGGGTCGTCCGGCTTAAGGCCGAGCGAGGTCGCGTTTAACACCAGGTCAACCGGTCCCGCCGGATAGCCGATTGTGACCTTCAGCCCCGGCTGGCGGTCGCGGATTTCAGCCGCCACGGTTTCCGCTTTGCTGCGGGTGCGATTGACCAGGCACAGCTCGGCGATGCCCTCCGACGCCAGTTTTAGCGCCGCAGTCCGCCCGGCGCCGCCGGCGCCGAGCAAGAGGGTTCTCGCGCCGCGCAGTTCCAATCCCAAATCTTCGCGCAGGGCGCGGGTGATCGCGTCGGCGTCGGTGTTGAAGCCGTGCGACCGGACCTCTCGCGGCACCTCGACAAACTCCCGGAGCGACCGCCAGGTGCCGTGCTCATCGCGGCCCTCGAAGACGATGGTATTGACCGCGCCCCAGGTCTTGGCTGATGCGTCGAGCAGATCAACCATGTCCACAGCCAGCAGCTTGTGCGGCACGGTGAGGTTGAGCCCGATGAAGTTCATCGCCCGTGCGCCCTGGATGGCGGCGCGGAGATTGTCCGGGGGCACCTCGAACGCCACGTAGCGCCAGTTCAGTCCGAGGGCGGCCAGGCCGGCATTCTGCATCGCGGGCGAGGCGGAATGCTTGACGGGATGGCCGTACACCGCGCAAATGCGCGTGGTGGCGTTGATCGCTTGTGAGAACGGCCCGGACACGCGGTGGTTATAGGCAAGCCGAGCCAAAGTTCAAAGGCGAAAGTTGGCCTTTTCATCCGCGACTTGCCCGCGCTCGCCCGGGCTCGTACCTTGGCGCTCAGGAATCTCAACTATGTCCAGCGAACTCCAGGCGGTCGTGAATTCTTTGGGTCTGGAAAAGTATCGGCGGCACATCTTCCTGTGTGCTGACCAGACCGAGCCGAAGTGCGCGTCGAAGGAGCAGGGCCTGGTCTCCTGGGAGTATTTGAAGCGGCGGCTCAAAGAACTGCACCTGGCGGGACCCGAGCCGCTGGTTTATCGGAGCAAAGCTAATTGCCTGCGCGTTTGCCTCCAGGGGCCAATCGCGGTGGTGTATCCGGAGGGGGTCTGGTACCACTCCTGCACGCCGGAGGTGCTGGAGCGGATCATCCAGGAGCATCTGGTCAACGGGAAAGTGGTGGAGGACTACGCATTTGCCAGAAACCCGCTGCGCCCGTAGCCGCCTGGCCCCGAGAGCCGCTTTGAACTCATGCCGAGGCTCTACTTGCTGCTCGCTGATGCCCTCCTGGTGCTGCACGCCTTGATCGTGCTGTTCAACGTGGGCGCGCTGCCCGTCATCTGGGTGGGGCATTTCCGCGGCTGGAAGTTCGTGCGCGCCTTCTCCTTCCGGGCGGCGCACCTGCTCTTGATTGGATTTGTCGCGGCGCAGAGCCGTTCTCGGGGCGATCTGCCCGCTGACGACCTGGGAAGACGCGCTGCGCGCGAAGGCCGGGGCTGATCCCCGTTACCAGGGCGGGTACCTGGCGCACTGGCTGCACCGCCTGATCTTCTATGACCTGGACGAGCGCTTCTTCGTCGTCGCGTATGGACTGTTCTTTGCGCTCGTGGTCTTCACCTGGGTCCGGGTGCGACCGCGTCCGCCGGCCTGGTGGAGGCGAAGCCAGTGACTACCTCATCAACCGGTCCGCTTTGGCGGCCAGCACAAAGTCGCTTTCCGTCAGCCCGTTGATCTTGTGGGTCCAGATGGTCAGCTTCACCTTGCCCCACGCCAGGTAGATGTCGGGGTGGTGTCCCTGCGCCTCGGCCAGCTCGCCGACCCGGTTGGTGAACGCCAGCGCCTCCGCGGAAGTCTTTGAACTGGTATTCCTTCTCCAGATGATGCTCGTCCACCACCCGCCAGCCCCGGTCCAATTCCCCGGCCAGTCTCGCCAGGTCTTGTCCCTTCAACGGCGGCACGCCGCCCTTGCAGGGAACACACTCTTTTTCGGCCAATGCACTCATGCGTTTATGCGTCTGTTTCTCCTCAGCGCATCGCATTGTCGCTACTCTATCGTAGCACAGAACCGCTCCATTGCGCGCAGGCAGGCTGGCGGCCGAGCCGCTCCTTCCGCTTGTAGGGAAATCCCTTACAGAGTTAATGGGCGTTTAGCCTGACTTGTGGGGCGCAGGGTCGCCAGGTCAGGATCAATCAGGTTGTGGCTTCGCCGGCGAAGGCCCAGGAACCGCCGCGCGGTTTGACAGCCATGAACCCTGAGTGATGATTCACGAGATCCTGCCAGCGGATGTCGAGTTTGCCAGAGGCATGATCAACTCCAGTCATTCCGACGCGGAGATTCTTGCCTCTCTTGGCTTCACGCGGCATCGACGCCGCACAAGCCGCCAAGTTGGTGGACGACCTGCGTCACGGGCGGCAACCAAGCGTCCAAGTGCCCTTTGCGCCTTTTCCCAGCGGGCCACGGCACCTCGGGAGAGCAAGAGTTGCTCGGGCACACTCGCACCGCCGAATACCACCCTCCGCAGAGGCAGTCCCGAAGCGGGACACACACGGGCTCTCGGCATCCCATGGTGGTTTGTGCTCCTCTTCCTCATCTTTGTGGGCGCGCTGGTCTATGCGTTCTTGGCGACGGGACCGGAGGTTTCAAGGGGCGCGGTTGACCGCTGAAGAGCATGAAATACCGCCTACCCCCGGCAAATAGCAGCGACCGTAGCGCCTCTGAACCGGACTAGTTCGTCCTGGCCTGGATGAACGCCAACTGCCGCAGCAGGCTCTCCCGCACGGCCCGCTCGATTCCCGGCGCGAACGGCGCCGGGGTGTTCTCTCGCACCTGGTTGGATTCCAAGACTTCGTAGCCCCCTTCCGCCAACATTGCTTCGGTCGGCAAATAGGCTTTCGCTTCCTGGCTGTAGCCCCACGTGACGATGTTCAGCGGCGCGAGCCATTGGGAGATCTTCGCCTCGCCACTCGACGCACGGTTCGCCGCTCGAATACACGACCCATTGGTTGGAAGCCAAACGGATCAGGCCCAGCGACCACGCATCGCCACGCGCAAAGCCCTCGCCCGTCTCATACCGTTTGAGCCAGTAGTCGCTAACGGCCAGGCGATAGGCGTTCGTGTCCGCGAGCGCATTGGCCCGCATCTTTTCGTAACGTTCGCGTGGTGGAGGCTTGTCCCGTGGCAGAAATGGCCGGTCGGCGGCCCCCGCGATGTCGAGGGAAAGCGCCGCGCCGGGAGTCTCGAGCGCGGCCAGCACCGCCCCGGACAACTCCCGCCCAGCCTGTTCCAGATCAGCCGGCTTCGACTTGCGGAAGCGGCCCCCTTCCTGAGCCGCCAGCATGCGCGGGCGGATGTTGCCCGCAAACCCTTGCGCAAATTGGGCGTGCGCCTTGGGTCCAAGCGACTCGCGCAGAAGCCTCCGCGCTGCCCCGGGAAAGTCAGCGGACAACGCCGTGTAGGCGTAACCATAGACGATGACCGGATGGCAAGCGTAGGAGAACACCACTGCCGGCACTCCGCTCCGCTCGGGCGTGAGCTTCATCACCCAGACCCTGTCGTCAAATGGCCCTTTGGGGTCAGGAATCATCCTGGGCCGCCCCTGCGGGTTCTTGCCCCGCCGGTTCACGCCGAGCTGCGAGGTGCCCTGGTAAACCTCCAACTTCACCGGCTGCACCGCGCGCGCTGCGGCCCGCGCGGCGCTGACTAGCTTATCTTCCAGCGATTTGAAGTATTCGACCTCGACCTGCGGCGGCGGGCCGACGCCGGCCATCAGCGCGCGCAACATGTATGGCCCGCTGTGGGTATGGGAGGTGTTCAACACGATCTGGCTCCAACTCACGCCCAGTTCGTGAACCATCCGGGTGCGGAGCCGGTCGCTCAGGTCGCGCGTCAGCCCAATCAAATCAAACGAAACCAGCACGAAGCCGCTTCCTTTGCCGTCCCGCAGGAACAACACCTGCGCGTAAAGCGGATCGAGCACGCTATTGGCAGGCGTTTCCGCCCCGCCCCGCCCCCCCAGCGCAATGCCCAGGGGCGGGGTGATTTCGACCTCCGCCCAGCCTGCGGCAGCAGTGCTCTCGCCGCCCTCGCGCGCCTGAACCCTATAGTGGCCCAGCAGCGGCAGTATGGCTGCCAAGGTCAGCAGCAGCTTCCAGCAGGTCCATGCGGATCTCATGCTTGTGAGCTTTCCAGAATCCCGGCCCGTAAGGCAATGGGAATCGGGCCTTGGTCCACGCAGTGCCACCGGGGCTGCGAAACAACCGAAACGAACGGACCGCGAACCGTCCCGGTTCGCCGCGCGTCCGCATGCCAAGGGCTGTGGAATATCATTTAGCCGCCCTATCGCTTCCGGGCCGCTGCGAACCGGGACGGTTCGCGGTCCGGTGATACGGGGGAGTTGCGCCCCGTGCGGGCGTCGCGATTTTATTAGACTTCCCGCGCGCAGAGTCGTATCTACACCTGAACTGGAAGGAGCCAAATGGCCAGCCTAGTCATAAAGACGGCGGGGTTTGATGGCCGGGTGATTGAACTCAACCTGGGCGTCAACCTCTTGGGCCGCAGGCCGGAGAATGATATTCCGATCGAGCATCCCACGGTGTCGGCCACGCATTGTGAAATCGAGCTTGCGGACGACGGGGTCGTGGTGCGCGACTGCGGCTCGGCCAATGGAACCTACCTCGACGGCCAGCGGATCAAGGAAGCCAGGCTGTCCGCCGGCCAGGTCCTGCACCTGGGGGAAGTCGAACTGCTGGTCGAGACGACCGAGGTGACCATCGCCATTCCCCACTTCGAGATGCCGCGCCCGGCGCCGCCGGTGGTATTGTCCGACGGCTCGCTCCTTTGCCCCCGGCACCCCAAGGCGCGCGCCACCCATCAGTGCACCCACTGCCGCGAAGTCCTCTGCGACACCTGCGTCCATCGCCTGCGACGGCGCGGTGGCAAGCTGATGAGATTCTGCCCCCTGTGCAGCCACCCGTGCGTGCCGCTCGGCGGCGAGAAACAGAAGAAGAAGAAGCTCTTCGGGCTTTGGCTCAAGACCGTCAAGCTGCCGTTCTTACGGCACTGAACCACCGCCCGCCCCGCCCAGCGCGTCAGCGTCTTGGAGTGATTCCCTGCCAGATTGGCTCGACACCGACCTTCTGATCGAGGACTTTCATCTGCGCCGTGCGCTTGCTCAAATGAGAGTGCAACTGTCCTCGTTGATTCTACTGGGAACTGGCCTTGCCATCCTGGCCCAGGAGCGCCTTCCCAACACACAACCGCTCACACTGCAAGGCGACCTCTCCGCCCAAATGGTCGCCGGGATTGACCGGTTCCTTACGCGCGAGACCGAACAAGCCATCGGCGAGCGACCGAAGCACTGGCAGCGCGATTTCTCGTCCGTTGCGGCCTACGAAAGGTCAATCCAGCCCAACCGCGAGCGGCTGCGCACAATTATTGGCGCGGCGGACGTTCGCCTCCCGGTGACGGCGCTTGAATTTGTCGGCAGCACGGCCAGCCCGGCCATGGTCGGTCAGACCGACTCCTTTGTGGTCGAGGCCGTCCGCTGGCCGGTGTTTGACGGCGTGTATGCTGAGGGCCTGCGGCTCAGTCCCAAGGGCGAGTCCGTCGCCTTCGTCATAGCGATTCCTGATGCTGATCAGACTCCGGAGGTGCTGACCGGGCTGTCGCCCGGGCTGCCGCCCGAACGCCAGTTCGCACGGCGACTGGCCGAGCACGGCTGCGAAGTACTGGTGCCGGTCCTGCTCGACCGGCAGGATACCTGGTCCGGGAATCCGAAGCTCAATCGCCTCACTAACCTGCCGCATCGTGAATGGATCTATCGCCAGGCCTTCCCCCTCGGCCGCCACATCATCGGTTATGAAGTGCAGAAGGTGGCTGCGGCAGTGGACTTCTTCGAGGGAAGAAGGAAGAAGGCGGAGGACAGGACGCCTAAGATCGGCGTGGCCGGGTATGCGGAAGGAGGCTTGATCGCCTTTTACGCCGCGGCCTTGGACCAGCGCATTGCGGCGGTTCTAGTCAGCGGCTACTTCGATTCCCGCCAGAGCCTTTGGGAGGAGCCCATCTACCGCAACGTCTTCAGTTTATTGCGCGAATTCGGCGATGCGGAAATCGCCAGCCTCATCGTCCCACGTGCCCTCATCGTCGAATACAGTCCCGTGCCGAGCGTCACTGGTCCTCCAGCCCCTCGCCAGGGACGAACCGGCGCCGCCCCCGGCAAACTGCGGACGCCGGACCACGGCTCGGTCGAAGCCGAGTTCGAACGTGCGCGGGCCCTGCTCAAAGCGGGCAACCCGAGGGATTTCGACCGGTTGAAGCTGATTACCGGCACCGAAGGCATGACCACCGGGCCTTGTTCGGACCGCGCTCTCACGGCCTTCCTCAATGCACTGGGAGTCTCCATCAAACAGCCGAAGTTGCCTGGCCAGGCCCCGGCCGAGCTGCGTCCGGCCTTTGATCCTGGCGCGCGTCAACAGCGGCAGGTCAAGGAGCTGGAAGATCACACGCAGAAACTAATGCGCGAGGCTGAACCCGCCCGCGCCGACTTCTTCTGGAGCAAAGTCAAAGCGACCTCGCCTCACAACTGGGAAACCTCCTGCGTCCCCTTCAAGCAAATCCTCTGGGAACAGGTCATCGGCCGGCTGCCCTCCCCTGCCCTGCCCCTCAACGCGCGCTCACGCCGCCTCGAGCTGCCGTTGCCTCCCCGGTCTTCCGAACACTCACCCGCCACGCCTGGCACAGACCCAGCCGCCTCGGCGACTTGGACCGCCTTCGAGGTGGTACTGGACGTTTATCCCGACGTCTTTGCCTGGGGCATTTTGCTCGTCCCCAAGGATCTCAAGCCCGGCGAACGCCGCCCCGTGGTGGTTTGCCAGCACGGTCTCGAGGGAGTGCCCCTGGATGTTATCACCCGGGACCCGAAGACCGAGGCCTTCGGCTACTACAAGGCCTTCGCCGCGCGCCTGGCCGAACGCGGATTCGTCGTGCTCGCACCGCACAATCCCTACCGCGGCGAAAACACCTTCCGCCAGTTGCAGCGCAAAGCCAATCCGCTGCAGCAGTCCCTCTTCTCCTTCATTATCGCCCAGCACAGCCGCTGGCTCGATTGGCTAAGCGAGCTTCCCTTCGTTGATGCCAAACGCATCGGCTTCTACGGCCTCTCTTACGGCGGCCGAACCGCCATGCGCGTGCCGGCTGTTCTCGACCGCTACGCGCTTTCCATCTGCTCCGGCTGCTTCAACCAATGGACCCGGAAAGTCGTCAGCACTGATTTCACCGCCAGCTTCATGTATGTCGGCGAATATGAAATGCCGGAGTTCGGCCTCGGCGACCGCTTCGATTACGCCGAACTCGCCGGCCCTCATCGCCCCGCGCCCCTTCATGGTCGAACGCGGCCACAACGACCCCGTCGGCTTGGACGAATGGGTCGCCGCCGAGTACGCCCCGGTACGCCGCCTCTATGACCAACTGGACCTCGGCGACCGCACCGCCATCGAGTTCTTCAATGGCCGCCACACCATCAACGGCGTCGGCACCTTCAAGTTCCTCCACCAGCATCTCAACTGGCCGGAGCCCGGCCAGCCGCGCACCGCGCTGTAAACCCCTCCCTGGCCGTCTTCGGTTTTCCGCCTCTGGCGCCTCCTGGCCAACCCCTCCCCAGCCAGCGCGTCTGCAGCTTGCTGCAGGGGTGCCACTGGCGGTTTACGGGCTCGGTATCAGCTCTTCCTCTTCTTGTTCCGTTCGTATTCTCCTCGTGTTCTCTACTTGTCTTACCCATCTATGTCAGAATGGACGGCCGGGCTGGGGCATTCACGATGGTTGATCTCCGCGCCGCGTAAGGGCTTATACGGAAGAACCCGTACGTAGTCATTCCTCATGACAAAAAGTAGCAGCCTTTCTACTCTATGAGCTGAATATGTGTTGGAATTGCGGAAAGTTATTAGCCGATTTGAGATAATCCAATGAAGACAACATCCATCATTGCACGCTCCATGGCGTCCCCACTGTGGTTCTTCTTGTTGCTGACTGCGGGCTTCGTGGCTCGACTTCCGGCAGCGACGATAACCTTCTCGGGTGTGGAGCAACTTGGGAAACCCACCGACACCTCGATCGCCATCAATGTGGTTCCCCAGGCCAGCGCCAACATTTACTATGAATATGGCGCGGCCACGGGGGTCTATACCAACCAAACCACAACCGGACTCGCCGCGGCCAATCAGCCTTACGAAATCGTAATCAGCGGTCTTCGGCCCAACACGCGCTATTACTATCGCATGCAGTACGCGGCCACCAGCGATCCCAGCAATTGGGTCACACGAAACGAGTACAGTTTCCATACCCAGCGGCCGGCGGGCAGCACCTTCAAGTTCACGGTCACTTCCGATTCACATGCCACATTCAATACGGCTCATCAGAACGCAATGGTAAACGTTTTGAACGATCAGCCGGACTTCAGTCTCGACCTGGGGGATACCTTCTACACGGATAGCAAGACCTCTCAAAGTGCGGTGGATTCAACCTATCTAGCCTACCGCAACACCTTGTACATGGGCAAGATTGGCTCTTCGGTTCCGATCTTTCTGTCGTCAGGAAACCATGAGAACGAAGAAGGCTGGAACTTGGACGATACTCCTTTTAGCATTGCGCTCGGAAGCATCCAGGCACGGAAATGGTACTTCCCCACCCCAATCTCGGACGGATTCTACTCCGGGAATACGGATATCCTGGCAGCCATTAACGCAGCGACCTACGGCGACCAATACCGTGAGGACTATTATGCCTGGACGTGGGGTGACGCGCTGTTCGTAGTCATTGATCCGTTCCAGTACACGATGAACCTGCCCTATTCTCCCACGGCCGGCGAAGGCAGTGATGACTCGGTTACTGGCGACCAGTGGAGCTGGACCCTGGGCGCGCAGCAATTCAATTGGTTCAAGCAAACCATCCAGAACAGCCATGCCAAGTACAAGTTTGTCTTTTCCCATCAAATGCTTGGCGGGATAAATCGAGCCATATCCGGAGCCGGAGCGGGTTACGTGCGCGGCGGCGCCGAACCCGCCGCCTATTATGAGTGGGGTGGGAAGAACGCCGACGGTACCGCGGGCTTTGCCAGTCATCGTAATGCGGCGGACTTCGGCACGAAACCAATCCATCAGTTGATGGTGGAAAATGGTGTCAGTGCCTACTTCCACGGTCACGATCACCAGTATGTTTACGAGACCCGCGACAGCATTGTTTACCAGGAGGTTCCCTCGCCCAGTATGGCTGGGTCTGGATTCAGCGGAATCTATACCGAGGGCGTTTATGCTGACTACCGCACGATCAAAATCCTGCCCAGCACGGGTCACCTGCGGATTACGATCGCCCCAACGAACGCGACTGTGGATTACGTCTCCTCTTCTTCCACCGCTGGAACGGTCAATTACTCATACACGATTGCGCCCAACGGAACCACCGCGACCAACTACACCATTACCGCAACCGCTGGCGCTAACGGCGGCATCAGCCCCTCGGGCGCAGTCAGCGTGAGCGCGGGGAACAACCAGGGGTTCACGATCACTCCCAACAGCGGCTACCAGGTGGCGAATGTCCTGGTGGACAGCGTGTCGGTTGGAACGGTGACCAGCTACACCTTCACGAATGTCCAGGCCAACCACACCATTTCCGCCAGCTTCTCAGCGCTGCCTCAGCACACGATCACCGCCAGCACGGGAGCCAATGGGAGCATCAGCCCCTCCGGTGCGGTCGGAGTCACTGCCGGAAACAACCAGACCTTCGCGATCACCCCCAACGGCGGTTACCGGGTGGCCAATGTTCTGGTGGACAGCGTGTCGGTTGGAACGGTGACCAGCTACACCTTCACCAACGTCCAGGCCGCCCACACCATCTCCGGCAGCTTTGAAGCGACCGGAACGACCACCGTTACCCTGGACGGCTCAGTCTCAACAAACAAACGCACCAATACCGTTAGCAACGCCATCACCGTCACCAACACAACCGGCACCGGGGCAAACCGTCTGATGCTGGTAGGCCTGTCCTGGAACGCCAACACTCTTGCGCGAACCATATCTTCGGTCACTTTCACTCCGAATGGAGGATCGGCTCTTGGTCTGACCGAGGTTAAAACGCAGCAGCCTGGAACGACGGCTTACCGCTACGCCGCGATCTACAGCTTGCTCAACCCACCGAGTGGGCTGACGGGAACAGTGACGGCTACCTTTTCGGGCTCCGTAACCAATGGCATCGTTGTCGGCGTTGCCAACTTTGCCGGAGTTGATCAAACGACTCCCCTCGGGACCCCCGCCGGCGCTGGCACAACCAATACCGCCCCAAGTGTGACCTTGACGGGGCTTAACGGCAACGAACTCGTGTTCGATACTGTGTTCCTGGGTGGTAATCCGGCTCCAGCGCTGACTGCCGGCGCCAACCAGACGCAGCGATGGAATGACAGCATATCCAATGCAGGTGGCGCGGCCAGCACCGAGCAGGCCACAGCCGCCTCGGTCACGATGAGCTGGTCAGCGGCCAGCTCAGGCCCTTGGGCAATCGTCGCGGTGCCCGTAAAGCCCGCGGCCGGGGACACCACGCCTCCCACGGTGACCATCAATCAGGCATCTGGGCAGGCGGACCCGACCAGCGCTTCGCCAATCAACTTCACCGTGGTGTTCAGCGAGCAAGTGGCGGACTTTGCCACGGGTGACGTGACCATCACAGGCTCGGCCCCTGGGACCAAGACAGCTACCGTGACCGGCAGCGGCACCACTTACAATGTGGCGGTCAGCGGCATGACCGGCTCGGGCACGGTCATCGCCAGCATCGCCGCCGGGGTGGCGCATGACGCCGCCGGTAATACCAATGCCGCCAGCATCAGCACTGACAACACGGTGACCTACAACCTGGACACTACACCTCCGACGGTAACGATCAACCAGGCAGCCGGGCAGGCGGACCCGGCCAGCGCTGCGCCGATCAACTTCACCGTGGTGTTCAGCGAGCCGGTGAGCGACTTTGCCACGGGTGACGTGACGATTACAGGCACGGCGACCGGGACAAAAACAGCTACCGTGACCGGCAGCGGCACCACCTACAATGTGGCTGTCAGCGGCATGACCGGGTCGGGCACGGTCATCGCCAGCATCGCCGCCGGGGTCGCGCATGATGCCGCCGGCAATCCCAATACCGCCAGCGCCAGCACCGACAACACGGTGACTTACAACTATGTGGCACCTTCCATCACCTACGTTGGGGATGTCGGCAGCGTCACGGCGAACGCGGCGGGAACCACCCTGCAGATCCCCGTGGGCGCCGCCGGCGTGGCCGCCGGCAATACCATCATTGTCGGCTTTGCCTCGCGCGGTGCCTCGACCTATAACACGCCCGTGGTCACCGATTCTGGTGGCAACACCTACAACCTGGCCACCAATGCGATCACTTACCAGCATGGGCGGTCATACATCTACTATGCTCATGTTGACAGTCCTTTGGTGAATGGCAACAATATCACGATCACCACTTCCTCGGTTGAAAGCCGGGTAGCCGTCGCCAGCGTGTTCAGCGGTCTGTGGGATACCGAGGTACTCGACCAGGCCCTGGCCAACCCGACCGGCACAAGCACCACGACGAACGGCAACAACATCAGTGTAGGACCGACGGCCACCACGGTTCAAGCCAATGAACTGATCATCGGGGTGATCGGGACAGAGGAGGCGACGGATGCGGGGGTTGGGACCTGGCAGAACGGTTTTGCCACCGGGCCGCAGGTCAAGACCTCGGGCGCCACCTACGAGTGGCGGGTATCCATGGGCTACCGGATCGTCTCCGCCACGGGAGCCTTCACGGCGGCCAAGACTGTCGCCAACAGCCCCTACTGGGCCGCGACCATCGCGACCTTCAAGGCCGGGACAGCAACGCCAACAATGCCTGCGTATAGCGTATTGCTGGGCCGACCTAAGGACAATTCTGTCACTCTGAATGCAATCCTGAATCGCGGTGGTCAAATTTACTTCAAATACGGCACGACCTCCGGGGCCTATACCGGCCAGACAGGCGCGGTCGCTGCCACCGCCGACGCACCGGTCGAAGTGGTCATTGGCGGGCTGCTGGCTGATACCCAGTACTACTACCGCATGGTCTTCAGCGGCGATAGTGGCCTTAACTGGGTCGAAGGAACAGAGCACGCTTTCCATACTCAACGAGCACCGAACAAGACGTTCACATTTACCGTCATTTCGGATTCGCATTTAGGCGATACTTTCTCCGGCAACACTCCCGCGCGCTATGGACAAACAACGCTAAACGTTGCTGCGGATCATCCCGACTTTCACCTCGATCTGGGCGACGCATTCATCGCCGATGCGGCGGCGAATCAAACAGAGGCAAATGATATCTACCTGGCACAGCGTCCGTACTTTGGCAATTTCAGCCATTCGGCTCCTGTCTTCCTGGCGATGGGGAATCACGAGGACGAAGAGGGCTGGAACCTTGATGACACTCCCTTTAGCACCGGGCTCGCCAGTATCAAGGCGCGGAAGCAGTATTTTCTCAACCCCACCCCGGACGGATTCTATTCCGGAAACACCAATCTCCTCCCGGCGATTGGTGGCGATCAATTGCGCGAGGACTACTATGCCTGGCAGTGGGGCGATGCGCTGTTCATTGTCCTGGATCCTTTCCAGTACACCATGACCAAGCCTTATGGCACTGTTGCCGGTTCAGGGGAAGGTAACGATGAGACGGTGAGCGGCGACCAATGGAACTGGACCTTGGGGACAGGATACAATACAATTGGTTCAAGCGGACCCTCGAAAACAGTAATGCCAAATACAAGTTTGTATTCTCCCACCATGTGGTCGGAGGGCAAGTCTCGGTGTCGAATTCGCAAGCCGGACCTCCGACCTATGTCCGTGGCGGCGCTATGGCAGCGCACTATTTCGAGTGGGGAGGAAGTAATACCAACGGCACGTGGGGCTTTGACGACCAACCGGCCGGGATGGCAAACCCCAATTCATCAGTTGATGGTCTCCAATGGTGTCAGCGCCTACTTCCACGGCCACGATCACCAGTTTGTCCATGAGGAGATTGATGGTCTGGTCTATCAGTTGGTTCCATCGGCCAGCATGACCGGGTCTGGCTTCGATCTCTATGATAGTAGTCCCTATGTACAGACCAATCCCCCGTATGGATTAGGTAACTTACCCAGCGCGGGCCACCTGCGAGTGACGGTTTCACCAGACCAGACGACAGTGGAATACGTTCGCTCTGCTGTCAGTGGCGATACCGGTGTCACCAATGGGCAGGTTTCCTACGCGTACCTGATCTCGGGTGCCGTGCTCCCGCCGGATTCCGGAACCAGCTCGTTCACCAACAACGCGGCAATCACCATCCCAAGCTCAGGGAGCGCCACGCCGTACCCCTCGGTGATCAGTGTCGCGGGCATGAGCGGCGTCATCAGCAATGTGACAGTCACGTTGCGGAACCTGAGCCACCCCTACCCGTCGGACATTGACGTGTTGCTGGTAGGACCGACGGGGCAGAAAACGATGATCTTTTCCGATGTGGGTGGTGGCGGCGCCCTCAACAACGTTACGGTCACGCTGTGGGACGGGGCGGCTTCGTCCCTGACGGCCACCGGCCAGATTGTCTCAGGGCACCTACAGACCAACCGACCTCGAGCCGGGCGTGGACAACTTCCCCGCGCCCGCCCCGGCAGGGCCCTATACCGCGACGCTCTCGGCATTCAGCAACCTTCCGCCCAACGGGACCTGGTCTCTGTACGTGCTGGATGACTCGCAGAACGACTCGGGCAACATCGCTGGCGGGTGGAGTCTGACCATTGCGACCATCTCCACCAACGCGCCGCCGTCCGACACCAATGCGCCGATCATCACGGCGTGCGCGACCAACCGGACGATCTCTGCCGGCGCCAACTGTCAGGCCGCCATACCCGATTTGACCGGGCAAGTGGTCGCCACCGATGACAGCGGCAGTGTGACCATCAGGCAGTCGCCGGTCGCTGGGACGCTGGTGGGCCTCGGGAATACGGTGGTCACCATCACCGTCAGCGACCCGGCCAACAACCAGGCCACCTGCCAGGCGACCATCAGGGTCGTGGACGGCAGCGTCCCCAATATTGCCGCCCAACCTCAAAGCGTCACGAATTCGGTGGGCAGCACCGTGACCTTCAACGTCACGGCGACCTCCTGCAGCGCCCTCGGCTATCAATGGAGATTCGGCGCCAACCCTCTGCCCGGCGCGACCGGTTCGACCCTGGCCATCACCAACATCCAAACCAACAACGCGGGCAATTATCGGGTCGTCCTCACCAATGCCGCCGGCAGCATTACCAGCGCCGTCGCTGTGCTCACCGTCCTCCCGCCGACTGCCGGAATCAGTTCGTTCACCAACACTACCGCTATCGCCATCCCGGATTCAGGGAGCGCGACGCCCTATCCCTCGGTGATCAATGTGGCGGGCATGAGCGGCGTCATCAGCAACGTGGCGGTCACCTTGCGCAACATCAACCACGTTTGGCCAGCGGACATCGATGTGCTGTTGGTGGGACCGGCGGGGCAGAAGGCGATGATCTTCTCGGACGTGGGCGGAGGCAGCGCCATCAGTAACGTGACCGTCACGCTGTGGGATGGGGCGGCTTCGTCCCTGACCGCTACCGGCCAGATTGTCTCGGGCACCTACAAACCCACGGATGTTGAACCGGGCGAGTCGGGCGAGCTGGACACTTTCCCCGCGCCGGCCCCGGCTGGCCCCTATACCTCCCCGCTCTCGGTGTTCAACAGCCTTACGCCCAACGGCGCCTGGTCTCTGTACGTGGTGGATGACACGGCGGGCGACGCGGGCGACATCGCCAGCGGGTGGAGTCTCACCATTGCGACCATCTCCACCAACGCGCCGCCGTCCGACACGAATGCGCCGATCATCACGGCGTGCGCGACCAACCGGACGATCTCTGCCGGCGCCAACTGTCAGGCCGCCATACCCGATTTGACCGGGCAAGTGGTCGCCACCGATGACAGCGGCAGTGTGACCATCAGGCAGTCGCCGGTCGCTGGGACGCTGGTGGGCCTCGGGAATACGGTGGTCACCATCACCGTCAGCGACCCGGCCAACAACCAGGCCACCTGCCAGGCGACCATCAGGGTCGTGGACGGCAGCGTCCCCAATATTGCCGCCCAACCTCAAAGCGTCACGAATTCGGTGGGCAGCACCGTGACCTTCAACGTCACGGCGACCTCCTGCAGCGCCCTCGGCTATCAATGGAGATTCGGCGCCAACCCTCTGCCCGGCGCGACCAGTTCGACCCTGGCCATCACCAACATCCAAACCAACAACGCGGGCAATTATCGGGTCGTCCTCACCAATGCCGCCGGCAGCATTACCAGCGCCGTCGCTGTGCTCACCGTCCTCCCGCCGACTGCCGGAATCAGTTCCTTCACCAACACTACCGCTATCACCATCCCGGATTCAGGGAGCGCCTCGCCCTACCCCTCGGTGATCAATGTGGCGGGCATGAGCGGCGTCATCAGCAACGTGGCGGTCACCTTGCGCAACATCAACCACGTTTGGCCAGCGGACATTGACGTGCTGTTGGTGGGACCGGCGGGGCAGAAGGCGATGATCTTCTCTGACGTGGGCGGAGGCATCGCCATCAGTAACGTGACTGTCACGCTGTGGGATGGGGCGGCTTCGTCGCTGACCGCTACCGGCCAGATTGTCTCGGGCACCTACGAACCCACGGATGTTGAACCGGGCGAGTCGGGCGAGCTGGACACTTTCCCCGCGCCGGCCCCGGCTGGCCCCTATACCTCCCCGCTCTCGGTGTTCAACAGCCTTACGCCCAACGGCGCCTGGTCTCTGTACGTGGTGGATGACACGGCGGGCGACGCGGGCGACATCGCCAGCGGGTGGAGTCTCACCATTGCGACCGTCTCCACCAACGCGGCGCCGCCGGCGCCTCTCACGATCGCCGACGGGCCGGTAATCCTCCCCAACGGGCACTTCTACGTCAGTTTCCGGGGCACGCCCAACACAGCCTACACGATCAAGTATGCGGCGGATCCCACCGGCCCCTGGCTAACGCTGACGACCATCACTTCGGACACAAACGGCCTGATCCAGATTGACGACACGCCGGCCCCTGGCCCGCTAAGGCGCTTCTATCGCGGCGTCTCTCCGTAGGCACCGAACCGTGTCTAACAATGCCCGTAACAAGACAATAGAAAGAAGGAATTGTGAAGAGAAACATGTACACCTATCCACGGCTGATAATGTTGGTTCTCGCCTGTGCGATCACAGCCTCGCTCAATTATGCGGCGGGGGTCGTTACACTGGACGGCGCAGTCTCAACTAACACACTCGCCATTAGCAACAGTATTACGGTTAGCCACACAACCGGCGCAGGTGAAAACCGCCTGATGCTGGTCGGCGTATCTTGGAATGCCAACACTGTTACGCGAACCATATCTTCGGTCACTTTCAGCTACGGATCCGGACCGACTGTGATGACCAACAACCCGGTAGTAACACGGAAGCATGCATCACAGAACCGCTACTCCGCGATCTATAGCTTGACGAACCCGCCCAGTGGGCAGTCGGGAACGGTTACGGTTACCTTCAGTGGCTTTGTAAGCAATGGCATCACGGCCGGCGTCGCCAACTTTGCCGGAGTTGATCAGACGACTCCCCTCGGGACTACCAACGGTGCTGATGGCCAAAGCACCGGCCCCAGTGTGACTCTGACGGGGCTTACCGGCAATGAGCTTGTCTTCGACAATGTGTTCCAAGGTGCCAGTTCCTCTTCTCAAACGCTGGCGGTCGGCTCCGGCCAGACGCAGCTATGGAATGCCCCCTATGTCGCCAATATACGTGCCGCGGCCAGCACCGAGCAGGCCACGAACGCTTCGGTCACGATGAGCTGGACGGCGGCCAGCTCAGCCTACTGGGTGATCACCGCGGTACCCATCAAGCCCGCTGGAGGGGACACCACGCCTCCGGCGGTGGCGATCAATCAAGCAGCCGGGCAGGTGGACCCGACCAATGCTTCGCCGATCAACTTCACGGTCGTATTCAGCAAGCCGGTTACGGACTTTGTCAGCAGCGCCGTGAGCCTCAGCGGCACCGCCGGAGCCACCGCGGCCAGCGTCAGCGGCAGCGGCCCCACCTACAACGTGGCCGTCAGCGGCATGACCGCTTCGGGCACGGTCATCGCCACCATCCCCGGCGGGTGTGGTACACGACGCGGCCGGCAACACCAATACGGCCAGCACCAGCACCGACAACACGGTCACGTACGATGTGATGGCTCCCACAGTGACCATCAATCAGGCCTCCGCTCAGGCGGACCCGACCAACGCTTCGCCAATCAACTTCACGGTGGTGTTCAGCGAGCCGGTGACGGACTTTACCAACAGCGACGTCACCCTCAGCGGCACCGCCACCAACGGCGCCACCACGGCCACGGTGACCGGCAGCGGCGCGACCTACAACGTGGCCGTCAGAGGGATGATTGGCTCGGGCACGATCATTGCAAGCCTCGCTGCCGGGGTGGCGCACGACGCCGCCGGTAATCCTAGTGAAGCCAGCACCAGCACCGACGACACGGTGACCTATAACGACACCACGCCTCCGACGGTGACGATCAATCAGGCGGCCGGGCAGGCCGACCCGACCAACGCTTCGCCGATCAACTTCACGGTGGTGTTTAGCGAGCCGGTAGCCGACTTCGCCGCCGGCGGCGTGACCCTCAGTGGCACCGCGGGAGCCACCACGGCCATCGTGACCGGCAGCGACACCACCTACAACGTGGCCGTCAGCGGCATGACCGGCTCGGGCACAGTCATCGCCAGCGTTGACGCCGGGGTGGCGCACGACGCGGCGGGGAATGGGAACACGGCTTCCACCAGCACGGACCATACCGTGACCTACGATGTAACGGCCCCGACGGTGACGATCAATCAGGCGGCCGGCCAGGCGGACCCGACCCGCGGTTCGCCGATCAATTTCACGGTGGTCTTCAGTGAGGCGGTTACGGACTTTGCCGCCGGTGATGTGACCCTCGGCGGCACCGCTGGCGCCACCATGGCCACTGTGACCGGCAGCGGCACCACCTACACCGTGGCCGTCAGCGGCATGACCAACTCAGGCACGGTCATTGCCAGCATCGCGGCTGGGGTGGCGCATGACGCCGTCGGCAATCCGAATGAAGCCGGCACCAGCACCGATAATGAGGTCACCTATGTTGCGCCGAAAATCATCCTGGACGGCGACGTCTCCACGGTCAAGAGCACCAGTACCGTTGGCAGCAGCCTCACCGTCACCAACACCACTGGCACTGGGGAAAACCGGCTGATGCTCCTCGGTGTGTCGTGGAATGCCAACACGGTTGCGCGAACCATCTCGTCGGTAACGTTCACTCCTAACGGAGGCGGGGCGGTCAATCTGACCGAGGTCAGAATGCAGCAGGTGGCGACCAATTTCTATCGCTATGCGGCGATTTACAGCCTGTTGAACCCGCCCACTGGGCAGACGGGAATAGTGACAATCAACTTCTCGGGCTCTGTAACCAACGGCATTATTGCCGGCGTGGCCAACTTTAAGGGAGTGGGTCAGACGACTCCCCTCGGCTCGCCCAATAGCGCTAGTGCCAGCAACACGGCCCCGACTCTGACCTTGACGAACCTTAACGATGATGAACTGTTGTTCGATACCGTGTTCATAGGCGGCAATCCTCCTCCTATGCTGACCAACAGCACCAGCCAGACGCGGCTATGGACTAACAGCATCTCCAATGCAGGGGGCGCGGCCAGCACCAAGCTGGCCACGGGCGCCTCGGTCACGATGAGCTGGACGGCGTCCGGCTCAGGAAGTCCCCCCTGGGCCATCGTCGCGGTGCCCATCAAACCTGCGGTGGCAGACACGAATGCGCCGATCATCACGACGTGCGCGACGAACCAGACAATCCCAGCCGGCGCAAACTGTCAGGCGGCCCTACCGGATTTGACCACGCAGGTGGTCGCCACTGATGATAGCGGCGGGGTGACGATTACGCAGTCACCGGTGGCTGGAACGCTGCTGGGTCTGGGCGACACGGTGGTCACCCTCAACGTCAAGGACCCGGCGAACAATCAGACGAACTGCCAGGCGACGATCACTGTCGTGGACGTGACCGCGCCCGAAATCACGACGTGCGCGACCAACATGACGCTGAACGCCGACACGAACTGTCAGGCCGCGATTCCTGATTTGACGACGCAAGTCATCACCAGCGAAGAGTGCCCCGGCGCGGTGACGATCACGCAATCCCCCGTGGCCGGAACGCTCGTCGGCCCCGGCGACACGGTCGTGACACTGACCGTGAAAGACGTGGCGAACAATCAAACCAACTGCCAGGCGACGATCACCGTCGTGGACGTGACCCCCCCGGTCATCACGAGGTGCTCGACCAACAGGACGCTCAACGCCGACACGAACTGTCAGGCGGCGATTCCTGATTTGACGACGCAAGTCATCGCCAGCGATGGGTGCGGCACGGTGACCGTCACGCAGTCGCCCCTGGGCGGAGCACTCGCCAACCTCGGCGACACCGTCGTGACGCTCACCGTGAAGGACGCGGCGAACAATCAGGCAACGTGTCAGGCAACGATTACCGTCGTGGACGGCAGTGTCCCGGATATCACGGCGCAACCACAAAGCGTGACCAATCTGGTCGCCAGCACCGCGACCTTCAACGTCACGGCGACCTCGTGCAGCACGATCAGCTACCAATGGATGTTCGGCACGAACCTTCTCGGTGGCGCGAGCAGTCCGACCCTGACCATCACCAACGTCCAACTCACTGACGCGGGCGGTTACACCGTTGTCCTCAGCAACGCCGCCGGCAGCATTACGAGCGATGTCGCCACCTTGACCGTGCTGTTGCCCGCAGCGCCGACCTTGTCCGCCGGGCCGACGCTGCTGTCGAACGGACATTTCCACGCCGGCTTCACCGGCACGCCGAATGTGCCTTACACGATCGAGTATGCCGACGAGGTGACTGGCTCATGGAAGACCTTGACCAATCTCACCTCCGACGGCAGCGGACTGATCGAGTTTGACGACATGCCGGACGCTGCGCCGGCAAGGCGCTTCTATCGCGTCGTCTATCCGTAAGGGTCACTGCCTACGTGAATAAGCGCTCGCTTTGGTTTGACTTAAGCGGAAACCGACCCCCACATCCAGTTTGACATTCCTTGCGCCATGTGGGCGCCTGCGACTTCCTCCACCAGCACCTCAACTGGCCCGACCCCGCCGAGCCGCGCCCCGTTGCCGGCATCAAATAGTAGGGCAGGCGCCTCGCCTCCCCGGCCAACTTCCGAAAGAACTCCGCGCCACCACGGCATCGGCTCCGGGTCGGCTGTCTGAATGATATGAAGATGTGAAGCGAAAAGCTGGCGTTTTGGCCCAGCAGGCCAGATGCTTGAAGCCAGACAACTCATGAATAAATCCAAGAATCGCAACGCGCTCCTATTCGCGTTCCTCATGGTGGCCACCCTCTTTTTCATTTGGGGGTTCTGTCATGCCATGCTGGACGTGCTGAACAAACACTTCCAAAACATCCTGCATGTGAGCAAGACCCAGTCGGGCTTCATCCAAACCTCGGTGTTCGGCGCCTACTTCCTCCTGGCCTTCCCGTCCGCGTTGTTGATCCGTCGCATCGGGTACCAGAAAGGCATTTTGATCGGGTTGCTGGTGGTGGCCGTCGGCGCGTTTCTCTTCGTGCCGGCGGGGCTTTGGTTCAAGACCTTTGGGGCGTTTCTGTTCGCCCTGTTCGTGCTGTCCAGCGGCTTGGCCTGTATCGAAACTGCGGCCAATCCTTACGTCACCGTGCTCGGGCCCAGGGATGGCGCAGCGGCGCGCCTTTCGGTGGCCCAGGCCTTTAACTCCGTCGCCTACATCATCGCGCCCACCGTCGGCGGTCTGTTGATCTTCGGCAAACGGCACGAAGCGGGCGCGCCGGTGGATTTCAGCGGCCTGCTCATTCCTTACGTCGTGCTGGGCTGTGTTGTGTTGGTCGTGTTTGGGGTGTTTTGGTTCACCAAGCTGCCTGACATTGACGGGCAGAGCGACGCGGACGCCGCCGCCGCCGAGGCGTCGGTCCATAAAGCGCCGCTGCTCCGGCAGCCGCACTTCACCTTCGGCATCCTGACTCAGTTCCTTTACATCGCCGCCCAGGTGGGCGTGAACGCCTTCGCCGTGAACTACATCCTGGAGAATGCGGTTACCCGGGACGCTGCCGGGGCGGCCGTCACTGATCCGCTCTTTGCCTGGTACGCCTCGGCGACGAACGCGGCCAGCCCAGAGGCTGCGGCGGCGTATGTCATCACGATCGCCATGATTCTTTATGCCACCGGCCGGTTCACCGGTGCTGCCATCACCAAAGTCATTAAGCCTAACCTCCTCTGTCGCTCTACGGCATCGCCAACTGCCTGATCATCCTGATGGTCATGGCTGACATCAAGCACGTGTCCTGGCGGGTGCTGCCGTTCTGCTGGCTGTTCATGTCCATCATGTTCCCGTTCATCTTCGCCATGAGCCTGCGCAACCTGGGCGAGCGGACCAAACTGGCCGCCTCGTTCCAGATCATGTCCATCGTGGGTGGGGCCGTCGCTCCGCCGCTCATGGGCTGGCTGGCCGACCAATATCACAGCATGGCGATCTGTTTCGTCCTGCCCTTGCTGGGGTTCATCGCACCGACAATTTACGGCTTTGCGTATCCGAACCTGCTGGAAATCTCAGGCCGGGCACACGCCGATTCGTAAGCAAAGCCCCCCGCTTCCGCCGGCAGGTCGGAGGGGGGAATTTGCGCCGCAAAAGCGCCGTAACCGTTTCGGTCGCGGCAGCGTCTCTATAATATGGAGGGCTATGGTGTGCGGCGTGCGGAAGGCTGAGTGGTGATGGGGAGGCGCGAAGGCGCAGAAAACCCCGTAAACCATAGTGAAACCATAGCGAGACCATAGCAAAGGAAGCGCTGTTGGGGCGCTGCATAAGCGCTGGTACACGGCTGGATGGTGGCCGGCGGTATCGGGACTGGAGGGGTAAGGCACGGCAGGAAGGGCGCATCTCAGCTTGCCGCAGCGCCGAGCCAGAAATCCCTCCGCTGCCAGCAGCCCCACACCCATCACTGCGTCAGGTTGTCCATTTTTGAGACACATTACCCCAGTCCGATTTGCTAGCCGCACATTCCATCCCTCACAGCAAACAACCGGGCGAAAGCTTCGATAGACGTCAATTCCAGGCATCCCCACCCCTACAAGGGCATGGCACGAGACACCCAAACGCCGTGTACAAGGGGTGTACAAGGGATGCTCACCGGATGCACAAGGGAAAACCCCTTGTGCATCCGGTGTACATCCGGTGAGCACCCCTTGTACACGATGTGGGGTGCCGGAGAAATACCCTGGCTCAAGGCGATGAAGCCCTGCGCTAGCTAGAGACGTTCGGGCGCAATAATCGCCAGCACCTGCTCTTCCCCCACACCGTAATTGACCCTGCAAGAAGTTGAGATGCGCCCCGGCAGGAAGAACGCCCTGATTTGGACTTTCCATCCGGGCGGCGTTAGCGTAGATATGCCCGCCCGCTTTGGCGGGCATTACTATGAAACCCGAAGTCGAAATCTACGATACAACCCTGCGCGATGGCAGCCAGGGCGAAGGCATCAATTTCTCCGTGATGGACAAACTCCGCATCGCCGAGAAGCTTGACGCCTTCGGGATTCATTACATCGAAGGCGGCTGGCCCGGTTCCAACCCCAAGGACATCGAGTTTTTTGCCGAAGCCAGGCGCAAGAAGTTCAAGCGCGCCCGCCTGGCGGCCTTCGGCTCGACCCGCCGCAAGGGGGTTGGGGTCGAGAACGACGACCAGGTCCGATTGCTGCTCGAAGCCAAGACGCCCGTGGTCACCATCTTCGGCAAGACCTGGCTCCTGCACGTCAAGGAAGTCCTGCGCACGACGCCGGACGAGAACCTCGCCATGATCGGCGACACGGTGCGCTTCCTCAAGGACCACGGCCGGGTCGTGATTTATGACGCCGAACATGCCTTCGACGGGTACAAGGATGATCCCGAATACGCCCTGGCGACCTGGCAGGCCGCGGAAAAGGCGGGCGCCGATTTCGTGGTGCTCTGCGACACCAACGGCGGCACCTTGCCCGGCGAGGTCGCAGCGATCACCGCCACGGCCCGCGGCAAATTGACAACCCGGATCGGTATCCATACCCACGACGACATCGGGCTGGGCGTGGCCAACGCGCTGGTAGCGGTCGAGGCGGGCGCGACCCATGTGCAGGGCACGATGAATGGTTTCGGCGAGCGCACCGGCAACTGCAACCTCACCAGCCTCATCCCCAACATCGCCTTCAAGATGAAGAAGGTGTGCCTGCCGGAGAAGTCGCTGGCCCAGTTGCGCGACCTTTCCCAATTCGTGGACGAGATTGCCAACCTCCGCCACAACCCGCGACAGCCGTGGGTGGGACAGACGGCTTTTGCCCACAAAGGCGGCATGCACGTCAACGCGGTGCAGAAGGTCGCCCGGAGCTTCGAGCACATTGATCCGGCGCTGGTGGGCAACCGGCGGCGCGTGCTGGTCAGCGACCTGGCCGGCAAGAGCAACATCGTCATGAAGGCGCAGGAGCTCGGCTTCCCGGTGACCAACGATACGCCGGAGCTAAAGACCATCCTGGCCCGCATCAAGGAACTCGAGCACGAGGGCTACGAATTCGAAGCGGCCGAAGCCTCGCTGGCGCTGCTCATCAGCCGGGAGCTGGAACATCGGAAACTGCCCTTCTCGGTGGACGCCTACCACGTCTCGATGCGGCGCGACGGCCCCAGCTCGATCTGTGAGGCCACCGTCAAAGTGCGGGTGGGCGCCGAGGCTGGCCACACGGTGGCGGAGGGCGACGGTCCGGTCAACGCGCTCGACAAAGCGCTCCGCTCGGCCCTGGTTAAGTTCTACCCGCGCCTCAAGCAGATCGTGCTTACCGACTACAAGGTTCGCATCTTGGAATCCTCCACCGGGACGGGCGCGCGCACGCGGGTGCTCATCCAGACCACCGACGGCAAGCAGGAATGGGGCACCGTGGGCGTGAACGACAACATCATCGAGGCCAGCCTCCAGGCCCTGGTGGACAGCCTGGAATACGCGCTAATGCAGAAGTGAGACGCTGTGGCTGATCTTCCCAAGGCCTACGAGCCGCAAGCAGTCGAGGAGAAGTGGTACGACTTCTGGCTGAAGCACAATTGCTTCGTCGCCGACCCTGCGTCGGCCAAGCCGGCCTACTCGATTGTTATCCCGCCCCCCAACGTCACGGGCATGCTGCACATGGGGCACGTCCTCAACAACACCATCCAGGACATCCTCGCCCGCAAGGCGCGCATGGACGGCAAAGAAGTCCTCTGGCTGCCCGGCACCGACCATGCCGGCATCGCCACCCAGGCCGTTGTCGAGAAGACCCTGCGCAAACAAGGCGTCATGAAGCACCGCGACGACCTGGGCCGCGAGAAGTTCCTCGAACACGTCTGGGCCTGGAAGGAAAAGCACGGCGGCATCATCATCCAGCAGCTCAAGAAGCTGGGCTGCTCCTGCGATTGGACCCGCGAGCGGTTCACCATGGACCCGGCCTACTCGCGCTGCGTGCAGAAGGTCTTCGTCGAGCTTTACAAGAAGGGCCTCATCTACCGTGGCAAACGGATGGTCAACTGGGACCCCGCCGCCCGCACGGCCCTCTCCGACGAAGAAGTCGAGATGATCGAGGAAAAGGGCCACCTGTGGCACCTGAAGTATCCGCTCCTCGATGACAATGGCCAGCCCCAGGCCGACCAGTTTCTGGTGGTCGCCACCACGCGGCCGGAAACGATGCTCGGCGACGAAGCCGTGGCGGTGAACCCGGCCGATCCCCGTTACCAGAAGATCGTGGGCCGCAAGTGCCTGCTGCCCTTGCAGAACAAGCCCATCCCCATCATTGCTGATGAAGCGGTGGACCCGAAATTCGGCACCGGCTGCGTGAAAGTGACGCCGGCCCACGATCCGGCGGACTACCAGATCGCCCAGCGCCACAACCTGCCCCTCACCGTGGTCATCGGCCCCGACGGCGACATGACCGCCGCCGCCGGCGAGGACTTCGACGGCCTTGACCGCATGGAAGCCCGCCAGGCGGTGGTCGAGGAACTGACCGAACAAGGCCTGCTGCTCAAGGTCGAGGATTACGTTCATAACGTCGGCTACAGCCAGCGCAGCCACGTCCCCATCGAGCCCTACCTGAGCGAGCAGTGGTTCCTGAAATACCCGAGTGTCCGGCCCGCGATCGAGTGTGTCGCGGGGAGCGCAGGCGCCTCGCCTGCTGCCGTCGGCGCCCCCGCCGACGGCCCTGAATCGGGAAGCGTCGAAGGCGAGGCGCCTTCGACCGTCCGCGAGCGCGCGGGCGCTCCCCAGATGCGTTTCCATCCTGACCGCTGGGTTAAGACCTACTCGCACTGGATGCACAACCTCCGGGACTGGTGCATCAGCCGCCAGCTCTGG
>CAWGGD010000007.1:0-78218 GCA_963822005.1 uncultured Verrucomicrobiae bacterium | reverse complement strand
CGGTCGCCTCAAGCGTCGTTTCGGTTCAAAACGTGCCTGATTTTGCAGGTGAATCAAGCCAACACTGTCGTTACAAGAACCAGCACTTTCAGTACATAGTTGCTGACGTTCCTGCTGACAGTGCCAAAATGCCTATCCATGCTGGCGAAGTCCAGAGCCAAACCAATCGATGACCGCCTGCACCGCGCTGGAGACGTTACTATTGCTTAGTGAGAAGTTGTCAGAGATGGTCGCTTGGTCGCCAGTGACCCCAAGCAACACAGCAAAATGGGAACCGGCCGAGGCGCCCCAGGCGGCGAACCGATTTGGGTCGATTCCCTAACTGGCCGCATTGGCACGCAGCCTCGGGACCGCTCAGCCGGATTGAAGTTCAAAGGAAGCGGGCAGCGAAGTGAACAGTGTTAGCGTCGGCGCATCCCGACGGTGCGGGCAGCAGCCATGGCCGCTTGAGTGTAGCTGTGACGCCATTCCCGGGGGGACTTGCCGAAGGCTTGGCGGAAGCGGCGGTCAAAATAGCTCTGGTCCGAAAAACCGCACCTGGCCGCTATTTCCGCGATCGTCAGGTCCGTCTCCCGCAACTGCCGCAAGGCATTCATGATCCGCACCCGCGTGACGTGCCCAATAAACGTCATCCCCGAGACCTTCTTGAAGACCTTCATGAACTGCGCCTGGCTCATGTACACCAACTGCGCCGCCCGGCCCACGCTGATGCGCTCCGCATAGTTCTCCCGCACATACTCGAAGAGCCGCGCCAGCCGCTCGGCCTGCTGCCGATGCTGCAAATATTCCGAGCGCAACACTTCCGAGGCCTGAAAACGGCGCGTGAGCTGATAGAGGATCTGCAGAAAACTCACCTTGCACCCGGCCTGGGCGCAGGTTGCGGCACGGGAGCGGAAATAGCGCTCCAGCAACTCGGCCAAGGCGTGGTAAACGGGGCCAGCGAGGGGGTCGGTGGCGTGCAGCACGTGGGGATGACCTTCCCGCTTGGCGTAGAAGGGAATCAGGAACGCATAGTCGCACGAGGGCGAGCCGGACCCGTAAACGAACTCGGGCATGAAACTAACGGAGATAAGGCGAGTCTTGAACCCGTGGAAATCCTCCAGGTTATGCAGCTTGAGGTTATCGACGACCAGCAGGTCGCCGGTGGCCAGGGCGACGGTTTGTTCGCCCATGCGCACGCGGGCCGGGCCGTCCAGCGGCATGACGATCTCGAGCCGCTCATGCCAATTGGCGATGGGGGTGTAATGCTTCGAGGAGACCCGAAATAGGGTGACATGAAAGGGGAATTCCTTATCGAGTTGCAGATCGTAGTGGCCGCGCTGATCCAATTGCCGGCTGATCTCATGGGGCACAAAACGGAGCCCGTTGCAGAAGGCCAGCAACTTCGCGAAGGCCTGGCGGTTGGCCCTCGCCGAGGTTGCGTTGGCCGCAGGCCGGGCGCCGGCAGGAACCGGTGCGAGGCCGGCGAGGTCCGGCCGCCGCCCTACCGGAATTCGTTGTGCCGCAGTGGGATCAGAAACCGGGTTCATGGTTCACGCGGTGGGGTGTTGGTACAGCTCCCAACGCAGGTACTGCGAGACGGCTTCAGCGATGACGGGCGCCCAATGTCCGCGCACCATGGCGACATGATGTTCGAACCCCTGGCGGCAAATGAATTTGAGCAGCCGCGGTAAATCCGGGACCTCGGCGACCGCGATCCCGCCGTCCATGGCGTAAGGGTCATCCGTAAAACGGCCTTGCCCGAGATAGCTCTTGATGCGACCGGCGCGATCATCGGTGGAGAGGCGGAAGTAGGTCATGTCTCCGGCCTTAACTTTGCCTTTGATAGCGCCGAAACAGTTTTCCGGGCCGAGGGTTTTGCCGAGCACATCGAGGTTCGAGATCTCGACCGGGTTACCCATGAATCCGCGGGGGTAATTGCTGCAGTGTGTGCAGACGCATTTGCCGCGGTCTTGGGCGTAATTGTTGTTCCAGTCGAGGATGGCGGCGGCACTGCCGGAGGCAAGCACGAGTGCGTACATGCTGACCACGCCGGCGATATCCACCTCGCAGGCGCAAGGGATGAGCCGCTCGCCCAGCATGCTCATGGTCAGGCACGCAGCGCAACCGTAGTTCTGCTGGATCGAGGTCCAGCATTGGATCCCCGCGCAGTCAATGTCATTGGCCCGCATCCAGTCTTCGACGGCCAGCCCGTATTTGGCCTGTCGGGTTACGTGTCCGGCCGGAGTGTTTTTGGGAATATGCCCGTATTCCCGGATTTCCTCGAGGCGCCGCTGGAGTTCCGGTCGGTCGTCCATGATCCGGCCCGCGGCGGCAAAGATGTCCGACTGATCGACCGTGACGACGCTGATGCCGGAGGCCTGCAGCAGTTTTTCGCTCGCCCGCATGGTTTGGAAGGCAGTCGGGCGCGCGCCGATGGCGCCGACGCGAGCGCGCCTGAGGCCCTTCACGACCCGGCACACGCGGGCAAAGGAATCCAGGTCGCGCGCCAGGGCCGCGCTTCCGAGCGTGCAGGTGTGCGTGGTGGTGTCGGTGAAAGGAATCCCGTATTGGTGAAGATTGTTGCAGACGGAGATCTTGCCGCAAAACGCATCACGGCGATGATTCACATCCACCCGGTCATTGTCATCGTCACAGGCCTGCACGAGAATGGGCACGTCGAGGCGTGCCAGGCTGAGGGCATTAACAATGCCCAACTCGTCACCAAAGTTCGGCAGGCACACAACGATGCCATCGATGCGATCGCGCTCTTGCTGGAACAACCGGGCACAACGCTGGGCATCGGCCAAAGACTCCACGGCTCCAGTGGGGGTGGCCGTCTCCGGCAGAATGACGTATTCGTAGCGCAGGGCTTCGAGTTGACGCAGCAGTTGACGGCGGCCATCCGCCGCCAAGGCCGGGTTGAAGAAACCGCGGGTGCCGACAATGACGCCGAAGGTGCTGGAAGACTGGTTCATAGTGTTCAGGGAGTCTGGGGTTCTGATTTTAGCACAGCAATCGATGGTTATTGGATCTTGTTCAGAATCAGGGCGGCGTTGGACTGTTTGAGTTTTCGCTGAGGCACGGCGCCTTTGCGGATCAGGTAATTGGCGTACAAGCTTTCCACGATGCACAATTGCGCTATCCGCTTGGCAGCGACCTCCTGGCTGACGTGCTTCTGGAACACGGCGGTGAGCAGGACGATGTCGGCCCACCGGGTGAGCGGCGCCTGCGGAAAATTGGTGATCAGGATCACGACGACTCCAGTTTGGCGGGCCTGCTTGACAGCATGGAGGAGGGGTTTGCTGGCCCCGGAATAGGAAATCGCCAGCAACACGTCCCTTTTGCGAAGCTGGGATCGGGCTAGAACGAGCTGCAGGTCCGGGTCGGCCGACTGAAAGCAGGTCACTCCGATGCGTAGGAACTTGAGGTAGGCATCGTGCGCGACCACAGCGGCATTGCCGATTCCGATGAAGGCCAATCGCTCCGCGCGTACGAAGGCGTCCAGCGCCCGTTCGTACGCCTCCATATTCAGCAGTTGCCGGGTGTCCTTCAGCGCGACGATGGAGGCGTCAAAGATTCGGGACACGATCTCCCGCGCGTCCAAGTGATTGCTTTCCCGAATTCTCTCATAAACCGGACCTGGCTCGAGGTTGCGAAAATCAGCCCGGAGCTCGGGGAAACCATCATAGCCGAGCTTGCGAGCCAGGCGGACGACGGTCGCCTGACTGCAGCCCGCCCGCCTTGCCACATCCGCCACCTTACACCCGGCGATCTGGTCCGGCTGCGAAACGAGATAATTCGCCGCCCGGTGCTCAGCCGACCTCAAGGTAGTGAACACGCCTTTGAGCCGGATAAGGCACTGGTGCGGCATGCGCTGCACCAGAGACGGATCATCCAATTGGGCCGGCCCTGTGAGCCGACGGTCCGGAAAACCGTTTGGCTTCATAACGGACTAAGGAAATAGCAAAGTATGTTTCATATGCAATACATAATTATGCAATATTTCATTGCCATATATGCGCATTGAGGCATTTTCATGTCCAGTGAGAAGCCCATTGTTTCATTATTATGGCAATTCAAATGAAACGCATTCGGAGTTCGAGGTGGCGGTAATGAAGCACTTTCATGACAGAGCCTCAGTTCGAGGCACCTTCCCGCTCGCAGGCGCGGAGGGGGCGGCTGGCAACGGAGTGAGAGTTGCCGCGGATGGCATTTCTTGTTGTGGTTACCACGAGTCGGAGTTTTACCTGATGCGCAGGACCTTGAGTCAGCCCACCTTCGTTCTCCCAAACCAGGGCAGCACCGGGATTAGGCTGATGGTTGCGTGCCGGGGGGAAACCGCCCGGCAGTGGCATCACGTGCACGGAGCAATTCCTCGGCGCTTCCTCACATGCGACCATTCGCTGGTCCCCTGGATAGCTCCCCCGGGATTGCTGGCCGACTATCAAATGGCCGTCCCCTGGCTCAGGCAGGGCGTTGGCGGCTTGCGAACCATCACCCCAAACACTAACCGCATTTGACCATGGCCACCCCGGTTCTCTTGCCTCGACGCGGCAATTCAAATGAAGCCTGCAGGATTGTTCGCTGGCTCAAGCGAGTCGGGGAACCGGTCCGGGAAGGTGAAGCGATTATCGAGGTTGAAACGGACAAGGCGGTGGTCGAGGTCGAATCCCCAGTGACCGGCACGTTGCTTGAGCGTCTGTTTCCCGAGGGCGCGGACGTGGCGGTGTTGACACCTATCGCTCTGATTGGCAACCCCGGCGAGGGTGCCGCACAACCGCCAACTGTTCCCGCCGCAAGCAGGGTGTCGGAATCCATCCCGCAGTTGCCGGCGCTTGAGCCCGTGACTGCACCGAAGCCTGCACCTCAACCCTGCCTTCCAGCTCAAGCGGCCTCCCCGCGGGCGGCACGTTTGGCTTATGCTTCAGGTATGGACCTCGCTCGAGTTGCCGGCACAGGTCCCCAGGGGCGAATCATCGAACGAGATGTCCGCTCAGCCCTGGCACACCGGAAACCACAGGAATTTTCTCAGTCGCCCGGAGGGCCGCTTTCCAACGCGGGAGCTTCGGTCCCGGCGCAATCATCAGAGCGAGCATCCTCGCCGGAATTTCCGGGGCCAACCCGCGAAGTGGTTTTCACCGGCACACGCCTGATGATCGCCGAGCGCATGCGGCGATCGCTGGAACAGGCGGCCCAGCTCACGCTGCATGCAGCCGCCGATGTCACGATGCTGCTCGATCTGCGCGGCCGGCTGAATGCACAGCGCGAGGCTTCTGGCCAGGAGCGGCTGAGTCTGAACGATTTTGTGCTCCTGGCCGTCAGCCGAGTTCTGCAGGATTGCCGCAGCCTGAACGCCCACTGTCTGGCTGATCGGGTCATCGAGTATGAACATGTGCATCTGGGAATCGCGGTGGAGACGCCTCGGGGCCTGCTGGCGCCGGTGATTCGATTTGCCGAGCGCCACCGACTGGACGAGCTCGCCGCCGAGGCCAGGCGGTTGGCGAACGCCTGCCGCGAGGGAACCGTTCGTCCCGAGGATCTTCAGGGGGGTACCTTCACCGTCACGAACCTCGGCGCACTTGGAGTCGAGACATTCACGCCCATCCTGAATCCGCCTGAGGTGGCCATCCTGGGTGTGGGAGGCATTCAGCATCGCCCCCGCCCTGGCCACCCGGGTGATCCGTGCCCGCATCTGCTCCTGTCACTGACCTTTGATCACCGGGCTTTGGACGGTGCTCCCGCGGCGCGGTTCCTGGGGCGCTTAGCCGAAACGATGGCCAAGATCGATCTCCTCGCGGCCGGGGCGTTGTCTGCGGGGCAACCATCGACCGAGAATTCCAACTGCTCGCCCCCATGCCCAAATCTCTGATCATTGATCCGCGCCAGGTTTGCCAGCCGGGCGTGCTCCCGCTGGCGGAGATACCGCTGAACCGGTACGTGCCGGACCTCACGAACGAGCGCGATCGATTTGGTGAGGCACGACTTCGGCGAATCTACCGCGACATGGTGCTGATCCGCGAGTTCGAGACGATGCTGCACAAGGTCAAGACGCAGGGTAACTATGCCGGGATAACATGCCAGCACCAGGGTCCCGCCCATCTCTCGATCGGGCAGGAAGCGGCCGTGGTGGGACAATGCGTGGCACTCGATGTTGAAGATCTTGTTTTCGGGTCCCACCGCAGCCATGGCGAGATTCTGGCCAAGTGCTTTTCGGCCATTGACAAGCTCGATGAGCCACGCCTCCTGGAGAGCCTGAAGGGCTATGCCGATGGCGCCGGCCTTCGGATCGTCGAGCAAGACCCGCACTCATCTGTCCGTGATCTGGCCATCAACTTTGTGCTCTATGGGACACTGGCCGAGATCCTTGGGCGGGCTCACGGCTTCAATGGCGGTCTGGGCGGATCCATGCACGCATTTTTTGCCCCGTTCGGTTCCATGCCCAACAATGCCATCGTCGGGGGTTCAGCCGACATCAGCGTGGGAGCCGCCCTGTTTAAGCGCATCCATCGCCGGCCCGGCATTGTCGTCGCCAATATCGGTGACGGCGCGCTCGGCTGCGGCCCGGTTTGGGAGGCCATGATGCTGGCTTCCATGGAACAATATTCGCGGCTCTGGGACAAGGACCTGGGTGGTGCTCCTCCGGTTCTCTTCAACATTTTCAATAATTTTTACGGCATGGGTGGCCAGACAGCCGGTGAAACGATGGGGTTTGAAATCCTGGCCCGCGTGGGGGCGGCGCTCAACCCTGACAACCTGCACGCCGAACGGGTTAACGGATGCAATCCACTGGCAGTTGCGGATGCCACCGAACGCAAGAAGCGTCTCCTTCTCGGAGGACGAGGGCCCGCATTGCTCGATGTCGTCACCTATCGGTTTTCCGGCCACTCGCCTTCCGATGCTTCGTCCTATCGGACCCGCGAGGAAATGGAGCTTTGGCGTGAGGTGGACGCCATAAAGACTTATGGCGACTACCTCGAGGAACATGGCATCATGGCCGCCGCTAAGCGCCAACAACTTGAGCAGGATGCGACCGAGCGGATGCGGTGCATTCTTCGTCGGGCGGCATGCTTGGACACCTCGCCTCGCGTGGCGCCTGAGTTCATCGGCAGCGTGATGTTTTCTGGCGGCCGAAGCGACACGGACGGACAAACCGCCCCCGAAGTGTTGATCCCGCTCCAGGACAACCCGCGGGTGAAAAGTCTGCAGGAGAAAGCCCGGTTTGCCCTTGATACTGATGGCCGTCCGCTGCCGCGCAGTAAGGTCTTTACCCTGCGCGATGCCCTGTTCGAAGCCTTGATTCAACGCTTCTATGACGATCCCACGCTCGTGGCGTGGGGCGAGGAGAACCGCGACTGGGGCGGCGCTTTCGGAGTTTACCGCGGGTTGACCGAGTCTCTTCCGTATCACCGATTGTTCAACACCCCCATTTCGGAGGGTGCCATCATCGGGGCTGCCGTTGGCTACGCCTTGTGCGGCGGCCGGGTGGTGGCCGAAATCATGTACTGCGATTTCCTGGGACGGGCCGGCGACGAGCTTTTCAACCAGATGGCCAAGTGGCAGGCCATGTCCGCAGGGCGACTCCGGCTGCCCGTGGTGTTGCGCGTCTCGATCGGCAGCAAATATGGCGCCCAGCATTCGCAGGACTGGAGCGGCTTCGCAGCCCACGTTCCCGGGTTGAAAGCCATGTATCCGGTCACGCCCTATGATGCCAAGGGCATGCTCCAACTGGCCCTCACGGGCACCGATCCGGTGGTTTTCTTCGAGAGCCAGAAGACTTATGACGTCGGCGAACAGTTCGTCGCCGGGGGTGTTCCGCGAGAATCCTATGAGGTCTTGGAAGGTCAACCGGCTCTGCGCCGATCCGGAAACGACATTACGATCATCACCGTCGGCCCCACGCTTTACAAAGCGTTGGAAGCCGCCGACCAGCTTGTCCAGCGCTATCACATGACCGCGGACGTCATTGATTTGCGCTTCCTGAATCCGTTGAATTATGAACCGCTGGTCGAGTCGGTAAAGAAGACCGGTCGTGTGGTCCTGGCCTCGGATGCTTGCGAGCGTGGGTCCTACCTCAACGACGTCGCCGCCAACCTTACCCAATTGGCCTTCGACTACCTCGATGCGCCGCCCGTGGTGGTGGGAGCGCGCAACTGGATCACCCCGCCCGCCGAGATGGAGTCCTGGTTCTACCCACAGGCGGAATGGATTCTGGATGCTGTGCATGAGCGCCTCTTGCCACTGGAGGGACATCGCGTAACCACCGATCGAACCCTTGGCGAACTGGTGCGCCGCGCCCGCCTGGGAGTATAGGTCTTTTATGGCACGCTATCTCCTAGGCTTGGATTACGGCACAGGTGGCGCTAAAGCGGCGCTGGTAGATCCTGAAGGGGCGGTTGTCGGCTACGCCTTCGAAGAGTACCCGATGTTGCATCCGCAGCCCGGCTGGTCGGAGCATGATCCGCGGCGTTACTGGGAGGTTGCCGGCCGGCTGATTCGCCAGTGCCTGGAGCAGGCCGGGGCTTTACCAGCCGAAGTGAGCGGCCTGGCGGTTTCCTCGGCCCTGCCGTCAATGGTGATGGTGGATGAGAAGGGGTGCCCGGTGGCAGCGGCCTACAATCTGCTCGATCGGCGGGCCCAGGCGGAAGTGGAATGGCTGAAACGGGAGATCGGAGAAGAGCGGATTTTCGCGATCAGCAAGAATCGCCTGGATGATCACCCCTCGATCGTGAACCTGGTTTGGGAGAAGCGCCACCGCCCGGAGGTTTTTTCACGGATCGACAAAACGTTAACGATTGACGGGTATATCAACCTGAAGCTGACGGGTCGCACGACAGCCCATTACTCGGCGGCGGCGTTTTGGGGTGTGGCGTACAACCTGCTGGAACGACGTTTTGATGCGGATCTGTTGGAGGTGCTGGGAATCGGGCCCGAGCTATTGCCGGAACTGTATCCCTGCGAGGCGATCATCGGGGAGGTGACGCCGGGAGCCGCGCGGGATCTGGGATTAGCCCCGGGCATCCCGGTGGTCGCAGGCCAGGTGGACTGCAACGCGGGATGGGTTGGGGCGGGGGCCATCGCGCCCGGGGACATCCAGATGAACCTGGGGACCTGCGGGAACTTCGGAATCATCCATGATGATACCCGGTTTCTGGAAACGATGATAGGATTCGCCTACACGACCGATTCCACCCGCACGTATGTAACGGTGCCGACCACGACGACCGGAGGCCAATTGCTGCGCTATATGCGGGACGAGTTTTTTCGGGCCGAGGTCCGGACGGAGGCGAGCACGGGGGTGAACACCTTTGATCTGATCAACCAGGAGGCTGCTTCAGCGCCGCCCGGGGCGGAGGGGTTGATTGTGCTGCCGTTCCTGATGGGAGAGCGCACGCCGATATGGGACAGCTACGCCCGGGGGGTAGTATTCGGGCTGTCGCTGCATCACACGCGAGGGCACGTGCTGCGAGCGATGATGGAGTCAGTGGCCTATGCGTTGTACGACTCGTTCCAAATCATCCAGCAAACCGGCCGTAAGATGAACTTTCCGATTGTCCTCAATGAAGGTGGTGCCAAGAGCCCGCTGTGGCGGCGCATCATCACCGATGTCTTTCAGGTGCCCACGGTGCTAGTCGAGCGCCGGACCGGCGCTCCATACGGCGACGCCATTCTGGCGGGGGTGGCGACCGGGATTTTTCCCGGTTTTGAAGTGGCGCGGCAATGGAGCAGTTACATTGAGCCCATGGAGCCGGACCCACGCCACCATGGTCTATATCAGGGTCACTTTCGACTGTACAAACAACTCTATGAGCACGTGCGAAGCGACTTCCGGGAACTGGCGGCGCTGACGCGCTCGAAGGGTGAAAGGTAATCGATGGAATTAGTGCGCAAACTGAAAGCACGGGAAGCAGCGCAGAATCCCATCCGCGTCGGTATTGTTGGATGCGGGCAGATGGGGTCAGGCCTGGCGCAGGCGGTGGCTGAAACCCCTGGAATGCAGGTGCGGGCGCTGGCCGACATTGAGCTGAAGCGGGCCATACGGACCTTCTCCGAGCTCTCGGTGCCACCGGAACGGGTGACGCACGCCGGAACAGCCAGCCAGGCGCAAGACGCGATGCGGGTCGGGCGGTGCGTGGTCACTGAAGACGCCCTGTTGCTGCCGCGACTCGAATCGCTGGAGGCCATCGTGGAAGCGACGGGCGTCCTGGACGTGGGGGCTCACGTGGCCTGGGAATGCATTCAACAGCGCAAACCCATCATTATGATGACCATTGAGACCGACGTGACTGTCGGTTACCGGCTGAACCACGAGGCGCGGCGCGTGGGGGCAATCTACACGGCTGCTTCGGGGGACGAACCTGGCGTTTGCAAGATGCTGCACGAGCAGGCAATTCTGATGGGATTTGAGGTGGTCTGCCTCGGCAAGGGCAAGAATAATTCGATCGACATGCAAGCCACGCCGGAAAGTTGCGCCGCGGAAGCCGCGGTCAAAGGCATGAATCCCAGGATACTGGCCTCCTTCAAGGATGGGACGAAAACCATGGTGGAAATGGCCGCAGTGGCCAATAGCACGGGCCTGGTCCCGGATGTTCCCGGGATGCACGGGCCGAGAGTGGAATTGGCCGACCTGGAGCGGACCTTTATCCCGCGGCGTGACGGTGGAATCTTCGCGGGGTCGGGACGGGTGGACTACAGCACAGGGGCGATTGCTCCAGGAGTCTTCGCCGTTGTTTATAGCGACAATCCCCGGGTCCGGAAAGATATGAAGTTCATCACCCGGTCCGAGGGGCCTTACTACCTGCATTTCCGGCCGTATCATCTGTGCGACATCGAGACTCCGCAGTCCATTGCGGAGGCGGTTCTGCTCGGCGAACGCACTGTGACCGCTGAAGCCATGTGCGCCGAGGTTGTCTGCGTGGCCAAACGCGGGCTCAGTGCCGGTGAGAAGGTTGAAGGTCTGGGCAGCGCGGATATTTACGGCCGCATTTACGAATACGCCGAGGCCTGCAAATTGCGGGCCATTCCGCTTGGCCTGGCGCCGGGGGGGCGGGTCCGGGCCCCAATCGCGGCCGGCGAAATCATGACGGTGAGCAACTTCGACCCCGACCGCAGCACGTTGATCCACCGGTTGCGCGAGGAGCAGGATGCCTTGCTGCAGAGCGCCATCGGGGAAACGGCGGGAGAATCATGAGAAGCATCGAGACCATGAAGGCGGTTGTGGTTCGGGGTCGCATGGAATTCGCGGTCGAGGAGGTGCCGCGCCCCGCATGCGATCCCGAGGGCTTGTTGCTCAAAGTTCAAGCCTGCGGCTTGTGTGGCGGCGATCTTCGAACGTTGCGTCACGGGCATCATCGGGTGACATTTCCATGGATTCTGGGGCATGAGATTGCGGGGACGGTTTTTGAAACGGGGGCCGCCTATCGTGGGCCTCATCGTGCAGGAGATTGGCTCGTCGTTGGGCCATTGGCCTATAACCCGGAGGACGAGTTTTGCGCCAGCGGGCAGCACGAGTTGTGTTCGGATTATCGTGAAATCGCGCAACATTGGCCGGGGGGCTTCGCCGAGTATCTGGCGATCCCGCCGGACTGCCTGCGGTTGGGCACGATCCAGCCTCTGCCCACCGGGATGGATCCTGCTGTCGGGGCGGTCAGCGAGCCGATTTCTTCCTGCATCAACGCGCAGGAGAAGGGCTGTGTTGGCCTTGGGGACACCGTGGTTGTGATCGGCGCCGGGCCGGTGGGTTGCATCCATCTTTGCCTGGCACGCGCGCGTGGGGCCCACGTCGTCATCATGGCTGATCTTGAGGAGGAGCGCCTGGCGCTTTGCAGTGCCTTGGCTCCAGACCATCTCATCAACACTTCTCAAACCAATCTGGTAGACGAAGTCCGGCGACTGACGCGGGGGCGTGGGGCGGACGTCATCATTACCGCCAACGCGGCTGCAGCAACCCAGGTGCAGGCGGTGGAGATGGCGCGCAAAGGAGGACGCATCCTTCTGTTCGGGGGTGTGCCAAAGGACCAAAGTCGGCCCGGTCTCGACACCAACCTGATTCATTACCAGGCCCTACAACTGATCGGGACCACAATTTTTGCGCCCAGACATCAACGTCTCGCGTTGCAGTTGCTGGCATCCGGCAGGATTCCAGGCGACCAGCTCATCACCGACCGTTGGCCGCTGACGGAGTTTCGCCAGGGGGTCGCCAAAGCAATGGCGGGCAGGTCAATCAAGACGGTCTTTCAGTGCGATCTCAATGCATTCTAAGTCCATGAATCCGAATTCAGCTCAAACGGGACCGGACCGGAGGGGGGGGCTGCCAATCGCCGGCATCGCCCAGGTTGCCCTCGTGGTCAGGGACTTGGAACAGACGGTAAACAATTGGTATCACGTGCTTGGGGTCGGCCCGTGGCATTTCTACACCTATGGCAAGCCGCTGGTCAAACGGATGACGCGCCATGGGAAGCCCGCCGAGTATCGAATGCGCGTGGCGCTGGCCAATGTGGGTCCCCTGCGCATTGAACTTATCGAAATCATGGAAGGGGACACCGTTTACCAGGAGTTTGTGGACCAGCATGGCTATGGGGTGCATCACCTAGGAATCCTGGTGAATGATATGGCGACTGCGCTCGATCAGGCTCGGGCCGCCGGCTTCGAGATGACCCAGGACGGCGCCGGCTTCGGCCCGGACGACGATGGTCATTACGCCTACCTCGACACCGAGGCGACTATTGGCACCACCCTCGAGTTGATCCAGCGCCCCAAACGGCGAAATCCGCCTGAGAAAATCTATCCGCCTCCCCAAGCTGCGCCAACATGACAGGAAGGTGGCTCAAACTGGCACTGCCGGCGTAGCCGGATCAGAGGTCCAAGTGCCGCTTTACTTCTGCGAACGCATGGAGGGCACGCTGCAAATCCTCCTGCGAGTGAGCGGCGGATACTTGCACCCGGATCCTGGCCTTGCCCTGAGGCACCACGGGGTAGGAAAAGCCAATCACATACACTCCTTTCGCGAGCATGGCGTCTGCGAACCTCGACGCCAGGGTCGCATCGCCCACCATGATCGGCACAATCGGATGTGTTCCCGGAAGGATGTGTAACCCAAGCTTTGACAGGCCATCCCGGAAGAAGTGGGTGTTGGTCTCCAGTTTGTCGCGCAGAGTGGTGGAGGAGCTCAGCAACTCCAGCGCCTTGAGCGTCCCGGCGGCGATGGCGGGCGCAAGCGTGTTCGAAAAAAGGTAAGGCCGCGAACGCTGGCGCAGCCAAGCGATGATCTCTTTACGGCCACTGACGTAGCCGCCACTGGCGCCCCCCAGCGCTTTGCCCAATGTGCCGGTGAGGACGTCCACTCGCCCCACCACATCGTGGTACTCGTGTGTGCCCCGCCCGAGCCGGCCGACAAAACCCACCGCGTGCGAATCATCCACCATCACCAGCGCTTCATGCTTCTCCGCCAATCCGCAAATGCCGGCCAGGTTGGCGATATGGCCATCCATCGAAAACACGCCATCCGTCGCGATCAACCGGAAGCGCGCGGCCGCCGTCTCGTTGAGCTTGGCCTCCAAATCAGCGAGGTTGTTGTTCCGGTAGCGATAGCGTTGCGCTTTGCAGAGCCGAATGCCGTCAATGATGCTCGCGTGGTTCAGTTCGTCCGAGATGACGGCGTCTTCCGGACCGAGCAACGTCTCAAACAAGCCTCCATTCGCGTCGAAGCAGGATGAGTACAAGATGGTGTCCTCGGTTTGCAGGAACTCCGTGAGCTTCGCTTCCAGTTGCTTGTGAACGCTCTGCGTGCCGCAAATGAAACGGACACTGGCCAGGCCGTAACCCCATTGGTCGATGGCCGTTTTCGCGGCCGCCGCCACGGCCGGATGCTGTGCCAGACCCAGGTAGTTGTTGGCGCAGAAGTTCAGGACGTGCTGGCCATCGGCGACTCGTATGCTGGCGCCCTGGGGCGTTGTGATCACCCTTTCGCGCTTGAAGGTGCCAGCTGACCGGGCGGCACTCAGCTGCGCTTCCAAATGCTCTTTGAATTCCTCGGTCATGTTGCACCGCGCCGCGGCGCCAGATTCACCGCCAGTTCAGGACCACCTTGCCGGACCGGCCGCCCATCATTGCCTCAAATCCCTTCTCAAAGTCCGTGTAGTGAAACCGGTGAGTGATCGCCGGGCGTATGTCGAGTCCGCTTTCAAGCATGACGGTCATCTTGTACCAGGTTTCGTACATCTCACGGCCATAGATGCCTTTGATAGTGAGCATGTTGAAGACCACCTTCGTCCAATCGAAGGGGACGACTTCGGCGGGAATACCGAGCATGGCAATTTTGCCGCCGTGGGCCATGTTGTCGATCATGTCGCGGAGGGCAGCCGGACTGCCCGACATCTCCATACCCACGTCGAAGCCCTCCTTCATGCCCAGGTCCTGCTGAACTTCGGTAAGGGTCTTCCCGCTTGTGACATTCAGGGTCACGGTGGCACCCATCTGACGCGCCAGGTCGAGCCGATAATCATTCACGTCCGTCACGACCAGGAACCGGGCGCCGGTATGCTTGGCCACGGCCGTGGCCATCAGGCCTATGGGGCCGGCCCCGGTGATCAGGACGTCTTCCCCAAGCGTGGGGAAGGAAAGCGCGGTGTGCACCGCGTTGCCGAAGGGGTCAAAGATGGACGCCACGTCTTTGTCAATTCCGTCGCGGTGGTGCCAGACGTTGGTCATGGGCACGGAGATGTATTCCGCGAAGGCACCTGGGCGGTTGACTCCGATGCCCAGGGTGTCCTTGCACAGGTGCCGCCGCCCGGCCAAACAATTGCGGCAACGGCCACAGACCACGTGACCTTCAGCGCTGACGATTTCGCCGGGAAAGAAATCCTTCACATTGGACCCGACCGCGGCCACCTCCCCGACGAACTCGTGGCCGATGACCATCGGGACGGGAATGGTGCGTTGGGCCCAATGGTCCCACTTGTAGATGTGCAAATCGGTGCCGCAAATCCCGGCGCGATCCACGCGAATCAGCACGTCATTGATGCCAATTTCCGGGTCCGGAACATCGTCGAGCCACAGACCGGGTTGCCGTGCCTTTTTTACGAGTGCCTTCATCAGTTCTGTCTTGGGTTCTCAACTCACAGCAGTGCCGGGGTTGAGTCCTTTTCCGGAGCCCGGGCGGTTTGTCCGGGCGGCCGACGTTGGAGTTGCGGTCACCTTTGTTCCGGCTGCACCCTTGCGGGCGATCACGTTTTTCACCGCTTCGGTCACGTTCGCCACTCCCATCCCAAAATGATCGAGCAACCTTTCCGCTTCCCCCGACTCGGCGAAAACGTCCTGGAGGCCCAGGCGGATAAGGCAGGCGGGCGCGCGTTCGGCGATCACCTCGGCAACGGCACTGCCCAAACCGCCGTAGATGTTGTGGTCCTCCAGTGTGACCGCCGCCCGGGTTCGCCGGAGCACCGCGGCGATGGTGTCTGCGTCCAAAGGTTTGAGCGTATGAACCTCCACCAGCGTGGTATGAATCCCTTCTTTGGCGAGGGCTTCGGCAGCGAGTATGGCACGTTTCAGGACGGGACCGACGGCAAAAATGGCGGCATCGGTTCCGTACTCGCGCAAGACGCGGGCCTCGCCGAACTTAAAGTCCACGGCCTCGTCAAAGATAACCGGTTCCCGGCCGCTCCCGATGCGCATATAGGCAGGGCCTTCGCGGGAGGCAAGAATGCGGGTGGCTTTACGCACCTGACCGGCATCGGCGGGCACCACGATTTCCATGCCGGCAATGGAACGAAGGATGCCGAAGTCCTCGAAAACCATGTGGGTGACGCCTTCGCGTTCGCCGCCGTACATACCGCCGTTGAGGCCGACGAGTTTCACATTGAGATTCGGGTAGGCCACGAACGTGCGAACCTGCTCGCAGGCCCGCATGGTGATGAAGCCGCCGTAGGTGTTTAAGAATGGTTTCAGGCCTGTCGAAGCCAGTCCGGCGGCAAAACAGACAGCGTTTTGCTCGCAGATGCCGACTTCGAAGCACCGTTCGGGAAACTTCTCGACGAAAGGTGTGGCACGCGCAGCCTTGAGCGAATCTGCGGACACCAGACAGATTTTCGGGTCATCCGGCGCGACGTCCAGCAGCCCGGCGATAAAGGCCTCCCGGGTGTTGGCAATCCGGTCCATGGCAGTAATCCGGTCCATATCAGTTTTCGAGGAATTTGAGGGCGGCTTCGAGCTCGGCTTTGGTGGGAGTGCGCTTATGCCAACTGTTATCGTTCTCGGTGAAGGGGACTCCTTTTCCCTTGATGGTCTTGGCCAGGATCAGGGAAGGTTTTTCCGGCTGTGCTTGCGCCTGATCCACGGCATCGAGGATCTGGCCGAAGTCATGACCATCAATCTCCTGCACATGCCAGCCGAAGGCGGCGAAAGCGGGGGTTACGTTGGTGAATCCGCTGACGTCTTTGACGAGCCCTCCGCTTTGCCAACCGTTGTTGTCCACGAACACGATCAGGCGTCCCAAGCGCATGTGAGCGGCGCTTTGAGCGGCCTCCCACACGATCCCCTCGTTCAACTCGCCATCGCCGACGATGACATAGACAAAGTAGTCCAGCCGCGCCAAACGCCCGGCGGCAGCCATGCCAGCCCCGATGGGAATGCCGTGGCCGAGCGAACCGGTGGTCATATCCACACCGGGGGTTTTTTTCATCACCGGATGACCCTGGAGGGGAGACCCCAGACGCCGCAAGTTGGGCAGCCAGTCCATAGGGAAGAAGCCTCGCCGGGCGAGGGCGGAATAGTAGGACGGGCAGGCGTGACCCTTGGAAAGAATGAACCGATCACGCTGCGGCCAATCCGGGTTGGCAGGATCCACCCGCATGATGTGAAAATAGAGGGCCGCGATGAGGTCGGCGCAGGACAGTGCGGCGCCGGGGTGGCCTTCGCCGCACTCGAACACCATGGAAAAGACATCCCGGCGGAGCAAGCGGGCCTTCTCAGTCAGGACAGGAATCTCAGGTCTCATAAGCAAGGTCCACAATCAGTCAACCCCCGTTGGCGACCTCACCGCTGTGTTTGAAGCCGGTGCGTGCCGGGGTGTGGCAGCTGCGGCGGCCAGGAAGGCCCCCACCCTTTTCATCGCAATGTCAATTTTGTCCAGGTCGTGAACCAGGGGCCCATAAGAGACCCGGACAGCCTTGTTTAAGGTTTCGCCAAAGCCCCAGCCGGGCACGACGATGACGCCCGTCTTCTCCAGCACGGCTCTCGTGAATTCGGAGCTTTCCACACCGGTGCGGATGACGGTGTAGAGCCCGCCCTGCGGAATCAGGCAAGGGAGCCCGAGATGGGCGTTGATGGCCTGAACCGTGCGCCTCGCGGCGGTTTCGTAGAGCTTCGCCGTCTGGCGGATGTAGGGTTTGATGCTGTCAGCGGCAATTCCTTTTCTCACGTAGTCGGCCAGGGCCATTTGGTGGAGGGTATCCGGGCACAAGATGCTCGAACCCTGGACTGCTTCGAGCGCTTCGACGATTTCCACCGGGGCTTCAACCCAGCCCAGCCGCCGTCCCAGCCCGCGGCACCATTTCGAGTTGGAATGGATGGACACAAAGTTGTCTGTCGGTCCCCAGGAGAAGTATTCCGGCAGGTTGTCACCCCAGACCAGTTCCTTGTAAGCGAAGTCTATCACCAGAAAACCTCCCACTTCCGTTGCGGCTTCTAGTGCAGCCCGGACAAACGCCGTCGAGGGCACCTGCGAGGTGGGGTTGTCGGGCGCACAGAGCAGGATCATCTTCGGCTTTTCCCGGCGAATGAAGGCCGCGAAGCCGTCGATTCTCTCATCCGCGACAAAACGCCAGCGGTCCACGTCCAGGAGGGGGAAGCGCATGATCCTTACACCTTCGAGGGCGGAGACTTGCGAGGGGTAGTTACAATAGGTCGGATCAGGCAGCAAGAGTTTCTCCCCCGGGCTGAGCATGATGTGCATCAAATTGAAGGTCAGCTGGGTGGAGTTGCAGCCGACGGCGATGTTTTCCGGGGCCAGCTTCATGCTCCCGCCGAAGAGATGTTTCTCATAGTCGGCGATGGCGCTGCGGCATTCCGGCAGGCCGATGGTGGGTGAGTATCCGCCGCTGGCATGAAACCGTTTGTCGTCGCCGATGATGCGGGCGAAGGCTTCACGGAGCTGAACCGGCGCGGCGTGGTTCACCCATCCGCCCGAGAAAGATATTACGTCGGCGGGATCCAGGCCGGCGTTCTTGAAAAACTGGGGATTGGCCAGGTCCATGATCTCCCGGACCGGCGACTTGGTGCACCTGAAAGCGCTGACGTTTCTTGACAAACTGGGTTTCATAGGGAGAATCTCAGTCAAGGTCTCGCGTGACGGGGTTCCGTTGTAACACAACCTCCTTGCGGAACTGGCGCGGCGATCTGCCGAAGGCCTGGCGGAAGCGGCGGTCAAAATAGCTCTGGTCCGAAAAACCGCACCTGGCCGCTATCTCCGCGATCGTCAAGTCCGTTTCCCGCAACAACCGCAGGGCGTTCATGATCCGCACCCGCGTCACGTGCGCGACAAATGTCATCCCCGACACCTTCTTGAAGACCTTCATGAACTGCGCCTGGCTCATGTGCACCATCTGCGTGGCGTGGCCCACGCTGATCCGCTCCGCATAGTTCTCCCGCACATACTCGAAGAGCCGCGCCAGCCGCTCGGCCTGCTGCCGATGCTGCAAATACTCCGAGCGCAACACTTCCGAGGCCTGAAAACGGCGCGTGAGCTGATAGAGGATCTGCAGAAAGCTCACCTTGCACCCGGCCTGGGCGTAGGGCACGTCCCGGGAGCGGAAATAACGGTCGAGCAACTCGGTCAAGGCGAGATAAACGGGGCCAGCGAGGGGGTCGGTGGCATGCAGAACATGGGGATGACCTTCCCGCTTGGCGTAGAAGGGAATCAGGAACGTGTAGTCGCACGAAGGCGAGCCGGACCCGTAGACGAACTCGGGCATGAAACTAATGGAGACAAGGCGAGTCTTGAACCCGGGGAAATCCTCCAGGTTATGCAGCTTGAGGTTATCCACGACCAGCAGGTCGCCGGTGGCCAGGGCGACGGTTTGTTCGCCCATGCGCACGCGGGCCGGGCCGTCCAGCGGCATAACGATCTCGAGCCGCTCATGCCAATTGGCGATGGGGGTGTATTGCTTCGAGGAGACCCGAAACAGGGTCACATGAAACGGGAACTCCTTGTCGAGCTGGAGGTCATAGTGGCCGCGGCTGTCGAGTTGGCGGGCAATGTCCTGGGGCACAAAGTGCCGACCCCGGCAGGCAGACCGCAAGGCCGCGAAGGCTTTGCGGCTGGAGTTGTTCCGGTTGCGGTTTGTCAGGTTCATGATTTAGGAACGTTCACCGCCGGTTTAAGAGGTTTCACGAAGGTTGCGGGGCTGGCGCTGCGCGGATGCGGCCCCCCGGCTGACCACGTCGAGAAAGAAGGAGTCGGGACCCATCTGTCCGCCTTTGCAGATGAGTTCGCAACCATCGAGGGCGCTGCCGCTGGCGTGAATGCGGCAAAGCGGGGCGCCGATGGCGGCCGGGGCGAGAAATTCCAGAGCCACAATTCCCATCGCACGGCCGGCCTGAGTAGCGGTATCCCCTCCGCAGATGACGGCGCGTCGCACCCCCGTCAATTCCAGGGCTGAGCGAAGGACCCGCCCCAAGGCGTGCCCGAGCCTGGCCCCGGCAACGGCCATTCTCTGGGCGTTACTGACGCTGGCGCACTTCTCCGCGACGCGCTCGAAGGCGGCACGGCGGGGATCAGTTACGCCGCGGGCGGTATGAAAGATCACATGGCGCCCGGCGCGCAGGGCCGGGAGAGCGCGGACGACCGTAGCCTCCACGGCATCATCGACACGGTCACTCTCAGCCAAGCTGCCACTGTCACAAGCAACCTCCTCGAAACCAGCTTCCAGGGCGCGCCCGATCTGCCGGTCCGTGTTCGGCGAGCAACTGCCGGAGACGAAAATGGTTTGCTTGGGCTCGAGGCCGAGAACGGTTTGATGAACGGGCTCTTCGCCGTTCTGCATGAAAGGAAGAATGCCGGTCTTGCGCCAATATGCGACCAGGGCGTATCCGACACCACTGGAGCCGGCGCAGAAGAGCTGGCGGCCCGGCCGAACCTGGCTGGAGATCAATCGCCCGATCACGGGCAAATCGTCGTCGTCGAGGGTGTCAAACAGGACTATGGGAGGAGGTTTGCGAGTGGCGGCGGCCGCCAGGAAACGGCGCAGTTGCTCATAACGGCGGGCGGGACCGCGATAGGAACTCTCGACGCCCACCCCCTCGCCGCCCAGGTCACCCGGGCCCCAGCCTTTAAGCTTAAGCAGATCCACGAGTTCGACGGGCAGGGTGGTTTGCCGGGCCAGGTGCAGCCGGAGATCTGCTTCAGGCATCGGCGTGACGGGATGCCGGCTCATCGGATGTCGATCCAGGCGCAAAGGTTCGGAGTCACCGGAACGGGCAAAGAGGTTGCCGAAGACGACATGGCGTCCGAAGGCCGGGTAACCGACGACCAACGGCGTAAGGGATTGCCCAAAAACGGAGCGGCCGATTTCAATCGCCTTGCCAATCGAGCCGACCGTGGCGGAGGAATCGAAGGTGGAACAGGTCTTGTAATGGACGATGGCAGCGCCGCTGTGCTTGAGTGCCTCGAAAGCCGGGGGCAATTCGAGGTCCATTTCGGCCAGCGACATCATGCGCGAGCCGCCCGAAATGCCAAAGGCGCGCAGCCCGGGAAAGCCGGCAAGCTGGTCCGGGGTGGGCGCCTGGAGAAACAGAACGGTTCGGAGCCCGGCGCGGGCGAGTGACTCGAGGGCGTCAGTAGAACCGGTGAAGTCGTCTCCATAATAGGCAAGGAGAAGGGGGTTGGTGCCCTCGATTCTGTTCATCCTCAATTCCTTCCAAACTTGGCGATGGTTTCTCTCAACTCAGGATGTTGAGCGGCATATTCGACCAGAGGGATTCCCTGAACGGCGGCCTGCCAAGCCTGTTGTACGGCACGGACCCCGGCAGCGGGTCCGAGCGGGTGCGCCAGGATGCCGCCGCCTGCGAGGTAGAGGAGGTCGATGGTACCGGTGAGACGGTAAGTGTCCGGCGCCTGGCCACCCCACTGGCCGGAACTGACCACCGGCATCACGGTATCTGCCGGATGAAACATCGGCGTGAGGCAGGCCCTGATGCTGCGGACGACGGAATCGTCCGGTTCCCAGAACTTGTTGCGGAGGCCATTAACGTGCAAGTGGTCAACCCCGGCGAGGCGCCAGAGCTTCTGCCAGGCGGGAAACTCGACGCCGAAGAGAGGGTGGCGGCCGTAAAGGCCCCAGCCATTACGATGACCGTGGATGGGCAATCGGCTGCGGCGGCGGAGCTCGGAGGTTGCCGCCAATCCGACGCTGTGAATACTGATCATGACGCACGTGCCCCCCGCGGCGGCGACCGTGTCATGGTGACGGAGCATGGCCTCAAGGTCATCGGTGATGTTGAAGGCGAACATGGTTTTGCGGCCCGTCCGTTCGGCGAGTTCATTCACGACGTGCATGACGGCGGCGACACGGTCCTTAAGCGGAGAATGAGGCGAGTTGGCCTGCAATTCGTCGTCCTTGATGAAATCAATGCCGGCTTCGGCCAGCGTTCTGACCAGCGCAGCCGTTTGGGCCGGACTTAATCCGACGCTCGGTTTAACAATGGTGCCGATGAGGGGACGGTCCTGGACCCCGGCAAGCCGCCGGGTGCCGACGATGCCGAACTGGGGACCAGGGTAGGCCTTTGCAAAAGGGGCTGGCAGTTGGACGTCGAGCAGTTTGATGCCGGAAAGCTGACTCAGCTCAAAGAGGTTGCCGCAGAGGGTGGCCCGCAGGGCAGGCAGGTTGGGACCGACGTTATCGAACGGAAACTCGATAGTAACCTCCGCGCGCTGGTATCGGACCGGGCCGGAGTGTCCCGCGGGCGGGCGGGATCCCGGCAAGGCCGGGGAGTCCACGAATCCCAACGGCTTGATGCCGGTTACCTTAGCCCGGGCGCGCGCTTTGAGCTCATCGGTCTCGCCTGGCACGGCAACAAACGTCCCCGACGATTGCTCACCGGCGATCATCTCCGCCGCGAGTTCCACCGGATGCGGCGTTTCGACGAGATACGTGGCGATGACAGGATCGCTCATGAGCAGCATCTGGAAACGGCAGCTCGATCGGTCTCGCCGCAAGACACCGCGGACGGCAGTTGCCGACACGGCTGAAACGGCGAAAGCTGGACACACTTTGACACATCGAAAATCTACCGACGCAGTCCGAGATGGCCTAGAAGGAAACCATTCAAGAATAGGACGAAACTCTACTCGGCGCGAGGGCGCGGGGCCTCGGGCACGCGTGGAAACCAGGGAAAAACAAGACAAAACTCCAAGGGCACCAAGAATCGAAGTATCAGTCGGCTTTCTCGATATAGATGCGGCGGCGGTTGACCCGGGCAAGAATGCGGCTGCGGAAAGCATCAAGCAGGACGGCAAGAAAAATCACGGCGCTGGTGATCAGGGGATAGAGGTATGGGTTCACATTGAGAATGTTCAAGCCATTCTCCAGGGTCTGGATCAAGACCGCTCCGAGGACAGTGCCGGGGAACACCGCGCCGCGCCCGCCGAACAGGCTGGTGCCGCCGAGCACCGCCGCCGCAATGGCCAGGAATTCACGATTATTGCCGAACGTGGGAGAGACAGCCGGGGCCTGCGACAGCGCCACCACACCCGCCACCGCCGCGCACAGGCCACAGATGACATAAACTGTGAACAGCACTGCGCCCGTGTTGATGCCCGCTTTGCGGGCGGCCTCCAGGTCTGCGCCCACCGCGTAAACCTGGCGGCCAAACGGGGTCCGGGTGAGGCACAGATGCGCCCCAATCACAACGAGGGTGAGAATCAATACCGGTGCCGGCACTCCCAGCACGCGCGCCGCGCCCAGTTCGTAGAAGCTGTCTGGCAGATTCATGGCCCGCGTTTCCGTGATGCGCAAACCCAGCCCTCGCCCGAAATAACGCGTGGCCAGGGTGACGATAAAGGCCACAATCGCCAGGCGGGTGATAAACACGGCATTCAGTGCACCATAAATGAAGCCGATCCCGAGCATTGCCGCCAGCGAACCGCCAAGAGACCAGCCGCCCAGGACCAACTTGCCCCCGATCGCCGCCGCCACAAACATGATGGAGCCGACCGACAAGTCTACGCCCGCCGTCAGCAGCACAAAGGTCATCCCTACCGCCAGGATGCCCGTGGACGAGGTCTGAATGAGGATGTTCACGAAGTTGTCCGCCTGCAAGAAGGCCGGCGACAAGGCGCCGAACACCATCAGCACGAGGGCAAAAAGAATCAGCGAGGCCTGGTTCAGCAGACCCAAGACCGCGGGTTTGTCGGCGGCACGGCTCATACCAATTCGCTCTGATGGATCGCGGCGCGCAGGATGCGTTCGCGGTCGAATTCCCGCGGCTGGATCGTGTCTCGAATTTCCCCGGAGCGCATCACCAGGATGCGGTCGCACATCCCGATGAGTTCCTCGACTTCGGACGAGATCATGAGCACCGCCGCGCCCCTGGACGCCAGGGCGTTGATCAGACGGTAAACCTCGTGCTTGGCGCCGACATCAATGCCTCGCGTCGGTTCGTCCAGAATGAAGACCTTGGGCTCGTGCAGCAGCCACTTGGCAAGAACCACCTTTTGCTGGTTGCCGCCGCTCAAGGTCTTCACTGCCTGCGCCGGACGCGCCGTCGGCGTTAGTTTCACGGCCTCCCACATTTGCGCCACCGCCCTCTCGGATTTCGGCCGGTCCACCAGGCGCGCCGGGGTGCGGGTGAATCGCCGCAAGGCCGCGAGCGTGATGTTGTCGGCAATGGAGGCCTCCAGACAAAGGCCCTCGGCGCGGCGGTCTTCGGTGAGAAACGCCAGTCCCCGGCGGATGCGTTCGCGGGGCGGCAACCCCTGCATAGGCTCGCCATCCAAATGGATTTCACCGGCTGCGCAGCGGTCGAGGCCGAACAAGATGCGCGCGAGTTCGGAACGCCCGGAGCCCATCAGACCGGAGAGGCCGAGGATTTCACCCTGTCTGAGTTGAAACGAGACGTTCCGCGCGATGCCAGGCTGCCTGACGCCACGCACGTCCAGCACGACCTGGTCGGTTGGCCGGGTGTCGCGTAGCGGGTATAATTGGACGATTTCCCGGCCCACCATGAGGGACACGAGTTTGTCCGCGTTGAACAGCGACTTCGCCCCCGCGCCCACGACTTGTCCGTCACGCAGAACAACAATCTCATCCGCCAGCCTCAGCACGTGGCCCAGGTTGTGCGAGATGTAGATCATGGAGATGCCGCGCTCCCGCAGTTGCCCCATGATCCCGAAAAGACGCTCGGTCTCGCGAATGGTCAACGACGTGGTCGGCTCGTCAAAGATGATGAGCCGGGCGTCCGAAGCCAGGGCTTTGGCAATTTCCACCAGTTGCCGCTCTCCGGCGGAAAGCTGTTCGACGGGGGTATCCGGCGCGTGAGCGAGCTGCACATCCTTGAGCAGCGCGCCCGTGCGCTCATGGATGTGGCGGCGGGCGATAAAAGGCAGCCAACGCGCCTTCCAGGGAAAGCTGCGAAGAAAAATGTTTTCGGCGATGGAAAGATTTGAGAACAGGTTCAGTTCCTGATGAATGAACGCGACTCCGGCCCGTTCCGCGTCCCGCGGGGAGGCCGGCGCATAAGGGTGGCCGTTCAAGCGCATCCGGCCCGTGTCCGGAGACAGGTTGCCCCCGAGGATATTCATCAGCGTGGATTTGCCCGCTCCGTTCTCGCCCACAATGCCGACGGTTTGCCCCGGCTTCACGCAAAAAGTCACTCCCTTCAGGACTTCCACCCCGAAGAAGCTGCGGCCGATGTCGGAGAACTCGATCATGGGCACCCCACTTAACGTCCCGCCAGGAACTTGTTTCGCAGCGCGTCGGTGAGGGCCGCCGCCAGAATCACACCGCCCTTGACCATTGTGATGGTGTAGAAGGTCAACCCCAGCAGGTTGAGACTGTTGTCCACCAGCGCCAGGAACAGGACGCCAAACACGGTGCCGGCCACTCGGCCCTTGCCGCCGTAAAGGCTCGTGCCTCCAATCACGACCGCCCCGACCACATCCAGGAGATTGTCGCGCGCCATCTCCGGGTTGCCCGTCTCCAGGCCCGCCGTAAAGAGGATGGAGGAAAGCCCGGCGAATATTCCGCTAACGATGTAGGTGGCGAAGGTCACCCCGGCTGCGGGCACCCCCGAAACCAGGGCCGCCCGCGCATTATGGCCGATGGCGTAGAGCCACTTGCCGTAGAGCGTGCGTGAGAGCGCCAGGTGGGCTACCCACGCCGCCAGACCCGCGATCGCCGCGGTTAACCAGAGGTTCTGACCCAGCACCAGGAAGCCCGGCGGCAGCCCGCCGATCTTGCGCGAGAGCGTGGTCCAAATCGCCAACCCACTGACGAACATCATGGTAGTCAGAGTCGCGATGAAGGCGGGAATATGGCAGGCCGTCACAGCCAGTCCGTTAAGCGCGCCGATGACCGCCCCCACCAGCAGCATCGCCAACAGCCCAGCCGGCACTGCCAGCGCGTGGCCCGCCAGCCAGCCCTCGTCTCCGCTCATGATCTTGCCGCCCATCACACTAGCCATGGCAATGATCGCCGTTACGGAGAGGTCAATGCCCCCGATGATCAGCACCAGCGTCAAACCGATGGACACGACCAGCAGAGGCAAGGCATAGGCCAGGATCGTCTGGAGGTTGCCCCAGGAGGCCAACCCAGGCGTGAACGGCGCCAAGGCCGCGAAACCGATCACGCTTAGCCCAAGCACCAGGTAATCCGAGACTACCAGCCGCTTGAGCAGGCTCACTCCGAGCCCTGCCGCTGCGATGGCAGCCGAGTGGGCGGAATCAGGGGAACGAGTCACAACCTCGGGGCTGAATCAAGCCACAGGATTCCATCGCAGGAACTCTGGACCTGGTTGCATTTCCTTCTCCCGTCCATCGCCCTACTTCCGCCCCACGTTCGCCCCCCACATGCGCGCCTTTTTCTCCTCCAGATTCCCCTGATGAATGACGAAGCCGGGATCAAGAATCAGCGGCGGGACCTCCTTCTTTTCCATTTGATCCAGCAGGGCCTGAATGGACTGCTCGCTTTCGAAATAGACGTCCTGCACACCCGTGGCGTCCAGATACCGGTCCACCAGCATCTGGTAAGCCGTCGCGTCGCCATCGAAACCGCCCAGAATCACGTGTCCGGGCTCTCCGATCTTGTGATACTTGTTGGCCGACTTCAGCGCCGCGATGACAGAAGGGAATAGAAAGTCCGACGAGGAGAAGATGAACGAGATATCGGGATTGGCCTGAAGCGCGTTCACCACACCGGCGCGCGCCTTCTCCTGGTTCCATTCGGAAGGGACTTCCGCCACGACCTCCACGACAGCTTCGTGGCCTTTGACAGCATCGTAAAAGCCATCTTTGCGGCCGATGGCGTTGATGTCGCCCAGGTCGCCCACGATCAGCAGGGCCTTGTGTTTCTCTCCTGTCTTGCGGGCCTGTTCGACCATGAACTCAACTGTCTCCCGCGTCAGTTTGCGATTATCCGCCACAATGGCGACCGATTTGACGGTGCCGCCCGAATCGGCGGCCGGACGGTTGAATAAGACGATGGGGATGCCCGCATCATTGGCGGCTTTGATGGCGGGCAGGCAGGTCTTGGAGTCTTTCGGCACCATCACAATGCCGTCCACCTTGCGGGTGACGAAGGTGCGGATTTGCTGAAGCTGCCGGTTGGAATCACCGTCTGCCACGGCTTCAATCACTCGCATATTGCGCTTCTTCAACTCGGCTTTGATGGCTTCGAAACCCGCGACCCAGTACTCTGTTTGCAGCGTTTCGAAGTTCACACCGATAGTGAGCTGTTTGCCGGCGGCAGTACCCCGGGTGGCGTCTCGCGGCTGGTCGCAGCTTGCCAGCAGCAGGACGGCGGCCATAGCACATAGGGCAGACAACACGGTTGAGGTTCGACGAGTCGTTTTCATAAATCTGTATCCCCTGCCAGCATAGGGTTCATTGTTTTGCCGGGGCCGGCTGCAACTGCTTCAACGCGGGGTAAAGGCGAGAATATTCGGCGAAACGCTGATCATAGCGCAGCGCCGATTCTCTTTGCGGCACATATTCCCGGTCTGCAACCACGGTCTGCGCGACCGCCTCGTCCAGCGAGGCGTACACGCCCGCGCCCGCGCCGGCGAGCAAAGCGGCGCCCAGGCAGGCCGCCTCGCGACAACGCAGAGTGCTGATCGGGCGGTTGAGGATATCCGCCTTCAACTGCAGCCAGGTGGTTGACTTGGCGCCGCCACCCGCCGCGACGAGCCGGACCATTTCCACGCCACAGCTTTGCAGGTTCTTGAGGTTAATACGCAACTCAAAAGCGAGTCCTTCGAGCAACGCTTTGGCCACATCATGACGGGTGGTGGCATGAGTCAACCCGACTATGGCGCCCTTGGCCTCCAGGTCGCACCAGGGGGTCCCTGTACCGTTCAGGTGAGGAACCACCATCACCGGCGAAGGCTGCGACGGCATCCGCTGATCCATCAGCGCGTAGGGATCCAATCCGGCTGCGCGCGCATCCGCCACCTCGACCCCGGCAAACTGGTCTCTCCACCAGCGCAGCAGGAGGCCGCCGACGTGGTTCAGCGAAAAGGTGAAGAACATGCCGGCCTTCGCATGCAAATAGCACGGGTAGTAGCTGTCAAACATCCGCCGTGTGAGGGCCGGCGCATCGAAAGCCGTGGCGAGCACTTCCGCCGTGCCGGTGGAGACCAATCCCAGGCCGCCTTTGACCAACCCCGCCCCGAGGGCGGCGCACGTTTGATCGTGGCCGCCGCTCACCAGCATGAGGCCGGCGGGGAGACCCAGTTCTTCCGCCAACGCCCGCCGGATGGTTCCAACGAGGGTGCCCGAAGGGACCGGCTTCGAGAACCGCTCCGGATTCAGGTTCAACTTCGCCAGAAGATCGCTGCTCCAGGCCCTGGTCTTCAAATCGAATGCCATCGTCCGCGAGGCCATCGTGTGGTCTATCACCGCCTCAGCGCCAAGTTTGCCCAGCATGAAATCAGCGTAGGTGACAATTCTCCAGGCGCGCGAGAAGGTCTCCGGGGCCAGCTCGCGCAGGAGCAACGCCTTAGCCAGCGAGTTCATGGGGTGTGCCCGCATGCCGGTGCGGTTGAAAAGCTCAAAGTCCCCGAATTGCTCCGCGCACGCTTTGGCCTGGGGAGCTGAACGGTAATCCATGCCCAAAATGGCGGGGTGCAAAGCACGAAACTGCGCATCCACTGGGATGATGGCATCGCCCTGCACGGAGACGCTCAGGGCGCGCAGGTCTTTCACCCGCGCCCGGGCAACCGCCTCGCGGACGGTTTCTTTGGCCAACTGCCAGACGGCCTCAGCATCCTGCTCGGCCTTCGCGGGCGCATCGCAGATCACGCCATATTCGCGGAACGCCTGGCCGCGCGGGTTTCCACGAACGTCAAAAACGATCGCCCTACAACCGGTAGTGCCAACATCGAGGCCGATCAGGTGCATGGCGGATTCAGGCAGTCACTGGCACAACTCGTCCTGCAGCTTGCGAGCCCGGGCCAGCGCGGTATCCGGCATTTCGGCGATGTCCGCATAATGGATTGGCTGGCCAGCAGCAACGGCGCGTCCGAGCACGCAGTCTTTGGCCAAGCCGAGGGGCAGCAGGCCCTCCGCCCGCGTGTTGGCGACGGTGTCGATCGAACCGCGGTAACAGAATTCGCCGATGGCATCCAGTTTCTGGCCCGGAGCCAGATCACGCTTGGCGATGGCGATGCACTCGGCAACCGGCTGCGGCAGCGGATGGCCAGCGGACTCGCCGTAGATGACCGCCTGGGCGCAGGTGAGCGGGACTTCGATGCTGCAAAGGTGGTAGGGCCGGAACAGCAAGTAGTTTGGCCCCGTGCCCATGTCCCTTTGAATAAGACCGTGCTTCAGCCGTGGCTGGTCGGTCGTGAACACAACAAAGACCCCGGGATGCACGCCGATGGCGAAGTCCACCACACCCGGTTTCTCCAGCACCCCGCCTTGCACCTTCGGGCAAAACACGTGGTGGAGCGTTTCGCGCGAGGCTGTAGCCCCATGCATGCCCCTCACATCCGGCACCAGGCCCGTGGCATTGGCAACGCTGCACATTTCGACCGCCGTTTTTGAGCCGTCCACGAACTCGCACAGCATGCGCGGGCTCATGTCTCGCGCCTTGGCCCTGGCGGCCAGCGCCTTGGGCGTGGCGTTGATATCGAGAGGGTTGTTCTTGCCCTTGCCGGCAGCTACCACCTCGAAGCCCAGCGCGGTGGCAAATCGGTACAACTCCAAAATCGCCGCCGGCTCATCGCCTGCCGCCAAGGTGTAAATCACCCCGGCTTCAGTCGCCTGCCGTTTGAGAATAGAGCCTGCCGTCACGTCGCACTCAACATTCATCATGACGATGTGCTTCCTGGCGCGGAAGGCTGCCTGGGCAATCAGCACACCCAGTTCGGGTGAGCCGGTGGCATCCACCATTACCTGAACGCTCGGAAGCGAAGCGGCTAGGCGCCAATCCGAGGTGGCGACAATGCGGCCCGCCTCGAGGGCACGCTCGGCCGGAGCAAGGTCGTTGGTGCACACCACCTCGCTGTCATTCACACCCGCCATGCGCAACGCCAGTTGCGCGCGTTCAAAGGTGACGTCCACCACCACAGGTATACGCAACCCCTTCATCCGCCGAGCGGTGCAAAGGATTTCCTGGCCCATCTGTCCGGCGCCGATCAAGCCCACGCTCACCGGCTTTGCCTGCCGTTCAAGTTCCCCAAGGCGTTCGTTTATGGCATTCATCAAGCATTCTGGAACAGGCCCGGCTCAATCAGGTTCAACCATCACCTTCAGCGCCTCGCCGGAAGCGGCGATTTGAAAAGCCTCGGCGACTTTGGAAAGCGGCCGGGTGTGGGTGACGAATTGTTCGGCACGGACCACCTTCCGCCCGAGCGCCTCGATCGCCCGCTCGTGGAAGCTGGGATGATACGAGAACGCGCCGATCACCATTTGCTCGCCGTAATGGATCAGATTGGCGTTCAGGCTGACCATGGGATTGGACCTGGGCAAACCGCCGAAGAGCACAATCCGGCCGCCACGCCGGGCCAATTCCACGGCCTGGGCCTGAGTCGCGCCCACCGGATTCGCGCAGATCACGACATCCGCGCCCAGGCCGTTGGTGTCTCGCTTGACCGCCGCAACCACGTCCTCAGTGGAAGGATCGAGAATGCTTTCAGGTTGAAACTTTTCCACCCCCGCGCGGCGCGAGGCGTTCGGTTCACTGATCAGTACCCGGGCGCCGCAGGCGTGCGCGATCACCACATGCAAACAGCCGATCGGTCCCGCCCCCATGACGACCACCGTTTCCCCGAGGGAGGTGGCGCACTTCTCGTGCGAGGCCAGCACTGACGATAAGGTTTCCGCCAGTGCTCCCTCGTGGAAACTCAGTCCTGTGGGCATGGCGTGGGCGATACCGTTTTGCAGCAGTTCGCCCGAGAGGGCCACATGCTCCGCAAAACCGCCCTCGAGCCCCGGGGTGATGCCCAGCAGCTTGAGGTTGGGGCACAGGTTGAATAATCCGCGCCGGCAATACCAGCAGGCGCCGCAATGAATGTCGGGCGCGACCGCAAGACGTTGTCCGACCCCAAACCTTTCCGCCCCGGGGCCGGCCTCCATCACGATGCCCGCCAGTTCATGTCCCTGGATCAGGTGAGTTGCGCCCGCAGGGGGGCCCTCGGCCCAGCGTCGCAGGTCCGAGCCGCAAATCCCGCAGGCTTGCATTTGCAGAACCAGGCCATCAACCGGCGCCTGGGGAGAAGGCACGCGGCGCAGTTCGATGGTTTTCGGACCGGTTAGAAAGGCGGCGTTCATCGCATCATCATTTTTCGCCCTGGGCGAGGCGTCGGCCGACGGCGCCGCCGGGATGAATGACGGCGAACTGCTCGCGGGTGTAGCCTGTAGTCCGCATTAGGGCGATGCAGACCGCATCGAACACGGCGATCACGGCCATCGTGCTGGCGGTGGCCAGCATATTAAATGGGTCGGGCTCGCGCTCGACCTTCACGCGCAGCCAAAGGTCGCTTTGCTTCGCCAGGATCGACTCGCCATTCTCCGTCACACCAACCAGGAATGCCTTTTTGGTTCTAATGGCGGGCAGCATATTTGCGATTTCCGGCGTGCTGCCGCCTTTGGAAATCGCGATCACGATATCCTCTGCCTGCACCAGGCCGAGGCCGCCATGAACGGCATCACCCGGCGAAAGAAAGGCTGCGGGCCGCTCGATGCAGCAGAGTGAATGGGCAATCTTCTTTGCGGCAGCGGCGGAGGTGCCGCACCCGGTGGTGAGAACACGACCAGTGCAGGCGGTGAGCTTCGCCACACATTGATTAAAGGCAGCCGGGCTCACAATATCGGGCAGCGCCTGGATGGAGGCCGCTTCGGAATCCCATACTTCCCGGGCGAGATCCCAAGCCTGTATGGCGGGTGTGCTGGCGTCCATGTTACGGTCGAGTTCCCGGTGGGAGGAAATGTTGCGATTCATCGTCCAGCACGAGCACCCAATCCAGCATCTCCCCGGGCGAGGGCGGTGTGAACTCCCGTTCCCCGCGGTTTTCAAAAGTCCCGATCAATGTGGCTTTTCCCCTACGCGGATCAAACCACCAGGCCTTCACTTTTCCGCCGCTGATCTTGTCCATTCTTACCTTGAACGGACGTCCCACCGGAGCATACACGAAGGCGTAGCTGCCGTTCGAATCTCGCGTCGCGGCGAAATGGTAGCGTCCGCTGCCGGGCATCACCGTTGGGATGGAATTTGAGGCGAGAACTCCAAGATCAGGCACGCGCGTCAGGAAGGGACGGGATTCCAGGAGCGCGCGGGCGTGTTGCATCTGGGCGGCCCCCGGCTGATTGATTGCGTCGTACCACGGCATGAGCGGGAAGTTCCTGGGCTCCCGGCCGGGTGTCCACATCTGCCACACCGAATGATGGCCGTAGGTGTGACCAAAAGCCCCACCGAACAACTCCCAGTAGAGCGGACGTCGCACATCCGCGGCAATGGAATGGCCGAGATTCTTGGGATCGAATGAAACCGGGTGATCCTCGTAGATGGGCTCGCCGTCAAGCACGGGTTTGACCGGCGTTCGGTCGTAATCAACACGGGTTTGATCGTACTGCCCGGTGAACTCGGCGACATGCCCGTTCTGGCGCATGTTAAAGTCGAGCCAGTCTTCGTTGTGAAACCAGGCTGCCGAGCCGCTGCCCCCCGGCGGATGAAAGGTGATCAAATGCGTGCCGCCGTCGCCCCGCCGAAGGCCGCGCGCCATTGCGCGAATCACCTCCCGATGAACGTCCTTTTGAATCGGACGATCTCCGCCCAGAATCCAGACCAGACCGGCGTCGTGGTAGCGTTTCCCGAGCCATTCGCCATAAACCTCAGCGTTCTGCGGGGTGAAGATGGCATTGGTTTTGTGCCAGTTGTTGCCCCAGGTGGGAAGCATGCCTACGTACAAACCCAACTGGTTGGCTTTGGCCACAATCCAGTCCACATGCTTGAAGTACTCCTCGTTGGGCCGGGCCGGGTCGTTGCTTATTAGCGGTGTGTGCCCGTATGGGTTGGGATCCTTAAGACCGTTGAGTTCCGCCAGCACCACCGCCTGAATGACGGTGAAACGCCGCTCCGCCCGGTTCTTGAGATACCGCTCCGCTTCCTCACGGTTCAGCCGATGAAACAGCTCCCAGGCCGTGTCCCCAAGCCAGAAGAAGGGCTGCCCCTCCGCCGTTACAAGAAAACGATGGTTGTCGCTGACTTTAAGCTGGGGTAATGGCGCTGCGGCAGCCAGTGTCGCGGCAAGTGTGGCCAGCCCGACATAACCAATCCGTCGGTCGAGTAAGCGCAGTTTTTTCACAGTTGTCTAATAGGTATCAGGGTTGTGTTCCTGGCGCCCGGTAGTTCGCATTGGTGTCATCCAGGACGAGCACCCAGTCTTCGCCAGGAACATTGGTTGGCGGTTCAAACGACATTTTCTTTCTGTTGGGCATGGCGCCCAAAGCGGTGGTTTTTCCGGTGCGCGGATTCAGCCACCAGCCGCGCAGTCCGGCAGCGGCAAGTTTCTCGGTCCTGATCGTGGCCGTCCGATGCTCCGGGAAGTAAATCATCAGGTAGGTCGCATCGTTCCGGCCCTGTGTCCCATCCCGCGTGGCTTGAATGCGCCCGAGTCCATCGCCCTGTCCCTCCAGCACCAATTCCTGGTCTGGAAGGCGCGACAGAAATGGGCGGCTGAGCATCAACGCCTTCAGGTACGACAATTGTATGGCACCGGGCAGGTCCAGCGCGTCATGCCACGCGGTCTGCACATCCCACAATGGCCGGCGCGGTGGCGCGTACATTTGCCAGATCGGGTGGGTGCCGTACGTGTGGCCGTGCGCGCCGGCAAACACTGCCCAATAGGCATTGCGCCGCACTTGCAGCGCGCCAACGGGCAGGCTCGCGGGCATGGCGTCTGGCGGATATTCGTACGAGGGTTCGCCGTCCATGCACGGTTTGGCGGGCATGCGCGCGTAATCCTGCTCGATGTCCCCGTAGTTCACGCTTTGCGTCGAATGCCCGGTTTGCACCATGTTGAAGTCGAGCCAGTCTTCGTTGTGTAACCATCTCGCCGACCCACCGCTGCCCCCCGGCGGGTGGAAAGTGATCAGATGCGCGCCGCCGTCGCCTCGGCGGAGGCCGCGCGCCATCGCGCGAATCACCTCCCGATGGACGTCCTTCTGAATCGGACGATCCCCGCCCAGAATCCAAACCAGACCAGCGTCTCGATACCGTTTCCCGAGCCATTCGCCATAAACCTCGGCGTTCTGCGGGGTGAAGATGGCATTGGTCTTGTGCCAGTTGTTGCCCCAGGTGGGCAGCATACCGACGTACAAGCCCAACTGGTTGGCTTTCGCCACAATCCAGTCCACATGCTTGAAGTACTCCTCGTTGGGCCGGGTCGGGTCGTTGCTTATCAGCGGGGTGTGCCCGTATGGGTTGGGATCCTTAAGCCCGTTGAGTTCCGCCAGCACCACCGCCTGAATGACGGTGAAACGCCGCTCCGCCCGGTTCTTGAGATACCGCTCCGCCTCCTCACGGTTCAGCCGGTGAAACAGCTCCCAGGCCGTGTCCCCAAGCCAGAAGAAGGGCTGCCCCTCCGCCGTTGCAAGAAAACGATGGTTCTCGCTCACCTTAAGGCACGGTAAAGCAGCCGGAGCTACCGCCAGGTTGGAAACAAGTGCGCCTGCCAGCGTCAGCGCAAGCCATAGCCGTTGATTTTTCATTGTGCGCAGTCTGGTTTCGTCGCGACCTTCGGTCGCCGCTTGGTCATTGAACCAACCAGGCCAAACCGGGCCTGGAAGAGGGTTTGGGGCCTTCGCTTTCGGCGAAGGTCACAGAGGTCACAAACCTCCGTCCAAGATCCACTCAATCGGGCCGGACTCTATCGGCCAGGCCAAAGGCAGCCTAGAAAAAAACCATTTAAGACTAGGACGAAAACCTCACGGCCGCCTGGGAGCCGCGTTTGCGTCCAAGCCGGAGCGGAGAAACAGGCCTCTTCGCTCGAACCTTACACACCATCCCCGGCTCATCAACCGCGTGCAGCCACCGACGCTACTCGGCGCCATTCCCCGCGTCTCAGATAGCAGCGCCAACTGACGTCGGCGACTACTGGAAGTATGCGGGTCAGCGCAACGGGGGGTGGGATTTGTCCAAATTCCCGATAGATTCTTCCTATGCGCGGCAAACTCCGGCGTCTATGTTTTCCCGATGTTAAGAAGTCTGTCGTTTGCTGATAGGGAGGACCATCTCCTGACGTGGTTATGAGACGTTGGCAGTTATCCTTCCACGGCCGGGTGGAGTTTGCGGCGGGTTTTGCGCCGCGGCCGGCGATCAGCCACGTATTGTTTGATTTTGACGGCACGCTCTCGCTCATCCGGGAAGGGTGGCCCGAGGTGATGACGCCGATGTTCGCTGAGATGCCGCGGCGCTGCGGGAGTGCATTTTCGCATCCTGATCCATGAACCCTAGGAATCGTGTTTCAACCTGCCTCGGCGCGTTGGGGTTGAGCGCCGCCTTGCTGCAAGGGGCCGAGGCGGCGGGAGCGGGGCGGGTGACCGTGCGGCCGGCGGACACCGGCGAGGCGCTGGTCAATCCGGACATGGGCTGGACGTTACATTTCTACTCGAATTACATCGAGAATTACGGCTCGAAGCTCGAGGCGTCCGACACGCTCGACGACTGGCCCGGGCTTTCGGTGATATTCATGCGCGTCCCCTGGTCGTATCTGGAACCGGCTGAAGGGGAATTCAACTGGTCGTTGCTGGACACGCCCGCGCAGCGCTGGATTTCCCAGGGCAAGCGCATCGCCCTTTCGGTGAGTTCCACGGAAAGCTGGCTGCGTGACGCGACGCCGAAATGGGTGCAGAACGCGGGCGCGAAGGGCGTGGAGTTTGAGTACGGCAAAGGCCCAACACCCGGCGGGCCGCTGTGGGAACCGGATTATCTTGATCCGATTTTCCTGCGAAAGCTGGAGAACTTTCTCACCGCGATGGCGCGGCGTTACGACGGCAATCCCGACGTCGCGTTCATCACCATCGGTTCGTTTGGCATGTGGGGCGAAGGCCACACGGTGTTCAGCTCGAAGCTGCCCGAAGACGTCACCCTTGCCTGTGTGAAGCGGCATATTGATTTGTACGTCAAACACTTCCCGCGCACGCAGCTTTGCATCAGCGACGACGTGGCGGGCGCCACCAAGCCGGGCCACCATTTTCCGGCCACGGACTACGCTTTGTCGAAAGGTGTGACGTTGCGGGATGACAGCATTCTGGTGTCGCTGAAGCAGCCGTGGTTTCACGCGGACATGGCGCAGGCATTCTGGCCCAGGATGCCGGTGATCCTGGAGCATGAGCACTTTGGCGGCCTGAAGGCGCGCGGCAAATGGAATGGTGACACGTTGCTCGAAGCCATCGAAGCCTACCACGCCAGCTACGTGTCCATCCACGGCTGGCCGCGCGACGAACTGGAGCATTGGCGCGAGCCGATCGCCCGGATCAACCGCCGCCTCGGCTACCGGATTCAACTGAAGGAAATCTCCTGGCCCGCCGAGGTGAAACTGGGTGAGCCATTCGTGGCCGAGACGGCCTGGGCCAACGCGGGGGTGGCCCCATGCCATGGCGGCGGCTTCTGGTCGCTGACTTTGAAGGACGAGAAAGGCGGTGTCGTCTCGGCGCACGTGGACGAGTCGTTCGATGTGAAGAATCTCGGCGTTGCGGCGGCGACCAACGACGTAGCGGTCACCAAACTCCAATCGCGCTTTGTCGTCGCGAGGCGGTTCGCTGACGCGCTCGGCGCGCACGCGCCGCCGGTCAGGCCCGGTGCGTATGACGTGTTCGTCTCCGTCGGCGCGCGTGATGGCACACCGCGCCTCGCGCTGCCCCTCGCGGGTCACGACGGCCGCCGGCGATATCAGGTTGGGCAAATCAAACTGACTGAACGCAAATGACATCACTCGAAGTCTTGCATCGAAGAAAGCAATGGCCCCATCTCCGCCGTGACCGTTACACCGCCGCCGGTGCGGGGGGACGGCTCATCTGGGTCCGCCCAAGCCTCGGCCTCGTCGTCGCGCAGAATCCTGGTTTGCCGGAGAAGAAATTCGACCATGTGGTGACACAAAGCGCGTTGCTCGGACGCATCACGGCGGCGTGCCGCGACAACCGATGAAGATCGAAGGGTGAGGGCGCGAGGGTTTCGTCCCAGTTTATGATTGAATTCTACTATCCTTGTGGCAGGGATGCCACCCAGTGTTAGTGACGCAAGATCGAAGGCTCGGCGAATACACTGCGCGTGATATCAAGAAACGGCTCACGCAGCCGCACGGGCATACTGAAAAACAAAGGCACACAATGAATCGCATAATTCGTTTGGGCAGCATGGTATTATGGGTGATCGTCTCGGCCCGGTTTGGATCAGTTCCAGCCCGCGCCATGCCCAAAGACGCGCAGTTCGCGGACGACGCGGAGGCTAAAGCTGTCGCCGACGCCAAGGGCAAGAAGCACGAGCCGGTGGACCTCAGCGGGTTCCGCGACGGCATCGAGCACTACCAGCTCGAAGCCGAGAATCTCAACTATCCACGCTACCGGCCCGAGCAGATCGTTGAGATTGCCGAGAATCTGATCCTCTATCAATCGGCGGACGGCGGATGGCCGAAGAACCTGGACTGGCTGCGGGTGGTGACCGTTGAGGAAGCGCTGAAGGAGATGGCGCCCCGGCTGCAACTTGGCTCCACTCTGGACAACCGGAACATCTCGCCGCAAGTCCGCTACCTGGCCCAGGTTTACCGGCAAACCGGTTTGCCGCGGTATCGCAACGCCGCGGAGAAAGGGATCAAATATATTCTCGGCAGCCAGCGCGATAGCGGCGGCTGGCGTGGCGCCGACGTGGACGCCATCACGTATAATGATGATGTGACCGTTGGGGCGCTTGAACTGCTGCGCGAGGTTGCGGCCAGCCGGGATCCATTCCAGTGGGTGACTGCCGACCTCCGGAAAACGGCGGCCGCCTCTGAGATAAAGGGGCTTGAGTGCATCCTGAAAACGCAATTCAAGTATAACGGCAAGCTAACCGTCTGGGGCCAGCAGCATGATCACAAGACGCTGCACCCCGTGGGCGCGCGCAAATGGGAGTTGGCCTCGCTCTGCGCCTGGGAGAGTGTTGGCGTGGTGGAATACCTGATGGGCTATGAGAATCCGGAGCCCCGGATCCAGCAGGCCATCCAGAGCGCCGTCAAGTGGTTCGACGACGCGAAGCTCAAAGGGATCCGGATCGAGCGCCGGCCGCTGGAGAAGCCATATCGCGTCAGCCAACGCATCGTTACCGTGGATGTCGTGGAGGTCAAGGACCCGGCGGCCCCGCCGATCTGGGCTCGTTTTTATGATCTGGAGAAGATGAGGCCGCTGTTTGTGCAACGCACAGGCGAGATTCTGGAGCGGTTCGACCAAATCGTGCAGGAGCGGCGGGACGGCTATGACTGGTACGGCTACTGGCCGGCCGAGATGCTCAAGGAGAAATATCCGGCCTGGCAGAAGAAATGGGCGCCCGGCAACAATGTCCTGGGGCGGTAATGGAGTGTGACCACTTCGACAAGAAACCGCCTGCCTGCCGCCCGAACCAGCACCCTTGGCAGGCCAGTCTTCACGACCACCCATTGGTCGGTGGTGCTGGCCGCCGGGCACCGGGAACCCGCGCGCGCGCGTGCCGCCCTGGCCACCCTTTGCCAAACCTATTGGTACCCGCTGTATGCGTATGTTCGCCACCGCGGCCGCTCGCCCCATGACGCGCAGGACCTCACCCAGGCCTTCTTCGTTCACCTGCTGGAGAAAAACGCGCTGTGCCACATCCAGCGTGAAGGCGGCAAGTTCCGATCCTACCTCTTGACTGCGCTGAATCACTTCCTGGTGGACGAGTGGAAAAAGGCCCGCGCCCAGAAGCGCGACGTGGGCCAGGTGGTTTCGCTGGATGCCCAGGAAGCCGAGACTCGTTTCGGCCGTGAACCGGCGGATATAGCGACTCCGGAGAGACTCTTCCAGCAGAACTGGGCGCTCGCTTTGCTCGACTCGGTTTACGAGCGGCTCCGCCTGGAGTATGAAGGCGGGGGCAAAGCCCGGCTATTCGAGGAGTTAAGATTCTGCCTCACGGGAGAGCGCAGTTCCCTGCCTTATGTTGAGTTGGCGAAACGGCTGAAACTGACCGAGTCCGCGGTCAAGGTGACGGTGCACCGCTTGCGCCAGCGCTACCGGGGGTTGTTGCGCGAAGAGGTCGCTCATACCGTGGCCAGTAAGGACGAAATTGAGGACGAACTGCGCAGTCTGTTCCGGGCGTTGGCGGGCTAACAGATTGGACGACGGCGGTCTAAGCCTCAGAGCCTGGACAGGGGTCTGAGCCTGGCTGGTGCTTGGGTGTTCGCGAGCACTTGTCGCGCGGTTGTAACCTCGCGCCCGATTTCTCGTGGTAAGGGGTAAAGCTAAGTTATGGATGCTACCAAAGTTTGTCAACATTGCGGGAAGCCATTGGGTTCTAAAGACATCCACGGCCTCTGCCCGGACTGCCTTATGAAAGTGGGCCTGGGCAGCGAAGCCGGGACTGCCGCCAGACTCAAGGCCTTTGTCCCGCCCCCAGCGGAGGACTTGGCCCCGCACTTCCCCCAATACGAAATCCTGCAATTGCTCGGCAAAGGGGGGATGGGTGCCGTTTACATGGCCAGGCAGAAGAGTTTGAACCGCCTGGTCGCCCTCAAGGTGTTGCCGAGCGATGCCCGCCAGGAGCCGACGTTTGCCGAGCGGTTTTCCCGGGAGGCTCAAGCCCTTGCGCAGTTGAGCCATTCCAGTATTGTCGCCGTCCACGAGTTTGGCCAGGCGGGCGGCTTTTACTTCCTCGTCATGGAATTCGTTGACGGGACAAACCTGCGACAACTGCTGCGGACCCATCGGCTTTCGCCGCGAGAAGCCTTGGCGATTGTGCCCCAGATCTGCGACGCGCTTCAATACGCCCACGACCAGGGCATCGTCCACCGCGATATCAAGCCCGAGAACGTCTTGGTGGACAAACAGGGGCGCGTGAAAATCGCCGATTTTGGTCTGGCCAGGCTGCTGGGCCAAGATCCCGCCGGCGAGCGCCTGACCCGCTCGGCCGAGGTTATGGGCACCCCGCAGTACATGGCGCCGGAACAGGTGGAGCGGCCGCTGGAGGTGGACCACCGTGCGGACATCTATTCGCTTGGGGTCGTGTTTTACGAGATGCTCACCGGCGAGTTGCCGCTGGGCCGTTTTCCCGCACCGTCGAAAAAGGTGGAGTTGGACGTGCGGTTGGATGAAATCGTTCTACGCGCTTTGGAGAAAGAACCGGAACTGCGTTACCAGCAGGCGAACGCTTTGAAAACTGAAGTGCAAACCGTGGCGAACTCCCAGCCAGAGGCATCGCCTTCCTCCCATGCCGCTTCCAGCAGACCACAGCATCGAGGCTCGGCGGCTGCAAACGTCCAAACAGCCCCGCGCCTAGCGCCTTCGGCCGTTGCAGGTTTGGCCCTAGCGCCCTTATCGCTCCTTGTTGCGCCAACAATCATCTGGGGCTTCACCCAGGCTCAGCCGCTCGACCACTCGGCCGTGCTACTTTTTCTCATAGTAGGTTTGGCTGCGGTGTTTGGCACAACGATTCTTGGCTGGATTGCGGTCAGCCAAGTCCGCCACGCGGGCGGACTCCTCTATGGCATGGGCTTGGCCGTCTTCTACGGACTGTTATTCCCGCTGCTTGCGTTCGACTGGGGAATTGTCGTCGCGTTTGGCATCATGCTGATCGAGTCGGGCAAGTGGTTCGCCATTTGGTTGGCGGCTGAGGGTTTCAAGGATGCCTTTTGGCACGAATGGCTTGCCTGGGGTTTCTTGCTAATGGCTTCGCCCATAGCGCTCCTCGCGGACGTCTGGATCATTCGTCGTGTCTGGGCGGCTGTGCGTGGACGTCCCTGGCTGGGAGCGAGGCGCATCGGTTGGGTGTTTGTGGCAAACGTTGCGATTTGTGTGGTTCTTGCGCTGGCAATGCGCTTCATCACACCGTCAAGATTCTCAGAAGAAGGGCGGCGAGCCGCTCGCTTGCACATGGTGACGCAGATAATCCAAGCGGCGGAAAAGCGTTTGCGGGCATCCGGTTTTGACTGGGATTCATCCCGAATCGATTTTCAACCCGGGACCGACTTTGCCGTTGCGTGGTTTTCGAACCTGCGGCAGGCCGGAAGTCGCGACGGCACCAATTACTGGCGATTTGTCTCCGGCTCGCTGCAAATGCAGCCAATCGATTCGATTGGATCGTCCGGGATGAGGGTCACCCCTGGGATAGACCCTGTTCTCTGGCGTGTTTTTGGCGATGGGGCTCTGGATCGACACCACTTCGAGGTCGAGTTTTCGCCTACTAACTCCGCCTTGCGCGTCTTCTGAGCCAGAGCAGAGCTCCGGATACGTAGCCGAGCGTCTTGCTTACTTGGTTTCCGTCCGCCGGGCAGGGGAAGATAGTCGCGTTCCAGAATCATCCACTCCTGCAGCACGTCCTTCAACTCGCCTTCGATGGCCGCCAGCTCCGGCTTGTCCGCCAGGTTCTTCATTTCCGCCGGATCCTTCTGCAGTCGTAAAGCTCGAACATGGGCCGGGTGGGCGAGAAGTAAAGGCGCGACAACGCCGGCGACAGTTCTCCCTCGGCATTCAGCTCGCCCAGCTCCTTCCAGAACGGCTCGTTGCTGAAGTCCACCGGCGAATAGGGCAGTTGCCAGAGCGCGTTATAGATGAGCTTGTAGCGGGTGCCGACGACGCAGCGGCCGAGGTCGAAGGACGCGCTGTTTTTCGGCAGGGCTGAGCTGTGGGCGCCGCGCTCGGCAAACACATGCTTGCGCGGCTCCCACGGTTCGTTGCGCAGCATCTTCAGAAAGCTCCGGCCGGTCATGCTTTTTGGCGCCGGGAGGCCCGCCGCTTCGAGCAGCGTGGGCGCCAGGTCCTCGCCGGAAATGAGACTGCTCGAAGCCGATCCCGCCTTGATGACCCCCGGCCAGCGCATCAACCACGGCACGTGAATGCCGAACTCGTACAAGGTGCCCTTGCCGCGCAGTTGCGAGGCGCCGTTGTCGCCGATGAACACGACCAGCGTGTTGGTCCCCAGGCCGCGCTGCTCCAATTCCGCAAGCACTTCGCCGAACACGCCGTCCATGCGGGAAATCTCATCGTAGTAGCGCGCGAAATCCTCCCGGACCAATCGCGTGTCGGGGTAATGGGCGGGGAGAGTCAGCCGGGCGGGATCGTGGGGTTGGGGAATCGCGCGTTCATCCAGCGGCCGGTGCGGGTCGTTGAAATTGACCCACAGGAAGAAAGGCGCGCCTTTCGGGCGCCTGATCGAGGAATTGGCGCATCTCGCCCAGTGCGGCCTTCTGGCTGCTGACGCGCAGGAAGTCCACGCGCTTGCTGAAAGTCCGCAACCCATGCTTGTCGTGCATCGCCTGGACAGAAGCGGCCGAAGTGGTAGTGCCATCGAGATGAAAAGTGCGACCGCAAATCCCGGTGAAGTAGCCCTTGGCCCGCAGCAGTTCCGGGAAGGTCACCACCTCGGCGGGCAGCGGCGCGGAAAACCGCGTCATCTGGATGCCGACCGGCGAGCGTCCCGTCATGTAAGTGGCGCGCGACGGCACGCACTGCGGACAACCCACGTAGGCGCGGTCGAGCCGTATGCCCGCCGCCGCGAACCGGTCCAGGTTGGGCGTCTTGATCTCGCGGTTGCCGTAACAGCCCACATGCGGCGCGCTGTGGTCGTCTGACAACACCAGCAGGATATTGGGCTTTGGGAGAAGCCGTGGCCGGCGGATAGCGCGCCGGGAACAATTCCAACGGTTGCCGCGCTCACGAGAAGGAACGACTCCGTGACTCAAGTTCAGTTTCATATTAACGGGGAACCAGCTTCTTCAATACGTCCTCCAGCTTGCGGTCGGGTCGGACGACGAGCCATACACCCGCCGCCACGACGCTCAACGCCGCCCCCACGTAGAAAAACGTGTTGTGGGTCCCCGTCCATTTCAGCAGATAGGGAAAGGCGAGGGCGGTGATAAAGGAGCCCAGGTTGCCGGCCATGTTCATGGTGCCGGAGACTGTCCCGGCGTGCTTTCGGGCGATGTCAATGCACACCGTCCAGGACGGCGCGATGGTCATGTCCGCGCCAAACACCGCCACCGACAGACACAGGATAGCGCCCAGGGCGGTGTCCATTTGGACGCAGGCGATCAAACCGCCGGCCGCCAGGAGGAAGCCGAAGATCGCTGGCGCCCGGCGCGAAGCGGTCCAGCGCCCGCGCCGATAGATCCAGTCAATCAGCCGCTCCGGCGGTCCAGTTGCCAAAGGCGCCCGCGAGCGGGGGCGCGGCGGCATAGAAACCGGCCTCGACCATGCCCAGCGAGTAGCGGCTCTTCAGGTAAGGGAACAGCCAGGTCAGGCAGAAGAAGAAGGTGAAGTTCGACGCGAAGTACTGCCCCATCAACAGCCAGACATTTCGCGAGCGCGCCAGCCGCCCGGCGGTCAGCGGCAGGCCTTCGTCCTGTCCGGCCAGAGCCTGCTGCCGGGTCCTCAGAATCAGTTCCCTTTCCGCCGCGGAAATTCGCGGATGCGTCTGGGGATCATCCCGAAACCACAGGTACCAGAAGACCGCCCAGCCGACGCCGACCGCCCCCAGAATGACAAAGCTGGCGCGCCAGCCCAACCGGCTGACCATCCAGGCCACCACCGGCAGCGTGAAGGCCGCCCCGAACCGCGCTCCGGAAAACATCACCCCCTGGACCAGCCCGCGCTCGGACATCGGTATCCAGGAATACACCGCCCGGGCGCACCCCGGGAACGCCCCGGCCTCGCCCGCGCCAAAGAGGAACCGACACGTCAGCATGGAAACGAAACCCTGGGCCGCAGCGGTCAGAGCGGTGAATCCCGACCAGACGGTCACCACGGCGCTGAGCACGAATCGCGGCCCGAACCGATCCGCCAACAGCCCGCTGGGCACCTGGAAGATGGCGTAGCCCAGCGCGAAGATGGACAAGACCCAGCCCATCTGGGTGTCCGTCAGTTTGAGCTCACCGGCAATACTTTCCTTGGCCGAGGACATGCATACCCGGTCCACGTAAAGCAGCACCGAGAGCAGGAACATGCCGAACACCAGCCAATACCGCGTCGGGATGGCCAAGCGCCGGGCTGCGGCTGGGGAAGACGCAGTGGTAGAGCTGATCACGATGGCCGGCTCCGCCGCTTAGTTGCCAGCGGCAACCGTTCTGCCAGCCGCCCGTCGGAGGGCCTTACCTTTGCCGTTCCCGGCGCCGTTGTCGAGCAGGCGCCGCGCCTCGGCCAATCCTGAGTGGCCAACCTGAAGCACGGGCACCCGCGTTTTGTGTGTGATTTGCGCCAGGCTGATCTGGCCCAAAGCGAGCACATCCACTGAACGCGCCAGGCGGTCCATTTCCTCGTGGACAAGTTCATCGTGCCGGTCGAGTTCGCCCTTTTGCAGATGTTCGAAGGCCCTTTCGTTCAGGGCGATCTTGATTCGTATGGATTTGCCCGCTGCTTCCGCGGCGCGCTCCAACTGCCGCACCGTGGCCGTGGGGCTGGTCGGCACGGTGGCCACGATGCCCATCCGCCGGCCCAGCTTCACCGCTTCCCGCGCCATCGGTTCGTCAATGTTGAACACCGGGATGGACGCGTAACAGCGGGCCGCGCGGACGGCTTCGCCGACGGTGGTGCAGGAACACATGGCCACATCCGCACCCATGGCCTCGGCGGCCAGGACGTAGAACTGGATGCGCTTGAGGACGGCCGGCGTCGCGCCGCCGTTGGCGAGCGACTCCGCCAGCAGCGAATCGTCCATGATGCTAAACACGCGGACGTCCGGGTTGCGCCGGAGCCAGGGAGTGACAAAGGGCTCGATGACCGATTTGTTGTACCAGCTAACGGTATGAATCAGGGCCAGAGTTTTGGTTTTCATGTTATCTACTTCTGCAACAGAAGCTCCCGGACGCGCTGTGAACCGGCGGCCAGCGGCTTCAGGCCGATGATTTCCCGGGCGCGTTCCGCGCGCACGGGCTGGAACCCGGCCTTCTCCGCCTGCTGGACGGCGTCTTCGACCAATTCCACGTTCGTCCGGGCGCGCCGCCCATTGCTCAGGAACGGGCTGTCCTCGTAACCTACCCGGATATGACCCCCAAGGTCCATCACCCGGCACAAGTCGGCAGCCCCCTTCTGATGGTGGCGGACGCAGAACCAAATCGCCTCCGGCGGCAGATGACCCACAAATAGCTCGAGATAACGATCGGTGTAGGGCAACGCGCTGGGGACATCGAATACAAACTCGAACACATAGGGCGGGGAGATTTCACCGTCTTCGAGCAGCCGTCGGAAGTTGATCATGTGCGAGAGATCGAAGACCGGCATGATGGGCGTGATGCTGTGTTCCCGCAGTTTGCGGGCATAGAAGCAGATGTCCTCGTAGCGGTTCTGGTAAACGCCGTCGAACATGTTGATCGAGCCGAGGTTGAGCGAGCCCAGCTCGACTTCCGGCACCGTGAAGGTGGCGCAACGCTGGTCCAGCGTGTGTTCCGGCGCGCCGCCGGTCGAGCCTTCGATAATCATGGGGCAGGCCGCGCGGATTTGCTTCACCTGCCGGGCGAAGAGCGTTGGGTCCACGCTCTGCAAGTGGTTCTCGTCGCGCGCGTGCAAATGCACGATTGCCGCCCCGGCGGCTTCGCACCGGATCGCTTCCGCCGCCACGTCCAGCCGTCCGCGATATTTCTCTTCCTGCTTTTCGCCCGGCACCGGGGCGAGGTTGATGATCAATTCATCTTTCATCGCCGACAGCCTACGCCCGAGGCGCGCTGGCAGGATAGCAGGAATCTATTTTTAACTTGGACGAAATTTCCCGAAGGTGAACGGGGCCCTGGCCGCAGCGCGGCCGCTGAAGCCCCGAACGCGAAGCGGACAACCGGTCCGGGCAATGAGACGCCGGCGCCGTGCAAATTATGTCCAAGACTTTGATAGTATCGTTCTAGTTCCGCTGGGGGCCTGTGTGGCAGATTAGGCGCATGAATTGGAACACTGGTGCCGGTGTTTTACCCTGCGGGCAGCGGGTCAGCCCCACTCCCGCCTCCACAACTGTCATGAATTCCCTTGCTTCGACCCAAGTTCCGAGCAGACGCGCGTTCACCCTGATTGAGCTGCTGGTCGTCATCGCCATCATCGCCATCCTGGCGGCGCTGCTGTTGCCGGCCCTCAACAAGGCCAAAATAAAGGCGCAGGCCGTCTCCTGCATGAGCAACGGCAGGCAATTGGGCCTGGCCTATCTGATGTATGCGCACGACAACGCTGACATCGCCTTGCCCGGTGATGGCTACGGCAGCGTGCCCCAATGGTGTGGCGGATGGCTGGGGAAAGGGGGGGCGACGACGGGAACAGGGCCCACCGGGGAATCTTATCTCAAGACCAGCCCCAGTTATGTCAACCTGAACTCGGTGAAGGTGTTCCATTGCCCGAGCGACCGGTCGGGATTCAGATACGGGGGAGGGATTCAATTGCGCGTCCGGAGTTACGCCGTGAATGGGGCCATGGGCAAGAGCCCTTATCACCAGGCCAACGTCCCGCCGTTCAAGTTTATGCTCAAACTCGGCGACATTACCGCCCCCGGTCCCGCGTCGGTTTACATCCTGCTGGATGAACACGAGAACACCATCAACGACGGGCACTTTTACCCGTTCTTCAATCTGAAGACCTATGACAACCTATGGCTGGACGCGCCGTCGGGCCGGCATGGCAACGCGACTGGCTTCACGTTCGCTGATGGCCACTCGGAGATTCACCGCTGGATGGACAGCGACGTCACCCCGGTGAAGTACTTGGCAGACGGTTCAATTGATGCCGAGGCCCTCACCTCCAAGCTCCCCGCCGGGCGGCGAGACCACGCGTGGGTGACCAACCATGTCGCTGCGGTCCAATGAGTGGCCGGACGGTTGCACCCGCTGAGGTTTCGGCCACCCACTAGCCCAACCCCTCTCCTGCCTGCCCGGCAGCGGGGGCGTAGCGTTCTTGCGCAGCTTAGGTTCGTCTGGAGCGCGGACATTCTTGTCCGCCTGGCCTTGACGAAGCCGTGGAAGCGGACAAGAATGTCCGCGCTCCGATTCGCCCTGTTTAGTTCTCCCCCTGCCTCCCCGACCCTGCTTTGATTACTTCTAACTTGACGTCAATTCGTCCAAGACTTTGATAGTTTTGTTCTAGTCCCGCTGAAGCTCAAGAGGTAAATTAGGCGCATGAATTGGAACACTGGTGCCGGTGTTTTACCCTGCGGGCAGCGGGTCTGCCCCACTCCCGCCTCCACAACTGTCATGAATTCCCTTCCTTCGGCTCAGGTTTCGAGCAGACGCGCCTTCACCCTGATTGAGCTGCTGGTCGTCATCGCCATCATCGCCATCCTGGCGGCGCTGCTGTTGCCGGCCCTCAGCAAGGCCAAACAAAAGGCGCAGGCCATCTCCTGCATGAGCAACGGCAAGCAATTGGGCCTGGCCTATCTGATGTATGCGCACGACAACGCTGACATCACCTTGCCCGGTATGGGCTACAGCAGCGTGCCCCAATGGTGTGCCGGCTGGTTGGGGGGTGGCAGTATAACGGAGGCCATCGGGCTGACGGGGGAGGCCATTCTCAAGGCCAGCCCCAGCTATCCCAACCTGAACTCGGTGAAGGTGTTTCATTGCCCGAGCGACCGCTCGGGATTCAAACTGGCGGGAGCGGCTCAGGTGCGCGTCCGGAGTTACGCCGCGAATGGGGCCTTTGGCGACAGCGATTATCACAGAAAGAACGTCCCGCCGTTCAAGTTCATGCGCAAACTCGGCGACATCACCGCCCCCGGTCCCGCGTCGGTTTACATCCTGCTGGATGAACACGAGAACAGCATCAACGACGGTCACTTCTACCCTTTCAACAATCTGAAGGCTTATGACAGGCGGTGGCTGGACGCGCCCTCGGGCCGGCACGGCAACGCGACCGGCTTCACGTTCGCGGACGGCCATTCCGAGATTCACCGCTGGATGGACAGCGATGTCACCCCGGTCAAGTACTCGGAGCCCGGCGTGATCGTTGCCAACGACATCACGTTCCTTCCTGACGCCGGGTGGCGAGACCACGCGTGGATGACCAACCATGTCGCAGCGTTCCAATAAGCGGCCGGGCCACAACCCGCTCACAGGTTTCGGCCACGCGCCGCATCAGGCCCCATGCCTGGCCGGAAGGCGGTTGGGGCCGTAGAGTTTTGTCCTACTTTTTGCTGGTATAGTTCTATATCTTTGAATGCCATTTTGTATGCTTGCGACCACAGTGTGGCGGCTTTGAAAAACGATCCTGAACGGCAAGAACATCAAACCTAAAAATAAAATGAAACATCACCCAACGCTCAAAGTTACAGTCTCAGAAGCTGCTCGGCTCCTGAAGTTCACCTCGGCGGCATCTCTGCTCTTGTGCGGAATGCTTCTGCGCGCGGCTGTGCCCGCGAATCCCATCATTGAACTGCGCTTCCCCGAAGGCCCCAGCGGCACCGGCGGCAACGGCGTCATCACCACGAATACCGGAACCCTTTTGGGTTACATGACGTTCGCTCAAGACCTGAGCAATCCGTGGGAGGCGACAAACACCCTTCCAGTCTTCACCAACCTCGTGCCAGTGGGAACGTATGTCCCGGCCGGCAACGATTATTCTGTGAATATGGGAACCATCAGCGGCGCTTGCGCGTCGGACGGCAACGCCAGCCGGGCCATTGACAGCAGCCCGAGTTTCTCGACCATCGGGGCCTGTGACAAGCTCACGATCTGCGGTTGGGTCAACGCCAGTAGCCTTCCCGGTGCGCGCAGCGTCACCCTTGCCTACGCGTTCGAATCGGCAGCCACCTCCGGGTTTCATCTTGAAGAGAATCTGAACGGTACACTCGCCCTCTTCGTCAACGGTTACGAAAACGAGCCGCCGTATTCAACCGTCCTGCTGACGCCCAGTTCCAGCTTCGCCACGAACAACTGGGTTTTCTTTGCCGTGACTTACGATCCCACTCTGTCGGCGGACCAATTGAAGTATTATTTCGGCCGGCCAAATAAGCTGGCGGCCCTTGACGTGGCGGGCGACTATGTGCCGGCGTCGTCGCTTGGGACAAATGTGGATTACACCGGTCCGCTCAGTGTCGGTAACGCTTCCTCGGTGGACGCGATACGCAACGAAACGGGCAGTTGCAGCCGCATCTTTAGAGGATTGATGGACGAATTCAGAATCTACACCAATGCCCTCACGCTGGACGAAGTGCAGCAGGCCCAGCTCAATGCCGCCGTGCCGTCAACGCCCGTTTCCTTCCTCAAGCAGCCGGCCAATGCCACTGCCCCGGTAGGCGCGAACGCGACATTCACGTGTGAGGCCAACGGCTCGGGCCTGGTGACTTACCAGTGGCGGACCAACGGAGTGGCTGTGCCGGGCGCCACAAACACCTCTTTTACCCTGAGCAATGTTCAATTGGCCCAATAGCGTCACAAACGTAAGCGTTCTGGCCGACAACGCGGCGACTACTGACCCGGGTCTCCTCAGTAGCATCGTAACCCTGACCGTGATTCCGGCCGAACCCATGATCGTTTCGCTTTCATTCTCAGCCAACTCGGGCATTTTGTCTCTCAACAACGGCGCTTTTGGTGGCGTGGTGAGGAGGAAAGTTGTCGGGACCTCCCCGGAGAACTACCCGCAGATGATCTCCACAAATGTGCCGTCGGGCTCGAAGGCCCCAAGCGCTGCTTACAATATCGAGTCGCTCAATATGGGGGTCATTCCCCTCTCGCAGCGCGCGGTGGACATGACCAACAATATCGTCAGCCCCGTCGGTAATTTGAGCACCATGAACGCCTTGACCATTTGCGGCTGGCTGAACTCGGCCAACCAAACCTTCCGAACCACCAGTACCGGTAGAGGCAATGGGATCGTGAACGCCAGCTTGGGCGACGTAAATGGTGGGTTTGTTCTGGCATACAAGCCCAATAGTTTTGTCTTCGTCGGCAGCACTTACGCCGACACTGGTGGACGGCTGCAACTGTATGTGAACGAATGGCCGGCCAACGACGGCTATCCCGATCTGGCGAGTTCGATAGACACGATTCCTTTGAACACCAACTTGCCGCCCGAGAATTGGGTCTTCTTCGCCGTCACCTATGACGGTCTTACCACTGCTAGCAACTTGAGCTTCTTCTTTGGTAATGGCGAGACTCTGGCCACCAACGATGTGACGGTGACGTACAACAAGGGCGTCATCGCCGCAACGGGACCGCTCTCCATAGGCAATCACAACTGTACGCCTGGCGACCCGAACACGGTGATGCCCGGCAACCCGACCGGTCGCACCGGAGGCAATGCACCTAACGCTGTGAATAATGCGCAGTGGCGCGGCTTGATTGATGAAATCAAGATCTACAACAAGGTCCTCACCCCGACGGAGATCCGGGCAGCGCAGACGTCGCCTTCACTGCCGCCACATTTGCTGTGGAGCATGCAAACGAACAACCTGGTGCTCTCCTGGGAGGGCCCGTTCCAACTGCAAGCACGCGCGGATGCGGTCACTGGGACTTGGACCAATGTTACCACACCCCCGAACGTCTCCGGAACCATTCGCAGCCTCGGCCTGCCTATTTCCGGTGATAGTAGGTACTTCCGTCTATTGTATTAAACGAATTAGGGGAGTAGCGGCTGAGCGGATTCGTTCGCTAGGTTCGGTTTGAGGGCCGGCCCGCAAGGGCCGGCCCTTTTGCGTCCACCTCCGGTGATGAAACAGGGCTCAACCGCAGGCGCAACCGGGCACCGCAATCCTGCCGCATGGGGCCGGGAGGCCCGCAAGTCGGCCCGCATTGCTCTGAGAATGGTCAAAATCAGCCATTCCTCGCAACCCACTGTGGTACAAGCGGTTGTGCATTGGGCGTGAAGCGAACGCATGGAGATGGAGCGATGCCGAACCGCCCTGGCCGCATGGGCAGCGGGCTCTTCGTCGTTTTCGGTGGAATAGGGCCCAGCTCAGGCAGCGGATCAGTGCCGCCAGCCTTTCCTGCCGGGATTGACGCTGTGGGGGGCTCAAGGACCCAAGCGCCGATTCTCCACCCGAACCTTCTCATCAGCAGCCCACAGTGCCCCGATGGTACCTCCGTAGTACCTCCGTAATACCTAAGAGTCGGGCTCGGCACAGTCGGCCGGCTTTCAAAGGGTCAGCACCGGTCACTACACCCGCTGGATCATGTGACAGCTTCCGGCAATCGCAACCGTTCCTGGGGCATCCTGGGCACAACCGCGGGCCTTCAAATCAGGCTTGCCATGCCCCGGCAGAGGCGCATAGTCGCGGATGGTGATTCAGAATGGGAAAGTAAGAATGAACCTTCAGCAAGACTCCCCTAGCCAATGACCTCGAAGGAACGAGTCCTGACCTGTGCCCCATTCTCTGGCCCACGCACCTGCGGTACGGCTATCACGCCATCTTGTATCTCTTAGCTTAATCCTGCATCTATGAAAAAGGCAGTTAACCGAAGAAACTTTATCTTACAGTCCTTACTCGCGACAGGCGCCAGTGGATGGGCAGTTAAGAGTCTCGGGAAAGGGGCATTAGTGGCCGCTCAAGAAACGGCCAAGCAAAGCCGGCCGCCGCTGAAAGGGACGGCGATGGTGAAGATCCTATTCTTCGACTGCCGCGAGATCGAGACCATGGACGGCTTCACCCGGAAGTTGGGAAGGCCGGTGAAGCATGCAAAGAACCCGTTTTTTGTGGCCGATGCGCCTTGGGAGAACGGCAACATGCAGCTTTATGGCAGCGTGATCAAGGCACCCGGCAAGCCGTTCCAGATGTGGTACAGCGTCATCCACAAGCCCTGGCACATGTACCTGGCCTACGCGGAGAGCGACGACGGGTTCGCCTGGCGACGGCCGCTTTTTGACATCTTCAAGTTCCACGGAGAGAGGACCAACATCGTTTTCACGGACAATCCGCACGGCCCGGCGGTGATCTACGACGAGACGGAGTCGCGAGAGGATTGGCGCTACAAGATGGTCGCGGGCGCAGCCCCGACGAATCGAATCTGCGCCTACCACAGCGCGGACGGCATTCATTGGCTTTCGGCCAGGGAGGGTCCCATCCTGGCGACGGAACCGGATTGCCCCATGGGCTTCTTGCGCGCGCCGAACGGGCGATATGTTATCTACCATCGGCTTGGCGGTTTCGGCCGACGCATCTTCCGAAGCGAATCACTCAACTTCATTGATTGGCCGGGCGAGCCGCGCATGGTAGTCGAGGCCGACGCCGGCGACCCTCCGCAGATTCAGTGCTACGGCATGGGCTCGACCGCCTATGGCCCTTATGAGATCGGCACACTCTGGATGTATCATACCGATCCCCAGGACGTAGGCGGCGGTAAGATGCACGGCTATCAGGAGGCCGAACTGACCTACGCCCGTTCTGGCTACGCCTGGCACCGCGCCGCCCAAGGCACAGCCTTCATCCCGCACGGAAAGCAAGGCGATTGGGACCAGGGCAACCTTCAATGCGCCTCGTCGCCGGTCTTTCTAGACGACGAGATCCGGTACTATTACATGGGCACAAACATGTTTCACCAGACGCATTGGGAGCTCGAACCGCAGCGGGCCGGCCTCGGCCTGGCCATCCTCAAGCCGGATCGCTTCGTCGCACTGAGCGCCGGCAAGGAGACGGCAGAGCTGTTGACCTACGCCTTGAAGCTCCCTGCGAACAAGGTCCTGGTCAATGCCAGCACGGGGCCGAACGGGTGGATGCGTCTGGAGATTTTGGAAGCAGATGGAAAGCCGATGGCAGGCTTTAGTGAGGCCGATTGCGCACCCATCACAGGCGATGCCACCGCCCACGCCGTGCATTGGAAGGGTGCCGATGCCGGTGCCGGTGCCACCATTGCTGGGCGACCTGTACGCCTCCGCCTGCGGGCGCAAAATGCCGAGGTGTTTTCGATTTACTGCAGCGAGTTGAATGATCTTCCCGCATATGATCGGTTCTCGGCTGCCCGGCCTTAGAAGCACCAAATATGACAATCTCATTGACCCCTGCGCTTACTGCTAGATTGGAAATCCCACTTGCAGCAGCCGATTTTAGTGTCCAGCAACGAGACGGAGGTGTTGCGGCGGGGCCGGCAGAGTGGGTGGAGTCGGTGCGGGGGGTACAGTCCGGACAGCTGAACCCACGACGGTGATGTTGGCCCCACCTCCTCCTGTCAGACGTACCACAGTCATATTCATGCCTGTCACCTTTGGCACGTACTGAACGCTGATTATTTGGGTCTGTGAGCTTCCTAAGACGTAGGGGCTGCCTCCGACGATACAAAACGGGGCGGATACCTTGGCCGCCCCAGTGAGGACGGCCGCACCCACATTTTGCACCGTGAAGGAAAGACTGCTGGATTCGCCCACCGCGACCGACGCAAAATCCAGACTGTGCGGAGCAACTGCAATCGCAGGGTTCGTGCGACCGGTGCCTACCGCAGCGACCGAGCTACTGTTAACCCGGATGGCCGACGACTGCGGTCTTGTGGTGGGGTGAGTATTTGTTTGTGCGACTGCAAACCAAGCTCCCATCCAATACGCGGCAACGAGAATACCGAAATGGTTCCTTGTCGTGGGCGTGTGTTTTTGGTCCGACATTTTGACCAATAGGTGCCCGCATCCTGGTTTTGGAGCAACTCCGCCCATTACGGAGGTGACTCCGTAGAAGTGGGGAGAGTCGCCTTTGAGGCTCGCGCAGCGCTCAGTACATGCGGGCGCGCAAACAGCAAATTGATCGCTCTGTCGGTCGCTGGGCATAGAATCGCGGTTGCGACGCCGGGAGGGACGCCTTACATTAGCCCCGACGACAACAGCTTATGAAGCGATTCACCATGAGCGGCCGGGCGTTCACTCTGATCGAGTTGCTGGTCGTCATTGCCATCATTGGCATTCTGGCAGCCCTGCTGCTGCCCGCGCTGGCCAAGGCCCAGGCCAAGGCCAAACGCATCGCCTGCCTCAACAACCTGCGCCAGGTGGGTTATGCGCTGTTCCTGTACGACGGCGATCACGGCAAGGTGCCCAATCCGACGAGACCGTATGAGACCTTCGATTTCAACAACGTCAACGCGCCGAACAACCCCCTCAAGGCGATCTGGTCATATGTGGGGGGGAACAAACCGCCTGAGAGCCAGACGCCCGTGTAGCTTTGCCCGGGCGCCCGGGCGTCCACGAAGCCGGCGTACAAGCCTAGCTTCGTCAGTTCGACCACCATGATCGTCAGCCAACTGGTCCTCGACAAGGGGATGAGCAAAGTGCGCAACCCCGCCCGGACGGTTGTCATCCAGGAGAACCACACTTTGATGAACGTGCTCATTTTTGACGCTGGTCGCGGTGAGCTGCGGCCGGAAGGCAACGCAGGCGGACGCCACCAAAGCGCTGCAACAGTCATTCAAAGCCGCCGCACCGGAGGTGAGACAGGCCATCCAGGTGGTGAATACTCACCTCCAGGCCAAGGACTACACCGCGGCCGCCAAGGCGCTGGCGCCGGTGGTCGTGCAGCAACGTCTGACGGAGCCGGAAAAGCAGGCGGTCGGGGTGGCGCTCGAGCAGATCAACCAGGCGATCGCCGCATCGCCGCCGATCGGTCGCTCAATACGAAGGAGATGTACGAATTGCGGGCCAGGATGTTCCAAGCCGTCCACAACAGCGGCGCGCGGTTTTAGAGCTTCTTTGAGAAGCCAGCGCGGGGAGGGCGAGCGTCCGCGCGAGCCCTGATTCCCTGGGATTCCCAGAGATATTTGGGCTCGCGAGGACGCTCGCCCTCCCGAACGGCCAGTGTTCAAACACGCTGTTAGGCCCTGGCGGGAAGGCTGGGCTTGAGGCAGCGCGGACAGTCAACGACTATGAGCGCGACTATGAGCAACAAAGTGAAATGGGGAGTGATCGGTTGCGGCGGCATTGCCGCCCGCCGCACGATTCCGGAATTCAAGAAGATGGTTTCCAACGCCGAGCTGGTATCGGTCATGGACCTCAACCCGCAGCGGGCCAAGGAGGTGGCCCAACAGTTTGACGTGCCGCATTGGTGCGGGAGCGAGGCGGAGCTGCTGGCGCGGGACGTGCAGGCGGTCTATATCGCTACGCCGCCGAACGTGCATTGTCGTCAGACCGTGGAGGCGGCCCGGGCCGGCAAGCACGTGCTGTGTGAAAAGCCAATTGCGATCACGTTGGAGGAAGTGGACCAGATGGAAGCCGCCTGCGCCAAAGCCGGGGTGAAGTTCATGCTGGCCTGGTGCATGCGGCAGAACGTTTATCACAAGAAGATGCGCGAACTGGTGCAGTCGGGCGCGCTCGGCAAGATGGTGATGGGCCGCGCGCAATTGACTTGCTGGTACCCGCCGATCCCCGGGGCGTGGCGCCAGGATGCCGCCATCAGCCACGGCGGCGCGCTGCTGGACATGGGGACGCACTGCCTGGATCTGCTGGAGTGGATCATGGATACGCCAGTGGTGGAGGTGACCGGCTTCCAGGACTTGCTGGTGCATAAGTACCCTACCCGAATCGAGGACACCTCGACCATGGTCGTGCGCTTCCGCAATGGCGCGCATGGCATCATTGACAATTATTTCAATGTCCCCGATGCCGCCGCGCAAAACGCCCTGGAGCTGTTCGGCACCAAGGGTTCGATCCTGGGCCGAGGCACGATTGGCCAGGACCCGACCGGCCAGATGTTTAGCATCCTTCAGGCCGAGGAAACCGGCTACAATGCCAACCAGGTCCGCAACGTCGAGGCCAGCCGGCAGGAATACAAGCTGGAAGGCATTGGCATCTACGGCCAGATGATCACGCTGTTCACGGAGTGCATCCTCCAGAACCGGCAGCCGCCGACGTCGCTGGCCGATGGCCGGCATTCCGTCAAGGTGGTCAACGCGATTTACCAAGCCGTTCGGGAACGCCGCGTGGTCGAAGTCGTCTGAGCCGCGCGCCGGCGCGGAGCAGGCAGAGCAACTGGCGGAGCTGGGTTTCGCGTTGCAGCGACTGACGAGTGAGCCCATCAAGCGGCGCGGCAACAGAAGGTTACAACGGCCTTACGATTCCTTTGAATTCTCCTGCCGCCGCTTGCCTTGCGATTACCGGCCCTCCAAACGGTCCGGCTTCAGAATTGCAGCCAGTGCCTGCAGCCTTTCGGTATTGGGGGTTCCATCTGGATTAAGAGTGGGGCAGAGCCAGCCGCCTTCGTCATGTTCGTTCCAGGCATAAACGAGTACCGTTCCGGCGCGGGCGGCGTCGGGGTTTGCGCGATTCCAGTCGAGCGCACGCGTCACGGCTTCAGCCAGCTCGGCGGGTTTGGCCGGCTCATACCAGGCGCCGGGATAACTGCGCGGTCGTCCATCCCATCCCGCATTGACCAGCGGCACCACCTCGTGTCCCGTGGCCTTATACTGGTTCCAATACCACCGGTTCATCTCGACCAGTTTGGCGTACGGCTCCCCCGAATTCGTATTCCCCTGCGCGCTGTAGGCCCCCAGGGCATCGAATCCGACCGCGTCGAGGAAATCTGCTTTGGTCAGATGCGGCCAGACTTGGGCCACGAGGTAGGGAACTCCCGTGCCAGCTTTCTCGCTCGCCGTTCGCAGTCGGCGAAACGCGTCGCCGGCGGCCTGCGCGGAACCGAAGTGCGGGATGAGCTTGTCGCAGGTGTAAACGTACACCAGCGGCCGGCCACCACAAACCCGTTGGTAGGTGGGCTCCTGGAACAGGCTGACGAATTGCGCGACGGTCGCATCCCATTCGTTCGCGGGGCCAAGATGCCCGCCGCCCTGCAGCAAGAGGCAGAAATTGAGATCTTTCTTGCGCTCACTGGCGAGATAACGCCGCCAGCCATAGTTGTAGGCGTCAACCTGTCCCCGCGACCTGGGGTGGTAATAGCAGAAGGCCCAGTAACTGAGTCCTCCCGCTTTCGCATACGCGATCTCTCGATCCATCACCGCCTGCGCATCCCCGCAGACCTGCACGTCGCCGGTGTCGCCAACGGCAGCGAAGAATGGGAGCCGATAACGCCATTTCGTGGCCTGAAGGTTCTTCTCCCAGGGATTGTCCTTGAACCAACCGTCCCAACGGATGGCGCCGACCAGGGGGCGATCCGGGCTGCGACCCTTGACCCCCGACCGCTCCGGTTCGGGGGAAGATGGGCTGGCGGCTTTACCCGCGCCTTTGACCTTTTGTTCAAATCGGATCAGGGCCGGACCGATGACCGGATCGTTGCGATCTGGCGCGGGAATGGTCTTCAAGACGGCCTCGAACCGGCTCCGCGCGGCGAGCACCTCGGGTTCAGTGGAGGTGGTTACCTCGCGGTAGCCAGCGGTTTCATCACGGCTGTTGCCGCAATCGTAGAATTTCCCAGCTCCGTCCAGCAGCCACCGTTGATCGCGCAGCCAGCGGGCGGTACCCAGGAAGCTATGTATCCATTCCCGCCCCGGAAATGGCTGGCCCCGCAACAGGGGCGCGAAGCTTTGCCCGTCGAGCGCGTAGCCTTCCGGCACCCGGGCGCCCGCCAATTCGGTCAAGGTGGGGAAGAGGTCGGCAAAATCCACCAGGGCATTGCAAGGCCCGGCAGGCTTGACCAGCCCGGGCCCATACACGATGAACGGAGTGCGCAACGCGACTTCCGAGGTCAGGCGTCCCTTGCCATAGCCGGCGGTGCCGTTGTCGCCAGCGACCATCAGAATGGTCTTCTGCTCCAATCCTTCCGCGACCACCTGGGCCCAGATTCGTCCGACCAGGAAGTCCACATACTCCAGGTCTGTTTTCAGGCTGCCCTTGATCCGCTGGCCGGTCTTGTTGCCGTGGGCATCGCGTTCCGGCACGTCCGTGTAGCTCCACTGCGCGCCAGGGCTCAGGGGCGCGTTGGTGCTGTGGACCGTCATGTGCGGCAGATTCATCGGGTAGTAAGCGAAGAACGGCTGCGATTTGCGCCGGTGGATGAAGCTCTTGAGGCGCTCAACTTCCAGGTCCGGGCCAAAATCGTCCGGCTGGGTGGGACAGCCCTTGCCGTCCGCCACCAGTCCCGGGTGCCAGTACCATTGCACGGCGTACATGCTGGCGGTGCCTTTCGCCGAGGCGGCCTGCGGCGGCCCGTCGTAGCCCGGCCAGAATCGCTCGATGCAGTATTCCTCGAAGCCCAGGTCTGCTTGCGGGTTGTGGCTGAAATGGCTCTTGCCGATCATCGTGGTCGCGTAACCGGCCGATTGCAGGACCTTCCCCAGGACCAGATGCTGCTTCCAGAATGGCTTCCTGGGCAGGATGTCGTTGTCCAGATACTGCGTGCGGCCGCCGTAACGTCCGGTGTGCAGCAGCGCCCGCGAAGGCCCGCACAACGGCGTGCTCCACGCGGTCCGAAACATGACGCCTTCGCGGGCCATGCGATCCAGCGTGGGCGTTTCAATGCCCTGACCGCCATAGCAGGTGAACTCCTTGGCGGAAACATCATCCAGCAGCACCAGAATGAGATTGGGCTTGCCGGCGGGGTTTTCCTGGCTTGCCGAGGCCCAGAGAGGCATTCCCAACACCGCGCCGAGGCCCAGCAAAGCACTTATCGGACCTCTAAGCCGTATCCATGCAGACGGAGGTGGGGAGCACATGCCTCCGGCGTGTGGTTTGCGCCGTCCCGCCGCAAACCTGCCTCGGCTGGATCGAGTCACCAAACCGTGAGCGATGAGGGGCAGGCCCAGTTCAACAGCGAGACGCTGTTGACAGCACGCGGGACGCGTGCGCTCCCCACTCCCGACTGCGTACTTACGGCTAAGCGTCATCGACTGCCCCTGGTTCCAAAGACCTCTTTCACCGCCTCCAGGTATTTCATGCCGTGCACCCGATCCGGCTCCAGGTAGCTGCCTTCGGTCCATTCATTCCAGCAGTTGATGTTGAGAATCCGCGGTCCGTCCGGTCGAGCCATCAGGCGGTGCTTGGTTTTCTCCAATGCCTCGCGGAATCGTTCCGGTGTGTTGCCGCCAATCGTGAAGGTGAACGGATAGCCAAAGTTGCCGAACTCATCGTCCTGGCACGTGCGCGGACTGGAATCCCATCCCATCGTGACGTTCGGAAAATACGGCACGGCGAACATCTTCTCCGCCTTTTCCCAGTAGGCGAAGTAGCGGTCGCGCACTTCATTGTAGTCCGTCTGCAGCTTCGGCAGCGGCACGTGATGAATCCACACGTAGGACGTGACCGAGTCAAAGCCAAGGTCGCGCACGAGCCGGGCCGGGTCCGCGGTCTTCTTCTCGCCGGGCAGGATCGGTTGGCCCCAGACAACGGCGTTCAGATGCAAACCCGGCAGGCCCGCAGCGCGGGCCTTGCCGCGGAACTTCACCAACGCCGCGCGCGTAGCTTCCACCGAGCCGAAACTCTGCATCAGTTTCGAGAGTTCGTAGAACGAGAAGTAGGGCCGCCCCTCGATCCGCCAATACGACGGGTGTTGGAAATAGTTCTTAATCACATGGTCGCAGATTTTGTCGAAGCTGGCGGGCGTTACTTTGCCGGGGAAAAGCAACTGCTGTGGGGTGCCGCGTTTGTATGGCTGAATCTCGTTCCAGTCATGGTTGGCCCACATGAAGGCAAACTTGAGGCGATGATTGTTCGTGGCCTTGAGGAAGCCCTCGTCAATGGGGCGTTCCAGAAACGGACCGTCATCGTAGTAATACCAATCGAAGATGAACGCATCAATGCCGTGGTCGGCGGCGGCGGCGATCTTCCTGGCCATGACCTGCGGGTCGGACTCGTCCACGTAGCCCCAAAGCGGCACGTTTGGTTGGTGATGACCCGCAAAGCGCGGCCTGGCCGCCTTGACCAGTTCCCATTCGCTCCAGTCCTTTCCCTTCATCTTCGTGTTGCGGGCATCGCCTGGATGATAATTGCCGAAGTAATAGCTGGCCACTGTGATGGGCCGGGGGTTGGCTGGGTTGGCCTTGTCTTCATTCTGCGCGCTGACTCCTGCCGCCCCCAAACCCAGAATTCTGAACTCATGGCCCGTGCTGCCCGCGCTCTTCTCCGCGAGCAATTCAAAACGCACGCAGTGTTTGCCCGCCGGCAGGTCACGGGCGATCTCCCGCGTCTGCCGATACCCGCCCCAGGTCTGGTCGAACCAGCCCTCCAGTTCTTGCGCCGCGCCGCCATCCACCGTCACGCGCGCCCGGCCCATCGGCCCGCGTATCACGTAGTGCATCGTCAGCACGGCGTGGCCGGCGATCTCGAACTCGATCACGCTGCCGGGCCGGTCGCTCTTCCAGCAGTGGCTCCCGGCATCGAACGACCACCCGTTATTCGTGAGCGGCCGCAGCGCGTCGGCTTCCACCAAAGTGGTATGCTCGAAAAGGTCGGTGACCAAGGGCGCGGCCACAGGCTTCACTTCCGGCAACTGCCCGCTGCCGGGCGGCGAATGCAGGGCGGTCTCCAGCAGGCGCGTAATGAACTGCGCGACGTAACCGTGCCCGCGGTCGTTGGGATGCACGATGTCAGCTTCCACGTCGCTCCACTTCATTCGCCCGGCCTGGATTTCGGGCCAGAGGGCGTCGCGAAGGCTAACCATCGGGAGACCATAGTGCCGCCCGACCCGGCTATGCCACTCCTGGGCGTTACTGCCGTTGTTGTGCATGGTGAACAACAGGAGCACCGCGGGATGATTCGGCAACTGGAGGACCTGCCGGACCAGCCCTTCGAGTGTTTCAGCGCAACGCTGCTCGTTGGGGTCGTTGACGGCATACTCGACGATGACGAAGTCCGGTTCCTCCCTAAGCAGATCGCGCCGGGCGCGCAATGCGCCATAATCCGACCCGGTTGCACCAATGCCCGCGTTGCGGAACTTAACCGTAGCGCGCGGAAACTTCTCACGCCACCATGCCGCCACCCGGTTGCCATAGCGAAGTTCGGCTGTGCTGGCCGACGCGCCCGCCGTAATCGAGCCACCAATAACTCCCACAACCACTGTTTCCCCCCGGCGTGCTTTGTCGAAGACGCACCAGAGCCTCGCCGGTTCCCCGTCGCTGACCCGCGCGCGAGCGCAGAGGACCTCGTCGCTGGCGGGTGAGCCGGGAGAGGCGGTTGCCGCGGCGGGCGGACTCTCCGCGGCAGCAGCATGAAGGTTGACTGCCACTACGAGCGCCAGCGTGTGCTTCGTCAGTTCGATCTTCATGGCTCTATTGTTGCGACAGAATCTGTGGCAGGCTGACGTCCCTTTGCCGCAAGCGCAAGCCCTTGCTCTTCCTCATGCGGCGATTATTCTCGCCCCATGAACGCCAAACCTTCGTCGGCTCTGGGTCGCCGCCAATTCCTGACCCTTGTCGGAAGCTTCACCGCCTTCGCCAGTTTGGGTCTGACCGCCTCGACCGGCCGAGCTGAGACTCGCAAAGGACGCCTGAAACAAGCGGTCTGCCGGGGAGTGTTCAAGGGCGCCAACCTGGACCTGGAGGGCGAATGCCGCGAGGCAGCACGGCTGGGAGCTTATGGCATTGACCTGGTCGGGGCGGAGGCGTTTCCGCTCCTCAAGAAGCACGGGCTGATTCCCACGATGGTTCCCGGCGGCAGCGGCATCAAGGCGGGGATCAACGACAAGAAGAACCATCCGACCATCGACCCAAAAATGCGGGAGGCCATCAAGGCCGCAGCGGCAGCCGGGGCTCCCAATGTGATCGTGCTGGCGGGCGACCGGAAGGGATTGACGGATGAAGAAGGGCTCGAGAATAGCACGCTCTTCCTGAATAACATCAAGGGTCTGGCCGAAGAACAAGGCGTGACCCTGTGCACCGAACTGCTCAACAGCAAGGTCAATCACCCTGGGTATATGTGCGATCACACGGCCTGGGGCGTCGAGCTTTGTAAGCGCGTCAACTCGCCGCGCGTGAAGCTGCTTTTCGACATCTACCACATGCAGATCATGGAGGGCGACATCATCCGCACCATCCAGCAAAACATCAAATACATCGGGCATTTCCACACCGCGGGCAATCCGGGCCGCCACCAGTTCGATGACACGCAGGAACTGAATTACCAGGGGATCTGCCGGGCGATTGCGGACCTGGGCTACCAGGGCTACCTGGCACACGAATACACGCCCACCAAGGTTCCAATCGAGACACTCAACAAGATGATGAGCATTTGCGAGGTGTAGACTCGCACTCGCTTGGCCTGGCACTTCCCTATTTCAGCGCTTGGTAATACCCGGTCTGGAATTTCGCGAAGAACTTGTGCTGGTTGAACGGGAGATGCTGGGCAAAGGCGACGGCGACGAGCCTCTCCTTGGGATCAATCTGGCAATAGGTGGTCGCCGCGCCGTACCAGCCAAACTGACCGATTGATGACGGCACGGAAAGCTGTCCCAGGTCGGTCGTCACTTCCACGCCATACCCAAAGCCTTTCTCCCGCGCCGCCGCCTGATTATTCGGGAGCGTTACCATGTGGTTGGCGGTCATCAGTTCAATCGTTTTCCGGCCCAGGATGCGCTGGCCCGCCAGCGTGCCGCCGTTGCACAACATCTGCCCAAGACGCGCGAAGTCACCAGCCGTCGAGAAGATGCCCGATCCGCCCGCTTCAATCCCCCGCCCCGGCTCCGGCCACGTCTCGAGGATCGGCTTGTCTTCCACGAACTTCCCATCCGGCCCGTGCTTATACGTCTTTGCCAGACGGTGCAGCTTGGCTTGCGGCACGTCGAAACCTGTGTCCTTCATCCCGAACGGACTCAAATAGCCGTTCCTCCAGGAAAGCGCCAAAACTCTTTCCCGACACCTGCTCGATCAACGCACCGAGCACGTCCTGATTCACGCCATACGTGTAGAAGTCTCCGGGTTGATGCTTCAGCGGCAGCTTGCCGAGCTTCGCGATGAAGTTGGTCAATCCCGGCCCGCTCCACAGATCGGCGCTGCGCCAGAGCTTCGTCAGCTCGTCCTCACCGCTGAAGTCGTATATCAGCCCGCTGGTATGCGTGAGCAGATGCTGGATGGTGATGGGCCGCTTCAATGGCTCCAGCTTCGGCGCGTCTTGCGTGCCCCCGGCCCACACTTTCATATCCTTCAACGCCGGCAAATAGTCTGCGACCGGATCGTCCAGGTTGAACCGCCCCTCCTCGAACAGGATCAGGATGCCGACGCAGGTGATGATCTTCGACATGGAATAGACCCGGCAAATGGTGTCCCGCTCCATGGGCAGGCGCTTCTCGAAGTCGCGATACCCGTAGGTCTGGAAGTCCACCAACTTGCCGTCACGCGCCAGCAGGGTGATGATCCCCGCGTGCTTGCCCTCATCCACGAACCGTTTCGTTGTGGCGTGCAACACCGCCAGGCGCGCCGGATCGAAGCCCGCCGCCTTGGGGGAGGTCGTCGGCAGTTGTGCGGGCAGCGAAATCGCCACGAGGAAGGTGAGAGCAACAATAAGCGTCTTCATATGGGCAAGCATTCAAGCGCAAACACCTCGCGGCGTCGCCAAAAAAACTCCCTAGCCCCACCCGTTGGCGGACCAGTCCCTTGTGCACCCCTTGGTATACCCCTTGTGCCTATAGACCTTTACGTTACCGCCGGCGCTGGAAGGACGGGCTTCTTCCCCAGTCGAATGCCAATACAGGGTCGGCGTCTTGAGCAGTGAGGTCCGCGTGTTCCAATCAGGTCACCTATGTCCGCCCTCCCCCGTCTGACGCGATCGGCCAATGTCGGAGGTAGTAGGTTGCGCCCTTTAGCAGGTGCGGCTTTGCCTTTCCCTTGTCCGACTGCCTGTGCTTTAATCCATGCGCGTGCGCGGAACCACCAAGAAACCACTGAACGTCGCCGTAATCGGGTGTGGCCTGCTGGCCCGCGCCCAGCACATTCCCAACATCCTGGCCTGCCAGGATACGCGGTTGCACTCGTGCTGTGACCTGGATGAGGAAGTTCTTCGTGCCTTGAAGTCGCAACATCCGGGGCTGAGGACGACGACGGATTTCCGTTTCGCGGTGGCCGACCCGGCGGTGGATTTGCTGGTGGTGGCCACCACGGAGCATTTCCGCGTCCCGATTTACGCGGCCGCCATTGCCGCGCGCAAGTCTGTGCTGACGGAAAAGCCGCTGGCGGCCACGCTGCCCGAGGCGCGGCAGGTCCGGGACATGGTCGTCGCGGCGGGGATTCCCTTCTGTGTCGGGCACAACCGGCGTTGCTCGCCGGCCATGGCGGAGGCGCGCGCGGTTTTCCGGCGGCACATGACCCAGCCCCAGCCCTGCCCGTGGCGGTTCCGGCGGCCGGGCTGGGAGCAGGTGCGTGACCTAGTCGGCGACGAGGAACGGATGCCGGCGGTAGCCATCCGCATCAACGATGACTGGATGAGCTGGAAGTCGGTGCATCTGCAAGGGGACAACGCCGAATATGGTCTGCTGTTGAGCGAGATGACCCATTTCGCCGACCTGGCCGGCTGGTTTGTGGACGCGACACCCCGGCGGGTCGGCGTGCTGAGCAGCGGCGTGCTGAATCATGCCACGGTGATCGAATTCGAGGGGGGCGGCATCGCGAGCATCTTCATGAGCGGGAACGGCACGTTTGGCTACCCGAAGGAACTGCTGGAGGCCTTTGGCCAGGGCGGCGCGGTCATCGTGGAGCACATGCTCGAAGTCCGCACCGCCGGCATCGCGGACGCGCCGGCGCGCAAGACCTACCCCTTCCTGAACGACCGCCATCCGCACATCGGCGCGCAGGGCGGTTTGGCCGGGTGGCTGGAGAAGAAGCAAGCTGCGCGCGAGGAGAGCCTGCGGGCGGGGAACGCGGACTGGATCTCCGTCGCCGAGCCCGATAAGGGCCACGCCCGCATGCTGGGCGCTTTCGTGGAGGAGATTCGCGGGTTGCGCACGGCCCCGGTCAGCCCGGTGGCCGACGCGGTGCAGGCGGTCGAAATCTGCGCCGCTGCCATCCGCTCCTTTCGCGAGAAGCGCTTCGTGGACATCGCCGAACTCCCGGGGGCACGTTGAAGCCTCAGAAATCGTTACCCTTTGGAATCAACGTGAGCCTCGTTTCCCCGGCCACTAAACCGTCCAAATTGCCGCGCGGTTTTGGAGTGCGGTGGCTGGCGGGGAACGGGGCTGACACCGCTTTGGAGACCTATGGGGGGACGAAGCGAAAGCGGTGTGTGCCCTTGCCCCTCACCCACCGCACTCCAAGACGCAGGCGCGCAGGCCGGGGCTGGCGTTGGTTCAAGGGCGCAAAGCGCGAACGGCATGGTTTGCGAGTGCGGTCTCGCCTCGTTTGTTTCAGCGTAGGGATGATCGGCGCTGCGTGTCTCGCGGCCGACATTGGCGCGGAGGCGGCCCGTTCGGGCGCAGCGCACCTCCAACTGGAATCGGAACGCGCGCTGGCGGTGTCGCCGCCGGTGAACTTGCTGCGCATCGGCGAGCAGACCGTCCTGCTGTCGAGCGGAAACGCCGCAGTGCTTTCAGCCGACGGTGAGTTCAGGCCCATTGGGGGCGGGCGGGCTCTTCAAGGTTTCGGAATCGCCCACGACACGCGCTTCGCGTATGTCGTTGGCGGGGTTGCGTCCAACCAGCCATCTGCCGAGGTGTGGCGGGTCGGGCTTGGCCCCCAAGGGTTGGAATGGACCCAGGCGGCAGCTTTACCGTCCCCCTGCCCCAAGCCCGCCGCCACCATCAGCGGCGGTGATCTGTTTGTCGCCGGGCGAACGCTCACCGGCTCGTCCTTCTTCGTCAGGATCAAGCCAAGCAGTGGGACGGTCGAAGGGCTGGAACCGCCGCCGCAGTTCAACGAAGCCCTATCGCTTGCCGCGCAAAGCGACGCACTGTATCTCGCAGGCCATGACACGAACGGAGCGCCGCGGCTCTGGCGGCGCAAGAACCAAGCGTGGGTTCCTGTCCGTAGTCCGCCAGAAGAGTTGCTCGCCGTGTCACCGATTCCGACAGGGCAATCCCACCTGCTCTATCCAACCGCAAGCAAGACGACACCGGTCCTGACGTACCACACAATCACCGACACCTGGAGCCCCCTGCCCGCGGCCGTGGGAGAGACGGTCGCCCTGGTTGCGCGCAAGAGCGGCATCCTGCGCGTGGTGAAGGGCGCGAGGGACGACCTTCTGCTGCGTACCGAGACCGTCGTGCATCCCAAGCGAGGGCTCACGTTCCTCGACTACGCCATGCTCGCGGGGTATTTCGCCCTGAACCTTGGCATCGGTTTTCTGTGCGCGAAGCGAAAGACTAATTCAGACGAGTTTTTCCGCGGCAGCGGCCGGATTCAGTGGTGGGCGCTGGGCATCAGTTACATGGCGACGGCCATGAGCAGCATCAGTTTCATGGCCTACCCGGCCACGGGATATGCCTCCAACTGGTGGCTGATCGGTGTGCCGGTGTTTCAAAGCGCGGCGGTGGTGGTCGCGGGTTTCTTATTCATCCGCATGTTCCGGCGGCTGAATATCACGACGGTCTTCGAATACCTCGAACAGCGGTTCGGACGCGCCATTCGTTTGCTGGGCGCGGCGTTGATGGTGCTGAGCCAGGTCGGCGGGCGGCTGAGCATCGTCATGCTGCTTCCCGCCATGGCCTTCTCCGCTGTGACGGGGCTGAACGTCTATGTGAGCGTCCTGCTGATGGGCCTGGTCACGGTCATCTACTGCCTCAAAGGCGGCATGAAGGCGGTCGTGTGGACGGATGTGCTCCAGTTCGCCCTGATGTACGGGACCATCGCCATCACCCTGCTGACGATAGCGCATGACGTGCCCGGCGGGTTCGCGGGGCTGGTCTCCGTCGCGCACGCCGAGGGCAAGTTCAAAGCGTTCCTCTTCGACTGGGATTTCGTGCGGCCCACCGTATGGGTTTTCTCCTGCCTCGCGGTGACGACCGTGTTTCTGCAACTGAGCGACCAGGCGCTGATGCAGCGGGCCTTGAGCGCGCCGGACGAGAAGGCCGCGCGAAACAGCGTCATGCTGGCCGGCGCGCTCAACCTCCCGATTTCGCTCATGCTGTTCTTCGTCGGCTCGGCCCTGTTCGTGTTCTACCGGCATCGTCCCGGCCTGCTGGATCCCGTGCTGCCCAACGACAGCATCTTCCCTTACTTCGTGGGGAACGAGCTGCCGGGCGGGATCGTGGGCTTGATCATCGCCGGCATTTTTGCCGCCGCCATGTCCACGGTCAGCGGCACGGTCAATGCCATCTCGGCGATTGTGGTGCGGGACTTCCTGATGCCGTTCCGGCCCGAGAGCAGCGAACCCACGCGCATGAGACTGGCGCGAGCCACCACGGTGGCCGTCGGCGGGCTGGCCACCGTCATCGCGACGGTGATGGCGGGCATGAACATCCAGTCGCTCTGGGAAACGTTCGCCACGCTGATGGCGCTGATCGGCGGGGGTTTTCCGGGCATCTTCGCGCTCGGGCTGCTCACGCGCCGGGCCAACGCGCCCGGGGTGGCCATCGGGCTGCTGGCGAGCATCGCGGTCACGTTTGCCGTGAAGCACTACACGACCACCAATGTATTCCTTTTCACCAGCGTGGCGGTCGGCTCGTGCATTGCAGTGGGTTACGCGGCCAGCCTCCTCTTTTCACCGCCGGCCAAACCGCTTGGCGGCCTGACCATCCATACCCTGCGGAGGACGCAAGACACCTCCCGATGAACCTCGGCCCGATAGATGACCCCTCACCCATCCCTCTCCCGCTCCGACTCGCCGCGCTGTCGCGCCGGCGCAGCGGGGAAGAGAGGGTGCCGTTTAGGGCGGGTGAGGGGTTCAGAGGGACAAAGCGCGGACGACCAGTTCGGGGAATTCTCACCCCAAACATCGCGCTCGCACCTCAAGTGCGAGCGCCGACGTCTCTGCGCTCGGCCGCTAACCCAAGGATCGGCTCAGCCTTCGATCGGTTCGTTGCACACCGGGTGCCAGCGAAGGATCAAGTCATGTTCCTCAGTGCATCGCGCTGCCTGACCCGCGGAGCAGTAATGAGCATGGAGATGAGTCGCGCCATTAGCGATGGCGTCGTCCATTCTCACGTGTCCCTCCAGCCGCTGGTGCAGATCGCGAGTCTGAGCAATGTAGATAGGAACCCAACTCCCATCCTCAGCTTGTCCGGCGTACAGGTAAAGGCCGGGTAGTGACCGGAAAGGAGTGTCCAGAGCATGAACCTCGTATTGATACTCCTTCCCGGACTGACCAGGCCAGTTAATGAAAGCCGAAGATGTGCTCTCCGCCTGCCGGTGACGACCAAATAAGTGCTTTATTAAGTTCACCTTGCAGAAATTAGACCCCAGCGCGGAGGTTCTGTCAAGGTCCCAAGCTCAGATTCCTGCTCCTGATACAAGGCGCCTGATACAGCCTGATACAAGGCGCTTGCCACGACAGTCCCACAGCATTAGGCTCGCCGCAGAATCGCTCGGCGTGCGCCGCATTCCGGGCTTCCGTCAATGAGCTGGAGCAATCAAGCCACAGCCGCAGGCCAACTCGGCTCTGCCGAGACGAGCTGGTTTCACCCCGCCTCCCACCCGCCGCAGAAGAACGTCTCAGCCCATGACTGACTTCGCAACCCAGCTCCCGCCGCCACCCCAGTCTGATCACCGGGACGAGATCACCGTCGGCAAGACCCTAGCGCTCACCGCCAGCGGCCAGGAGGTCAGGGTCTTCACCATGACACTCGGCGGCGAGACCATTGAGCTGCTGCCCCTGCGAAACTGGAGCCAACTGGACGTCTATAAGTGGCGCGCGCGCGGGAAGCTGCCGGGAACCCCCGCCGGTTTGGAAATCACGTTCGACCACGTCAAGGTAAGCGGCGGGACCGTGTCCCTCAGTGAACCCGAAGGGACTGCCAAGCTCCAAAAGCTCCTCAACGAGTGGCTGGCCCTGGAGACAGGGGCCTTCAAATCGGCGCAGCAAAAGGCCCACGCCAAACCGGCGTCCGTCGAGCAGGAGACCCGCGCTCCCCCGGAGAATCTCATCCCGCATTTCCAGGTGGAGGTTGACAAAGAGGGACACGTGCACATCTACTGCCGCCAGGGGAAGGAGACGCTGGCCACGATCGGGCTGAACCTGCCCGGCTTCACCAGCCTCTTCAACGAGGGCCTGATGCACAAACCCCATGCCCTGAAAGTCGGCGCGCTCCATGATTGGGTGGAAATAGACGGCGAATTCTTCAGCTTCGAGAAGGGCAACAACGACGCCGCCAAACTCGAAACGGCCCTCAACGAACGCTACCTCTTCACGACCGCACGCGGCCAGGGCAAGGATGTGGTGGTTTTTACCAATGCCGCCTCCTCCACCGGTTTCGACATCCAGTTCGCCGCCAAAGTCGGCGGCGTCACCGAGCGCCGCCGGCGCCCCTTGAATGAGGAGGCTTTGGAGTTGCTGCAATCCCCCGATAAGTGTGGCCTGCTGCCCAAAGACGTCGTCATCAAGCTCTCGCGGCCTCACTTGATCTTCAAGCACAAGACCCCCGACGGCGGTGAGCGCTACCTTGATGAAGGGCCCGACAGCATCGTCACGGTGGTCGGGGATGAAGGCGAAACCACCATCGTTGACTTAAGCCAGCCCGTGAACTACCTCCGGCTCAGTGCCGTGGTGTTGACGGCTGTGTTTAATCATCCGGCGATCAACCAGCACAGCCGGCTCGCGCCCCAGCCCACCAGCCCGAGCGACCCCCCGAAACCGGCCCAGGTTCCCAAGCCGCAGCCTGCCGCCACCCCGCCCCGGGCGCAGCTTGACGGTCCCATCGGAGTGCGCCCGTCCTCAGGCGCAGCAGGCCAAGAGCAGGGATGCTTTGGGCCACAGTCGGGGGCCGTGGAACAGGCGAGACCCGCTGCGCCCGAGGACGGGCGCACTCCGCTCCAACCACGCGGTTCGGTGGTCCTGTCAAGCTGCGCCGTCCCGTCCCCAGAACCGACGCAGCCCCTCATCCCCAAGCTCGGCGTGGCCACGCCGATCGCCCCTCCCGCCACTGTGATCCGGCCCCTGCCGAACTTATGGCTCCAAGCCATCCTCGAACGCCCCGCCGCCCGGCACGATTGGTTTGCCTGCCTGGTTTACACCAGGATGGCCGAACATTTCGGTAACTCCCTTGAAGGCTACTTCGGGCCATTCCCCTGCTGGGCCTGCAGCCTGGGAGACGTCGAAGAAATTTCCGACCCGGCGTTCCGGGGAGTTTTCCTCACCCAGAAGGGCGGGCTGGGCTATCTCAACCACGGCCATGTGGCTCGCTTTCGTAACGAGGTGGCCTTCATCGGCACGCTGGAATCCGCCATCGAAGTGATTGGTGTGGACCTGCTGGCCGTGGGCGCGGATGCGCAGCAGCGCGTCGTCTTCATCGTCACCGAGGGCTACCGCGCCAAATTCGGCCTTCCCGAGCAAACCGTTGCTGAAGAACTGGCCCGCCTCAGGAACTACGGCGCTCTGGTGCTGAGCACCACCGAGGTCCTGCAAAGCCCTGACCCGATCGAAGTGGTGTGGACCGTTCCGGCCCAGCAGGAAAAGCCAGATGACCCTCAAGCGGTCGAGAACCTGCGGCCCGTCAGCACGGCGGCGAACTCAGTTCCGGCGAAGGACCAGGACTGAGTCAATGACTTTCAGTATGCAACCACGCCTCTGGACCCGACGACGCTGGCTCCAACACACCGTGGCGTCCGGGCTGGCCCTGACCGCTTTGCCACCGCACGCCTGGAGCCGCGCCCCCAGGCGCTCGTTTCACCTCTGCTTGTCGCCCTCGGTCGTCGAGAACGACCCTCAACTGCTCGAGCTCGTTCGCGGGGCCGGCGTCAGCACGGTCTGGTTAGGGGGCTTCTTCTATGGGCACAGGCCCTTCCCGGACGACCAACTGCGCCGCGCACGCCGCTGCCTGGACCGCGCCGGCCTGGAAGCGCACCTGATCAATGTGCCGCTCGGCCATCCGGGCGACTCCCTCGGCTCAACCGATGGCGGGTTTCCCTTGACTCCGCCGCCGCATTGGCGGGCTGCCCAGCGGCCCGATGGGAGTTCGTTTGCCGGCACCTCTTTGCACAAACCCGCCGCGGAGGAAAACGCCGCCGCGCTGCGGCACTTTCGCCAGATGTCCTTCCGCCGCTGCTTCCTCGATGATGACTTCCGCCTTGCCCGCGGCCCCGGCGAGATTGGCGGGTGTTTCTGCGACGATCACCGGCAGTGGTTCCTTCGTGCGGCGGGCTTGCCCGACCACCGCTGGAACGAGTTGTTGGACGACGTGAAGGCCCGGCGGCTCACACGCCTGCTCCGCTCCTGGCTGGATTATCATTGCGACGCCCTGACCGCCGCCTTCCGCTTGCAACGCCGGGCTTTGGGCGGCGACCTCGGAATCATGGTCATGTATTTGGGCGCCGAGAAGGCTGGCATTCGCCTCGCCGATTACCACCGTTCGCCCTTCCGGGTCGGCGAGCTCATGTTCGCCGACAGCTCATTCAGGCCGGTCAAAGGCAAGACCGACGAACTCTTCAGTGTGCTCTTTCATCGGCGCTTCGTCGGCCCCGACAATGCCTGGAGCGAAACCACCGCCTACCCCGCCAATGACCTGTCCGCCGCCAACATGGCCGCCAAGCTGGTTATCTCCACGATCGCTGACGTGCGGCATACGATGTTCATGAGCGGCCTGACCCCTTTCCCTACGGAACACTGGACCGCGCTGGGTCCGGCCATGCGCGCGCAGGCTAGCCTCCACGACGAGTTGGCCGGCCACAAACCGCATGGCCCCCTCAAGCACTTCTGGGGCGAGGCCCAGCGATGGGTCGGCGACGACCAGCCTTTCAGCCTCTGGCTCGCCTTGGGCGTGCCCTTCGAGGTCGTCGCCAGCCTGCCGCCCGAAGGATACGTCTTCCTATCCGACTTCGACGCTCGGGACATCGCGGCGCGCCCGCCGCGAAAACTTCCCCACCTCCTCTGTCGGCCCTCGGGGCCGGTTCGGCCGGCCCAGGCGGTGGCCGTCGGCGAGACGCTGCCTGAATTGTTCGCCCTCAAACACAGCCTGGGCCGGTCGCTGGACGCAGTGCCCCACGTCGTCGAGGACGAGCCGGCGGTCTGTGCCTGGTACCCCACCGCACGCAAAGCCCTCGTTTGGAATCTCTCCGAGCAACCGAAAACCCTCACCGTCACCATGCAGAAGCAGGCGCAGCGTGTCTGCCTCAGCCCCCTCGAGGCGACGACGCTGAGCTTCAGCCCGACCGGCAAGGCCCGATCCTAGCTTGCCAGTTACGCAACCATCCCCTGCCCTTCCGCCATACCCATTGCCGCGGCTACGGTGCTTTGCGCCCCATCGTCTCCAGGTATGCTTTTGCGTCTCCGGAGCCGTTCCTGGCTGCTTTGTTCATCCACTCCAGGCCGAGCTTCTCGTCCTTGTCGGTGCCCTTTCCCTCCAGATAACACCTGGCCAGCAGGTATTGCATGTAAGGGTTGGCGTCGGTTGCCCGGGCCTGGCAGTCTTCAAACTCCTGCTTGCCCTTAATGGCGGCGACCTTCTGAACCAGCGTTGCCGCCTCTTTCTGGAAGGCAGCCGCAACGCGATTGAGGACGGCCTTCTCCTCCGCGCTGAGCGACACATTCGCGAAAGCGTCAACCGTCTTGAAACCTCCGTCAGCCGAGTAGGTCTTCACTCCCTCTTTGATCAGCACCGCGTTTGTGCCCGAGGCATCATCGGCCCCGCGACCAAAGTTCATCACAAAGCAAGTGTCCGCACCATCCTGAATCAGCGCATCGCCCTTGGCGAGGGATTGAAGCACCTTATACTTGGGGATGAGGTGCAGCGGCCTGTCCAGCGTTGGGGTCAGGTTTTGATTGGTGTCCGACAACGGCAGGAGGATTCTCCTTTGCCAGCTCTCCTCGACTCCGCTGGCGGCAATCAACTTGGCTGCAATCTCATGCCTCGTCTCCCGGTTCGTCAGAATCACGTACTTTGACCGAGCCACTCTCATGGTTTCCAGTTGCCGAACCTGCGCCTCGTTGCGGGCCTGGAAATAGAGCGCATCGTTATAGCTGATCCACAAAGCGGGGCTGTAAACCCAGGAGAGGCAGTCGACGAAGTGCCGCTGTTCGGCAAGCATCTGCTGGCTGCGTTCTTCCGGCGAGGAGCCCCCGCCGGCGGATTCTGTCGGCGCCCCCAGGCACAGGAGCAAGGGCCCAACCAAGGTAAGCCTCAGCTTCATCATCCCGGCCTCAATCTAGCCATGAGGCTCTGGTTGTCAATAAACCGCCAGACGTAGCCCTCGCACAGGCTCGAGCATCGGGCTTGCTGCGGCTACAGCAGGGCGCGCTTTGCGCTTGCCCCACTGCCGATTCATCACATAGGGATCAAATGGGCCGACCAGGAACGGCCCGGATAGAAGTCTGGCCGGATTGTGGTGGAGTTGGGCGGCGAGGTTGAAGGAGTTACTGAACCCGGACGCGATAGAAGCGCTGCGAGTCGGGCGGGTTCGGGTCGGGGAGGCTAGCAATGGTCCCGGTGCCCGGGGTGGAGATGATCGTGGTCCAGTCCAACGGTGGGGTAAGATTAGTCGTGTACTCGAGATAATACATGAGGCTCGGGTTGGCGACGGTCGGGAAGCTGAAGGTGAAGCCGGCAGGATAGGAGCCCGAGAGGGTCACCGTCGGCCGAGGCACAACCGGGGCCTGCAACGCGGCCACTGTCATCACAAACGCCCGTGTCCTGGCGGGGCTGTTGGTGTCCAGACCCATTCCCGCAATCACCAGGTTCCCCGCCGCGTTAGTGCCGACGCTGCAGGCGCGGGCCAGGCGGGAAAAGATGTTCAGCTTGCCACCAGCGACCGCCAGGTGCGTCAGGTCCGTGACCGTCCAGTTGGTGGGGTTGGCATCGCTCAGATTCCAGAGCACGGCCTGCTCGACGCCGCGGTAGCTCATCCCCACCGCATACTTCCCGTCCGCCGTGCAGCCGTACGGCACCCCGGCACTGCCAGTCGTGCCCACGGTGTCCGCAAAACCCGGCAGCTCGTTAGTGCTCTGCAGCGCGCCCGGGCTGGCACTGGTCACCACCGCCCTGTAAGGCCAGCTTCCTGACCGGCCACCGCTGACCGGTGACTGGCCGAAGATGAGGGTGCCGTCGGTGCTGATCGCATAGGCGGCGCCCGCCGTCGTGCCATTCAGACCGTTGAAGGACCAAGTCGTTGGCGTGCCCGTGCCGGTCCAATCCACCACGAAGTGGGTCCTGGAGCTGCCCTTGTAACCCACAGCCCGTCCGGCGGCCGAAATGCCGTAAAGTGCAAAGTCGGTAGTGCCCAGGCTGGAGGCTTTGTCTGTGGCCACAGTCGTGCTCGGTCCCTGCCACACGCCCGACACCTTCCCGACCGCCGCAAAAGGCGATTCCTTAGGTTCCATCCACGGGTCCCAAAAGACATCTCCCCCGCCCGCGACCCGCAGGTTCGCAATACCGACCGCTGGCGCAGGGTGACTGCCGTAATTATTATCCCGGCGCACCCGGTCGAAAGCCGTGCCGTTGGTGAAGCAGTAATCGGCATTCCAACCGGCGGCCATGCCCCCCACGATGACTTGCTGCTGGCCGCCCGAGGTGCGATAGCACACTCCCGCCGCCACGGTGGATTGAGCGTTAAAAGGATCAAGGACATTATAGACGTTCCCGCCGGTAACGCTATAGAGGAAGCCACGCGAGCCAGAAACGCCGGCTGCCCACAGCCCGTCCGGCGTAATGGCGCGGGCTTCATTAGTCACATCGCCGGAAAGTGGGGGAATGTTGGTGAGGGTGACCAGCTCATAGGCATTGGTGTTGACGCCGAGAGTGGCGGAGCTGCTGGTGGCGGTTCCATGAGTGTTGGTCACCACGCAGCGGTAGCTGGCCGCGTCGGTGGGATCCACACTAGCTATCGTCAACGTGCCGTTGGTGCAGCCGGAATAACGCCCGCCGTTGCTCAAATTGACGGTGTTCTTCTGCCACTGGTAGCCCAAGGGAATGGCGCCGGACGCGACAACGGTGAAGTTGGCGGCCCCGCCCACATCCATGACCTGGTTGGTGGGCTGTTGGCCGATGGACGGCGCGTTGGTGGGAGGGACGAGCAAACTTTCCGCCACCCAGCCGGTGGTGCCACTGAAATTGCACTTCCACCAGTAATACCCCTTGGCAAACACACCGTTGACTGAATGACTGACTACTGTTCCCTGCGCCCCGCTGGCAACCGTTGTGAACGCGTAATAGTCCGTGCCCGGGCCCAGGCGAAGATTCGCGCTGGTGGACGTCGTCACGGCTTGGTTGGCGGCAAACGCCGGCGAGACGAGCTTGGGCTGGAGATTGACCATCATCAAGCCGTTGACCACCGCGCGCTCGCTGCCGTCCGAGGGACTATTCTTGATCGCACCGTTGACCACCATCACCGACGAGCCGCCGCCGTCCATGTTGACCGCGTCGGTCGCGGCCAGGTAATTCGTGCAGAAAGCGCCCATCTCGTCGCTGGTCATGCCTACGCTCGTAGAGGGGCTACGCCCATCACAGACGACGAAGAAGATGTAGGTGGAGTTGTAAGCGAGAAACGTCCGGGGATTGCGGATGATCATCCCGGAGTTGCTGGTGGCTTGGACCACGCCGTTTATGAGGAAGTTAAAGTTCCCCTGGGCCAGCCCGTAGGCGTTGATGATGTTGCGACTGTCCACCGTCGAGCAGAGGTTGCCGGAGGGACCATTGTAAAGGGTGATGCTTTGACTGATCTGCACCGGCTGGCCCACTTGCGCGTAGGTCTGCAAGTAAGTCGCGGCCGAGCCGGCGCCTGACAGCACGAGGTGGTCAAATGGAATGAGGGTGGAACCCTGGTTGATGCGAACCTGCTCGATGGTGCCGGTGACCGTGCTGGAGGGCGTCTTCAAGGGAGTGGACAGGCCGACGAGCACCTCGACGCCGCTGTTGTCGGTGAGGGTGTTGTTGTTGTATTGGGGGGTATAGATGATGAGGTTGTTGATGCGTGGAATGTTGATCCCGTCAAAAGTTTGCGCTACCCCGCCGAGCGTCACGGTCTGGTCGGAGGCCTGATAATGCGGGCAGACGCCGATGAAGTAACTGCGGTCGAACTTCCAGACCAGCCCCATCTGCCCGCCCCAATCACCAAACCGGCTGGCATACCACCCATCGTAGATGTCACCGCCGGCGATGACGCCCGCCGGGGCGTTAGCGTCCTCAAAACTACCGTTGACGGCGACAATCACGTCATTGCGCTGTCCCCAGGCCTGGCCCCAGTAATTGAGGGCATCGTCACAGCGGGCAGCCATGGCGCTGGGCCGCTCGCGGGCGCCAGCCACACGGTTGGCGGCAATCATGCTGTTGATGATGCAGTTGGTGTTAGCCACCGCCATTCGGGTCATGAACAAGTTGTTAGGCTTTCCGTCGGCCATGGTGATGGTCACCTTCTGGTAATCAATGCCGGTGCCGACATTGGTCCATTGCGCCAGTGCGGTTGACGCGAGCAGAAAGACAGAAAGAACGGAGAGCAGGATCGGGAGTCTGGTTTTCATCGGGGAAAGCAGTTGCGGCATCAGTGATAAGAATACTTCATCGAACGTTTATGGCAATAGGGCACCCGACACAGGCAAAAAAAAGGTTCATCGCGGAATTCCGGGGAATACCGAGAGGTGGCACAGAACGGCAACGACCTTGCGTCATTCACCTGGGGTTGCGGGGTGCCCCGCCTGAGATTGCTGGTTGGGAGCACACCGAAGATCGAAGGATTCTCAATTAACCTCTCGGCCGTCTTTACGCGCGCATTCGAGGTGCGTGCTGGAATTTGCGCCGGCCCGCCGGAGGAGGTAGTGTTAGCAGCATAACAGGCTCGGTGCCGGCCTGGCTCAACACCCGTCCAATGGCGGGCGGGGTGATCCATGACCACAGAATCCCGGCCTGGCAGTTAATATGAGCAAGATATCCTCGCCCCCACAGTCGGGCCGCGTGGGCCCAGTGGTTTACGTCAACAGCCGCTACGGCCAAATCGTGCGTCAATACGTCCCCCCGCGCAACCCGCAGACCCCGGACCAGCAGCGCAATCGCAGTAATTTTGGTGCTGTTTCCAGCCGCTGGCGAGCACTGGACCCCGCACAGCGCGTCGCCTGGTGCATTGCCGCGGCCGATAGCTACACCGTCAGCCGCACCGGCCACCGGGTCGCGCTGAATGGCTACAACTATTTCATTCGCGTGAATGCCGCGCGCGCCCATCTCGGGCTCAGCCAGTTCGACTTGCCGCCCACCGTGCCCAGCTTCAGCCCGAACCCGGTTGCGGAGCTGTCCATCGCCAATACCGGCGGCACCATCACGGTGAAGCTGCGCGTCGCTGGCCAGCCGGGCCAATACACCCTGGTGCAGGGCGCGGCCCCGGTCAGCGCCGGGGTCCGCTGTGTGCATCACTTCCCCTTGCTGGGTTTGCTGCCCGCGCCGGTCAATGGCTGGAGCGACATCACCGCTCTTTACGTTGCCCGGTATGGCGCGCCGATAGTCGGCACCGCGGTCTTCATCCGCACCTGTCAGCACACCGACGGCTGGACGGATCTGCCGAAAGTCGCCAGCGCCTTCGTTCCCGCGGGTTAACCTGCCCCGGCAGCCTGCCCCACGCCTGAAACGGCGCCGGACCCCGCCCCGGGTCCCGCCGTAACCAGACCTCTCACGCCTCCGCAGCCCCTCCCGCCCGCTCGCAGGCGAAAAACCTGTCGTCGCGCCCGAACCGCCTGGTGTTTCATGCCGATTTCGGGCTCCGATCCCACGCTGACGTCTGTCCCCCGCACCCGCACACCCACCTTTAGCCCATCCCCCACCCTTACTCCCATCAGCCGCTCCCAATGATACTCCCGTTCTACCTCCGTTTTTCCACCGTAGAGCCTTGGTCCTACCTCCGCAAAGCTTGCGGATGTAGAACGGAGGTGGAGGAGCGGAGGTACAACGGGGGTATTGGCGTGTACGGCTGGCGGGCCGGTTGCTAAAACCCGGTTAAGGGACGGCGCGCTCACCGAGATTGTCCTAAAAGTGCCTGTTTGGGAGGACGAGCGTACCCGTGAGCCAAGACTTCTCCGGGAATCTGCGGAACTCAGGGCTCGCGGGGGATGTTTGCCCTGGGTTTCGAGGCAGTCTCGTCTGTCGGCTTTCGGGCTTCAGGGCGGCACGCTTTAGCTTCGGTGTCCTCGGCTGGCAGCAAGCGTGGAATGGCGGGTTGGCGGCGCGGTGAGAAGGGGGGGATCCCGAACGCCAAACACACGTTCCCCGGAATCCCGTGTTGAACCAAAAAAACTCCTCGGATGGCCGACATGACCGTGCACGAGGAAGAAAGCTGTAGGTTGTGGAGCCTCTTCCTCCTCGGTCTGCCCCTTCCAGCGGGCATGAATATCGATTCCCATGTTGGTATCGTTGGCTAATAATCCTCCGGCATGAGCACGCCGGTCGCCGAGAGGTCGGCCTTGGTGATGATCCCAACCTTGATTCCGTTGGCGGCGTGGTAGGAGGAGAGAGGGCGCTCGCCCTCGAAGGGGTCTCCTTTTTGGGGAAATCCCCTTTTCGCTTTGCCCTCCGGCCTTTGATGTTCCATAGTCTATCGGTTGA
>CAWGGD010000006.1:0-5044 GCA_963822005.1 uncultured Verrucomicrobiae bacterium | reverse complement strand
TCATCGCGAACAGCAGCCACGCCGTGAACCGCATCATCATTGCCGCAAAAGCGTTTGGTTTATGCGGGCTCGTGTTGAATGACGACACCCTGGTTGCCACGTCGCGCCGGCTGATCGCGTACGCGCTGACCCGGCGCGATCAGGAGGGCGTGTTCATCGAGAACGGCGGGCGGGATTCAAGCTACAACGCCGTCTCGATCTTGTTCGGGCAGGTGCTCGCGCTCCACTTGCCGCTACCGGATCTCGAAGCCGCCTTACCGAAAGCCGTGGCCTGGCAGCTCACGCGCATCCACGAGAGTGGCGAGGTCGAGGTCACGGGCAACACCCGCACGGGCGTCGGCAAGGAGAAATCGTACTTCGGCCAGCCGAAGAATGTGAACTATAGCGAAGTCGTCCAGGCGCTGACGATCTATGGTCTGGCGCGAGGAGATCAAGCTGCGCTCGCTGCGGCGGACCGCGTCCTGGCGTTCTGGCAATCGGGCGGCAGCAGCGCCAAGTGATGGCGCCCGGCTTCAGGCTTGTCTCATCGTCCGGCTGCGAGGAATGAACCAAACCACCCCAGCCAATGCGGGCCCTGAATCCCGCCCGCCCTTGCCTCGCGGCCTGTCGGTCGGGGCCCACGCAGGGGTGCTCGGGGCGATGCTCCTGCTGATCCTGATCTTGCTGAAAATCTCCACGGCCTTTCAGGGTCAGAACCATCTGGCACGGTTGGACGGAAGCTCGCGAGCTTCGAAATCCCGCTTACGCGGAGCGCGTCCGAGTCGATGAGGTCTTTCGCACTCGCATCAACACCTGGTCGAACCTCGCTTACGTCTTGGTTGGTTTCTACGGGATCGCCCTCGGTTGGCGCGACCTACGCGGCAAGTGTCCAGCCGACCGCGGCTATCTGGTTCAGACTCCGGCGCTGAGCGTGCTGTTCGGTGCCGCTTGTTGTTATCTGGGATTAGGAAGCGGCCTTTTCCATGCCTCGCTCACTCGCTGGGGCCAGCAATTGGACGTGGCGGCGATGTATTCGCCCCTCCTGGTGCTGATCGCGATCGGCGCAGGCCGTTGGATGCCGCGCGTGAGGCGAGGTGGGAAGGCCGAGGGTTTCCCAACTTGGCCGATCTTGGCCGGCTTGGTTCTTGTCGCGAGTTTCCTGCTTTACCAGTACAAGTGGTCCATGCGCTCCGGTGTCGTTCTACCGAGCCTCATCCTGACCGTCGCGGCCTTGGCGTTGCTGGACCGATTCCAATCGCGCTGGAGGTTCAAGGTGCGCTGGCTGGCCTGGAGCACCTTCGCCCTGATGGGGGCGGTGGCCTGCCGTCAATTCGATGTTGCCGGCCGATTCAGCGGCCCCGATGCCTGGCTTCAAGGCCACGCCCTGTGGCATCTGCTCACGAGTCTGAGTCTGGGCTGCATGTATCTCTACCACCGCTCAGAATCAGCTCAGGGGGATTGGGATGAAAAGGCCAGCCCTGTTCAAAACGCGATCAGCCGAACCGCGCACGGGTGGGGGACCGACCGGTCGGGAGGACGCTGCCGTCAAGCAAGATCGCCGGCCGCTGATGGCCCGATGCAATGCCCGAACTGTATCGACTATGAAACGCACGCTTCTCAGCCTCGCCCTCACACTGCTGACTCCCGCGGCTGCGCTGCAGGCTGCCGGTGCGTCCAAGCCCAATATCATCCTCATTTTCGCCGACGATCTGGGCTATGGCGACATCGGGCCGTTTGGCTCGACCAAGAACCGAACGCCAAACCTCGATCGCATGGCGCGCGAGGGGATGAAGCTCACCAGTTTCTATGCTGCGCCCGTTTGCACGCCGTCACGGGCCCAGGTGCTGACGGGCTGTTACGCGAAGCGCGTGTCATTGCCGAACGTGATCTTCCCCGCCTGTCCGACGGGGTTGAACCCTGCCGAGCATACCGTCGCCGAGCTGCTCAAGGAACGCGGGTACGCCACGATGTGCATCGGCAAATGGCACGTCGGCGACCAACCGGAGTTTCTGCCGACGCGCCACGGCTTCGACCATTACTTCGGCCTGCCGTATTCGAACGACATGGGCGGGCCCGCGCCGGGGGCGCAGAACCAGGGGGCGCGGAAGAGAGACACGCGCCCGCCCCTGCCGCTCATCCGTGACGACCAAGTGATTGAGACCGTTTCGCCCGCCCAGCAGGACGCCCTCACGGGTCGCTACACGGACGAAGCGGTGAGGTTCATTCGCGAGCACGCGGCAGCCCCGTTCTTCCTCTACTTTCCGCACACGGCCGTTCACGTGCCGCTGCATCCTGGCGAGACAGTTCCAAGGCAAATCCGCCAACGGCCGCTTCGGCGACTGGGTCGAGGAACTCGACTGGAGTGTCGGGCGCATGTTTGAGACGCTGCGCGAACTGAAACTCGCGGAGCAGACGCTGGTCATCTTCAGCAGTGACAACGGACCCTGGCTCACGCAAGGGACCAACGGCGGGGTGGCGGGCCCGTTGCGCGGCGGCAAGGGCGGCACCTATGAAGGCGGCATGCGCGAACCGACGATCGCCTGGTGGCCTGGCCACGTGCCCGCCGGGAGCGTATGCGATGCCATCGCGGGGAATGTGGATTTCCTGCCCACGTTTGTGAGCCTCGCCGGCGGCCGCCTGCCGCCGGACCGCAAGATCGACGGCAAGAACATCTCTGCCGCTCCTTTTGGGTCAGACGAAGGTGTCCCCGCACGAGGCCATCTACTACTTCTCCGGCAACGCCCTCCAAGCCGTGCGCTCCGGTCCGTGGAAGCTCGCCGTCACGCGGCAGAATGAAGGGCGAGGGGGAGAGGTTGCCGCCGCCGCCACTAATGCCCCGGCGCCGTTCAAGCCCACGCTCTACAATCTCGATACCGACATCGGCGAACGCACCGATTTGGCCGCCCAACGTCCCGACATGGTCAAACGGCTCCAGAAACTCATCGCCAAGATGGACGCCGATCTCGGCACCAACAAACTCGGTCCTGGCGTGCGCGAACCCGGCCGCGTGGCCAAGCCGGTCGGGCTGTGGCTGCCCGGGCAGGCCCCGGCTTTTGGAGATGGTGCTGCTCCGACGCTCGACACGCTGAAGCTGGGCGACACCCTCAGCGGTGACGACGCGCCGGACATTGCCGGCAAGCCCCTGACCATCTCCTGCGAAGTCGAAGCCCAGTCACCGAACGGCGTCATCGTCGCGCAGGGCGGCAAGACTTTCGGCTACGCCGTTTATCTCAGCGACGGCCAACTCAGGTTCACTGTGCGCGAAGGCGGCACGCCCGTTTCGGTCCGTGCGAACGAAACGCCGCCGGCCTTGTTTAGGCTTGAAGCCCGCCTGGCCCGTGACGGCGCGATGACGCTCGCCATTGACGGTCGCATCGTGGCCCGAGGCAAAGCCTCCGGCCTCATTGCGCGCCAACCGGTCGAGGACTTCTGCGTGGGTCATGACAACCGCCAGGCCGTCGGAGACTACGTGGCCCCCGCCCGATTCACGGGCACGATCAAGGGCCTGAAGATTACGAACGACTGACCATGACACCTATTTCCATACGGTTGGCCTGCCTTCTGGCCCTGCTGCTGGCGCCGCCGCCGCGACTGGGCGGCACGGAGATCAGCCCTGCCCGGGCCGCTCTGACCGCCACTCCCAGTCCGGAGGCGGGACTGACCCGCGAACAACGCATTGGGTGGTGGCGCGAGGCCAGGTTCGGCATGTTCATCCATTGGGGGCTGTATGCCATCCCCGCCGGGGTGTGGAAGGACAAGGTCCACGCGGAGGGGTATTCCGAATGGATCATGTTCGGTGAGAAGATCCCCGCCAAAGAGTATGAGCAACTGGCCAGGCGGTTCAACCCGGTGAAATTCGATGCCCAGGCCTGGGCCGCGATCGCGAAGCGGGCCGGCATGAAGTACATGGTGCTGACCACCAAACACCACGATGGCTTCAGCATGTTCAAGTCCCGCCTGACGCCCTATAACGTCGCCGAAGCCACACCGTTCAAGCGGGATGTCACCCGGGAGTTGTCGGAGGCCTGCCGTGCCTCCGGGCTTCGGTTTGGATGCTACTATTCGATCGACCGGGACTGGTATCGCCCGCAGGGCCCTGGCAACAGCTACAAGCAGAACAATGTCTGGGATTACCCCGATTCCCGGAAGGAGGATTTTGACCGGTACTTCGAGGGATTTGCGAAGCCCCAGGTCGAGGAACTCCTGACCAACTACCGGCCGGACATTCTCTGGTTCGATGAGATCGACATGAAGAGCGACGCCCAGGTCGAGGACCTCTACCGGACTATTCGGACATTGCGGCCAGAATGCCTGGTGAATAGCCGGATCAAGACGTGCAGCTTCCCTGACCGGATCCCGCCGCCGCATTGCGATTACATCACCTCCGGGGACAACGAGATCCTGGACAAGGCCCCAGGATTTGAGTGGGAAAACCCCGGGTCAATGAACACCAGCTACGGCTACAATCAGAACGACCACAGTTGGGTGGACGCAAAGGAGATCGTGTTCCGCTTGGTGGATATCGTGAGCAAGGGGGGCAATTACCTGCTCAATGTCGGCCCCACTGCCGAAGGACTCATTCCCCAGCCGAGCATTGACCGGTTGATGGAGGTCGGAGAGTGGATGGCGACAAACGGGGAAGCTATCTATGGGACTTCACCTTGGAAGGTCTTTCGCGATAGCCCACCATTGAGCAATAAGGCGGGCGAGGCGCAGGAACACATCCCCGGGGCCTCCGGCGATATCCGGTTCACGGCGAAAGGGAATTCCCTTTACGCCATCTGTCTGGCTTTGCCCGACAAGAATGTCCTCATCCGGGCCTTGGCGATGAACGGGCCGTCCCACAAACCGATCGCCGCCGTGCAGATGCTCGGGTCGAAGGAAGCGATCACCTGGCGTCAGACCGACGAGGGACTCGCTCTCTCCGTGCCGTTGAAGAAGCCGGGCCGTTACGCCCTTGCCTATCGAATCGATTTCAAAGAGGAATGAGACCACGATGAGTTCGACGAAGCGAATGGCGTGTGGCGTGATTCTGCTCGCGGCCCTCTTGCCTTCGGCATCAGCG
>CAWGGD010000005.1:0-220945 GCA_963822005.1 uncultured Verrucomicrobiae bacterium | reverse complement strand
GAATCCCGCGCTGCCGCCCGAGGCCATCACCGCCGCCGTGGATGAATTGACCCGCGACCGTTCGCTGCCACGTCTGCTTTCGAGGCAGATCGTGCTGGCTGGGCGAGACGTGGGCACCGCCAGTTCGAGCTTGATAATGTTCACGAAACAGGCAATGTTCACGGCAACGTGAAAACTAGGGAATCCATGAACATCGCCGGTCGCGCCGCCTCGCTGGCGGTGGAGGAGGCGCTGGTGGAAAAGCTGCGGGAACTGCTCAGCGGCGTCTCCTGGCTGGGGGATTGGTCGCTGCAACGTTTCCCGACCATCAGCGACCGGGGATTTGATTTCCTCGTCAAGCTGCCGCTGCCGAAAGGTGGCAAGGCCGAACTGTGGGTGGAGTGCAAGACCGACCCGCGCCCTTCTCAGTTTCCCTACATCTTTGTTGCGCGCGAAGCCAAGCACCCGCCGGTGCTGGTGTTTGCCGCGCCGTTCATTTCGCCGCGAATGGCCGCGGTGTGTGTCGAAAGCGGTTGGAGTTGGTTCGACCTGGCGGGCAACTGCCGCATTGACGTTCCGGGCGTGCTGCATCTGGAGCGCGTCGGCCAAAAGCCGGTGCATAAGCGGCCTCGACCGGTGGCCAACCTGGGCACGGCGGCGGCGGGCCGGGTGGTTCGTGCGCTGCTCGCGCCGGAGAACGCGGGGATGCGATGGACCCACCAGACGTTGATCCGCGAATGCCAGCCGGGGGTGAGCCTCGGCCTGGTGAACAAGGTTGCCCGGTATCTGCGCGACGAACGCTACGTGGAATATCTCCCGTTGCCCGACGAGGGTTTGCGTCTGCGAGACCCGCTCGGCTTGCTGGCGGCGTGGCGCGATGCGTATCGCTTCGACCGGCATGAGCGCCGCAGCTATTTCACGCTATTGCAAGGAAGGCGCTTGCAGGAGGCGCTCGCGGGTCTGGATTCACGCACCGGCGGGTTCGCAGCTTACGCGGCGTTCTCGGCGGCGGATTTCCAAGCGCCGCACGTTCGCCAGCCGAAGACGTGGCTCTTCGTTGGCGCGAAACATGTACCGCTCTTTCAAGAGCTGGCAGAAGCGAAGCCGGTGGATTCGGGCGAGAATCTCGTGGTGCTGATCCCCGAGGACGACGGCGTTTTCTTCCTGGGGGACGGCGGAGCGATGGGCCAGCAACGGATGCATTGCACGAATGCGGTGCAAACCTACGTGGACTTGTGCCACTGCGGCGGGCGTGGTGAAGAGGCGGCGGAAGCGTTGCTGGGACAACGGTTGAAGCCGGAATGGAAACGGCGCGGCCTGAACGTATGAACCCCGAACCGCGCCAGCGCGAAGACTACAGCGACCGGCAGGTGGCAGCGGCGCGTCGCGTGCTCGTGGACGTGGGCCAAGTGCTGGCGGCTTTCATGGATTGTCTGGTCGTAGTGGGCGGCTGGACGCCGGACCTGTTGCTGCCGGAGGCGGATGAACCTCACGTGGGGAGCATTGACGTGGACCTCGCGCTGGATGCCGCCAAGCTGACCGAGGGGCGCTATGCGGAGTTGCTGAAGCTGCTGTTGAACACCAAGCGATACCGCAGAGGGGCGAAGGATTTTCAGTTGGTCGTGGACGTGGACTTGAAAGACGGCGAGACGCCGGTGCTGGTGGAGGTCGAGTTCCTCGCGCCCAAGGAAGTGAAGCTGAAGAAGCACAAACCAAACCTGCTCTCCGACTTTCGCGTGCTCCAAGCCGACGGATGCGGCGTGGCGTTTCATGCGCCCGTCGAACTCAGGCTGCCCGGCAAGAACGTGCGCGGTGCGAAGAACACAGTGCGGCTGCGGGTGGCCTCGCTGGCGGATTTTCTGGTGATGAAGGCGCACGCCATCGGCGGTCGCGACAAGCCGAAGGACACCTACGACGTGTGTTATTGCCTGGAGCAGTTTCCCGGGGGACTGATGAAGCTCGCGGCGGATTGGAAGCAACGGGTGAAGGAGAAAGACGTAGCCAGAGCCATTGAGATTTTGCGGGAGAAGTTCGCCGACGTGGAGGCGTTCGGCCCGCAGCAACTTGTGGAGTTCCACTCTGCGCCTGACGCTGAAACGCAAGCGATGCACGCCCGGCGCGCCTACGAACTGGTCCAGAAATTCCTGAGCTTGTTATGAGCGGTCCATGAGCGCCCACGCCTACACCGAAGACCAGCTTGTCGAGCAACCCGCTAAGCGGCTGCTTGCCGAGTTGGGTTGGGGTCTGGCGCGCCGCCCTCCCCAACCCTCTCCTCCATAGGAGGTGAGGGGGAAGACACCGAAGCCGAATGCTAAAGCTTGAGGTGAGATTCTATTGGTAGCCGATGGATTTGAGTTGCGCCTCGAAATGAGCCGGTGGGTCCACCAGCGGCTGGTCCAGGTCGCGCGCGGCGTAGCGGAGCCAGTTTCGCAGGAGATGTTCCGCCACGGGATGGCTGCCGAGGTTTTCACGCACCAGCAGCGTGTTCAGAATGAACCGGCCGGCTCCAAAAGGATAAACTGACAGCATCAAACCAGAGGCATAGTCCTGCGACGCTTTGAGGGCGCCCGCCACCGCTTCCGCCGGCGGCTCCTGGCCCATCCAAACAGCGTCTGGAATAAGCTCGCGATAAAAGGTGTAGTCCATCAACCCACCCGCCGGCAGGCCGTCGAAGAGGGGATGTCGCTTGGCCCATTCATCCTTCAAGTAGAGCCAGCCCTGAATCGGTGTCAGAGAACCTTTGTTCGTCAAGGGCAGCCAGCCAACGTTGCTGTCGCCTTTCCTGAACACTTCCGGGGAAAGGAAAATGGCCGTCGAGCCTCGGGCGATGTGCTGTGCCAGTGCGGCAAACGCCGCAGCGGCGTCTGCCGGAGGCCGCGAACCAACCAGGATTACTTCTCGTGCTTTTTGTTCGCCCGCCGTGAACGGTCGTGTCTTGATCTGGTGCGCGGCAAGCCATTTGGACACGGGCGGGTCATCGCCCCAGAACACAACTTCCGTTTCGACCGCCGGCATCCGGCTCGGATCAGCAACGTAAAACTCGATTTCACCGCCCGTCGGCGCGCCGCCTTTTTCGAGCGTGGCCAGGAGGCGGTACTTGCCGGCTGGCCCGTCTATCGGCATTTCTTCGGTAAAGACCGGGAAAGCCAGCGGGGGTTCAGCCCCGTCTTTGCGGGCGGGGATCGTGACAGCGACTTTGCGCTCGAAAACGCGGAGATTCTCCGGCCCGATGACCTGCACGAGCGCAGGGTAATCGCCGGGCGGGAGCGCGTCTTCATTCGCCAAGACCGCCTCCAGGCGGACCTTGGCTCCCCGATAAACGTTGACCGGTTCAGCAAACAGGCACCAGCGCAAGGGGGCAAAGCCCTCGAACATGGCGTCCACGGTGCCGGGCTTGAGTTCCCGGAAGGTGGTGGTCAGCCCCTCGCCGCAACTGACGTGATCGTTCATGCCGGTGAGGCTGTAGCCGACAATCTTTGGGTTGGAGCGAATCGCGTTCAAGCCGAGCGTCCGTTGGCCGGCCATCTTGCGCAGGCTCTCGGCGAAGAAGTCCTCCGGCCGGGCGTAAAGTTGATCGAGCTTCCAGCGTTGCCAATCCGCCAGATACCGGTTCAGTTTGTCCCGGTAGAATTGCGCGTCCTCGGTTTCGGCTTTGCCCAGCCGCTCGAAATGCCGTGTCACCCGCCACAGGTCAACTGCGCTGCCGATGCCGTATTCGGAAAGGAATACCGGCGTGGGTCCGCTCAGTGTGCGCAAGGCATTTATGACGGCGCCGGAATGCGGGACACGGGGATAATAGTGCATGTCGGTGAGTAGATCCTCCCATTGAGTGGAACCGGGATTGGCGATGCTGCCGATGCCAGTTCGGTATTCGCGCCTGGGATAGAGAGCAAAGGTGGCGGCGTCCGGGAGCGGGCCGGGTTTTAGGCTGCCGTAGCTCCAAGGGCCATTCGGATTTTCGGAGTGGGAGAAATCCTTGGCCACGTCGTAGGCCGCGCCGGAATCGAACTGGAGGCTGGCCTCCAAGCCGGTGGTGTCGCTGGCGTAGGTCTGGTTCCCGAACCCAACGACAAAGTCTATCGCTTCGCCTTTGGCCACAGTGATTCGGCCGGAATAAGCCGCTGAATTCGGATGACCATTCACGTTGATCGCGCTGTCGAAAAGCGGCCGGCTGCGGTGGAGCACGTGCACGTCCGTCGTGGCTGGCATACTCGCGGGCAAACCCGTGAATCGCGCGCTGATCGCGACCTGGCCCGAGGCGGGGGCAGTCCAACGCGCCGCGCTGAATTCTCCGTTGGGACCGGGATGCAAACAGATCTGGCGCGATGGCCAGGCGAAACCGAAAGGCGTCGGCAGCGGCTGGCTCTCCGGATTCAATACGATCCACGGCTCCCCGCCCGTGGAGCTGTTCCAGAGGTGGACCTTGGAAAACGCTCCGCCGGCGCCGACAACCTGGCCATCGAAACGGCCCGCGTTCAAGAACACCATGCGCGCGCGGTCGAGCGAGCGCACCAGCGGCAGCATTTGGGTCGCATGGCGGAAGGCGGGATTGTCTCCCGCCTCGTTCAACAATCCCCAAATGACGATGCTCGGATGATTGCGGTCGCGCCGGATCAACTCACCCACCGAGCGGTCGAAGAACTCCTGCATTTTCGGTGAATCGGCCAGTGAGTCCGAAGCAAAGGACTCCTCGTAAACCATCAGGCCAATCTCGTCGCAGAGGTCGAGCTGGTAGCGCTCCGCGCCGCCCCAGATGAACCGGATGGTGTTAAAGCCCATCACCTTGACATCGAGCAAATCCCGGCGCGCCAGGTCCGGATCGTGGGGCAGCCGCTGGCCGATGGGAAAGTGATTGCAGGTGTGAGAAGAGCGGAGAAAAATGCGGCGGCCATTGAGCCGAAAGCAGCCATTCTCGAACCGGAACTCGCGGAACCCGCAGCGCACGGAACGTTCGTCCCGCGAAGCCGCTGACCCGGCCTCCACTCGTGCCGAGACGCGATAGAGGAACGGATCGCTCAGATCCCACAGGCGCGGCTGGTTAAGCTTCAGTTCCGCTTTGATTGGAGAATCGCCGGGAGCGAGCTCGCGCTCGATCGTGACGAGCCTGCAGCGTTTCGCCGCCCGCAGCCGGTGCCACGGTGAACTCCAAACGACCGCGGGCTGCAGCGGGCGAGGCGTTGCGCACGTTCGCCTCGATGCGAATCAGGCCGGTTTTCGGCTCCGGCGCGGCGTAGAGATCTTCGATGCGCACGGGCGGCGCCAGCAGCAACTCGACCGGCTCGGTAATCCCGCCACAATTGTAAGCCGCGCCTGCCCGGTAGGGAATGACTCTGGCCTGGTGCGGCGTCTGGCTCAGAACCAAACCGTCAATGGGCTGGAGCGTGGGATTCAAGACGCGCACAGCGAGCCGGTTCGTCGCGTCCACTCTGAGTGAATCGGTCACGTCAAGGGTGAACGGGGTTTCGCCGCCTTCGTGGCGGCCGACGGGAATGCCGTTGAGCCATACTTCCGCCGAAAAATCCACGCCCCAGAACCGCAGCAGGGAGCGCCCGCGAGGATGCGGATTGGCCGGCGGCACGAAATCACGCCAGTACCACGCGACGCCGTGGTAACCGGGAAAAGACTCCTGGATAATCCACGGGACTTTGGCCGGCACCGCTTCGGGCCGCGGGGCCTTGAACCATTGCTGTCCGCGGCCCTCGTTTTTTGGGTCGGTGGCGAGGAGCCATTCACCATTCAGGGATTGGACGAGCGCGGATGCGGGTTGGGGTTGAACGGCTGCGGCGTTGGTTGGGAAACAGGCGACGACGCCGTGCGCTAAGGCGACTGCGGAGATAAGCAGGTTTCTCATACTTGCAAGGTCCTTATAGGCATTTCACCCGCAAAGTAAAGTAACCGGGGACCGGGCATTGATCTGGCACCTGATCACCGCGTTGGCAAACCCCGAGGCGGCTGGCTACGTTATCCGGTTCTTGTGTCCCGACAAGAGCCTCAACAACGAGCGCCGCTGGGTTCGCTGGCTTGTCGGCGCGCCCCCCGGTTTGATTCGGAAAAAGCGAGCCTGGTAACGATCCTGGGCCAGTTCGATCCCAAGCTTGTGAAGATGGCGCCCCACGGCGAGCGGGCGGAAGACTGAAGCGGTAACAACCACAGATGGACACAGATAGACACTACCGGCCCCCGCGCTTTTCCAGGGCGAGAATCCGTTCACCGGACAGTGAACCAGAGCAACACAGAGCCAGACCGGTGCCCGGCGTTAAGAATCTGTGTCAATCTGTGTCAATCTGTGTCCATCTGTGGTTTTCCTCTGCCTAGACTAAATGCGAGGCTTCCCGACCGGCATCAGGCACAGCGGTTGTTCATTGTCGGCCAGGGCCAATACCCGCTTCACCTCCGCATCATCGAAAGCCCCGACGACGACAGTGCCGAGTTCGAGTGCGACGGCTTGTAGATGGACATTCTGAGCGGCGTGCCCGACCTCCATGTGCACATAACGTTCCGCTCGCTGCCTGTATTTCCGCGCCGTTCGCTCATAGACCGCTGCGATGACAATGATTACCGGCGCGTCGGTCAACCAGTCCTGGTCCAATGCCGCCGCAGCCAGCTTTGCTCGCTTGTCTCCTTCAGCGACGCAAACCAGCTCATGTCCTTGAGGCCGATACCTGTAAAGGCCGGCCGGCAGCGCGCCGGGAGCTGCCTTGGAATCCGAACCAGGGAGGGCGAGCGTCCCCGCGAGCCCTGATTTCCCGAGATGTTTGGGCTCGCGCGGACGCTCGCCCTCCCCGACGGGCTTTCCCACTACGAGAAAAACCTCCAGCGGATAGAGCGCGCCGGCCGAGGGCGCTGTGCGCTTGCCCTCCGGTTCAGTAATTCCCTGGGTGGCCCAAAGTAACTGTGAAATCTCAGCCAGTGTCAGTGCTGCCCGCTGGAACTCCCGCGCGGACCGTCGCCGGCGCAAGGCCACTTCCACTGAGGTTCTGCTTTCTTGGCGTGGTTCCGGGAGTTTGATCATTTCTTCTGCCGGGCCTCCCCTGCCGCGATTGCCCTCCTAATCCCTTCGTAGCCAGTGCAGCGACAGAGGTTGCCGTCCATCCAGGTGCGGATGGTCTCCGGGTCGGGGGAGGGATGCGCCTTGAGCAGGGCGTAGGCGTTGATGATGAAGCCAGGGGTGCAGAAGCCGCATTGGTATCCCGCCTCAGCCAGAAACGCCTTCTGGATGGCCGTGTTCGAAAGGCCTTCGATGGTGGTGATTTCGACGCCCTCCGCCTCGACGGCGAGGACCGTGCACGATTTTACGGGCTTCTCGTCGAAGAGCACCGTGCAGGCGCCGCAGTCCCCGTTCTCGCAGCCCACCTTCGTGCCCGTGAGCCCGAGCGCGTGACGAAGGACATGCAGCAGTGTGTCGGCGGGGCGCACCACGACTTCCCGCGTCTGTCCGTTCACCTGCAGCAGTATGGGTGCGTAATGCTTGTATGTGATCATCTCAAACCTCAAAAGCCTCCAGGGCCTCGCCGATGCACTTCTCGAAGAGCATCCGGCGGTAGGCGGCTGAGGCGCGCATATCCGCCACGATGGGGTACGGAATTGCCGCGACGACCGCTGCGGGCCGCTGCGCCAACGGAATCGCGGCGTCGTTCAGGACCTGCTCCGCCTCGGGGCATCGCAGCGGGAAGCTGAATGCCCCGGACACTGCCATTCGCAGGGCGCCGTTTGCTTGAAGGAAGCACGCTGTCACCAGCGGATAATCAAACCGCCCTTTCCTGACCCGCCGCCGGTAGAGGCAAGCCCGCGAGGCCATCGCCTTTGGCACCCTGACTTGCGCCAGCACTTCTCCCGGGGTGAGATGGAGGCATTTGGAGAATACCTCGGCGAGCGGCACGATCCGCTCACCCGCAGGGCCGACCAATCGGGCCGTCGCATCGGCCAGCAGAAGCGGCAGCACGGTCTCCCGATACGGCAGCATCCCGGCAATGTTTCCGCCCAGGGTCAGGCGATTGCGCACGGTATGGTCCACAATCGTGCTGGCCTGCCGCAGGAGCGGGAAGGACGCGGCTTCGATGACCTCGTTCAGCGTGAGCGCCGCGCCAAAGACGAGTTCATTGTCCTCCTGGCTTTGCACGCGGCATTCGGGGATGCGCTTAATGTCCACGAGCGCTCCCGGATTTATTCTGCCCATGCGGCAGAAGGTCAGTATCTCTGTGGCCCCTGCCAAATAGGCCGGCTTCAAGCCCTCCCTCTCCGCGTGCGCATAAGCCTCGACTGCCTCGGCCAGCGTCTCGGGACGATGGTAAACAAAGTTAAAGCGGATCATGCACCGCCTCCCATGATCGCGCCCCATATCCGCTCCGGCGTGATGGGGAGAGAGTTGATTGGCCTGCCTATCGCGCGCGCAATCGCATTTGCCACCGCGCCGGGGATGCCGAGCACCCCCTGCTCCCCCAGTCCCCGCGCGCCGAAGGGGCCGTCGGCCTGTGGCGTCTCGACGAACGACACGTCATATTCGGGCTCCTCGCCGAACCGGGGGACCTTGAAGTCGCGGAGTTGGAAGTTCAACGGGCAGGCCTCTTCGTCGAAGACGAACCCCTCAGTCGTCGCAAACCCCAGCGCCATGGCCATCGCCCCGACGACATTCCCGCGCGCAAGCTGTGGATTGATAACCTTGCCCACGTCCATTGCGCAGACTGCCTTGAGCACCTGAAACGAGCCGTCGGTAAGATCCACCTCGACCTCGACCGCCTCCGCTCCCAGCGTCCACTCCAAGGCGGGGTTGCCCTCGCCGGTCTCCGCATCAATGCCGGTGAGGGCATGAGCAATGTAATTGCCCCGGCCGATTACCTGGCCGCCAATGCTCTTCCCGTCCGGGTACTGGTAACCGAGCACCACCTTGGAGAGGGGCAGGCCACGGCCTGGATCGTCGCGCACATAGACTCGCCCGCCTGCCACCTCCAGTTCCTCCTCAGCGCACTGCAGGGGAGCGCAAGCGATGTGTTTGATCTGCCGGATGGCGTCATCCGCTGCTGCGAGGGCCGCGCACCCCGCCATAAAAAGCGAGCGGCTGGCCGCCGTGGCCCAGTCGTGCGGCGAGTGGCTGGTATGGACTTCCCAGTTAATATGGACGTTCTCCGGGTCATCCTTGAACCGCTCCGCCAGGATCTGAGCTACGGACGAATACGTCCCCGCCCCGATCTCAAGGATGCCGGAGGATAGATTCATGCTCCCGTCCTCGTTGAAGGTCAGCACGGCACCAGCATCGGCATTTGTCGGCATGGCCGGCGCCTTCCAGAAGCAGCCAATCCCTTTGGCTCTTACTTTACTGCCTCCCAGTTCCATCCTGGTGCCCTGGTCCCAATGGATCATCTTCGCCGCGCGCCGGATGCACTCGGGGAGGTCACCGGTGTTCGAATCCATCAGGCTCTGCGTGGGAGAAGTATCCCCCGGCCGGATGGCGTTGCGGATGCGCAATTCCGCCGGGTCCATCCCCAGCTTCGCCGCCAGCACGTCCAGCGCGCGCTCAATGGCGATGATGACTTCGTGGCCGAAGCCGCGGTAGGCAGTGGCGAACGGGTGGTTGGTATAGACGCAGAGCGAGTCGGCGCGGACGTTGGGCACCCGATACGGCCCGGTGCAGGCGATGGCCCCCGCCCGGCTGACGTTGACAGCGTAATCAGCATACGCGCCGCTGTCAAAGAGGTGCAGTAAATCCATCGCGACAAGGGTGCCGTCTTTCGTGGCGCCTATCTTGACCTTGGACTCCAGGCCGATGTGCCCCGGGGAGGAAACAATGTCCTGCTCCCGGCTGTTCACCACGCGTACCGGCTTGCCCCCAACGGATTTCGAGAGAAGGTAGGCAAGGCCTTCAAGCTGGATGCCGGCCTTCCCGCCAAAACCACCGCCGATTGGGGGGGCGATGATCACAATCTTCCCCGGCGGGATCTTGAAGAAGATGCTCATCAGGCTGCGCACGACGAAGGGCGCCTGGGTTGAGGAGCGGATGACGATGGAGCCGTCGGCGAGAATCTCCGCGATGGCCGCGCGTGGCTCCATGGCCACATGGTCGCCCGGCGGGAAGGAGAATTCCTGCTCCACGACGACATCGGCACCGGCGAATCCCCTCTCCACGTCCCCCTTGCGGATCCTGGTGCGGTTGGCAACGTTCGAGCCTGGCTCGGGGAGGATGGCCGGGATGTGCGCGTAGGTCTCCATCTTGTCGTGGATGAGGGGGGCGCCCGGGGCAAGCGCCTCTCTCACATCGTGCACGACGGGAAGGGGGGTGAAGGCGACCTTTATCAAACTGACCGCCGCTTCCGCCTGGTGCGCGGTGTCGGCGATCACCGCCGCTATCGGTTCACCGAAGTGGCGCACCTTCCCGCACGCGAGCGGCGTCTTGTCGCCGAGGTACAGGCCGAGCTGGATGGGAAAGTCGGCGCCCGTCACTGCAGCCCGTACGCCCGGCGCGCGTGCCGCCTCAGCGGTGTCAATGGACGCTATGGCGGCGTGCGAATGTGGGCTGGTGAGGAGGGCCGCGTGGAGAGTCCAGGAGGATGGAGGTCGTCAGTGAACCGGGTCCTCCCGTGGACCTTGTCCATGCCGTCCTTGCGCGGCAAGGACGACCCGATGACGCTCTGCACGCTCATGGGTTTAGATTGATAGGCACTGTCCCGGAACACAATACCGTATTCGGTGGCCTGAGTCTAAAGAGCTTTTGGCAGCGGCAACGCAGCCTTTCAGATCGAAGTTCCCGCGGGCGAACTCAGGCTCCCACAGGATGCGGTTCAGCAGTTCGTGAATGGGAGTCATGCGCCTATCACCACTGTTGCCCGAGATACCATTCATCCGACTCGAGGTCGTGTTTGAGCAGATACTCGCGCTGGTCCGCGCCTCGCACCTTGAAGTAATCCGCCCGCGGCCACTCAGGTTGGCTTTCGACCTGGTACCAGCGGTCGAGGACTTCGCCCACCTCGACAGGCTGTTCCTCCCATACGAACCGGCGGGGCGTCTCGTCGGCTTTAGCGCCGGCGTAGCATTCGACCTTGATCGGGATGAGTTTCATCAGGCCCCGGCTTGACCGACCATTGGGAGCGGTCATAGCAGGAGATTAGTCCCAGCCTTTTGGCGGGTCAAATCCCGTGGCGGCGGTGTGCGCGGCTTGACTCGGCTTGCCAAGCTCACATTTCGCGGCCTACCTTTCTGTGCAACAGGAAACAGCCATGAAAGCAAGATCCCTTGCGTTCGGAACGGTGAAGGTTGCGCCGGTGGGCGGGCCGGCTTCCGTGGAGACGGATCCAGGGCCGGTGATGCCGACTGTTGTTGAACCGGAGGTGGAACCTCATACCGCGCCCGACCTTGGCGACACCGAGAACGACTGGCTTTGTGCCTGGTGCCAGAACCGCGTGGCCAACGAGAAGGATCGGTTTCCCTACAACGGCAAAGACGAATTCACCTTCTCCAATCCGGAGGGCATTCGCTTTGCCATCATTACCTTCTCGCGGACGCTCGGATGCCAGGAGGCCGGGGAGCCGACCCTGGAGCACACCTGGTTTCCGGGTTATGCGTGGTCGTATTGCCAATGCGATCGCTGCGGCCAGCACCTGGGCTGGTACTATGCCGGCAACTGTGAGTTCGCCGGCTTGATCAAAGCCCGCATCGTTAGGGCTCTCTGCATTAGAAACTGAACGACAAAGAACTATGCCTCTCCTAAAACTTGAAACCACAGTTGTTCTCACCGAAGACAAGCGGCAAGCGCTGCTTGTGTCTCTCTCCAAAATCCTGGCCGAAACCACCGGCAAGCCCGAGGATTATGTCATGATCACGGTCAAGCAAGCCGCCATGCTGATGGCTGGGAAGCCGGGCGACGCGGCCTTTATGGACGTCCGCGGCATCGGCGGGTTGAGCGGTGACGTGAACCGACGGCTCTCGCAAAAGCTATGCCGCCTGCTGAACGAATCTCTCGAGGTGCCGCAGAACCGAATCTACCTCAACTTCACTGAGCTCGAGGCCGGCAACTGGGGCTGGCAGGGAAACACGTTTGGGTGATTCAGCCGCCGGCGAACGCGTCGCGCAAGCCGGAGGTCCGGCTGACGCTGGCGATTCCAAGCCTATTGGGCAAGGGCGCGGTAAAAACGGCGGAACAGGTTTGTTGCAGCTGGGTCGGTAATTTGGGCGGTGCCGTAAGTGTTTGCCACTGTCCCGACCAGAGTCCAGTCAGCCAGATTCGTGGAGCCTAGAATTGCGTAGTTAGTTCCGAACTCGCCTGTCAGGGTGAGGCGGAAGCCGCCGTCAACGAAGCCTTCGAGTGGTGTGTCGGCCCTGAGGCTGGGCCTCTTGGTGAAATTCGCGGTGATGACTCGGCTTTGCGCCATCGATACCAGAAGGGGATTTTGTGCTCCGGTGGCGTCACCGCTCCAGCCGATGAAGTCCTGGCCAGGATCTGGTATGGGAATAAGGTTCGCGGTTTCGCTGATGTAGTAGCGGTACTTGGGTGGAAGTAGTGCCACTTGGCCTTTGCCGTTCTCAATCACGGTGAGGGAGGTTTCCCCTGAGCTCAATGTGCCCAGTTGGCAGGAAATGCTCAAGGTAGGGTTGGTGACGGTAAAAAACGTTGGATTGTTTGTTCCACTTGCGTCGCCGGTCCAATACGTAAAGTAGGTTCCTGCTGGCGGGATTGCCGTGAACTTCACGCCCGTGCCGTAGGGGTAGGGTGGCGTCTGGGGCGATGCCAATATTGGTGAGGTGTATGACAATTGTGTTCCGAAGATGGCTTGCACGGTTTTGTTTCTGGCCATGTGTAGGGTGACCTGGGAGTTTGTTCCGAAGGCATCGCCCAGCCAGTGGAGCAGTGTCCAACCCGGTGCCGGGGTTGCGGTCACCGTGGCGAGTGAATTGGTGAGATAGGGCGGACCCGGAGGGTTAACTGGAACAGTTCCTCCTCCGGGGGTTGTGGCTGTTAGTATCGGGAGCAGCGTGCCAGTCAAGTTGTAGAGGTGTGGCCCAACACCTGAGCCTGCGCTGCCGGAACCACAGGGACTAGGACCTCCGAGTCCTCCGACGGCTTGGTTGCCGATGAGCCAGCAGTCCACAATGCTCAGGGTGCCGCTGTGGATGAATATGCCGCCACCTATACCTGCACCGCCTCCGCCTCCGCCCCCGCAGTTCCATGAGCCAAAACCAGCGCCGCCGCCAAAGCCACCCTGCGCACCGCTGCCGCCGCCGCCGCCGCCGCCGCCAAAACCTCCGTTGCCGCCTGAATAAAACTCGTTGTGACCGCCGCCTCCGCCACCGAAGCCGCCGCTTCCTGCGTTGTTCTGGAGGCCATGGCCCGGTTCACCGCCGTTGATACCTCCGCCACGTCCGGGTCCTCCGTGAGGCGGATAGCTACCTCCATTTCCGCCGGTCGCGCTGTTATTGGCAAAGTTGCATCCCGTGAGATTGCAGCTTCCGAACATTGTGAAAATGGCGCCGCCTAATCCGGCTCCGCCGCCGCCGCCAGAGGTCGCCCCGACTTCGCCGACGGCCTCGTTTCCCGAGAAGACCGAAGTGATGACCTTTAGATTTCCGGAGTTGAAGACTCCCCCGCCCCACCCGCCGAGGGTTTGGTTGTTCACGAAGGCACAGTTTGAGATGGTAAGGTTTCCGGCGTTGGCTATTCCGGCCCCGTTTGTGTAGCCAGCCGCCCGACCATTGGCAATGGTCAGGTCGCAAATAGTGGCGGTCACCTGGGTGTTTACGGTGAGTACCTGCACGGCATTGTTCCCGCTGATCGTCAACACATTTGTGCCCGGGCCTGCGATTGTGACATTGGTGGCAATTATTGGCAGGGCGGAGGCCAACATGATTGTGCCGCTGGTCGTAAAGACAATCGAGCCAGCCCCTTCAGCGGAGTTGGCGTCCAAGATGGCTTGGCGAAGGGAGCCGGGACCAGAGTCGTCGGTTGTGGTGACAATGAAGGTTACGGCCTGGGTGTTGATCAGTGCCAAGCCCAGGACCGCTGCCGAAAGGGCTCTGAATCTCATATTGCTTCGCCTTGGTTTCTTGACTCTCGCAATCGGAACATAAAGTGCGCGAGTGCTCAAGCCCCAAGTTTGGAGGTGAAGGCCACCGCAGGGTAAGCGGGACCTGGGTAGGCTTGGAGGAGGCGGAGGTTCCGGTTGCGCTGCCGGTACTGGTAGACCTAGTCGGCGGCTGCCGTGGCCGGTGGGTGGGCGGATGGCCCAAAGGCCTCCCTGCACTCGGAGCAGGCGCAGTCGGGGTGCTGGAACTTCACAATCAGAATGATGCGGTCCCACAGGAGCATGGCCCAGTAGTTGAGGTTGTGAACCTCGGGGTAGGCGGTGAACCTGTAGTCAAAGACGCCGGGGTGCCGACCATGAACGGGATCGCATGAGAGGAAGAAGAAGGGTAGAGGCGGTTCTTGTCCTGGTGGGATGACATCGCAGGCTCTCGGAGCGTCTTCGGGGATGCAGCAGCCCAAATGGTGGAAGTACAGGCCCCGCACTATTTTCCAGGCGACCCGCAGAATGCGGTCGCCTTCGAACCGTTTGGCGACTATGCCCGGTGGGAGCACCAAGCCGCTGGGCTGCCGCTCGAATTCGTTTAGAACCTGCGCTAGAAGCTTCCTTTGCTCAATGTGCTTGACGCAGTCATCGAGGATCTTCCAGCGCAGGGGGTCTCCGGTAGAGGACCCGCGGGCGAGCGGCATCAGGGAGTAAACAAAGTAGTCCTCGTCATGCTGATACTGCAAGTTACACGCCTCATGTGCGGCGAGCGTGAGGAGGTTAAGGCTGCGCCGGCGCCGGATTTGTTCGGGGTAGACCTGTTTGGGCGGGATGTGATCCCGGCTTGGTTTGCCGTTAATGGGCTTGCCGCAAAGGTAACAGATCTTTCTGCTTTTACCGGGCGCCGTGGTTGCAGGTGTCCGCTCGTTTGCCATGCGGTTAACCCGTAACAGCCAGCCCGTCGCGCAAGCCGGAGGTCCGGCTGACGCGCCGGGACAAGGCGGCGCGGAAGACCTTCTCCTCGAACCACAGCTCGACACTCTTTCGGGCGCGCGTGATTCCGGTGTAAAGCAGCTCCCGGCTCAGGACCGGGCTTTCGCGGTCTGGCAGGACGAGCAGCACGCGATCGAACTCCGAACCCTGGCTCTTGTGGACCGTCAGGGCGTAGGCAGTTTGGTGCTCCGGCAACCGCAGCGGCAGAATCTTGCGCACCTCGTTATCCGGGCCCAGGAAGAACGCCCTCGGCTCGCCGCCGGCGGTGTCGGGAAGGATGACGCCGATATCACCGTTGAACAGCTTCAGGTTGTAATCGTTCCGCGTGATCATGATGGGCCGGTGGGCATACCAGGGGCCCAGCGCCTTGATCAACCCGGCCGCTTCCAGAATTTCCTCGGTCAGTTGGTTCAGCCCGGCCACCCCGAAAGGTCCTTCACGCAAGGCGCACAGGACACGGAATCGCGCCAGGGCGGCCAGCGTTTCCAGTGGATCGGACGCCTTTAGAAACTCGCTGAAGCCTTCCATCACTCGCTTGCGCAAGGCTGCCTTCAGCTCGGCGCGTCGCGGCAGCACTGCGGCAGTCAGATCGGATGCCCAGCCGCTGCTGCTATCCTGGATGATCTTCAACGCCTCTTCTGTGCGCCCGTCGTTGATGGCATTGCTCAAACGGTGAATCGCGCTCCCCTCGCCGAACCGGTAATTCCTCCTCAGTTGCACCACGCAATCCGCCAGCACGGCGCGTCCCCTGCCGCGGACCGGCAGTGTCTTGCCAGTGAGGTTCTGGAAATGTTGGCTGAACTCCGCGGAGAACCCATCCCCGCCGCCCGCGGAGCAGATGTCGCCGAGGATTGCCCCCGCTTCCACCGACGCCAGTTGATCCTTGTCCCCCAGCAGGATCACCCGCGCGGAAGGAGGGATGGCCTGGAACAGTTTAGCCATTAGGGCCAGGTCCACCATGCTCGCCTCGTCCACGGCGACCACGTCATAGGGCAAGGGATTCTCCGCGTTGTACCGGAAGTAGGCGGAATTGGGGATGTAGCCCAGCAACCGATGAATCGTCATGGCGCGCTCGGGCAGTTGGGCCTTGATCGCCTCGCTGCACGCCAGCGTCTCCTTGGCGCTGCGGATGGAATCCTGTATCCGCGCCGCCGCTTTGCCCGTCGGCGCCGCCACCGCGATGCGCAGCTTCCGGTGCCGCTCCAGTTGCAGCAGTAAAGCCAGGATCAGCACCAGCGTATGGGTCTTGCCGGTGCCCGGCCCGCCCGAGATGACGCAGAACTTCCTTCGCACGGCGGCAGCCGTGGCCACGCACTGCCAGTTCAGTGAGCCGCCGCTCTCCGCCGGCAGAAGGGCTTGCAGCTTGCCGCTCAGCTCCGCGCTAGCTGGTGCGTCCGGCTCCGCGGCGGCGCGCTTGAGGATTTCTGAGGCCAGGCTCTGTTCATATTCCCAGTAGCGGTGCAGGTAGAGGCGATTCCGCGCATCGAGAATCAGCGGCTTGAACTCGCCGGGCGAGCCGACCACCGGCGACTTCTTAAGCTCGCGCACGCAGGTTTTCAGGGGCGGCACCAGAACGGATCTCACTTCGTCAATCGGCGGGTCCGGGAAGACCGTGCCGGCAACCTCTTCAAGGTTGAGGCAGATATGGCCGCTGCTGCGCCATCGACTCACCAGCGCTGCCGCCAGGCCCAGTAACGGACGCTCTCCGCCAGCCTGCGCCTCGATGAAGGCGGCGAAATGGCGATCCAGGTCGCTAAAGGTGCCGCTGCCGATCAACTGGTGGATGTCATCCATGACTCGGTTTCTCTCCTCCAACTCCACCGATCAGCAGGTCGCCGAGCGCGCGCACCATTGGTTCCGGCAGCCGGTCTCGATGAATCCCGAATTGTGGCCTGGCCGGGTCAATGCCGCGCAGGAACAGGTAATAGACTCCGCCGAAATGCTCCTCGTAGCGGTATCCGTGCAGCCGCAGCCGCAGGTAGCGGTCCAGCGCAACGGTGTAGAGTTGATACTGAAGGTAGTAGTGCCGGCGGCGAATCTCGTCCGCCAGGGCGGCGGTGCTGTAATCCTCAATCCGACTGCCGAGCCGGTTGGATTTCCAGTCCACCACATAAAAGCGCCCTTGGAACTCGAACACCAGGTCAATAAACCCCTTGAGCATCCCTTGCACGGGGGCGAACAAAAGTCCTTCAGGCTCGCGCATCTCGAAACGGGCGGAGCTTGCAGGCATTACCACCGAAGCCGACTGGTCCGGAGTGCGCCCGTCCTCGGGCGCAGCAACGCCCACAGGTGGTAAGGGCGCGTAATCTCCCAGCGTGCTGGGCGAATCGTAGCTTGCTGCGCCCGAGGACGGGCGCACTCCGGACCCCGCAGAACCGCTGCCCTTAAAGAAGCGATGTTCCTGGAGCAGTTTCCAAATCATCTGCGGCGAAACCTTCTGCAGCGGGAAGTAGAACTCAAGTTCGCGCACCCGCTGCGCCGCCGTGAGGTTTTCCAGCCTCAGACCGGGAACGCGCTCATCCAGCGGCGCCGTCATCACCTTGCCCAGCATCTCGACGACTACCTCCGCGAACTCAGTCTCCGGCAGGCCATGCACGCGAAGCTCTCCCCGGACGAGGTCAGCCGTTGCCGGCTGGCCCCACGAAGGGAAATCCAGCTTCTCGAGAATCTTGTGCAGGCAGGTGCCGGGCTTGGCCCCGCCGGGGAACGCGAAGATGCCGGACGCTGGCACTTCCGCCCGGGCCGCAGCGCCGATTTCGTCATGGTCCGGCAGTTCCTCGCCCCGATTGGCAGTGAGCGAGGTGAAACTGCTGATGCGCCAATCACGGACAATCGCGCCCGTGAATCTGCGATAGTCCAGTGCCGGGCCCGCAGACCGGGAAGGCGCGAAGGCCTCTTCGGCCGGCTCAGGCAGGTCGCGCACCTCCATGGTGGGCGAGCCATCCGCATCCTCGGATTGCTCAGCCAGCTTGCCCAGGTCTGCGAGCATCTGGCTGTCGTCAAGCTGGGGAAAGTGCTCCTCCTGGGCTGCCACGGGGTCGGTCTCGGGTTTCGGCGGCGGATGCAGCAGCCAGGCCGGGGCCGAAGTCGCTGCGTCGCGGAAAGCGCCCCAGACAAAGTAACAGCGGTGCTTGGCGCGAGTCAGCGCCACGTAAAACTTCCGCACCTCTTCCGCCAGGCACTCCACCCGGGCCTGTTGTTTGTGAACCTCGTATTCAGCACTGCCCAGGTCGCGGACGAGAGCACCGTCACCGCCCTCGTGGAAAAAGACCTGTTCCTCGCCGCCGTGCTCGATCTTCGCTCCGCGCCACGAGAAGGGACAAAACACCACCGGATATTCCAAGCCCTTGCTCTTGTGGATGGTCACCAGCTTGACGGCCTTCTCATCGGTCTCCAGCCGAAGCTGGTGTTCCTCTGCGACCTGGTCCTCCGACTCCCCTTGCTCGCCGATCCATTTCAGCAGGCCGGAGATGCCCAGGCGATTCTCGACGCTGACCCGGTGCAGCACTTCCAAGAGATGTAACAGGTTGGTCAGCCGGCGCTCGCCATCGGGAAAGGCCAGCACCCGGGCCCGAACCTGCTCGCGCTGCATGAAGCTGCGAAACATCTGGATGAACCCGTTCCTGGTCCACAGATCGAGGTAATCGCGGAACCGCTCCAGGATTTGCTGCCATTCTGCCTCCTGCTCGACCAGCGCCTCGAGCCGGGACGCCGTGTAACCCATCAGGTCGGTCGCCAGTGCGGCCAGCAACTGCGATTCGCGCGTCGGGTCCGCAACCGCCGCCAGCACGCGCCGCGTCTCCACCACTTCGCGGGACTCAAACAGGCTCGCATCGGTGTAAAGCACGCTCGGAACGTTGCGTTTCCCCAGCGCGCACTGGACCAACTGGGCCTGGCGGTTTACGGGGACGAGCACGGCGATGTCTTCGGGCAGCAGCTTGCGGTCGCCCAGGGTCGCCTTGCCGTTCAGCAGCGCCACAATCTCCGCGGCCACAAGCGACGGAAGCTGCACCTCGGCGGTGCCCTTGTTGATTTCGCCGCCAGTCCGTCGCCAGAACCAGACCTGGAAGGCCGGTTCTCTTCGGCCCTCCACCGTGAGCGGTTTCTTGTCGGCCTCACCCCTGGCCGTCACCGGCTGGAATCGGATGCGCGGGAACACAAACGGCCGCGCCGGAGTGCCGAACACTGTGTTGACCGACCGCACCAGCCCCGACTCCGAGCGCCAATTCTCTTGGAGCGTATAGACGTGCCCGGCCTGCTCGCTGGCGTTCAGGTAAGTGAAAACGTCCGCGCCGCGGAACCCGTAGATGGCCTGCTTGGGATCGCCGATCAGGAACAGCCGGCTTTCCTGCCCCGCAAACACTCGGCTGAAGATCTCGTACTGCAACGGGTCGGTGTCCTGGAACTCGTCAATCAACGCCGCCCGGTATTGCCGCCGCAGCACCGCGCCCAGCGCCGGCCCGCCGCTGCCGATCAACGCGCCATGCACACGAGTCAGCAGGTCGTCGAAGAACTGAATCTTCAGCTCGTTCTTCCGGCGCGGAAGTTCCCGCCGCACATAAAGCAGGGCGTCGAGTTTCACCCCGATGACGTAGTGCTCTTCCGCCCGGGCCAGCTCGTCGCACAGATCGAAGAAGCAGTGCTTCGGTGCTGGGAGTTTGGCCCTTTTGGACACGCACTTCGCAATCGCCGAGCTGCGGAAGGTCAGCAGTGCGTCCAGCGCGGAGGGGGGAAACTCGGGGGCGCTGAGGCAGGCATCAACCTGGCTGAAAGCCTTGGTCATCTGCTCGTCGTCCTTGTAAGGCTTGTTGGCCCACTTGGCGCCGCTGCCGAAGTGGCTGCGGATTTCGTCCTTCTCCGCCCGCCAGATCTCGCGCAGCGAGTTGAATACCCCTTCCAGGCTCGCCGCCAGCGACGCTGCATCTCGGCCCTCCACGGGCGAGAGCACTTTGAGGAACGGATGTGACAGGCTGCCCCGCACCAGCGGCAGCAGGGCCCCGGGGCTAAGGCCGTTCTTCAACGCAAAGATGACGGGGATCCTGCCCGCCCGGTAGAAGTGCCCGCGCCAGTAATCCTCGACCGCCTGGCGCAGCAGCGGCATCTGGTCCGTCACCAACTCGGTGTCGAACAGGCTGCCAGTCTCGAACGCCCGGTCCTTGAGCACCCGTTGGCAGAACCCGTGTATGGTGTAGATGGGCGCCTCATCAAACATGTCAAGTGCGCCACGCAGCCGCGCCGCGAAATCCTCCCGGCGGCTCGCGTGCTTCTGCAACAGCGCGCTCAGGAACGGATCATCGCTGGCGCCCGCGCCAAACGCCCGCCAGGCATTGGCCAGCGTCTGGCGAATGCGATGCCGCAATTCCTCCGTCGCCGCCACCGTATAGGTCACCACCAGGATTTCCCGGACCGACAGGTCTTGCTCCAGGATGAGCCGCAGGAAGAGCCCGGCAATGGTGTAGGTCTTGCCGGTGCCGGCGCTCGCCTCGATCAGCGTCGTCCCCTCGTGCAACGGCGTTTCCCCCAGGTGGAAAACGGGCACCGGCTTCATGCCGCCACCTCCTCCAGCGCACCCAACAGCGGCTCAAAGACCGCCCGCGCCGTTTGCTGAAACTCCTCATCCAGAGCGTCCACGTTACGGAAGCACAAGTCGAAGTAAGGGTCTTCGCATTCACCCGGCACCTTAGTAAAGGAATTGCCTTCCCAACTGCCCCGGGCAACGCCGGTAGGGTCCTGCCTTGACTCGCCGGCCTCCTGCTTCAGCGCCGCCTCGACATAGGCCCGCGCGGTTTGCGGGAAGAACTTCAGCGGCCGCTTCAAGCCCCGCCAATAGAGTTCGAGCAGCCTCGCCAGTATCTCCGGCGCGTCGCCCAGCGGTGGTGTGGTGAATACCTCTTCGCGCCCCAGCAGAACGCCGCCGCGCGGCGTTCCCCCGGGACACGCCGTGTTCACCACCAGGTGCTGAATCCAGAACCGCAGCACGTCCTTCGCCTTGATGCTCGCGCAACGGTAGTGCAGCGAGCCGTTGGCGGTCAGCCGCCGAACCTCTCCGGTCAGCCGGAACTCGCCCAGCGTATAGTCAACTTGAACGGGCGCGACATACCCATCCCCGAGGTGGGGCTGAAGCTGTTTCAGGAAGGCCTCCACCTCGGCCTGCAGCCCGCGAAATTGCGCAGCCCCCGCTTCACCCAGCGGCAGCCGCCCCGACGCCTTCATGAGTTGCAGACCGTCTCTGGCGCTGACCCCCTGGAGCCCCAGTTCCATCAGGTCCTGCTGGATCGTGTATCTGTCCAGTCCCGCCACGTCGAACGGTTCTACCTCTTCCAGCACCTCGTCCTTTTCCTCCAGCCGCAGTCCCAGCCGGCGCGTTACGAGCCACCTGGCCGGGTTGCAGAAAAACTCCCCCAGCGCCGCGACATCTACCGTCCGCCACTCAGCCTCAGGCTCGCTCAACGGCGCCGCGAAAAGCGAGGCCGGCTCAACCCGCGCGCCCTGCCCGGAGTGGCTCGCGCGGCAGTTCTCCGCCGAGTAACTGAACAGCCGCGCATCCTCCCCCGTGAAATAGGCCGGGCTGAACGCCTGCAAGCGGTGCCGCACCAGCACATGGTCCTTCAGAATGTCTCCGCCACTCAATTCGTAGCCCTGGGCAATGTAATCCAGCAGCTCGCTCACCAGCACCGACGGCGGGGCTTCACTGTTGTCGCGAATGGACTGGCCGACATAGCTGAGGTGCAGCCGTTCGCGCGCCGAAAGCAGTGTCTCCAGAAAGAGATACCGGTCGTCCGCCCGCAAAGAGCGATCGCCCAAGCGCGGGTGTTGCGCCATCAGATCAAAGCTCAGATGCCGGTCGCTCCGGGGGAACGCATTGTCATTCATGCCGATCAAGGCGATGACCTTGAAGGGGATGCTCCGCATGGGTTTCAGGGCGCAGAACGTCACCCCGCCCGTGATGAACCCGGAGCCGAAGCGGTCTTCCTCCAGCATTTGGCCCAGCGCTTCGAGCACCACCGCCAGGTCCACCGGCTCGGCGCACCCGCCCGCCGCCGCCTGGCTCGCCAGCTCCCGCAGCGCGCCGCGAATCAGCACCACCTCCTGCACCTGGCTTTCAGCCGGCTGGAAGAACGTGTCCAGCGTGGCCCGCAGGACTTCCTCCCATTCTCCCATGCTCCTCCGCCTACGCAGCGTCGCGACCGCGTCGAACAGCTGTCGCAGATACTCCGCGAAATGACCGAGCACCTCCGCGCTGCCACTCTCCACATCATCGAACGGCAGTATCCCGTTGAACATCTTCTCTCCGCCCCCGGCCATGGCGTAACCCAGCAGCAGCCGGTCCATACCCTGCTGCCACGTATTCTCGCTCAGGCCGGGCAAGCCGAAACTTTCGCGCTGCTTCGCGTCCTGGCCCCAGCGGATGTTGGTCTGCCACACCCAGACCCGGATGGTGTCCAGGTCGGTTTCAGACAGGCTGAATCGCTCCCGCACTGTCTCAGCCTCCAGCAGACGCAGCACGTGCGTCGCCTCCAGCCGTGCCGCCGGCAGGTTCAGCAGGTTGAAAAACGCGGCGGTCACCTGGCTCGAAGCGCGAACCCCGCGGTCAGCCACGCTGAACGGGATCCGCTTGCCCGACTCCTCGGGCGCGTCGAACACCGCCTGGATCAACGGCGCGTAAGCCTCGATGTCCGGCGTCATCACCAGCACGTCGCGCGGCGTCAGCGTCGAATCACGCTCAAACCATTTCAGCAGGTGATCATACAGCACCTCCACCTCGCGCAGCGGGCTGTGACACGAATGCACGCGCACGGAACTGTCCGTCTCGCTCACCGTCAGCCCCGCACACCCTTCCCTGCCCCTGTCCCGCAAATGAAAGATGTCCGCCTGGATGTTCTGCAAGAGGTTCTTCTCCGCCGGATCCGGGAACGCCGTGACCTCGTCCCATTGACCGGCATCCAGAACCAGGTTGAGGAAGTCGCGGCCCAGGCTGCCGATCGAGGCCAGCAGGCCGTTCCCTCGCTCCAGGTGCAGCGCCGGAGCGGCTGAGTCGCCTTTCTTCGCGGCTTTAAGGATTCGCTCCGATTCGCGAGCGCCGACGACCAAGCCCCAATACTCTTTCGACGGCTGCAACAGGAACAAATGCACCTCGACCGCAGTCCCGAGGGCGCAGAAGATCTCAAGGTAGGACGGCGGCAGCGCCGAAATGCCGAAGATTGAAATCCGCTCCGGCACGCCCGCCGGTTTGAAGCCGGGCTTGCCCGCCCGCTCGCCATACTCCTTCCATAGCGCGGCCAGATGCGGTTCCGGCTTCCCCTGGCGCAGCCGCCGCCAAAGCGCCGCCTGCCAGCCTTCGTGCTCACTTGCCTTCGAGCCCGCAGTGCCGGGCCGGCCCTCGTCCCAGGCCAGCATCAGGTCGGGCCGGAACACCAGGTACTGGTCGAACAGGTTCGCGATCTGCGCCGAGAGCTGGAATCGCTTGCGCACATCCACCGCGTCCGTCAGGTAATTCTTCAGTGGACTGAATTCCCGCCGATCCACCATTTCGGGCAGAAGCCGCATGATCTCCCAGAGCATCACCTCGCGGCCCAGCGCCGACTGGCCGGTTGCCATTGCCGAGTTCGCCGCCAAGACCTCCGCGCAGAAGAGCCTAGGGAACGGGAACGAGTAGTTGGCGCAAATGCCGTGTTGCCCGGCCAATTGGAGCTTCAGCCATCGCGCCATGCCCTGGCTTTGCACCATCACGAGTTCCGGTTGCAGCGGCGAGCCAAGTGGCCGGCGGAGGGTTTCGGCTAGGCTCTCTGCCAGCGTTTCCAGGCGGTTACTCGTGTGCAGCTTTAACATTGCCCTCTGGGGTCCGACAAGCATGAGGCTGCCCATATCACGGGTCAAGACGGCAACGGACGGGACTTCGCTGGCCCCGCCTCGCTTGCGGTCGAACGCACAGCCTTTATCATCGCCCTTGCAGCCGTTCGATGAAACGAGTGGCATTGGCAGGATTGTAAGTCAAACGGCCAAGCGCCTGGCCCGGCGCGCCGGTGGCCGCCAGTTTGAGAATGTGAATGCCCTGAGAACCCTATGAGCCTTGGTGATGCGATCATGAGACTTCGATACGTCCAAAATGGCAGTATGCTGAACTCCCTGCTTCCCCTCCCCCGGAGCAGAGTGAGAGGAAACGACCCCTACGCCTCGCAGTGTCTCTTGCCATCTGCAGTTCTGTGCGCTAATGCCGCCCGAGTGCTCGGCTTGGTCATGCTGGTTTGGTTTTCGTTTGCAGCGGGCGCAGGCCTGCTGCCAGGGGAGGATGCCTTCCGTCTGGTCCCGGTTCATCCGCTAGCCAAAGTGCTCCAAGGCGCTGCGTTGCCTTCCGCCCTGGCGCCCACCTTGGAACTGGATGGGGCCCGAGGCGAAACCATCAGCGGTCAGGTTGTACTGGTGCCAGGCGGCCAGGACGAAATGGTGCGGGCCTCTCTCTCGGACCTACGCCCAACCGCGGGCGGCGGCGCTACGATCCCGGGAAGCTGCGCCCGCCTGCAGTGGGTGCGCTATGTCCAGGTTTCGACGAACACGGCTGACATCCCGGCGGACGAACTGGTCGCCCGCGCCCCGGTGAATCTGCCCGACCCGTTCTGGGAAGGCGTCGAACGCGCGCTGGAACCGCAGAAACCGCAGCCCCTGTGGCTCGATCTCCGCGTGCCGCCCGAGGTCCGGCCGGGTAAGTATATCGGCCAATTGACCGTGAGCGGCCGGACCAACCGCTCTGCGCTGGCGGTGTCGCTCACCGTGCGGAACTTCGCGCTGCCCGAGCAGCCGCACCAGAAAGTGATCCAGTGGTGGGATTTCCCCGGACGCACGTTTGAGAAGCTGACGCCGGGCTCGGCGGCCTACTGGCAGCACCTGGAGCGTTGCTGCGCCTTCGTGACCCGTCACCGCCAGACTGACATCTGGGCCCAATGGAGCCTGGTCGAGGAGCGGAAGTTGACCAACGGCAACGCCTGGGATGCCTCGCTCTTCGAGAAGTATGCCGAAACCGCGTTCAAGGCGGGGGTGCGGGCAGTCCAGTTCGCCTCCGCGGCCCGGCACACCAAGTATCAACTGGACCCGGACAGCCGGACGGAAGCCGTCGAAGTGAACTTCGGCCGGCTGGCCGCCGTCGAGGAGGTCGTGCAAAGACGCGGTTGGAAGGGGCGCGTCCTCACCGGCATCGCCGATGAGCCGTTCATCTATCACGAGGCCACTTATGCCCAGGTGCTCGAACGGGTCCGCAAGGCCGCGCCCTCCGTCGGCCTCATCGAGGCGGTCGAGAGCGACGAGATTGCCGGGCTCGACATCTATGTGCCCAAGCTGACGCACATCAATCTCTGGTGGCCGCGCTTCGAGCAACTCCAGCGCCAGGGCAAAGATGTTTGGTTCTACACCTGTTGTTTCCCGCGCGGGCGTTACCCGAACCGGTTCCTGGACCAGCCGCTGGTCAAGGCCCGGGCGCTCCATTGGATCAGCTACCTCTACGGCTTGGACGGCTTCCTCCATTGGGGCCTCAACTGGTTCGCAGCGGAAGCCGATCCTTACAGCGAGCGCGGCCGGGACCTGTGGTCGCTGCCGCCGGGCGATCCGCAGGTGGCCTATCCGGGCAAAGACGGCTGGGTCGGCTCGCTGCGCCTCAGCGCCATGCGCGATGGCCTGCAGGACTACGAATACTTGTGGCTGCTGGAACACCGCATCCGCGAGATCAAGTCGCGCGTCGGCGCTGAAGCCGCCTGGCTAGACCCGCGCCAGCGGCCGACGGAGCTCTGTAGGCGCGTCGTGCAGTCCTTCTACGAACACACGCGCGATCCGAAGGTGCTCCTGGACACACGACGCACGGTGGCGGACGAGATTGAGGGCCTGGACACGGAGCCGCTGTTGCTGGTCCAGACCTCTCCACCGGAAGGCAGCCTCACGCCCGCGGGGCCTGTTACCATTAACGTCCGCGGCCTCACATCGCCCGGCGCCAAGGTGAGCATTAACGGCAAGGCGCTTCCGCCGCAGAACATCTCTGCCAAAGGCTGCCTCATTGACGTGCGCTTACTTGACCTCAAGCAGCCGGACTTGGTGGTTACCGCCGAACTCAACGGCAAGACCCGTCTTACCCGGCGGGTCTTCCGGGTCGTGGAGTAGAGTGCCAATGCAGAACTGCAGTTTACGGCTCGTTCAGCCAGGGCATGGCACCCCCGTGGGCAGTCTGTCGTTCGATTTGTTCGATTCGTTCTGGAGATTCGCTGCCAATGCCACCAACAGCGGTCTTTGAATAGGCCCTCCATACGGCATTGTGGTCAACGTTCAACCCACGCTCCTGTAACCAGGCGGCGATCTCGCGGAACGAGAACCCCTTCTCTTGCTTCAATAGCGTTATAACACCTGCGTATTCCAACAGTCCGTGACGGGACGGCTCCTTCTCAGCTTCAGCCCGCAACTGCTCTGGGTCAATCTTGAGTTCTTCGTGTTGCATGATCTGATATAGTTGCAAACAATATCGAACAGAAAAGAACAAAAGCAAACGAATATGTCGGCACGGCACCCACAGTGCGTTCAGCAGATGCGCGGCAACTGCTCCCCTGTGGGCATGTCGAGGATGCGCTGGGCGCCGATCGTGCTCTTCAGGAGCACTCTAGGGGTGTGTTGGTCAGAAACCCGGCCAATCCTGCATGCGCCCCCACTGGCCGGCTGGGCCCGCAGGATCTCCAGGGCGCGGTCGGCGTCCCGCTCGGGCACAAAGGCGGCGAATCGGCCTTCGCAGGCCACTTGCAGCGGATCCAGGCCCAGAATCTCACAGGCGGCGCGGACGTCTTCGCGGACGGGGATCAGCTTTTCCTCGACGTGCAGGGCGAGACCGGCGGCTTCGGCAATTTCGTTCAGCACGCTGGTCAGACCGCCGCGGGTGAGGTCGCGCAGGCAGTGGATTTCAACCCCCGCCCGGATGAGTTGGAGAACGGGTTCAGCCAGCGGGGCGGAATCGCTCTCGATGGCGCTTTCGAACGCCAGCCCCTCGCGAACCGCCATGATCGCCATGCCATGCCGGCCGAGGTCGCCGTTGACGAGGATGGCGTCCTCCGGCTGGACGCTCTGGGGTGCGATCTTGAGCGAGTGCTCCAGTATGCCCACCCCGGCCGTGTTGATGAAGAGGCCATCGCCCTTGCCTTTATCCACGACCTTGGTGTCGCCGGTGATGATCTGCACGCCGGCCTTCTGTGCGGCCTGTTGCATCGAGGAGACGATTTTCCACAGCGTCTCCATGGGCAGGCCCTCTTCAATGATAAAGGCCGCGCTGAGATAGAGAGGACGCGCGCCGGCCATCGCCAGGTCGTTCACGGTGCCGTGCACGGCCAGGGAACCGAGGTCGCCGCCGGGAAAGAACAGGGGCCGCACCACGTAGGAATCCGTCGTGAACGCCAGGCGCTGGCCGGCGATATCGAACACGCTCGCATCGTGCTGGGCTTCGAGCAGCGGGTTGCGGAAGGCGGGCACAAACAGCTTGCCGATGAGCTGGTGCATCAGCTTGCCGCCCCCGCCGTGCGCGAGCAGGATCTGCGGGTAGTCCGTGATGGGCAATGGACACGAGGGAGAGAAGTCGGGAGGGCGTTCCATAAGAAGCTTACGTCAGGCCGCTGGAGCAACCGGTTCCCGCCTGTAGCGATAGTAGGCGGCGCAGGCGCCTTCGGACGAAACCATCGTCGCGCCGAGTGGGTGTTCCGGGGTGCAGCGCGTGCCGAAGGCGGGGCACTCGTGCGGCTTGATTTTGCCCTGCAATACCAGCCCGCTGAGACATTCGGTCGGCTCCTCCACGCGCAGGCCGGCCACGCCGAACTTCCGCTCGGCATCAAACCCCGCGTAGGCCTCGCGCAAGCCTAGCCCGCTGTGTGGAATCTCCCCGATGCCCCGCCACTTGCGCGGGGTGACCTGGAACACTTCGCGAATAAGCTGCTGCGCGGGGTGATTGCCCTCGCGGCGCACCGCGCGGCTATATTGGTTTTCGACCTCCGCCCGCCCGCTTTCCAACTGCTGGACACACATCAGCACCCCCTGCAGGATGTCCAGCGGCTCGAACCCCGTCACCACGATCGGCACATGATACTTCGCGGCGATCGGGACGTATTCCTCGAAGCCCATCACCGTGCAAACGTGCCCGGCGGCCAGGAAACCCTGCACCCGGCGGTCGGGCGCGGCTAAAATTGCCTCGATGGCCGGCGGCACCAGCACGTGCGACACCAGCAGCGCAGAAGTTCTTCACGCCCTTCTGCGCCGCTTGATAGACGGCCATCGCGGTTGTGGGCGCGGTGGTTTCAAAGCCGACGCCGAAGAAGACCACTTCTCTGGCCGGGTTCTGCTCCGCGAGCTTCACGGCGTCCAACGGCGAGTAAACGATGCGCACATCGCCGCCGCCCGCTTTGACCGAGAGCAGGTCCGTCGCTGCTGCCGGGCACGCGCAGCATGTCGCCGAACGAGCAGAAGATCACCTCGGGCCGGGCGGCAATTTCCAGCGCCTTGTCAATCAGTTCGAGCGGCGTGACGCACACCGGGCAGCCCGGGCCGTGAATCAGCGTGATTTGCCGCGGCAGCAGCTCGTCTATGCCGAACTTGACAATGGCATGGGTCTGGCCACCGCAGACTTCCATCAGCGCCCAGGGCCGCGTCGTGATCCGGGCGATTTCCTGCGCGTATTTGTGCGCAGCCTCGGCGTCGCGGTATTCGTCGAGGTACTTCATCGGTCCGGAGGGCTGGTTGCCCCGTGGGAGGCGCCCGGATGGGCAGGCGAGACACCTGCCCTACCTTCTTCCAGCTCGCTCAGCTCCTCCATCTGCCGCAGGTACTCGAACACCTGCTGCGCCTCCGCCTCATCCACCCGGCTGAGCGCAAAACCGACGTGGACGATGACATAATCGCCGAGCTGGGCCTCGGGCACGTAGGCGAGGCTGACTTCCTTGAGGATGCCGCCGAAGTCAACTTTGCCGGTGCGCATCAGCGGATCGTCACCGCTGATGCTGGTGATCTTTCCTGGAACAGCCAGACACATTGCCTCCCAGCCTACACTCCCTCACGCGGCGCGGCAACGATGTGCGTGAGCGTAATCGGGAAGCTGCGGCGGCTCAGGAGCGGTTCAGCGCGCTCAGCACGGCCCGCACGGAGGCGAGCTCGATGTTGGTGTCGACGCCAGCGCCCCAGCGCGCGCGCCCGTTGGCGTGCTTAAGCTGGATGTAGGCGATGGCGGCAGCCTCCTCGCCGGCACTGAGGGCGTGTTCACTGTAGGATACGATCTCGAAGCGCGGCACGCCCGCGCCGCTGAAACCATGCACCAGCGCCGCCAGCGGGCCGTTGCCCTCACCGGCAATCTCCACCGGCTTGCCCTCCCGCAGCAGCCGCGCGCGGCAGCGGACCATGCCGTTGCGGCTTTCTGTCTCGAAGCCCTGCAGCTGCCATGGCGCGGTGCGCTCAATGTATTCACGCCAGAACATGCCCTTGAGCTCGGCGCCGCTGACCTCGCGGCCCAGGCGGTCCACCTCCTCGTTGGCGATGGGGCCGAACTCACGCTGCATCTCTTTCGGCAGCTCGATGCCGTACTCGTTCTCCAACAAGTAGGCAACGCCGCCTTTGCCGGACTGGCTGTTCACGCGAATGACCTCGCGGTATTCACGGCTGATGTCGGTTGGATCAATCGTCAAGTAAGGCACATCCCAATATTGCTGGCGGCCGGTGCCCCACTCAGCAAGGCCCTTCTTGATCGCGTCCTGGTGCGAGCCGCTGAAAGCGGTAAACACCAGCTCGCCCGCGTACGGATGGCGCGGCGGCACCGTCATGCCGGTGCATCGTTCATAGACCTCGCAGATGGCATTGAGATCGGTGAAGTCGAGCTGGGGGTGAATGCCATGCATGTAAAGGTTCAGCGCAACGGTGACGATGTCGAGGTTGCCCGTCCGCTCACCGTTGCCGAACAGCGTCCCTTCGACGCGGTCGGCGCCGGCGAGCAGGCCCAACTCCGTCGCCGCCACCCCGGTCGAGCGGTCGTTGTGGGTGTGGAGGCTGATGATGAGCGAGTCGCGGTTCTTGATGTTGCGGCATGTCCACTCGATCTGGTCCGCATAGACGTTCGGCCCGGCCACTTCCACGGTGTCGGGCAGGTTCAGAATCATCTTGTGCTGCGGCGTCGGTTTCCACACGTCCATGACTGCCTCGGCGGCTTCCTTGGCAAACTCGACCTCGGTCGCGCTGAAGCTCTCCGGCGAATACTGGAGCCGGACTTCGGTGCCCTTCAGCCGCGGCAGCCGCTCCTGAACCCACTTCGCGCCGCGCACCGCCACGCGGAGAATTTCCTCCTTCGACATGCCAAACACGACCCGGCGCTGGGCGGGCGAGGTCGAGTTGTAAAGGTGAATGATGGCCTTCTTGGCGCCGGCCAGTGACTCGAAGGTGCGCTCGATCAAATCCTCGCGCGCCTGCACGAGCACCTGCAGCCAGACGTCATCCGGCGCGCGGTGTTCTTCGATGAGCCGGCGATTGAACGTAAACTCGGTGTTCGAGGCGGACGGGAACCCGACCTCGATTTCCTTGAACCCGCACTTCACCAGCGTCTGGAACAGTTCAAGCTTCTGGCCGACGTTCATGGGGATGGCAAGCGCCTGGTTGCCATCCCGGAGGTCCACGCTGCACCAGATGGGCGCGCGCGTCAGCGTGCGGTTCGGCCACTGGCGGTCGGGCAAGTGGACCGGCGGGAACGGACGATATTTAGCAGACGGTTCTTTGAGCATAGTCGTATCGCTTTCTTGTTAGCACTGCCGGGCGGTCAGGGAAATGAAAAACCCCACCGCCGGCTGCGGCAGTGGGGTTTAGTAAACTTTGGTGAAAGGCTATAACCCGACTGCCGCGCGGCACAGCAGCAGCGCGCTCGATAGCAGCAGGTTCAGATTGCCATTCACGGCAGCAATATAGCCAACCCGGCTGGAAGGTCAAATGGTTCTTGCCATATTCTGCCCGAGCGCGGGCGGAACTTGCACCACCGCCAACCGGTTGGAGTGTAAGTCCGCCTCGGGCGCCAGAGCGGCTTGGCAGGACCACTCACCCTATACATGCCAATACCTCCCAAGGCCGGTCGGCGGGTTCGCAATTGCGTAATACTATCGTGAACCTATGCAACTAAGCACTAGAATGGCCTGCGGGCTGACCCAGGAGGAAGCGGCGGAGTGTTAGGGGTGTTTGGTTGGGTCGTGGTTTGCCCCGAGTGCGATCCACTGTCCAGCAGCGGGTTGCTCCCGGGAACATCCGGCATGGTGCCATTCCTTATCTGCTCCGCGTACCTCGTCTTGTACACCGCTTCGGCAATCGCTGCTTCTTCTGGATTATGGGACTCTGGGGGCCAGTTCTTGAACCCCGTGGCGGTACCAGGAACGGAAGCCGCCCCGGGCACGGTCAGCGCAATGGGAGTCGAACCCCCGGTGACAATAGCCGGGGTGGAGCCCAACCCGGGCGTCGTCGGCACCGCGGTATAGGTGTTGAGGGGGCGCGCTGTGCCGTAATTGGCGGCCATGGCCGTCCCACCGTAATTAGCGGGCGCGGTCGCCGCACCGGTCGGAGGCAGCGGCAGGCGTAAGGGTCGGGCCGTGGGAATGCCGGGGGCGCCCCCCGCCGGCGCAAATGGATTCTGGGGCGGTCCCGGGACAAAGCCGGCTGGCTTGGGCGCTCCGCCCGGCGCTGAAGCAGCCGCCGTCTTGATGCCGTTACTCTCGAAGTCGAGGTCCATAACCGTGCCGAAGTTGTTGACCTTTACCTTGCCCGCCTTCTCGTCAATTTCGAGGACCTCGATGTCTCCGTCCCGCTGGCCCTCGGCCAAAATGAAGGACTGTTCTCCCTTGGGTTGCTCGCCGGGTTTGGGCGGCACCTGCATTTTGAAGAGGGCACGCTTGGTGCCGAGAATGGTCGTAAATCCCTGGAGAAGAATCTTGGGCGGCGGGGGTTTGTTGAGCTCGGGATCCGGGGGGGGCGGTGGCGGTTTCAGGCCGAACACATTTCGCTCCACTATCGCCTGATAGGGGCTGTCTCCAGAGGTTTCCGTGCTCGTCGCCTGGCTCCCCGTCCAGAAGACGAAAATGCTCAGCACGCCCAACAGCGGCTTCATCGCGTTCGTCATAATTCCAATATAGCGTTTGCCCTTATAAACACCACCCGAAACTGTTGGTTGCGCAGGATTCGGTCTTCCGGCTCAGCGGCTGGCGGCGGCAGAATCCCGATAAGGCTTGCCGGCGCGATACCCCTCGAGCAATTCGGAGTTCTTCGCCGCGACGTCCCGCAGACCCGCCGCAACCGCGAGGTCGCGCGCCTTTTCAGCCGTCTTGACCGCGTCGCCAAAGCGGCCCGCTTCGGCGTAGGCGGCGGCGAGCGTCCCCAGCAACAGTGGTTCGCGCTGCTGGCTCAATTCACACGCGCGCTCAGCTAAACGCACTGCCTCCGCACCGTTGCGAACCGTGTCGCTGGGATTCGCGGCCAGCAGCCACGCCAGATTGTTCAGGGCCTCGACCATGTCCGGCTTCAGGGCCAGTACTCGACGGTACTGGTCCGCCGCCGCGCGGGCATTACCCTGCAAGGCCAAAGTCAGCGCGTGAAGGTAGCGCCATCGGGGTTCGTCCGGCTGCTCGCGGATAGCCTGCTCATACTGTGCCGCGGCCTCGGTGAACTGGCCGAGCGAGGCCAAAGCAAGCGCGAGCGCGCCCCGCGCCTCCGGCCATTCGGGCTTGAGCGCCAGGGCGAGGCGCAAGTGCGAAGCCGTGTTCGTCAAGTCGCCGGTCTCCGCCGCCGACACTGCCAGCAAATGATGCAGCGTCGGATTGAAGGGGTCCACCCGCAGCCCCTGCCGGCATGCCTGAATCACCTCTCTGTGCTCCCCCATCGGCGCGAGACAGACCGCAAGCTGCTGGTAGGCGGTGGGGTGGTCGGGTGCTTTAGCAACCGCCAGACGCAAGTGCGGGACAGCCTCCGAGTAATGCCGATCCAGCCCCAGCAGGACCCCCGTCTCGATTTGGGCTTCGGCCTCGTCCGGATGCTGTTGCAAAGCGAGGGCGGCTTGCTGCCGGGCATCGTCGCGGCGGTCCAGGCGGCGCCAAGCCTCCGCCAGGCCAACGCGTGCAGGCAGCGAACTCACGTCCAACCGGAGCGCCCGGGAGAAGCTCTCAGCCGCCTCCGCGTAACGCCCGTCATCGGCTAAACCCACGCCACGCGCCGTGTGGGTGAAGGCATCGCCGGATCGAATCCAAAAGGCCGCATACACCGCAAGGGCCCAGGCCAACAGGCCGACGCCCAGCAGGGACCGGAAGATTGCACTTTTCTTGACCAGCCAGTCCCAGCCGGCGGTGGCGATGGCACACAGGGGAAACAGAGCGGGGAGGGCATAGAAGGCTTTGACCTGGGCATACGAAGCCACGCGCAGCGTCATCAACCCGACGCCGACGGCGAACGCGCCCACCATCCCGAGCATCAGAAACCATTCCGGGGTCGGCTGGCGAATGAACCGGACCAGGACCGCTATCGTGCCGAGGACCAGCAGCACCGTCGCAAGCAGGGAGAACAGATAGCCCGCATTCATCAGGTCATAATTCCACTGGGGACGGAAGTTCATGTTGGCCGAGCCGCTGCACAAACCATCGCCCCACAAGGTAGCATACACACCGTCCGCGAAGCCCGAAAGGCTGCTGAAGAGAGGACAGACCAGAGCTTGGCCCGCACGCTCATACCAGGCACCGGTGTGGCAACCCGGGTCCTGCCACCAGGCAAACGGCAGCCGCGGGTCCCAGTTGCCGATCAACGGGTTGCCGAAGCGCTGCCACACCCGCGCGTAGTGCCAACCGCACACCGCCAGGCAAGCCGCGAGCACCAGACTAACCTGCCCAACCGCGCGCCGCACCCCACGTCTTCCCACCTCCGACAACGAACCAGAGGCTACCGATGCCAGGCTACCAACTCCGGTCCCGAGACTTTGGACTTTAGACTTCAGACTTTGGACTTCCCTCCACCCCAGCGCCCCCAGAATCACCGGCAGCGCCAGCAAGGCCGAGAACTTGGTGAGCAACGCCAGGCCGAGGCAAACACCCACAGCGATGGCCAGGCCGCGCGCGCGCGTTTCCGCGCGCAGCAGCCGGAGGGAGAAATACAGCGCCAGGGTGACAAACAACGCCGCCAGGCTCTCATTGGCGATATGATGGGAAAGGCACAGATGCGCTGGCAAGAACCCGGCCAGTAGCAGACCGACGATTTGCCGCCGCGGCTGATCCGGAAACATCCGGCGCAGGCACAGGAAGATCAGCACGAGGTGAACCATGCCGGTGACCACGGAGAACGCCCGCAGCGCCAGCAGCGCCGAATCGGCGGAAGCCGTCCATCCCAGCGGGCCGATGATGAGCGCCGAGAACACGTAGAACAACGGCGGCTGGTACATCTGCCAGCCCTGGTCGGCCAGCGGCAGCGCCTTCTTTTGGAGGATGTAGTCAATATACTGCTGGTGGCCGTCCCGATCGAAACCGAACAGCCCCGCCAGTTGCGGCAGGTTGTTGCCGAACAGCACAACCCACGAAAAGATAATCAGCCCGAGCACGGCCAGGGGCGCGACGCCGAGACGGTCAACGCCTGCCGCACGCGCCGGAGCCGCACCGTTCCCGGGCCGAAGGAATCGGTTCCCGCCGCCGATTGCCACGGCGGAAATCAACAGGATTAGCAGCAGTCCCGGCCACGTCCGGCGCAGCGAGTTGATCATCAACTCGCGGCCGTAGAGGGGGTTGCCGGGGCGGATGGCGGGCGGCTCAGAAGCCAAGACAGCCTTTTGCCAGGCTGCTCCTACCAGCGAGACCTGCCAATCCGGGTCACTGTTGAGGGCCTGCGTGTCGCATTTCAGCGAGAGCCAGAGCGCCGGCGGACCCAGGGAATTGGAGACGGTCACCGAGATTTCGTTTTCGCCCGGTCGAAGGAACCCGCTGATTTTAGTCCGGTGACCGCCTCTTCCAGTCCCGCTCAGCGAGAGAGACGTTGTCCACGGTGCGTCCATTGATGCGGACCATGCCGTGCCTGAAAGCGCGCACGGAAAGGTCGGCCGACGCGGGGGCGGCAGCGAGTGTGAATGAGCGGCGAAACACGGCCCATAGGGGTAGTGTTCTATGCGGCTTGGTGTCCGGCGGTTTCGGATAGACAATCCACTGGGCTGAACCGGCTTGGGGAAGAAAGGGAATGGCGCTGTCGCGGCAACAAAGCCACCACAGCCCGCCGCAGCCGAGGAGAACCGCGGCGGCGAGCGGCCAGAGGACGGCGCGATGGGGCGGGCTACTCGGTTTCATGGTAAGCGCGATTGGCCCGGTAGAGTTCCAACAGCTCCTGGTTCTTCCGGGCGACATCCTGCAGGCCGGCGGCCAGCGCGAGTGTTCGCGCCTTCTCGGCCGTGCTCACCGCCTCCGGGAAACGCCCCGCCTCGGCATACGCGGCGGCCAAGGTACCAATCAAGAGTGGTTCGTTGTAGCCGGTGAGCTTGCAGGCCCGCTCGGCCAGCGCCACTGCTTCCGCACCGTTGCGCAAGGTGGCGTCCGGATTGGCGGCGAGAATCCAAGCCAGGTTATTGAGCAACTCCGGCCAGTCGGGCTGCGCCTGAAGCGCCTTGCGAAGGTACTCGGCGGCGGCGCGGGCCTCTTTCCGGCCCTGGTGAATGAGGGCGAGTTGGTAATTGGCCAGGGAGTTGGTGGGTTGGAGGCGGGAGGCTTCGCGGAATTGGGCAGCCGCCTCGTCGGCGCGGTTGTTGCCGAGCAGGGCAACGCCGAGCGCCGTGTGCGTGTCGGCATCCTGCGGCCGGATTTTGAGGGCCAGGAGGAACTGGGTAACGGCTTCGTCCGATTTGCCCTGGACCAGCAGCAAGTTGCCCAGGTAACGACGGGGAGTGAACAGGTCGGGACTCAAGGCCAGAATCTGACGGTAATAACCAGCCGATTCATCAAGTTTGCCCTGCTTATGGAGTGAGCTTGCCAGGCAAAACAGCGCCGGCAGATGCAGGGGCGCCAGCCGCAAGGCCTCACGCGACTGGGCCTCGGCCCCGGCAAAGTCACCCCGCTTGAGCAGGACGTCGCCCAGGCCGCTATACGGGTCGGGATAGTACGGGTCGGACTGGATTGCCGCGCGATAGTGTTCCAGGGCGTCGTCATACTTCTCCTGCCGGGCGTATATGTTACCGAGGGTGTTATGCGCCTCCGAGTAGTCCGGTGCGATTTCCAGCGCCTTGCGGCAATGCTCGACCGCCTCGGTCAACTTGCGTTCTTCGATCAGCACGTTGCCAAGGACCGTGTCAGCGACGAAGTTCCCGGAGGTCACCGCGGCGGCGTGTTGGAAGAGAGTCTTGGTGCTGTGCCAATGCGCCAGTTGTCGGGAGGTGGCCCAGGCGCACGCGGCCAGCGCAAGCCCGGCCACAGCAAACCCGATCGGCGGGGGCCGTTTCCAGCGGACGAGCACGGCGGACGCCGCCCAGGCAACGAGCAGGAACAGCCCCATATGAGGCAGGTAGGTGTAGCGGTCGGCCCAGGATTGTTTGCCGACCTGCACCAGGCCGATCACCGGCACCAGCATGCCCAGGAACCATAGCCAGCCGACCAGGAGATAGGGTTGCTGTTTGCGGGCGAGCACAACCGCGGCGGTCGCGGCCAGCAGCAGCAGCGCCGCGCCCGCCACCTGCCAGGAGTCCAGGCTGAGCGGGCTGTAAGGATAGAAAACCGCCAGGTCCGAGGGCCACAAGGTCTTGCCCAGGTAGCGGGCATAGGCAACCAGCGCATTGGCCAGGCGAAGCTCAAAAGGGTTCTTGGCCAGCGTAGTCATCGCGCCGCTGGCCCGCTGTACCAGGAAAGTAACGACGCAGGAGAGGGCGGAGAGGGCGAAGAACGGGAGCTTCTCCACAAGCAGAGGGACCAGAGTTCTGAGTGGTGAGCCTTGAGTCTTGGGTTGAAGTCGGCACAGGGGCCAGTAATCCAGCAGCAACAGCACGAAGGGCAGGGTCACCAGCATCGGCTTGCACATCAGGCCCAGGGCGAAGCAGAGGAGGGAGAGGACGTAGTAAACTGAAGGGTGGGTCGTGACGCGTGAAACGTGAAACGTGAAACGTGCGGCAGGATGCGTGTCCCTCGGTTTTCGGTTGCAGGTTTCTGCATTCCGCATAGCCGCCATAGGCCCACAGGGTGAGCAGGAAGAAGAACGCGCTCAGCACGTCCTTGCGCTCCGACACCCAGGCGACCGATTCCACGTGCAGCGGGTGCAGGGCAAAGAGGGCAGCCACAAGAGCGCTGCGCCAGAGCGCGCCGGTCAGGCGCCGGAGCAGGACGAACAGCAGGAGGCTGTTGGCCATGTGAAAGAGCAGACTGGTCAGATGATGGCCGGCGGGTTTCAGACCGTAGAGCTGGCAATCCAGCATGTGCGACAGCCAGGTCAGCGGATGCCAATTGCTTGAATGAATGCCCGCGAACGCCCACCGCACGCCTTCCATTGTAAGGCCGGCCTGGACCCGCGGGTTGCCAGTGACATAGTCCGGGTCGTCAAAGTTGATAAACCCATGCCGCGCGACTGGCCAGTAAACGGCAGCGGTCATGAGCGCGAGCAGCAGGCAGAGGACGACCATTTGCTTGCGTGCTCCCGACCTGCCCGCGGGTGTCCCCGGCTGAATTCGGATGGGCCATGTTGATCAAGGGGTATCGCGAGCGGGCTGGCCGGCGCGGTACCGCTCCAACAATACCCCGTTTCGGACGGCCAGGCTCGCTTGATTCGACTGCTCGGCCAACGCCTTGGCCTTCTCCGCCGTTGCCACCGCCTCGGCAAAACGCCCCGCTTCCGCGTAGGCCGCCGCCAGCGTCCCGACCAGCAGCGGCCGCTGGTGGTCGGTCAGTCTGCAGGCGTGCTCGGCCAGCTCAACCGCTTCCCGCCCGTTGCGGATCTGGCTGTCCGGATTGGCCGCCAGAATCCAGGCCAGGTTGTTCAACGCCTCCGGCAGGTCGGGCGCCAGCTTCAGCGCTGCCCGGTAATGCTGGACCGCCTCCCGGGTCTTGTGCTGGCTGGCCAATGCCGCCGCCAGGTGGCATTGCGCCTCGGCGTCGTTCGGCTTGAGCCGCACTGCCGCTGCGAAGGCCTCCGCCGCCTCAGACGGCATTCCCTGCTTGGCGTACGCCAGGCCCATCTGCACCCAGGAGGGCTGGTGGTTGGGCTGAAGGCGGAGCACCTCGCGGAATTGCGCCACGGCCTCCTCCAGCCTATCCTGGTCAACCAGCACCTCGCCCAGGCCGTAATGGGCGGGCAGCAAATCCGGCTGCACGGCGAGTGCCCGTTTGAATTCGGCCACCGCTTCAGCCGGTTTGCCCTGCTTGGCCAAGACTGTTGCCAGGTTGTTATGCGCCTCGGCATAACGCGGGTTCAACCTCGCCGCGAGGCGGAACTCATCCGCCGCCTCCGCCGGCTGGTCCTTTGTAGCAGGGCGTTGCCCAGGTTGTAATGTGTCAAAGCGTGTTCGGGGTCGAGCCGGATTGCTTCGCGCAGATGCTTGATCGCCTCGTCGGTCCTGCCCAGGCCATACAGCGCCGCGCCCAGGTTGCTGTGGGCCTCGGCGGACTGCGGGATTGAGGCGCAACGCACTCTCAAAGACCACGATGGCATCCGCATACTTATTCTGGCGAACCAGCGCCCACCCCAGGTGATTGCGAGCAGCCAGGTAATCGGGGGCGATGTTCAAGGCCAGCCGATAGTATCTCTTAGCCAGCTCCGCTTGGCCATGCTGGGCGAACCAGAAGCCCATGCTATTGTACGCGATATAATTATCCCGCGTCACCGCCAGCGCGCGCCGGAACAGGGTTTCCGTGTTCTGCCAGTAGAGCAGTTGCCTCCCGACCGCCAGCGCACAAGCCGCCAGCACCGCCATCGCCCCTACCACAAGCGGCAGCCCGCACCGCGCCCAACTCGCAGTTAGGTCCGCCACGCCCCAGCTCAACATGATGAACAGCCCGATGGACGGAAGATACATGTAGCGATCGGCCACGAACTGGGCGCCCACTTTGACCAGCCCGATCACTGGTACCAGCATCCCTAGGTACCACAACCACCCCGCCAAGACGTAGGGCCGGCGCCGCCCCTGCCACACCGCCGCGCTTGTCAACGCCAGCAACAAAACCGTGGCCAGCAACACCTGCACCAGCGGCCATTCCCTGACGCTCGGGTAGATCACCGCCAAGTCCGAAGGCCAGATCAGCTTCACCAGGTACCAGACGTAGGACATCGGCGTGTTCATAAGGCGTGACTCCAGCGGAATCCCTAAGCCTTCTGCGAGTGGTACCACCGCGCCGCCTTGCCGCTGCACCTCCAATGTCACCACGCACGACGCAGCCGACAGGACGAAGAAAGGGAGCTTCTCCAGGAATAAGCGGAGCGGTGAAGTGGCGCGGTGGTGAGGTGATGGGGTGCCAGCGAGCCGGAGCGGTGGGAAGCAAAGGCGGCGGAGCGGCCAGTAGTCGAGCAGCAGCAGGACGAAGGGCACGGTGACCAGCATCGGCTTGCTCATCAGGCCGAAGGCGAAGCAGCCGAGGGATAGAACATACGAGATGGCAGATGGCAGATGATTGGTGCCGCCGTGTTGCGCGTTGCGTGCTGCCGGGTACGTGTCCCCGGATGCCGACCCTTGGCTTCCGCATTCTGCATGTGTATAGCGCGCGTAGCACCACAGCGTCAGCAGGAAGAAAAAGGCGCTCAGCACGTCCTTCCGTTCCGCGACCCAGGCGACCGACTCCACGTGCAGCGGGTGCAGCGCGAAGAGGGCAGCCACAAAGGCGCTGCGCCAGAGCGCGCCCGTCAGGCGCTGGAGCAGACCGAATAGCAGGAGGCTGTCAGCAATATGAAAAAGCAGATTGGTAAGATGATGGCCGGCGGGTTTCTGACCGTATAGCTCGCAATCCAGCATGTGCGACACCCACGTCAACGGATGCCAGTTCGCCGCGTGGGCCCGCGTGAACGCCCACTTGACGCTGTCCCCCGTCAGCCCGGCTTGGACGCGCGGGTTGGCGGTGACATAGGCCGGGTCGTCGAAGTTGGTGAAGCCCAGCTCCAAGACAGGCCAATAGACGGCGGCGGTCATCAGCGCCAGCAGCACGCAGAGCCACACCGTTTGTTTCCGGCCCCCGGCAGTCTCGCAGTTTCTCCCGGCTAAACTCGGCTGGGCGAGGTGCATCAAGGAGTATCTCGCGCGGGCTGGCCGGAGCGATACCGCTCCAGCAACGCCCCGTTCTGGGCCGCCAGGTCCGCTTGACTTGACTGCTCAGCCAAGGCTTTGGCCTTCTCTGCCGTCGCCACCGCCTCGGCAAAACGCCCCGCCTCTGCGTAAGCCGCGGCCAGCGTCCCCACCATGATCGGCTGTTTAGATTCAGTTAGCTGGCAGGCCCGTTCGGCTAGGGCGACAGCTTCCCGCCCATTGCGCACTTGGGGATCAGAATTGGCGGCCAGAATCCAGGCCAGATTGTTCAGCGCTTCGGCGAAGTCAGGCAGGATTTTCAGTGCCTCCCGATAGTGCTGGATGGCCTGCGCAGGTTTGCGCTGGCCAGCCAGCGTCGCCGCCAGGTGATAATGCGCCTCGGCGTTGCGGGGGTTGAGTTGTATGGCCAACTGAAACTCTCCAGCCGCCTCGGTCCCGTGCCCCTGCTGGAGCAGCGCGCTGCCGAGGTGATAATGTGCCAGCGCATGTTCGGGATTGAGCCGAATCGCTTCTCGCAGGTGGCGGATGGCTTCGTCGGTTCTTCCCAAGTAATGCAGGGCCGCTCCCAGGTTGCTCTCGGCGTCGGCGGACTGGGGGGTAATGCGCAGCGCGGCCTGAAATGCTTCGACGGCCTCCGCATACCGCTTCTGATTAACCAGCATCACGCCCAGGTTGTTTGGCGCCCCCGCATAGTTTGGGGCAATCTCCGCGGCGGCCTGAAAGTATTTCCTGGCCAGCCCCAGCTCGCCCTGTTGCGTGAAGTGGAGGCCGAGGTTGTTGCAGGCCACGTAATTATCGCGGGTGACCGCCAGCGCATGCCGAAAGAGTGATTCGGAATCCTGCCAATGAAGGAGCTGCGCTCCGACGACGAGCGCACACCCCGCCAGGATGGCCGTTGCGCCGGCGGCCAGCACCGGCACCCGTTTCGGCCAGCGCGCCGTGAGGTCGGCCATACCCCAGGCAAGAATGATAAACAGCCCGATGGCCGGGATATAGGTGTAACGATCGGCAATGGAATGCGTCCCAACCTTGACCAGGCCAATGACCGGCACCAGGGTTCCAAGGTACCAAAGCCAGCCGACCGCCAGGTATCCCCGGCGGCGGCCAAGCCCTAACGCCAACCCGGTCAAGGCAACCACCAGAACCGAGGCTAGAAACACGCGATCCGTGGACCAGACCCTCACAAACGGATAGATCACCGCCAGGTCCGACGGCCAGAGCAGCTTCACCAGGTACCAAACATACGAGACTGGCACGTTGCTGATGCGCGATTCGAGGGACACAGCGGACGCGCCTTCGAGCGCAGACACCGCTCCGCCGGCTCGCTGCGCCAGCAACGTGATCACGCACGACGCGGCGGACAGCGCAAAGAAGGGGGCTTTCTCCACCACCAGCCGCCAGAGATTCGTGGGCCGGGGAGCAGTTGCGGGTTGGAACCGCCGCAGCGGCCAGTAATCCAGCAGCAACAGCACAAGAGGCAACGTCACCAGCATCGGCTTGCTCATCAAGCCAAACGCGAAGAGCAGAAGGGAAAGAAGATAGAAGAAGGGGGCGGAGTGCGGGGGGCGGGGTGCCTCTTGCAGGTTGCGGGATTCTGCTTCCCGCTTTCTAACTCCTGCCTTCTGACTCTGGGCTTTAGCCCTTAGAATTTGGACCTCGGCATACCGCGCATACGCGCCTAGTGTGAGCAGGAAGAAGAATGTGCTGAGCACGTCCTTGCGCTCGGCGGCCCAGGCGACCGATTCGACGTGCAGCGGATGGAGGGCGAACAGCGCGGCGACAAAAGCGCTGCGCCACAACGCGCCGGTCAGGCGCTTGAGCAGTGCAAAGAGGAGGAGGGTATTGGCGGTGTGAAAGACCAGATTCGTGAGGTGATGGCCTGCGGGCTTCAACCCGAAAAGCTGACAGTCGAGCATGTGCGACAACCACGTCAGCGGATGCCAGTTGGCGGCGTGGGATTGAGTGAAGGCCCACCGCACGCTGTCCCAGGTTAGCCCGGCTTGAACCTTGGGATTCTCAGTCAGGTAAAGGCTGTCATCGAGGGTGATAAAGCGCAGCTCGATCACCGGCAGATACACTGCCAAGGTGATCAGCGCCAGCAGCACACCGCACAGGGCAGTGTGCTCAAGTTTTCCCTTTTCCGGCATACCGGGGGATAATGTTGACCCGACCGCAAGCGGCGCAAGTTTCAAAGGAGTTCAGGGGCCGGCCTTGGACGGCGCCGGCGTCCGATAAGGCTTTCCGGCGCGATAGAGAACCCGGCGTTCCTCGGCCCGCCGGGTGATGTCTGGCTGGCCGGCGGCGAGCGCCAAATCGCGGGCCTTCGCCGCCGTCGCCATCGCGTCAGCAAATCGCCCAGCCTCCGCGTATGCCGCATCCAGGGTCCCCCAGAAACGTGCCTCCTTGCCTCCGCTCAACTCGCAGGCCCGCTCCGCCAGGCGCACCGCCTCGGCGCCGTCCCGCAGTTCGGGCTTCGGGTTTGTCGCCAGCAACCAGGCAAGATCATTCAGGTAGAGCGGGGTGTTCGGGCTTAGGCGCGCGGCTTCGCGATAGTGAGCCAGTGCCTCTTCCGCCCGCCCGAGGCTGTCCAACGCCAGCCCCAGGTGGTAGTGCGTCCGGGCCTCCGGGCGCACCCGCAGCACCTCGCGGAATTGCGGCGCCGCCTCCGCCATTTTGCCCTGGTAAAGCAGCGCCAACCCGAGCTTCTCCCGCGCCTCAATGTCCTCCGGGTGCAGGCGGCAGGCTTCGGCGAAATGCGTTGCGGCTCCGGCATAATCACCTTTGGCGTTCAAAGCCGCGGCGAGGTTGAAATGGGCGTCGGCCTTCTTCGGCGCGGCTTGTACGGCAGCCTGGAACTGAACGATGGCCTCGTCAAACTTCCCCTCTCCCGCCAACAACGCGCCCAGGGTCAGGTGCGCGTCCGCATGATCCGGTTTGATTCGCAGTGCGGCAACGTAATCCTGCGCCGCCGCGGCTGGCCTCCCCCGCTTCGCCTCGAGCACGCCGAGGTTGTACCATGCCTCGGCAAACTCCGGGTTCAGTTGCAGCGCGGCTCGGTAATGAGCTTCGGCCTCATCGAGTTGCCCTTGCCCGGTCAACAAGTTGGCCAGATTATAATGGGCCGGGGCGGTTGGCCGGGCCTTCAACGACCGTTCGAACAAGTCCCGGGCCTCCTCGACGCGGCCTTGCTTCTCGCGGCGAAGCCCAAGGTTCGCCAACCCCTCCGAATAATTGGGTTTCAAGCGGACCGCTTCCGCGAAATGCCCCTCGGCAACTTCCAGATTTCCCGCTTCGAGGAAGCTGACCCCGAGGTTGTTGTGCGCCACTGCGTTGTCCCGAGTCGCGGCCAGGGCATGCCGGAAGAGACTTTCGCTGTTCCGCCAATGACCGGTCTGCTGCCACGTCAGCACTGCGCACGCCGCGATGACCGCCGCGGCGCCCGCCCCCAGCAGGCACCTTGTTCGGGGCCAGTGGACGGGGAGCTGGGCTGCGGCCCAGACGACGGTAACGAACAGTCCGATCAAGGGAAGGTAGCTATAGCGATCCGCTATGGCCTGCTGACCGACCTGCACAATCCCGATGACGGGCACCAACATCCCCAGGTACCAGAGCCATCCAAAGGAGAAGTAAGGGGCCTTGCGCACCCAGCGAACTGCCAGCACCGACAGGCCAGCCAAAACCAGCGCTGAGACCGCGACTTGTCCGGCCGACCATTCCTTCGGGAGTGGATAAAAGACCGTGAGGTTGGCAGGCCAGACCGTTTTGAGCGCGTACCGCACATAGGAAACGAGCACATTTGAAACTCGAAATCCCAGCGGCAAGGCCTCGAGCGAACTGACTGCGCCGGCCTGCTGCTGGATCACATAAGTCACCCCACTCGACGCCAGGCTCAAGCTCAGGAAAGGAATCTTTTCTACGACAAGACGTCGCACAGTTGACGGTTGCAGGCGACCGAGCGGCCAGAAGTCCAGCAGCAAGAGCACAAAGGGCAAGGTCACCAGCATCGGTTTGGACATCAGGCCCAGAGCGAAGCAGAGAAGGGAGAAGGTGTAGTAGAGTGAGGCGTGAAGCGTGAGGCGTGAAGCGTGAAACGTGAAACGTGCGGTATCAGGAGAGGGGCCAGCTTCTAGGCGTTGCATTCTGCATTCTGCATTCCGCAGTCTACATTCTGCAAAGCGGGCATACCCCCACAGGGTGAGCAGGAAAAACAACGTGCTCAGCACATCCTTACGTTCCGCGATCCAAGCCACCGATTCCACATGGAGCGGATGCAGTGCGAAGAGCGCCGCCACACACACACTGCGCCAGAAGGCGCCGGTCAGGCGCTGCAGCAGAAGGAACAGCAGCATGGCGTTGACGGCATGGAGCAGCAGGCTAGTCGCATGGTGCCCCGCCGCTTGCAGGCCGAACAGGTGCACATCGAGCATGTGCGACAGCCATGTCAGCGGATGCCAGTTGCCGGCGTGCGCGGTCCGGAACGCCCAGCCGGCGTTGGCCCAGGTTAAGCCGGCCAGGACATGCGCGTTTTCCTTGACGTAATCCGGATCGTCGTAGCTGACGAAATCGCTGTGAATCACCGGCCACAAGGCGGCAATTGTGACTGCTCCCAAGAGCACACAGGTCAGTATCGAGCGGCGCCGGTTCGTCGCGCGGTCCAAGGTCATGGTGTTAGGGCGCCCCTTCGCTGGTTCGGGCAGTGGCTGCGCCAAGGCGCGTGCTGGTCGGTCGCAGGATCAAAGCTGCGCTCATTGTGCCACCTCCGGCGCAGGAACTCAAGGCAACGCGGCCTGGACGCGTGTAGGCGCTGCCGCCGGGGCGCAGAGCTGGACGCGGTGGCGCCGGATTCTGCCTCGGGAAAATAGGGGCGCGGAAGCGTTGCCAAAACCGCCCCGGCTGAGTTACCCTGTGAAACATGAAAAGGTTTTCAATCGTTGCCGCGTTGCTCCTGGTCTTGGCGGGCGCGAGGGCCGAGGGGCCGGATGACCAGTATGTCCGCATTTACAGCCTCATCCAGGACGCCGACCGGCTGAACAGCGGCGGTCAGCCGAGCGAGGCGTTGCCGAAGTATCTCGAGGCGCAGACCGCCTTGCAGCGGTTCCAGAAGGGCTATGCCGACTGGAATCCCAAGGTGATTAACTTCCGCTTGAATTACGTCGCCGGAAAGATCGCCACGATTTCCCCGCGGGCTCCGGCTCCGGACGGCACTGGCAAGAAGCCCCCCGCGCCGCTAGGGACCAGCCCAGCCCAGCCCGCCAAGGCGGCGCCCGGAGATTGGGAGACCCAGCTTGCGACTTTGACAGACCAGGCTCGCCAGTTGCAGGCGGACAAAGCCGTGCTGGAGGCAAAACTCAAGGAAGCGCTGTCGGTCCAGCCGGCGGCGATGGACCCGCGGGAGATGACTCGCGCGGAGGAAAAGATCAGAGGCCTGCAAAAGGAGAACGACCTGCTGAAAGCCAGCCTGGACCAGGAGAAAGCCAAACCCGTGCCGGCGCCGGACACGAAGTCGTTGGACGAAGCGCGCCAGGCGTTGGAGACGGCCAATCGCAAGCTGGCGGAGCAGAGCAAGAGAGCGAATGATCTGGCCCTGGAGAAGACAGCTCTGCAGGAGAAGCTCAACGCCCTTGCCCGCAACCCCGCGGGCGCGGCTGAGCTGGAAACAACCAGGAAGGCGCTCCAGGAGGCGAACCTCAAACTCGCCGAACAAACCAAGCTTGCCTCGGGCCTGGCGGCGGAGAAGGAGACTCTGGAGACGCGCCTGAAAAGCTTGAGCGCGGAGGCCGCAGCCGCGACGGCGCTGAGCACAGAGAACCAGCTTCTGAAGAAGCAACTCGCCGAGCTGAAGGCGGCCCCGCCGCCCGCGGACAAAGCCGAAGAGGCGCGCCGGCAGTTGGCCGCAGCGCAGGCGCAGGTTGCCGCATTGCAGTCGGACAAGGAATTACTTCGGCTGGAGAAGGTCGCCTTGGAAAACCGGGTGAAGCAGTTGGCGGCTCCGCCCGCGACCGCCGCCGCCCCGTCCAAGGCGGCGAAAGCGGCGGACGCGGCTCGTATCAAGGAGCTTGAGCGGGAGCGAAACGATCTGAAAAAGCAGCTCGCCGCAGCCAACAAGGAGCTTTACAGCCGCAAAGGCAAGGCTGCCGCGGCACGGATGGCGGAGGTCGAGAGTGAATTGGCGACGTTGCGCGCCCGCCTCGAGGTGTACGAAGCGCGGCAAGTTCCTTACACGTCGGAGGAGCTGGCCCTGCTCAACCAGCCGGCAGCCAAGCCTGCCCCGGCTGAGCGCAAGGCCAGCAAAGCGCCGCTCAAAGAGCTGCCGCCCGGCACGGTGGCGCTGGTGGCCGAGGCGCAGCGCCACTACGCCAACAAGCAATACGACAAAGCCGAGGAGACCTATTTGAAGGTGCTGCAACAGGACAAAAACAACGTTCCCACGCTGGCGAACCTGGCGGCGATTGAGCTGGATCTGAACCACCTGGAGACCGCGGAAATCAACATCAAGCAGGCGGTGGCGCAGGCGCCCGACGACCCGTACAGCCTGTTTGTGCTGGGCCGTTTGAAGTTCCAGCAGAAGAAATATGACGAAGCCGTGGACGCGTTCGGCCTGGCGGCAAAAGCGGACCCACAGGATGCCCAGATTCAGAACTTCCTGGGCCTGGCCCTGAGCGAGAAGGGGCTGCGCGGCCCAGCCGAGACGGCGCTGCGCAAGGCGATCCGGCTCGATCCGGGCTACGCCAACGCGCACAACAATCTCGCGGTGGTTTACCTCACCCAGCAACCGCCGCTGGTGGAACTGGCCCGCTGGCATTACCAGAAAGCCCTCGCCGCCGGCCACCCCCGGAACCCGGACCTGGAGAAGCTGCTCGACGCCAACAAACCTGCTGATCGCAGCCAATAAGCCCGGGTTGGGCTTGGGACCAGGCACTTCGGACTTCTCGTCACATGCTCCGCCAGGCCCAGCATGAAATCAGGATTCCCACCCGCGGTCGTGGGCTTTACGAGTTCACCAGCAAAGTGGAGGAGTGGGTTTCGCAGAACCGGTTCAGCGGCGGCCTGGTGACCCTGCATCTCCGCCACACCTCCGCCTCGCTGCTGATCCAGGAAAACGCCGACCCGGACGTGCGGCGCGACTTGGAAAGCTTCTTCGCCCGCCTGGTGCCGGACGGTGATCCGCTCTTCGTACACACTGCCGAGGGCGACGACGACATGCCCGCTCACGTGCGCACGGCGCTCACGGCGGTCAACCTGTCCATCCCAGTGAGCCAGGGCCAGCTTGCGCTGGGCACCTGGCAGGGGATTTACCTCTGGGAACACCGACGTTCCCCGCACTCCCGCGCCATCACGGTCCATTTCGTCGGCGAATAACGGCCTGGGTGCACCGGGAAAGCGCCCTGCTTTCTGCTTTCCAACGCTCCGGCCGAGTGGCATCTTCCGGCACGCTTGAAGACCATTAGCTGGTTCGGACAAAGGCTCCGTGGCGCCATGTTTGGGGTTGTCGGCATGGGCCTGGCGGCGAGCGGCGCGGCTGGCGCCGCCAACACGAACCGCTTCGGGTTTGCCGGGCCGGAAATCTTCCCCATTGACAGCCAGATCAGCCAATTGCACGTGGTGGACCTCGACGGCGACGGCCTGAATGACATCCTGGTGGTCAATAACGCCCGCTCGAAGATCAACCTGCTCTACAACCAGACCGGGAAGACCAACCGGACTCCCCGCCCCAGACTTGAGGGCAAACGCGAGTTGAACGAGCTGCCGCCGGACGCCCGGTTCCGCATCGAATCCATTGCCTCGGAGAAGCGAATCGCCTCGCTGGCGGTGGCCGACTTGAACGGTGATGGCCGGCCGGACCTTGCCTACTACGGCGACCCGAAGGAACTGATCGTAGTGTGCAACCAGGGCACCAACGGCTGGAGCGCGCCGAAACGGTGGCCGATTGACGATGGGCAGCTCACGCAGAACGCGCTTTGCCCCGGGGACCTCAACGGCGACGGCCGCGCCGACCTGGTGTTGCTGGGCGAACACTGCGTTTATTTCCTGCCCCAGAAAGCGGACCACTCGCTTGGCGAGCCGGCGAAGATTCCCCTAGCCGGCTCGGTCAAATCGGTCCAGGTCGTGGATATTGACGGGGACGGGCGGAACGATTTGCTGCTGGTGAACTGGGAGGACCGGAATCCCTTCCGCATCCGGTTGCAGAAGCCGGACGGCGCGCTGGGGCCGGAACTTTACTTCTCGACCGTGCCGATACGCTCTTATTGGGCGGACCACCTGGAGCAGAAGGGGAAGATCCAGGTGATCACGATCGCCCAGAACTCGGGCCGGGCGCAGGTTTCCGAGTTCACCCGCAAAGCGCCCGAGGCCCTGCCGGGCGCTTTCCGCCAGGGCCAGTTTCAGGTCTGGCCGCTAAGCCGGACGGACAAGGCGCGGCGCGGCGTGCTGTGGGCGGATGTCAACGGCGACGGCCTGCCGGACTTGCTGGCGGCTGAGCCGGAGAGCGGCGAGGTTTCCATCTACTTCCAGCAGCCGGACGGCTCACTGGCCGCTCCCAAGACCTTCCCCACACTGGCGGGCGTGAGCGAGCTGGCGGTGGCGGATTGGAACGGGGACGGCAAGCCGGAGATTTTCATGCTCAGCGCCGACGAGGGCCAGGTGGGCGTAACCGGGCTGGACGAGAAGCAGCGGCTGGCGTTTCCGAAATTGATCCCGCTGGAGGGCAAGCCGCTGGGGCTGGCCGCCGGCCCATTGCAGGCGGGGGCCAAACCGGTGCTGGCGGTGATCGTCGAGCCGGCGGGCAAAGGGGAACAGAGCGGCGGACGCCTGCTGGTGACGCGCACCGCAGAGGGCAAGACTAAAACCCAGAAGCTGAGCCCGGAGTTCAAAGCCAATCCGACCGTGCTGGCCTTGCATGACGCGGACCAGGACGGGCTCACGGACCTCGTGATCCTGATGCCCTACGAGAAGGTCAAGGTCCTGCGCCAGGTCCCGGGCAAGGATTTCGAGGAACTGGACGTGGACCCGCCCGGGGGCGCGCGCGAGCTGTCGCAGCCCTGGCTGGCCAGCGCAGACATTGACGGCGACGGGAAGCGCGAATTGCTGTTGCCGCAGAAGAACTTCCTGCGGGCGGTGGTCTTGCAGCGCGAGGCGGCGCGACCGGCGGCCACCAATGCCGGCGCCTGGGCGTTCAGCGTGAAGGAACAGATCAATGGCGCGGGCAGCAACTCGCGGCTGGCGGGCGCGGCGGCGATGCGGAACGGGACCAACGCCATCCCCTCGCTCTTCCTGCTGGATGTCGAACGCAAGGCGCTTACCCTGTGCGAGCGCGACAGCGGCGGGGTGTGGCAGGTCGCGCGCAACGTGCCGCTGCCCGTTTCGGAGTTCACCAGCCTGCAATCGCTGGCTCTCGGCGCCGGCAAGACCAATGTCATTGCCTTCCTCGGCCTGAACGCCGTCGCCTGTCTGCCGCTGGAAGGGCAGGTCTGGGAGCTGACCGAACTCGACGGCTATGAAACGCCGATCAAAGACGGCCACCTGACGGATGTGGTCACCGGGGATCTAGACAATGACGGCCGCAAGGACCTGGTGTTCCTTGAAACCGCGAAGAACTACCTCGACCTGGTGATCTTCGACGCCAAACACAAGCTCGTGCCCGCCAACCGCTGGCAGGTGTTCGAGGAGCGCACCTTCCGCGGCCGCCGCACGGACTTCCCCGAGCCGCGCGAGGCCGTGGTGGCCGACGTGACCGGCGACGACAAGAACGACCTTACCATCCTCGTGCACGACCGCATCCTGGTCTATCCCCAGGAGTGACCGGAGCCTTTCCGCCTCAGAACTTATACGCCGTGCCGGCGATGAGGCGCAGATCGTTGTTCTTGCGGCCGGTCGCCGGCTGGCTGTTGTAAACGTCCTGCACCATCACCCGCAGGCTCCAGTTCTTGCTAATCGCCGTGTCAATCCCGGCCTCGGCCGTGATAATGTATCTCTCCGTCCAATTGTCCACCGCGGGGACGTAGCTGGCGCTTTGCCAGATCCTGGTGGTGGCCGTGAGTTTTTGCTCAAAACGTTCGCCGAACCGGATGCCAAGATAAGTGTCTTCCGCCTGACTCTGAAACTTCTCGAAGACAACCGACGGGCCGGTCTCCGCGGCGAGCGTCGTGTTGGTTGCCTTGATCAGGTAATAACCAATCAGCGGGCTGATGGTGACGCGATAGCTCAGGTCTGCAATGCCGTCATAGTTGAAGTCGGTCCGCAAGCCGGCATATAGACGGTCGGTGAAGAGCCGATTATACTGGCCGAAGGCGTTGAGGAACTCGTTGTTTTTTACGTTCTTGTCTTCACCGTAGGCGCCGGCGATACCGAAGCCGGCTTCGTCGCGTTCCCACTTCGCTTTCGTGTCCAGGCCCAGCGTGGCCAGCATGGTCTCGCTATTGCCGCTGGTCAGCGTGAAGCCTGCCGCGGCGCTGGTTTGCCAGGCGCTTTTGGGCGGCGGGGCGTTGGTGGTGGCAGCGGTCTGGCTCCGGGCTGCGACCAGACTGGTTCCAATCAGAAGGGCGGTGGTGAGGGCCAGTCCAAAACGCGGGCGGCACCATTGTGGTTTGGTTCTCTGCATAAGTCAGTGATCAGTATTGGTTTATAATGGCATACAGGCAGGCCACCGGGGTGTTCCGGTTTGGCTGACCGCAGCCAGCCAACCGAACGACCTCTGCACAACAGGTGCGGAGCCCAGCCCGCTTTGCGCAAAAGGAAGCATTAGGCACCAAAATTGTCAAGCCCTGGCGGACACGGAACTGAAATTGATTGTCCCCGGCGCCGGAACCGGGCACACTGACTGGCCGGTAGTCTTATGCAACAGGTAAACCTGGGAATGATCGGCGGCGGCACTGTAGGCAGCGGCGTGTTTCACGCTCTCCGGCTCAACGGCGGTCTCATGGCTTCACGCGTCGGCGTGAAGGTCAACGTCCGCAAAGTGGCCGTGAAAGCGTTCAACGAGCCGCGCCCCTACGCCATTCCCACTGCCCGGATGACCACCAATTGGCAAAGCGTGGTCAATGATCCGCAGGTGGATGTGGTTGCCGAACTAGCCGGCGGCACAACCATCGCCCGCGCCATGATCCTCGCCGCCTTGCGGCTCGGCAAACCGGTGGTCACCGCCAACAAGGCGCTGCTTTCGGCGCACGGGGAGGAGCTGTTTGCCGCGGCGCGGCAACACGGCACAAACCTGTATTACGAAGCCAGCGTGTGCGGGGGTATACCCATCATCAAAGCCCTGCGCGAGGGTTTTGTGGGCAACCGCATCACCCACCTCTACGGCATCGTCAACGGCACCTGTAACTACATCCTCACTCGCATGAAGCTGGAGGGCGCGGATTTCGCCGCGGTGCTCAAGGACGCCCAGGCGCAAGGCTACGCCGAGGCGGAGCCGTCGCTGGACATTGACGGCTTCGACGCACAGCACAAGATCGGCATTCTCGCGTCGCTGGCGCACGGCTTCTGGGTCAACCCCAAGGACATCCACGTCGAAGGCATTCGCGCGATCACGCGGACCGACATTCAGTTTGCCCATCAGCTCGGTTACACGATCAAACTGCTGGGAATCATCAAGCGGGTCGAGGGGCGACGGACGGGGGTCGAGGGGAAGGGCGCCAAACGGCGCGCCCCAGCCGCCCGGGTGCAGGTGTCAGTGTATCCAACGCTGGTGCCCAACTCGCACGTGTTGGCCAGCGTGAACCACGTCTTCAACGCCGTTTTCGTGCGCGGGGATGTGGTGGGCGACACGCTGTTTTACGGTCGCGGGGCGGGAAAGGATGCGACGGCGAGCGCGGTCCTGAGCGACCTGGCCGATGCGGCGCTGGACCTGAAATTCGGCACCAAGCACCGCCTGCCACCGTTCGTGCCGCACGAGCGTGACGGCGCGGTGGCGCCGATTGACGACGTCGTATCGCGCTACTTTGTGCGGCTGAACGTCGTTGACAAACCCGGCGTCCTGGCCCAAATCTCAGCCATCTTCGGCCAGGCCCAGATCGGCATCTCGTCCGTGATTCAGCCCGAGAGCCGGGAAGGCGCGAGTGTGCCCCTGATCCTGATGCTGCACGACGCGCCGAACGGGGCGGTCACCCGCGCCTTGAAGCAGATCGGCAAGCTGGCGGTGGTCAAGCGCGCGCCGGTGATGATCCGGGTGGAGAATTTATGTTAATCGTCCAGAAATATGGAGGCACGTCGGTGGGCAACACCGACCGCATCAAGAATGTCGCAGCCCGCGTGGCCAAGTACCGCGCCAAGGGCGACCAGATTGTTGTCGTCGTCTCCGCCATGAGCGGGGTGACGGATAACCTGATCAAGCTGGCGAAGGAAATCATGCCCCTGCCGAACGAGCGCGAGATGGATGTCCTGCTGGCCACCGGCGAACAGACAACCATTGCGCTGGCGGCCATTGCGCTGCACTCACTGGGGATCCCGGCCGTTTCACTCACCGGCGCGCAGGCGGGCATCGTGACCGACGGCGTGCACACCAAGGCGCGCATCCAGAACATCACGCCGCAGAAGATTCACGAGTTGCTCGACCAGGGCAACGTCGTCATCGTCGCCGGCTTCCAGGGGCAGACCATCGAGGGCCAGGTCACCACCCTGGGCCGCGGCGGCTCGGATTTGACGGCCATCGCCCTGGCCGCGGCGCTCAAGGCCGATCTCTGCCAGATTTACACCGATGTGGACGGCGTCTATACCGCCGACCCGCGCATTGTGCCGCAGGCCCAGAAGCTCGAGGAAATCTCCTACGACGAGATGCTCGAGCTGGCGAGCCTCGGCGCCAAGGTCATGCAATCCCGCTCGGTCGAATTCGCCAAGAAGTTTGGCGTCATCTTCGAAGTCCGCTCCAGCCTTAACGAAAACCCAGGAACCATTGTGAAAGAGGAAACCAAGAACATGGAAGACGTCGTCGTGCGCGGCGTCTCGCTCGACAAGAACCAGGCCAAAGTCACGCTGGTGGCCGTGCCCGACAAACCCGGCGTGGCCGCGCGCATTTTCAAGGCGATCGGCGACGCCAACGTGAACGTGGACATGATCGTGCAGAACATCAGCCACGGCAGCGGCGCCCCCGCCACGGACCTTTCCTTCACCGTGGACAAGCCCGACCTGCTCAAGGCGCAGAAAGTCATTGATGCGCTCCGGCCCGACATTGGCTTCGGCCAGGTCATCGCCACGGACAAGATCGGCAAGTTGTCCATCGTGGGCGTCGGCATGAAGAGCCACACCGGCGTCGCCGGCAAGATGTTCGACACCCTCGCCCGCGAGGGGGTCAACATTGATATGATCTCCACCAGCGAGATCAAGATCTCGGTGGTGGTTGACCTTGCCAAAGGCGAGCAGGCGATGAAAGCCGTGCACGCCGCATTTTTGGGGTAGGAGAGCCATCGAGAACCCATTCCCAAGCTGCCCGTTCGGGAGGGCGAGCGTCCTCGCGAGCCCTGGTCCCCACGGATCTTCCGAGAAGCCTGAGCTCGCACGGACGCTCGCCCCCCGGGTTTGGTGTTTGAGTCAGGGGGCGGGGAGGTAGCTCTGGATCGGCTGGAGGACGCCCAGCGTCACCAAGGCCACGATCAGCGCGGTGTAGAGTAGGGAGATGCCCACGTCCCGGGCCAGGTCGCGCCACGAATAGCGGCCCGGCTTTTCCGACAGGATCCGCCGGGTGCCTTTGTGCATCAGGATGAGCCCTAGGACATTGGTTAGCCAGTAGCCGAGGACCAGGGAAGCGGCGAAGGCTGGCTGGTAGAACCAACTCACCAGCCAGGCAAAAGCCAGCGCGAGCGGCAGGTTGACGACCAGGTCGTTCCACCACGAGAGCGGCGAAAGCATGAACCCGATCATGGCCAGAACCCCGCCGGTGACTTTTCGTTTCCACGCCATAAGCCGCGCGCGAGTGTTCTCGGACCCCGCCTGCGCAATCAAGAGCCAACTGCTGTCGGCAACTGCTGTCGGCGCCCCCCGGCGCGTGTCCAGCCCGCATGTCTGGCCCGCGTTGACAGGCTGGGGCGGTTTGTGTAGCTTGGACCGAGTCGGATCGGATATGAGTTCGGTGCTCAACCAACATGTGCTGGTGCTGAACCGCCTCTGGCAGGCGGTCAATGTTTGCACCGCCCGCCGGGCGCTGACACTGTTGTTTCAGGGCCACGCCCAGGCTGTGCTCGACCGCAGCGACGGCTCCTTTCAGACCTTCAACTTCAACGAGTGGCACGACTTCTCCCAAGTCAGAGCCGCACCCGGAATCGGTCCGCACGATCTCCTTCCGCATCCGGGTGCCGCGGGTGATCCTGCTGCTGGTTTACGACCACCTGCCGAAGAAGGAAGTCAAGTTCACCCGGCACAATATTTTCGAGCGGGACCGGAACACCTGCCAATACTGCGGCAAGACTTACGACCGCAAGGACCTGAACCTGGACCACGTGATTCCGCGCGACCGCGGCGGCCCGACGACGTGGGAGAACATCGTGTGCTCCTGCATCGAGTGCAACACGCGCAAGGCCAACCGCACGCCGCAGGAAGCCGGGATGCGCCTCATCCGCAAGCCCAAACGGCCCAAGTGGCGTCCGTTCGTCCAGATCAGCTTCACGCTGCGCCAGCACGACAGTTGGAAACACTTCATTGACCTCGCCTACTGGAACGTTGAGCTAGGCGAAGAGGTGCAGTAGGGAATCCCGCAGGCTGGCGCCCGAACGTCGGCAATTCCGGATTCAGGGTTGGGCTGGTTTCCGGTACGGCCGCCGCGCGCTGAACAATTCAATGAATTGCTCGTTCTTGCGCACCAGGTCGTTCTGCCCCGCAGCCAGCGCGAGTTCCCGCGCCTTCCTGGCCGCCGCCACAGCGTCCTCATACCGTCCCGCTTCGGCGTAGGCGGCCGCCAGGGTGCCGATGAACATGGGCACCTGGTTGGTGGTGAGTTGACAAGCCCGCTCGGCCAGGCGCACAGCCTCGGGCCCATCTCGAAACTCGGCTTGGTCATGCGCCGCGCGAATCCAGGCCAGGTTGTTCAGGGCTCCGGCGAGATCTGGGTGTAGGCGGAGCGCCTCGGAATATTCAGCCACCGCTGGGGCCGTCTGCCGCTGGGCGCTGTAGGCGATGGCCAGGCGGCAATGCGCGTCAGCATTGTTAGGCTCAAGGCGCACCGCTGTTTGCAGGTGTTGGGTGGCGGCTTCGAGCTTTCCCTGCCTTGCCAGGGTTGCCCCCAGCAGAACATGCGCTTCGGTCCAGGCAGGTTTGATTGCCGAGGCCATTTGCAGTTGAGCGATGCCCTCGGCTGTCTCGCCACGAAAGACCAGGGCCGCGCCCAGAGTAAACCGTAAGACCGGGCTCAAGGGGCCCACGACCAACCCCTCCCGCGCCACGTCAATCGCCTGCTCGTAACGTTCGTGGCGGAAGAGCATGTCTGCGAGTTGCTGGTAGCCGCGGTCGTCACCCGGGGCCAACTCCACCGCACGTTTGGCGTGTTCGATTGCCGCTTCGGTTTGCTTCTGTCGTCTGAGCGCGCCGGCCAGCACCAAGTGTCCCCGCCAGTCGTCCGGCTTCGCCCGGACAACGGTGTCCGCCTGCTGGCCGGCCTCTTGCAGCTCGCCCTTCTCCGCCAGCAGCGTCGCTAACAGCGACCGCAACTTGATATTTCCCGGCTCGCGCTCCACGCCAGCCCGCACTAGCGCGATGGCTTCCGGCCCGCGCTTCTCCTTCCACAGCGATTGGGCGCGGGAGGACAACGTGGCGGCGGAAACCCGTGAAACCCAAAACGAGGCAAAGCTGTTGAGCGCCCAGACGCCAAAGAGGATGCAGATAACCGGCCGCAGTTTCCCGCTCCACGGGCACAGGAGGTCGAGGCCGCACGCCCCGAAGGCGCAAAGAGGCACCAGGGCGCACAGGCCATAAAACGCCTTCACGTGGCACTGGTAGGGCAGGACGATTGACATGCGGACCAGGGCCAGCGTGGCCAGAAAGGCCAGACCTAACACCAGAAACCACTCCGGGGAAGGCTGCCGCAGGAACTTCGCCAGCGCAAGGATGCCCCCGGCTACGATCCCGCAGGTGGGGACCAAAGCCAGCCAATACCCCGGCGCCATCAGCTCGTAGTTCCACGGGGGGCGGGCGACAGCGTCGGCCGCTCCGCCAAACAGCCCGTCGCCCCAAAGCGTCGCGTAGATCCCATCCCCGAAGCTCTGGAACGAGCTGAACCAGGGATGCAACAGCACGGTCCCAAATCGCAGAAAAAACGCGGTGGTCCGGTAGCCGTCATCCTGCCACCACAAGAACCCGAGGCGCGGGTCCCACACCCCGATGAACGGGTCCCCGTAGCGAGCCCAGAGGCGCGCATAGTGCCAGGCGCACACGATCACGCTGACCCCCAGGGCCAGAGCCAAGCGCGGAATGCAGAATGCGGAATGCGAAATGCCGGATTGCGGAGTCAGCCAGGTCTTCCACAGCAGCGCGCCAAAAACGACGGGAACCACCAACAGGGCAGTGGCTTTAGTCAGCAACGCTGCGCCCAGGCAAAGCCCGAGCCCCGCGCTTAGCTTCCAGGACAGGCCTCCCCGTTTCAACGCGCGGAGTGTCAAATAGACGCAGGCGCTCACCAAGGTTGCGGCCAGCGCCTCGTTGGAGATGTACTGCGAAAGGTAGAGCATCGGCGGCAGAGCCGCCGCCAGCAGCAGTCCCCATCCGGGTTTGGCGCGTTCGCCAGGAAACAACAGCCGCAGGCTCGCCCAGACAAGGACGAAATGCGCGATGCCGATGACCAGGCCCATTACCCGCAAAGCCATCACGCCACCATCCTGCGTCACCGAAAGCGAGAACATGCCCAGCAGCGCCGCGCCGAGCAGGTAGTAAAGCGGCGGCTGAAACATTTCCCAGCCCTCGTCTGCCCGGGGCAAGCAATGATGTTCCTGGATGTAGCGGATGTAGGCGATGTGCGGCTCCACGTCGAACCCCACCAAACTCGGCAGCACGCCAAGGTTGTTCGCGAAGAGCGCTACCCAAAGACCGGCCAGCACAAGCACGGGCAGAAGCTCGCGCGTAAATGCCCCAGCCGGCCCGAGGTCTAGCCCGCGGTCCGTGGCCCGTGGTCCGTGGTCCGTGGTCAGCCGAGACCGGCGGTTGAGGAACCAACAGGCAGCGCCGGACGGCACCGTGAACAGCAGCAGGGTCAGCCAGCGGGCGCGGACGCCGGCCCAAGGCTCTTCCCCGCCCTCAACCAGGCTCCCTGCCAGGGCGATCTTGGGTTTGCTGGCCAGGCGCGCCGGGCGCCACGCGGCGCCCCCGTGCGACGCCTGCCAGCGCTCATCACTGTTCAACTGCCCGGCGCCAGTGTCCAACGATAGCCACAGGATTGGCGGCCCGTTGCTGTTCATGACGGTGACGGCAATCTGGTTTTCGCCCGCGCCGAGGTCCGCCGACACCTCGAACTGGTCGGGCTGCTTCCAGTTGCGCCCGCGCCGCACCGGCGCTGGCACCTCCTTGCCGTTGATAGAGACTGCGTACTGGCGAAGGCCGGCGACGGAAAGGATGGCCCTGGGGGGCGCACGGTCCAAGGTGAACGAACGGCGAAAGATCGTGCTCATTTCCAGGCGTGGATGCGCGATTCCTTTCGGCCCGGAGGGATAGATGATCCATTCTGCAGGGGCCTGCCGGGGCAGGAAGTAGACGTCGGGGCGGCGGACGCAGCTCCACCACAGCCAACCCGCGGCGCCTGCCGCGCTCAACCCGACGAGGAGGAGAGCACACCGGCGCGAAAAAGCAGCAGATCGGCTGTCCATAGGTAATATGCGGGTTGAAGAATAAACCAAGCCGAGTCAGCGCTCAACCTGCACCGGAGGGCTATCCCCTCCGGTCAGGCCTGCTTCTGCCCCGCGACCTTCGCCGCCTCGATGAGCTCCCAGAATTTGGGATTCTGCTGCAAAGCCTCGTCTTCCTGCACCTTCAGGCCGGATCGGAACAAAAAGTCCTTGAGCGTGTGGCGATTCAAGATGCGGTGCACGACCAGGCCGAGCTCGTGCCGCTCGAAATAGACGCGGTAATCGCCGACCCGGAACCGGTGCAGCGTGCGGCCGGCGCGCTCGAGCTTCCCGAACTGGTCGAGCTCCGGGCCCATCACCTGCTGGGGCAAGCCGCGGAACTCGCCGAGGATTTTCAGTTGCAGTTCCTTCGGCATCCGCGCCACCTCCGCGGCACTCGTCGGGTTGAAGATGATTTGGAAAGGACGCATACTAAAGGTATCAGACTCCAGCCTACACCGATGGGGACGGCAAGCAAGTCAAACGAACAGCCAAACCGACCAACCGGGCGCAGCTTGCAGTTACCACCACGGCATGGGAGCACACGCGTCCCGCGTGCTGTCAAGGGCATCTCGCCGTTGACCTCCTTTTGTCCCTTATCGCTCCCCGTTTGGTGATCCCGTCACGCCGAGGAAGTTTGCGGCGGGACGCCGCAAACCCACATGCCGGAGGCATGTGCTCCCCAGCCCCAACTGCATCATTACGGCTAAGCCGCTGTCACGCCCCGTGCTTCTCGTCCGCCGCCCTGCCACTACGATTCGGACAAAGACAAAGTTAGAATCACGACTCCTTCGGGCCGTCGGGCGTCTCGCGTTCTCCTACGCGCCCAGTGCTTGGTGGCAGGTCCTGGTCGGTCCCGCGGGGCGCGATTGGCAGCGTCTCCAGTGTCGGGTTGCTGGGTTCTATTTCCATCGCGTTTCGTTGCCGGCGCAGTTCTGGCGGGCGTGCGGTTGTCCTCCTCAGTTCCGGCCTCGTTTCCCGTGGTGGCAGCCGCTCGTGTGGCGTTGGCTCGTTCTCGGCGGCTGACTGCGCTAGCCACTGTCAGCGCACATGCCTGGGCCGGGTTACGTCGAAGCTGGCCATAACGAGGAAGAACGCACGTCTGCGGCGTTCTCAGGAGGTTGAGGCGATTCGCCTCAGCAGGTGGCGCTGACCCTCTGAGGCTTTGCCAGTTGGAACCCGATGAAACGTTATGTGGAGAGTCGCGCACGCAGCGCCTGGTAAGTGCGGCGCGCAAAAGCATTCATGCCATCTATCAGTACATTCAAGGCATCAATGGTGGCGCGAACAGTGTCTGGGTCAATCCCACTGAGATTTCACCCGTTTCCGAACCTACTTCTGGCGTTCTTCTCGTCCCGGCCTCGGGGTTGTGGGCTGGCTTCTTGGTCTTAAGGCGGTCGAAAGCGGTTTACCACAAGAGCGCTTCGGTAGCTTTCCGTCTGAACCGCGGTGCCCCTCCGGCCGTCGAGGCCCCCACGTGCCGGTGAACATCCTGTTCATAACGAGTGCATAACTCCTGCTGATATGTGAGAATTATGTGAAAATTTTACTTCGGCGCGGCCCCGGTACATCGTGACCCCCCGCAGCCGGTTTACCGGCTGCGCAAGATTCAATGCATCTCGCAACGCACGTGGAACGGCTTAAGGGTGTGGCTGCGCCAGTCTCTGGCGCAGACAGAGCCCGCGCGCCCCTTGGCCCCCCAGGGGGGAAGGGGGGCCAAGGGGCGCGCGCGACCGCGAAAGACTTCATCCCAGAAAGCGATAAGAGTGGACAGCGGGGTCTCACCTCAGGTGATACCAAGGCGTGTTAAATGAACCTTCTGCTCCGCCGTCCACCTCCCAACCCTACTACGATATGATTTGCGCTGACGATCCCCATTTTGCCTTGCGCCACCAGCTCGTCCGGTTTGCCCGGATCGAAGGCATCAAAGCCGCGGCGCGTCACTTCGGCTGCTTGCGCAACACCGTCCGCAAATGGTTCCGCCGCTTCCAGGACCAGGGCAACGCCGGCCTGCGCTCCCAGAGCCGCGCCCCCAAGTCCTGCCCGCACAAAACCAAAGACCCCTTGGAGCACCGAGTGGTCGCCTTGCGCAAGCAATCCCCCGGCTTTGGCGCGCGCCGCCTCATCGAAGAATTTGACCTGCCCCTGGGCCACAATGCCGCCCAGCGCATTATTAACGCCCACCAACTCACCCGACCCCCGAAGCGCCGCCACCACCGTAAAAACGACCTCCGCGCCGTCAAAGCCGCCTATCCCCCCTTCACCCGCTTCCAAATGGACGTGAAGTACCTCACCGATATTCCCTTCTACTGGCCCCAGATGCAGCACAACGGCCTGCCCCGCTTCCAATACACCATTCGCGAACTCTCCTGCGGCGCGCAGTTCCTGGCCTACAGTAACGAACTCTCCAAAACCTATGCGACCCTCGGCGTCCATCGCTTCCTCAAGCACCTCCAGCGCTACGGCGTCGATACACGCCAGGTCATCCTCACCACCGACCTGGGCTGCGAATTCGATGGCGATACCCTTCACTACCGGCCCGAGGGCTTTCACCTCACCATCCAGCAGACCTTCGGGGCCGAGCACCGCTTCAACCCGCCCTCCTGCCCCAATGCTAATGCCGATGTCGAAAGTGTCCATAACACCATCGAAGCCGAACTATTCGATGCCCAGGTCTTTTCCTCCAAAGCTGATTTCTTCGCCAAAACCACCACCTACCAGCTCTGGTACAATGCCGCGCGCAAGAATAGTTCCCGGGGCTACAAGAGCCCCGCCGACCTCCTGGCTCTCAAAGCGCCACTCATCTCGCCCAAAATATTCTTGCTCCACCCCATCCCCTTGGAGTCTCTTCTTCCCACGACGGGGGGTCACGATGTACCGGGGCGGGCCGGTGAAAATTTTACTTGCTATTTCCCACCAGCAGTATCTAATGGACCATGGCGACGGTCATACAGCGGCCGTACGCACAATACCGCATGACAGGAATCGGTTAAGAGCAATCATTCTTTGAGGAGCAGAACGATGAGAGCCAAGTTACCGTTATTCGCCGTGCTGACGGCGATCAGCCTTGTCGGCTGGTCGTCACCGGCTTATGCCAACGCCCTGATCAATGGCGATTTCGAAGCCTCTTGGCCCAGCGGCGCCGTCGCGCCGTCCTGGGCTACCGGGAACGCCGGCACCAGTTGGGTGTGGTCCAAAGACACCGTGAACTTCCGTGGAACCCAGGCCCAGAAGGTCGGCAAGACCACCGCTAATACCGCTAACTGGGGGGCCGTGCAACAGAGCGTGAGCGCCAATGTCGGCGATGCGTTTACGCTGGCCGATGCATGGGTCTATTGCGCGGCCGATTCTACCAGGGCGGCTGAGACGGTGCGGGTGCGATGGGACGGCACGACGTCCAACATGGGGAACGCCCCGGTATGGGAGACTGCTGCGCAAGCCGCGGGGACGTGGTACGAGTTCACGTCGCATCCGGGCGGCAATGCCGTCGCCACCACGGTGACCTTCGGTTTTGTCACCCGGTTGGTCTCCGGAGTGAGCACGGATCTTTCCGCGACCTGGGATGACCTTGTCATCTACCAGGCCTACGTCCCGCCGGCCCCGTCGGTGTTCGATCCCACCGAACACACCCTCACGGTCGATGTCAATCCGGGCGGTAACTCGGGCAATCTGCTCGCGGAGTATGCGATTAGCCTCGGATCGAGCTGGGTGCAGGCCGACGGAACTGTGGGAGCTGATCCCGTGTGGCTGAACGATCTGGACTGGGGGAGCAAAGTGGTTACGGGTCTGGCAGCCAACACGAGCTATGACTTTGAGGTCCTGGCCCGTTACGACAGCGCCTATCCGCAAGCGACCCTTCCGCAAGGGTTCAAAGGGTCGCTGACGACCATCCCCGAGCCGGCAACGCTCACTTTACTTCTCCTGGGCAGCGTGGCCCTGCTGCGGCGTCGAGCGTAACCTGCGGGCGATCATCCGCGTCTTCGTCGCCACCAGGTAACGCAGCGCGTCGGCGGCATCGGAAAAGAGGAACTGCTCAAGGACAATGATTAGAGGTCATCCCCACTGTCCTATTTGCATGCGCCTGGGCGCGTTGCTGTTCAACTTCGTGCAACATCACAAGTTGGGCGAGGTTTACGACTCCTGCACCCCTCCGCCGTCTATTGCTGGCGAGCCCGGACCTTTCATTCGTCAGCAAAGCGAGGCTGAAGAAGATCCTGATTGCACCGGACAAGTTTCTTTACGGCGCGCCGGATCTGGGCGTCGAGGTTCTGTCGCCCAGCGACCGCATGCTGCAAGTTCACCACAAGCTGACCATTACTTCAAACACGGCACCTGCTTGGTGTGGCTGGTGAACTGGAAAACCGAACAGGTGCATATCTACACGCCGGACAGCATCGAGGCGTTGACCCGTCCGCACGAGATTCTATCGGGCGGCACCGACTTGCAGCGGGTGAACTGGCGATGAGGAGCCGTTCACTTTACCCTGGCGTTGATCTTCCGCCGCAACGAATCCAGCGCCTGCTGGGCGGTGACCTGCTTGAAGGTTGCGCGGTCGTAGGGATTGAAGTTGCGCTCGGCCACTGTGCCGGTGGGGTCCGCCAGCCCTATAAACACCGTCCCCACGGGTTTCTCCGGCGTGCCGCCGCCGGGGCCGGCGATGCCCGTCACCGACAGCGCGTAATCCGCCTGCGTTTGCCGGCGCGCGCCTTCGGCCATCTCGCGCGCCACCGCCTCGCTCACGGCGCCGTGCCGGGCCAAGGTCTCCTCCTGAACTCCCAGAAACTTCCGCTTGGCCGCATTGCTGTAGGTCACCAACCCCGCCAGCAGGACCGCTGAAGCGCCAGGCACATTGGTCACGCGGTCGGCAATGCAGCCTCCGGTGCAGGATTCCGCCACCGCCAGCGTCGCCTTCCGCTCCGCCAACAGCCGGACGATGACGGTTTCCAGGTCTTCGTCCTCCACGCCGTAAATGTGCGGGCCGAGCAGCTCGCGAACGACGGCCTCCGCTTCACGCACCCGTTGCTCGGCATCGCTGCCCTGCGCCGCCAGGCGCACATCCACTTGGCCGGGCCGGGCGCAATAGCCCAAATCAAGTCCGGCCTCGACCCAGCGCTGCAACGGGCCGCCGATCTTCTCCTGCACCACTGACTCGCCAATGCCCGTCGTCCTCAGCGTGCGGCACACAAACCTGCCAGCCAGCGGTAGCACGCCCCGGAGCAGCGGCACGACCGAGTCAGCGAACATCGGCCGCAATTCGCGCGGCGGGCCGGGCAACATCACGAGCCAAGTCGGCTTCGCGTCAGCGCGAAACGGATTCGGCCGGACCTCCATCGCCAGCCCCGGCGCAGTCCCATGCGGATTGGACAGGACCGTTGCCCCCGCAGGGACCAGGGCCTGCACCCGTGTCCGCTCCGGCATCGCCCGCCGCCGGCTCTCGAAGAAATGCCGGATATGCCCGAGCACCGCTGCGTCCTCGCGCAACTCCTTGCTCAGCAACCGCGCGATCAGCTCCCGCGTCAGGTCATCCGAGGTCGGTCCCAGGCCGCCAGTGGTGATGACCAAATCGGCGCGCGCGAGCGCCTCGCGCGCCGCTTGTTCGATGTCGGCGGCAGTATCCGGCACCGCGACCTGGCGGGCGACCACGTAGCCCAGGTCTGCCAACTGTCGGCAGAGCCATTGCTGGTGGGTGTTGAGCACGCGCCCCAGCATCAGCTCGCTGCCGGTGTTGATGAGTTCGACAACCATCGCCCCCAAGCCTACAATCCCGGGGACAGGAGTCCAAAGCTGAAACTCGAAGTGCTTGGCCCTAACGATGCAGTGGGGAGTGCATGCGTCCCGCGTGCTGCCAACGGCGTCTCGCCGTTGGCCTTGGCTTTCCGACTATCTCTCTCCGTGTGGTGGTTCAGTTACGTGGGCAGGTGCTTGCGGCGAGACGCCGCCAACCACACGCCGGAGGCGCGTGGTCCCCAATTCCAACGAATAGATCCCGCTTAGTCCTCCGCGAACAAATACTCCAAATCCGCCTTGGACAAGCTGCGGGCGAAACCCTCCTCGCCGAGCACGTCGGCAATCGTCCGGGCTTTGCTCTGTTGCAGCTCCCAGATTTTCTCCTCGACGGTGCCGGGCGAAATCAGGCGATAGGCGTTGACGGTCTGGGTCTGGCCGATGCGGTGCGAGCGGTCAATGGCCTGCGCCTCCACCGCCGGGTTCCACCACGGATCATACAGCACCACGTAGCTGGCGGTCGTCAGGTTCAACCCCGTGCCCGCCGCGCGCAGGCTCAGCAGGAAGGCCGCCGGGTTGGGGTCGTTCTGGAACGCGCTCACGACCTGCTGCCGGTCCTTGGTCTTGCCGGTAAGGATGTGAGTGCCAATCTGGCGCTGGCGGCATTCCTCTTCGAGCAGCTCCAGCATCTGCACAAACTGGCTGAACACCAGCACCTTCTGCCCCTCGGCAATCAGCGCATCCAGAAGCTCGAACAACGTCTCCGTCTTACCGGAAACGGTGTCGCTGCCCACCAGCTTCGGGTGGCAGCAAATCTGGCGCAGCCGAGTGAGCGCGGCCAGCACGTGCATCTTGCTCTTGTTGAGCCCCTGCTCGGCCACGGCCTTCATCACCTGCTCGCGGCTGCGGCGCAGTTCGGCCAGGTAAAGCTTCCGCTGCTCTTCGCCCAGTTCGCAGTCGCGGCGCTGCTCGATGCGCTCGGGCAAATCTTTCGCCACCTGCTTCTTGAGCCGCCGCAACAGCAGCGGCCGCAGCTTGGCCGACAGCCGCCGCCGCGCGATGCGCTGCGCCGATTCGGCATCCTCACCCCGCGGCTCGTAGGTCTCCGTGAAATGGTCCTGGTTGCCGAGGTAGCCTGGTTGGATGAAATCCACGATGCTCCACAAGTCCAGCAAGCGGTTCTCCAGCGGCGTACCCGTCAGTGCCAGGCGATGTTCGGCCTTTAACTGTTTCACGCACTGCGTCACCTGCGCCCCGGGGTTCTTGATGAACTGCGCCTCGTCCAGGATCAACGCCCGGAACGCAAACTTCTGCAGCTCTTCCAGGTCCCGCCGCAGCAACGCGTAGTTCGTCACGATCAGGTCGTATTGAGGAATTTGCTTTCGCAGGTTGTGCCGCGCCGCGCCGCTCTCCAGCACGAGCACTTTCAGGTGCGGCGTGAAACGCTCGGCCTCACGTCGCCAGTTGTGCAACACCGACGCCGGGCAGATCACCAGCACCGGCTTCGGGTCCTTCCCGTGCCGATCCTTCAGCCACGCCAGCCACGCCAGCGTCTGCAGCGTCTTCCCCAGGCCCATGTCGTCCGCGAGAACGCCTCCGAGCCGGATGCCGGTCAGATGGCAGAGGAAATCGAATCCGTCCTTCTGATACGGGCGCATCTCCGCCTGCACCGTCGCGGGCAATCGGATGGCAGGCAGCCCCTCGAAATTCTTCAGGCGCTCCCGCAGCGCTTTGGCCTGGGCCGAATCCCCAAAACGCTTCATTCCCTCCTCGTCCAGGTGCTTCGCCTGCTCCAGCCCGACCCGCTGCGCCACCGGGACCAGCCCATCAACGCCCAGGTCGGCCATCGCTTCGTGCGCCGTCTGCACCGCTTGCGTGTCCAGCTCAACCCAGCCCGAGTCGGGCAGTTTGACGAACCGGCCGGTCGCCGTCTGCAGCCGCTGCAAGTCCGCCGCGCTCAGCTTGAGCCCTTCCTGCTCCCACTCCGCGCTCACCGCCAGCCAATCAATCCCGCTCCCCCTGACCACCAGCCGCGGACGCAGTTGCCGCGGCGCCAGGAACAGCCGCGAGAAACCGGGATTGCCCAGGTAATCGGCCTCCGGTGGCCGCTCGGCCCAGGCCCGCGCCAGCGCGCCCAGGAACCCTTCGTTCGCATCGCCGACCCAGAGCCCGGGCTCGGGCATGAACCAATCCAGCCGGCGCAGCCACTGCGTCGCCGGCTCCAGCCGCGCGTCGTCCAGCAGCTCCGGTTTGCCCCCCGCGGCCCGGGGCCGCTTCGCCTCGTGCAGTTGCCACTCGTGGCCGTTCCACAGCCAGCGGCTCTGGTCGCGCTGGCTCTTGGCCAGCAGCCGCAGCCGCACCGTGTCCGCGCACAGCTCGAACACGAACTGCGGCTTCGCCCGGTGCGCCACGCAAAGCTGGTCCCAATCCACCCCCTGGCTTGCCTGCGTCTGGCGCAGGTGCACCAGCAGCCGGTGGCTCAACTGGCGCATCGGCACCACCGGCTGTCTTGCCCAGTGCTCCACCACCGCCGCCGGCGGCGCGTTGCGCAACAGGTAAAACGTCCGCCCCGCCAGCGCCAGCGCCGGGTGACGGTTGAAAAATCGCACCTCACTCAACGGATACGCTTTCCCCCCCGTCACCGTCAGCCGGTGCGTAAATGCCAGTTCCTCCCCTGTCCGCTCGAGATGCGGCGTCAGTTCCGCCACCTCGCCCCGAAACTCCAGCGCCTGCGCCGGTCCGTTGCCGTCCGCCAGCTCCAGCCGCCCCGTTTGACCCCACCGCGCCAGCCAGTGCAGCAGCTCCATCTCCGCCAGCACCAGCACTTCCTTCCCGTTGCCCCGGCCGGATTGCGTCTCCGCCAGCCATTCAATGAATTCCCAGTCGCCCGGCGGGAACTGCTCCTGCTCGTGCGCCGCCCGGGTCCTCAATTCGATGATCTCGCCCAGCGGCCGGACCTTCTCCCCCGCGCGCGGGCGCAGCAGATGCAGCGCCACCGCCAGACGGTAGCGCCCCGGCTGGCCTGCGTCCGGCTGCGGATAGCACACCGCCCGCACAAACGCCCGCGGCGAGTCAAAATGCGCCGGTCGGTGGGGAAAGAGCCAGCTCTCCAGGTGGCGCACCAGCCGCTGTTCTTTTGCCGCCTGCTCCACCCGCGCGAACCGGTCCAGGTTCGCATACGCGCTCAGCTCGCTCGGCAGCGAACGCTGGGTCCGCAGGAAAAGAAACGCCATTTCCTCCAGCCGCGCCCGGCCCTGCGCCGCCAGCAACTGCGGCCACCAATCCGTGCCCGGAAAATCCTTGCGCGACAGCGACAGCTTCTCGAAGTAATCCTCCAGCAGCAGCCACGCCCGCTGCGAATCCCCGCACCCCGCGAAGCTCCGCAACAGCTCCTCGCGTTCCGCCACCGCCGTCTTCGTGTCGGCCAGTTCCCGGCGCAGGTCCGCCAGCGCGCCGTAGGTCTTGGACAGCACCGTGTTCTGGGCGTCGTACTTGGACCCCTGTGCCGCGCGCGAACCATTTCCGTTCCTGAGTAAAACTTTAGCCATCTTCTGACTACACCCATTTCAGAGCCTATCATCTCGACACAGAGCGGCGATTTGGTCAACGAGAATCGTGAAGAAAAACCCGATCAAAAAATCTTCTTGCCAAGCGGCAGGACCAGGAGTAAGAAAGGCCCTTGGAAGGAGAACTGTATGAAGAAATGGCAATTCGGCTCGATATTCGCGGCCCGAATGCTGCTGGTGGTGTTCGCGGCTTGTTCCACCCCCACGCTCCTCGCTCAGCCCCAACTCACCCCGGCTCAGCTCGCGGCGCTCATCCCACTGGACCCAACCAATCTGCCGTTCGTCGGCACCTATTGGTTTCTCATTGGGCCCAGCCCGGGCAACCCGTGCCCGCCCCTGCCGTTTCCCCCAGACGGTATGCCGGACGCCCCCGTCTACGCTCTGGGAGCTGGCCACTATCTTGTGGACGACACGTTGCGTGGACTACGCCGCATTCAGGCAATAGATGGAAATGGACAGTGCCCTGCGCAGCTTGGAAGTCCAGTATGGTCTAAGAGCCGGCCCATGGAGCAGGGGGAACCTTCAGTCCAATGGGCCTGACCCCGTACACCACCGATGACCTTTGGCTTGAGCTGACCGCTATCACCAACGCCACCGCGAGCTTCATCGTGCATCCGCCCGCAGCCGAGGCCACGAGCGGGGTCTATGACCTCTTCGCGACCACGAGCCTGGGGCTGAACCTCCCCGGCCTCAACCGGACAAACTGGGTTTGGCTTCTCCGAACCGACCCCGGCGAGGCGAACCTGGTTGTGCCAAACCTGGCGGCCGAGCAGGCATACTTCAGGGTCGCCGGCACGAATGATACGGACGGGGACGGGTTGAGCGATCAATCGAGATGCTCGTAACGCACACCGACCCGAATACCGCTGACCCAAGTCCGTTGCCAGTCGTTCTCTCGCAACCTCTGAGCCAAACCGCCTACTGGGGAGACACCGTCACCTTCAGCATCGAGGCCGGGGGGATGCAGCCGCTCAGCTACCAGTGGCAGTTCACACCCGTGGGCGGGGCCGCGACGAACATCAGCGGCGCCATAAGGCCCTCGCTCACGCTCAACAACATTGACGACACCGCGGCCGGGAGCTACTCGGTGCAGGTGTTCAATATGCTCGGCTGGACCGTCAGCTCGAACGCGGTGCTGACCGTCCCGGGCAGCGGCGAGTGGGCCCTGCCACTGGTCGGCCCGCGCCAGGACTACCGGTTCAAGGGCGACACCACCTACTTCGTGGACGGGAGCGCTGGCCCCGTGGAACTATTTGGAACGACGGTCATTGAAGGCGGAGCGGTGATCAAGTACTCGACCAATGCGGAGGCAAAGCTGGTGGTCAAAGGTCCTTTGGAGTGCCAAACCAGCCCCTATGGTCCGGCCATCTTCACGGCGCAGGATGATGACACGGTCGGGTGCTGCCTGTCATTCTCGACAGGAACACCAACGAACCTCTATGCGGCGGTTGCGCTGGAACTGGCTTCCTCCCAGGACACCGTGCTGAAGCATGTCAGGATTGCTTACGCCACAACTGCCGTCCGCTATCTGGGGAGCACGAACCGCGAGGTTGTCGGCACCGTTCGACACTCGCAGATCGTGCATTGCGGGGCGGGGTTCGTGAGCGACGAGACCACCAATCAGCCTTCTGTGCTCAACCTGGCAAACGTGCTCATGGCGGACGTGGGGCAGGCCATTCGTGGGTCGCACTTCTGGGGCACGGCGGAACAACTGACGGTTGATCGGTGCAATACTTTCGCCTCAGACGATAGTTCCTCTGCGCTGGGCCTCTTCGTCGCCAACTCGGTGTTCGGCGACGTCACGTCGTTGGGCGGCGGGGTTGGTCTGGACGGCAGCAACAACGGGTTTTACTTGGGCCACAGCCCCCAGTTCGGAGCAGGCCAAGTTCTGGATGACCAGCCGCCCTTTGCGCCGACCGGCGGCGTGGACGAGAACAACGTCCCGTACATTTACCTGGTCAACGGCCAGGGAGCCTACTATCTGCGAGAGGACTCGCCCTTCGTGGATGCTGGCGCAACAAACATTGACTCCGGCCTGAAGGCAGATTTTGCACGAATGACCACCGCCGTCCCGCCGGACTTGTTCTGTGATGACGTCAACTCCAGCATGACCCTTGGCCCGAGAGCCATCCGCGACCCGGAAGCGGCGAATCTCGGCTATCATTACCCGGCGGTTGACTACGTCCTGGTGCTTGCCACTGCCAATAACGCCACGCTCAACATCGAGCAAGGGACGGTCTTGGCGTTGGTTGGCTACCCAGAGTGCTGGGCCAACTGGGGGCTCCGCTTGAACCCAGGCGGACGGCTCAATGTCAACGGTGTGCCCACCAATCGTGTGGTATTCGCGCACTTGGAGGCGGTCCAGGAAAACCCCGTCGAGGAACTCTGGCCGCGGGGGCCGATGGTCACCTGGAGAGAGTTTCCTTTCCTGAGCGGTATCCCCACGCCGTATCCGGAAGCAAAGGTTCATTATGCGGACTTCCCGACGATCTCAGGCGGATACAACGCCCACTTCGATGCGATTGGTTACGACGCTGCGTCCTACGCTATCATCAGCAACCTGAAGCTCGACGGATGCCACCTCCAAGGGAGCTCGTTTGCTTACGACGATGGGGGCCCCGCTGGCCGGACGCTCACCCTGCGCAGCACGGTCTTCGATCGTTGCTCGGTCTGGATGTTGGATACGGGCTATTATCAGGACTATTTCGACGCACCGGGCTATAGCGCTCAGGTCACCGCGGTCAACAACCTGTTCTATCAGTGTTTCATGCTGCTTGCTCCCGTCGCTGGCAGTAGCGCGGGCGCCAGTTGGACGTTCACCGACAACCTCTTTGACAACGCATGGTTCTGGACGCCGGACTTCTATAATTCCTTTCTGAACGGCCCGGTTGGGGGCAACCGCCACAATGCGTATGTGGGAATGAGCGCGGTCCCCAACGGCGGCGGGCGGCTCTCGCCTGCGGCTCCCACGAGCACCGACCCCGATCTGGCCGTTTTGGATTACCAAGCTGGGCCGCTTGATCGCTTCTATCTACCTCCCTCAGCGACGAATCTTCTTGGTCGGGGCTCGCGCAGCGCCGGTGCGGCCGGCGAGTACCATTTCACCTGCCTGACCAACAACCAGAAGGAGGCTGGCGGCCAAGTGAGCATCGGTCCCCATTATCTGGCGCTTGCGTCCGGCGGAGTGCCGGACTCGAATGCCGACGAGATCGCCGATTTCATCGCCGACTTCAACGGAAACGGGATCGAAGAGACGGATGAGATTCCGTGGCAGACAGCGAGCACCGGCGGTCTCGCGATGCTGTCCCCCGGCGACGGCTCGACTGTTGCTGGAGTAATCCCGTTGCACTTCCGCCCAGGCACCAACTCCGCAGACGCCTCCTGGGTAGGTGTTCTCGTGGACGGGGCTCCCCAGCTCTGCGGTGGCTCCCTCGAGAGGCCCGCCCGCTCCACCGCTATCCTTGAGGTGGACACCACTTACCTAAGCAATGGACCACATACGCTGGCCGTTCAGGCGCACTACTCACAGCCGCCGGACGCGGCTGCCGGAGCCTCCGGCTGCACTATCGATTCACCGCCCGTCGTTATAAACGTGACGAACGGCATCCGTTATCCGGCCTGGCAAGATCAGGCCGATCTGGCCGTAAAGGTGGACTTGGAAACGGACCTGACTTTGGCGGAATATACGCTATGGTTCTTTAATTCCGCGTATGCAAAGTCCCAAGATCCCTTTTACCCTGCTATCCAGACGGCTTACTACCAGGGCACAGCCACGAACGGGATCGTCAGCTACTCCGAGGCGGCTGCCGCCCTCGGCTTCGGCGACGGCGAATCTGATCCTGACATTTACTCCTTTACGGAATTCACACCACAGGGTTCAGGCTCTGGGCGGGCAACAGCGAATCGGAACACCCGTCAGATCCGCCCTTTCCCGCCACTAGGCAAGTGGGTCGTCTCTTACGAGATGGACGGTGGCGACTGGTGGTGGGACAGGACCAATAGGCAGTATCGGGCGCTGCTCGATCCCAAGAACACCCTCGGCGATTACTACTTCCACACCGTTCAGTTAGGAGGTTGGCTTGGCTGCGCCCTGATCTCGGCGGACAATAACGGCCCGCTAGTCCAGCCGCCGGGAGGCAAACGCCAGACTTGGCCGGTGCGCGACAAGGGTGGCAGAGCCTATGGAAAGGACAGCGATTTGCTACTGGGCTTCCTGGCTGACACCAACGTTGCAAATTTCTACGGGAGTGGGCACGGCTACGAGACCGTGGACAACGTGGGGCCGATCGAGGTGGGTTTGCGCTTCCTGGGCATGAAGACGTCCGACTTGCAGCGCAGGCTGAAGAACCGGCGCTATCGGTTCGTATTCCTCGACGGCTGCAGCACCTACCCCACCCCGGGTCTGCGATCCGCTTTCGGCGCGGACGCGATTGAGATTGGACAGGGCTTTTCGGGCGACCCTGGCCCCTTGGAACTCAGCGCCTACACTGCGAACCTCAGACCGGCCGCTTTCCTGACTTGGCGAGTTGATGTCCCACTGGCGGCTCACCTCTCAAGGGAAATCATTGATGACTTCGGAAGGCCCTGCATCAAACAGGCCATCCCGGGGCTGTGCTTCTTCCATGGCCAACTGGCATCGGATTGGGCGTACGGCATGGGGTGGGGGCCTATGCTGCTGGACCAGGCAATCTTCTGGGCCAAGTACTGGACCACGCATTTGTTTACCCAGCAAGACTTGCTGGGTCTGAACTTGGACGACTTGAAACATAATGGTTACCGGGAGCTTGGCTGTGCGGAGTACAACCACGCTGGGGACTGGCCCTGAATGCCCGGAGGAAAATTACCAGCTCCGAAGTGCCGTTTCCCGGCTCCTGATTTATGATAGACACTAATGCACTCCTGAGCATCGCGTTCTCCATCGTCTCAAACTTCACCAACGCGGTTTACATCCCTCCCCACTCCGTGCCGCAAAACACCAGTGATCTCGAAGCGTTCGGAGTTGCCAGACACTTATACCCCGTGGACGTGTACCTCCGGCACAAGAAAGGGACGCAGTTCTGGATCATAAACGGAGCCGTCCAATTGTATTATACTCCGGGGACTTGCTTCGGCCTCCAAGACCCGAGCCTCATCGAGAAACGACTTGGCCCTGCCCGATTGGGCACGAATCAGGTGCTCGACCTCGCAACTAACGCCGTGCGGCGCCTCATCAAGAGTGGTGACCCCCTTGCGGGCATTGCTCCTGTGGTCAAACCTTTCGGGCTGTACCGTGGCCAAGCGGTTCCGTTCTATAAAGTTGTCTGGCCGCGCGGCAAATCTGACGATGTAGCCAGCGTGGAGGTGGACGCCCGGAGCGGTTTGATTGTAACGCTGAGCCTGCATGATCCTGGGTTCCACGACCTTCCCTTCACTCAGCAAATCACCCACCAGGTTTGTAAGCCCGAGCCGCCCCAACCCAAGCCACAGCGCAAGGTAGCCCTGCCGCGGCCGCCAGCCAACGAGGTCACGGAGGCCATTTCCAATTGGTTGCGCCTTTGCCAGAAGTTGAAGATTGACCCCGGGAGCCAGACGAATTTCGTAGATGTCAATTGGGACGAAACCTTCGTGTTTGAGTCCCAGCTCTTTTCTCGCCCAAGGCCAGTTTGCCGTGTGACCTTCAATAACGACACCAGTTTTGATTCTTTCGGCGGGCAGGTCTTCAACGCCGGCCTCTGGGACACCTACTACGGCGCCGACACCCACACTCGGTGGGAGGGGAAGCTGGACCAGTTCAAGGGAACAATCAAGTATCGCTGGGAAGACTTGGCCACGGGCTTTGAACGGTTGTTGACCTTGGAATTTGGCATTCCCGAAAAGGCCATGTCACGGTACCGCAGTCGCCCTCAATGGGAGACTCCCCCGGTTGGCACCAATGACTTCGCTCGCGTGAGCGTGGCTTGGCGCGAGTGGCCGAACAGGAAGGGCCACATCTCCATAAACGAAACGAGAGTAGGCTTCATGGTCGAGTTTGACCTGCGGACAGCTGAGATTAAGGGCTTTGGCTTTCACGACCCGGGGCTGATTGAAGCCTTCGGCCGAGGCCAGGCACAAACGAAACAACCCCGGAAGTGACCTTGATAGACACCAGCGCCCTCCTGAGCGTCGGCTTCTCCCACTATATGAATGATGCAAGTCCCTTGCCTCCCACGGTGAGCGCTCATTCGACACCGCAAGGCCTCGCAACATCACGGGCTCCCGCGCCGACCCCCGAATCCCGGTGTTCTACATTGCCAATACGAGCGAAACTCCGATCTCTCGGCCGAAGCATCATCTGGGCGCTCCTCCCGCTCGGCATGGTTGTCCAGCTACGCGCGCAAAGCAAAACCGATCCAACCGGCATGTGGTCGTGGACCTCTCCCCTGCCTGTCCGATCCACACCGGGCGCGCCCACGAGCTTTCCTGCATTCCAGCGCAAGACCACGCTCAGGTTGAAGCGCGATGGTGACAGACTCACTGGGACGATCTTCACCCAGTTGAGCCAACCCCGAACCAACGCGATCCCGATTACGGACGCCAAGCTAGAGGGCGACATGGTCTCCTTTACCGTGACCCGCGAGCTGAACGGCAAGCAGTATGTCCAGCGATTCAGCGGCAAGGTGAGCGGAGACAGCATCAAGGGCCGGGTGGAGTTCGAGCGCGAGGGGAAGCCCGAATCTCGCGACTGGGTGGCCCGGCGAGCCACCGAGGAGCCTGATGCGCGGCCAAGCGGGCGGGCGAAGGCAAACAGCCCGGGCAGCAGGAGTGGAAGCGGTTGGCAGTTCCCCAGCGGGCCGAAGCGCGGGCCTTGACGCGGCTCGCCGCAGGGCTATTCCCGGTGGCCGGTTGGGGTAGAAGGGAGGCGGCTACCAAGCCGCGCCCGCGAAATCCCTGCTGCACCCATTTCAGAGCCTATCATCTCGACACAGAGCGGCGATTTGGTCAACGAGAATCGTGAATAAAAACCCGATCAAAAAATCTTCTTGGCAAACGGCAGGATCAGGAGTAACAAAGGGCCTTGGAAGGAGAACTATATGAAGAGATGGCAATCCGGCTCGATATTCGCGGCCCGAATGCTCCTGGTGGTGTTCGCGGCTTGTTCCACCCCCACGCTCCTCGCTCAGCCCCAACTCACCCCGGCTCAGCTCGCGGCGCTCATCCCACTGGACCCAACCAATCTGCCGTTCGTCGGCACCTATTGGTTTCTGGTCGGCCCCAGCCCGGGCTGCCACTGCCCGCCGCTGCCGTTTCCGCCGGAGCGCATGCCGGAAGCTCCTATTTATGCTCTGGGCGATGGCCAGTACCTCGTTGACGACACCCTGGTGGACTATGCCGCACTCAGACAACAGGTGGAAATGGAGAGCGCCCTGCGCAGCCTGGAATTCCGGAATGGTCTGAGGGCCAGCCCGGGGGGCGAGGGGACCTTCAGTCCGATGGGCCTGACCTGGTACACCGCCGATGACCTTGGGCTTGAAATCACCGGCCTCACCAACGCCACCGGGAGCTTTATTGTGCATCCTCCCGCAGCGGAGGCCGCCACCGGAGTTTACGACCTCTTCATGACCACCAATCTTAGCCCCAACGTCCCAGGCCTCAACCTCACCAACTGGCTTTGGCTGCTACGCACCGACCCTGGCGAGACGAACCTCGCCGTGCCAGGCCTGCCCCAGGACCAGGCCTTCTTCAGGCTCGCCCAGACCAACGACACCGACGCCGACGGCATGACGGACGCCTACGAGCACCTCGTCAGCCACACCAGCCTCACCAACGCTGACACCCCCATCATCACATCCCAGCCTCTTAGCCAGACGATCTATGCGCGAGATAGTGTGACCTTCACCGTCAGTGCCGAAGGCCCGCCAAATCTAACCTATCAATGGTTGTTCAACGGCACCAACATGCCTGGGAAGACCAACACCTCACTAACCATCCTCAACGCTCAGGAGCCGCAGGCTGGAGATTATTCCGTGCATGTCGCCAGCCCGGCCGGCCTTTCTGCGGTCAGCGGCAACGCCACCCTCACGGTTTGCGACTCCACCGACCTTGCTTTCATCCCGGTCACCGGCCCGCGGCAAGACTACACGTTTAAGAGGGGGGCCACATACTTGATTTATTCGCCCGTCCAGGTGTGGGGACGCACCGTCATTCAGGGCGGGACCGTGATCAAATTCGACAATTCGACCAACTCCTCCCTCCAAGTGAAGGGCTCGCTCCTTACCGAGGCCAGCGTCTATTTCCCGGGAATTCTGACCTCCATAGAGGATGACTCGGTGGGGACCCCGATTTGGGGAGGTCCCGCTTCGCTCCTAACTGCCACCAACGGCTGCGCCTACCTGGACCTAACCTCCGCCGAACGTGTATCCTCAGAGGTCAGCTATCTTTGGTTTGGATATGCCGACCAGGCGCTGACAACGCCGGATCCCCGGGGCGGCTGGATGTTTGGGATTGCCAGTTCGTTCGATGTGCTTCCGCCGTCACCGTGGGTCATCGGGCGAGCGTGGGCCTTCATAACGTCCTCTTGGCCGGCTGCGGGGCGGCGGTGCTCGCCTCAACCAATTTCGCCGCCATAGAGGCCGAGCATGTCACCGCAGACATTACGAACTTCTGGGTAGGCCCGTCCGCCCCCAATCACATTTCCCTCACCAACAGTGTCGTGCTGGGCACCCTCTTGGCAGGCGGTTCCGCGCTCTCGTCTGAATGCACCGCCATGAATCCCTCCCGCACGAATTTCCAGACCTCAGCGGGCGGCCACTACTACCTATGCGCTGGCAGCCCGCTGCGAGGCTCGGGCACCACCAACCTCAGCCAGCGTGTGCTTGCCGGGCTGCGGCACAAGACCACCACCCCGCCAGCCCCGTTCCCGGGCTCGGCAAATATAGCGGGGGACGTGACGCTCTATCCGCAGGCGCCCCGCTACGTCGGCGGCAGCCCGGACCTGGGGTACTGGTATGAAGCCCTCGATTTCACCATCGCCAGTCTCCATCTCCAAGAGCGCGCTACGATGACGCTGGAGCCAGGCACCGCCATCGGCCTGAGAAACGACCCCAACGGGGACTTCTGGACTTGGCGCGGCCTCAGTCTGCAGGAAGGCTCGGCCTTCCTCAGCCACGGGACGCCCAACAAGCCCAACACGCTCGCGCCCGTTCACTACGTTCAGGAAGGGCCCTTCCCCTCCACCTGGACCATCGCCTTCATCCCGGACTTTGAGCCAAACGACAACAACCTGGCTCCTCCCGTGCTGGATTCTCGCTTTACCGACTTCTACCTGCCAGCCGAAGACTTCCTGCTCTTTTCCGGGATGTCTTGGGAATCCTCTTGTTTGCGACCTCGGCAAGCAGTTCCATGCAGTGGAACATGCGCGACTGTAATCTGCACGGCGGTGGCATCATGCTTGGCACACCGCGCCTGGACGACCCGAATCCGTTCTATCCCCCAGGCTCGGTTTTCTGGTTCAACAATCTCCTTGACCGGGTCAAGATCACCCTCGATCCCACCTACTATGCCGACAGCGGCGAAGTCAACGTTGACCTCCAAATCCAGGCGTACAATAACCTCTTCCTGGACCAGACCTTCTTCCTCAACCCACTCCCCACCTCCGGCGGAAACTGGGTTCTTAAGGATAATCTCTTCGACAAGGTCGCCTTTGAGCCGTATTGGGTTGGCCCCCTTGACCACGACCACAACGGCTACTGGCGGCGCCTTCCCTCCGAACTGACTTCGTCATTCCAGACCAATTCCTTGCCCGTAAATAATGCGGACGGCGGGGCGGATGCGGTTAACGACCAAGAGTTTGGCGCTGCCCCACCGTATCAGACCGGCCCCTACGGCAAACACTACCTCCCTACCGGGACCCCGCTCTATCACGCCGGCAGCCGCACACCGGGCGAGGCCCAGCTCTGGCACTACACCACCCGCCTTGACCAGATCAAGGAAGGCGACGAATACTTGGTACTCTCGAACAACGTGAGCGTTGGCTTGCACTATGTCGCCACCACAGGCCCCGGAAGCTCTCGGCCACAGGATACCGACACCAACGGGATTCCGGATTACGTCCAGAACTCCAGCGGTGACGGTTCTGCGAATCCGTTGGACACCGACCTGACCGCAGACCTCGACGGTGATGGCCTTGATCTCCAGGCGGAGGGCGCTCTAGGCCTAAGTCCAATCGTGAGCGACAACCCGGTGCAAATCACCACCTTGTCCTGCGGCCTGGTCGCCTCCGGTACCGTACAGGTCAGCGTGGCCGTGGCTCCGGGCTTTTCACCTATGTCTGCCACCTTGCACGCGAGCGGCGAGATAGCACCCGGAACCACGGAGCTCAATCCAGCCGGGTCTAATACGTTCACCTTCTCCCTCGACACGACGCGTCTTGACAATGGCTTTGTCAGCATCAGTCCAGAGGTGCTCCTGCAGGCGAGCGGCACGGGGAGCGTGTACCAACTCACGGTCTCAGGCACACCGCGCTTGGTTCTCGTGCAGAACGGCCTCTCGTTCAGCTCGCTCTTCGACGGCGATGAATTCATAGGCGGGTGGCGCGAGTGCTTCGGCTACAACACCATGTCCCTGCAGGCTTTCAGCAGCATGGCCCCCAGCTTCGAATACGAACTCAGCATCCAAGACCTGAGCAGCAACGAGGTGGCCCACTTTGGCCCCTCGGCCAGCCTTTACGACCCTAACCACGGCGTTTCATTTTTCGACGAAGAGTGGAACCTCACCGACACCAACGGGGTGTACCAAGCGGACGACGAGTTCGACGTCCAAGTTACTGCCTACTTCCCAACCAAGGTCGCTGCCCTCGCGAGTGCCCCTGGCAGCTCCACCTCGGGACAGCGCGAACGAATGAGACGCGCCGCCAGCCTGACACACTGGCCGCCCTACGCCGCTTGGACCATCTCTCAGCAGAACCTCGCCGAAGCATACTCCCATCCTCCGGACAACCGTGATCGCCTGTACGCAACGGTGGATGACTTCGCGGAGGACAAGTACATCTATGCAATCAGCAGCAGTGACCCTGTCATCCCAATCCCCGCAGGCTACGACGAACCACATGCAGCCGGCTACTGGCTCTGTTATGGCAACTATAGCTCCCAAAGCGTGCGGAACGCGCTGTGGCAAGACCTGAGGTCGTTTATCGGCAACGGCAGCTACCGCAACCTCTACCTCCTGGCCCACGGGAATTCGCACAAGGTAGGAGGAGATTTTGATGCCGTTCCGCCCAACATCGGTGTCGCTTGGGGTCGGGTCAGCTGCTTCCCTCTCCGCATACCAGGTGAGGACCAATCTCGGCGCAGACCCAAACGCACCATTGGCAGGCCGGCGCACCTACCGCTTCGTGTTCTTGGACGGCTGCAAGACCGCTTCGGGAGATTTCCCCAGCGCCTTTGGCATCAGCCCGCGACACAAGACCGACCTCAACTATTATCAGGATTCGCAGGGCAACTACCTGCAACGTCCGTGCGCTTTCGTCGGGTGGAACATAGCGGTTCCGTTAGGCAGACGAGACCCGGTAACTTGGGCGCCTCAATACGTCTTTAGGGGTTACGTGGACTTCCGCAGTCAGCTCTTTGCCTGGTTCATAAACGACTGGGGAATTGACAGGTGCAGGAAGGAGGCCGCAACCTACGCAAACAGGCCTGAGAACTGGGAACCAGATATCGGCAACTACGTCATCGCCGGGCTCCTGAGATTCACCGGACCTTGAAGCGATTCGACAAGGGCTTTAGGCTTTATGGCTACAAGAACCTCACACTCGATGCATACAACGATTACTTCGATGTCTTTTAGGAGCCCTGCGCATGGACTGGCCCACTGTGATCTACGGCATGGCGATTGCCACAAACGCGGCGTTTACGAATATCACCCCCACCTTCTACCGCGCGATCGACCACTGGAGCTTGCCCATCCAGTGCCCGCTCGGAGCCGAGGAGCTTAAGAGGTTTGCCTTCCGAGTCCCGGAGAGGAGCTATACGCTCGAGCTAAAATCGGGGTGGTTCCTCGGGCTTGAGAGCGGCGTCTTGATCGGATTCGAAAGCCCCACCGTCCCAACCACAGGCTGCGGCCGAACCCGGCAGACAAAGCCCGAGTCTCGCTCAAGGAGGCCCTGGCCATCGCCACCAACCTTGTGGCCCGGCTGGGTCTGCCCAACAACGTAACCTGGGTGCGCTTGAACCCGGAAATCGAAAAGCCCAAAATGCCGGTCCGCCCCTATTATGAGATCACCTGGTACGAGCCGCAAGAGGAGGACAGCGACACCGTGAGCGTAGGTGTGGACTGCCGTGACGGAAGGCTCGTTTGCGCCCACTTTTCCTGCCTGTACAAGCAGTTGGTCGCCAGCCTGCCCGCTACTCCTCGCCCCAACGAAAAGACTGCCCCGACCGCCGTCACCAACGAGCCCCCGCCGCCCGACATCCTGCAAGAGCAGCTCCACCGTATGGTCACAGACCTCCGCGCCTGGTCGCCAAGACTGGGCATCCCGGAAACCTACTTAACGCAAGACTGGATTCGGCAGAACATCTTCATCTGGCTCAAATTTACCAAGCGGGACAAGTCCCACCGGTGGGTCTGCACCTTGCGGAGCAAGGACGGCTGGCAATTTGGTTTCCGCGAAGGCAAACTGTGCATGTGGGGGAGTTCGGATGTGTTCTACCGCTCGGACGACGCCCCGCCCGACCTCAACCGGATGACGGGCAAATGGCGTCTGAGCGAGAACCAAGCTGCTGACTTGGTGCGAAAGGCCGTGCGAGAATTGGGCTTCCAAGGGGAGACAGCCCAGGTCCTCTTGCAACCTCCCGAACTGGTCCAGAAGCCCAACCTCCGCCCGCCCCCGACCGTGCCTCGTTACCTGTTGATGTGGCAAAAGACCAAGCCCACGGGGAGAGGGGACTTCCGGTTCATCAGTTGCCGGATTGCCGCAGAAGTCGATGCCGACCGGCGGAGGGTGCCAAGCCTATCGGTCTACTTGTGGGAGGAGGGAGACGATCAGATACTCGTCAGATAGGCGCTCGCTCCACCAACGGCGCATTGGTAAAGGCCTCTTAAAGTAAAGGGATGAGAAGAGAAGACGGCTTGTTGAACCGCAAGCGCGGCCAAACGGCTGGCCGGAGGAGGCGCTTTGGCCGGTAAGCACCCCAAACGCGGCGCGGGCAAGAAGCGCCTCACCACTGGCCAGTGCCGGTCGCAAGAAGAATGGCGCACGCTGTCGGCGGTCGGAATGCCCTCACCGAGGAGCAGCGCGAGGCCTGGAACAGGGCGCCGCCGCCAATCGCCGGGGTGGCCGCCCGGCTTACCTTCCCCGGCAGACCGGGCGAAGACTGTTTATGAAAGTCAACTCCCGCCGGTTGGCCCTGGGGCAGCCCCTCTCGCCGACCCGCCGGGGCCGGGCGACTTCCCGCCGACGCCGCTCGTGCAGTTTGTGATCACCAACATGGCGGCCGAATTGCGCTCAAGCTCCGTGTATCCGGCGGCCCGACCGAGGGCGTCATGGTCTCGAGCTGGCGCCCCCTCAGCCCCGGCGTCATGGTGTGGAAGAAGTTCGTCCGGATTGGCCAGTTGCCCGAGGCGGACGGCGGGATGAGCGACATCACCCGGCTGTATGTGGCGAAGTACGGCGTGCCGCCGGTCGGCAAGAAGATCTTCATCCGTATTCAGCAGATGAACGACTACCTGGGAAATCTCGTCCAAGTAGTGAGCGGGATCGTTCCCGCCGACGGGGGCAGGGGCGGCAAGGCCAAAGGGGCGTAAACCATAGCGAGACCATAGCGAGACCATAGCGAGACCATAGCGAAGCCATAGCGAGAAGAGCCGTGTAATCCCGCTGTCGCCCCGCTGGCAATACCGTGGCCGGGCCGTGATGGTGCCGGCTGTTCCAGAGACTGTCGCAAAGCAGGGAGGGCGGTTACCCTGGCGCGCGCGCTTGGGATTTGAAGTAGAGCCAGTTCCCGACGGGGATCAGCACGGCGGCCGTCAGCACCCCGGCCAGGACATCCACCACATAATGGTAGCGGCAGTAGATTGTGGCCAGGCAGAGCAGGGCCGCGACGCCTAGGTGAATGTAGCGGATGGGCCGCAGGTAGCGGAACGAGAAGAAGACGGTGCACAATGCGACGGCCACATGGCTGCTCGGGAATGCCGCTCCGGGGGCCTCAAATACGCGGTAAACCCACTTCATGATTTGGAAGAACACCCCGGCCTGAACCGCTGCGGGATAGGCGTCGGTGACGGCCAGTTGTTGGGTGGCCGCCGGCAGCATGTAACCATCCACTTGCCGGAAGAAGGCCCGGGACCCGATCACCGGCAGGAAGATGTAGATGAAGTAGCAAGCATAGAACAGGAAGGACACGACCGAGATGTAATGGAAGAACTGCTGGCGGCTCCGCAAGAACAAGGCAATCCCCACCCCGCTGATCATGATGTAGTACGAGAAGTAGGAGGCATAAAACAGTTCGCTGATCACCAGCGACGGCAGTTTCTCCATGAATAGCACGCTCGGTTGGCAGCCAAACAGGTCCTGCTCCCACCGGGCCAACAGCGGATCCAGGTAATCCCGGAAGAACATGCGATTCAGCGAGCCCGTCTCAATGAAGAGCGCGGTGTAGAGCAGCACGGGATAGAAATGGCGCAGGAAATCCAGCAACCAGACCGACTTGTACCGCGCATGGGCCTGGATGAGCCAGTGCACCAGGACTAGGCCGGCTGCGTGAACACCCAGCCGCAGCGGCCAGCTCGAGACAGTGTCGTTGTGAAAGAAGAGGATCAGCAGTCCCACCAGCGCTAGGTAGGCCTGCGTGGCGTAATCAACGAAGCTGTAGTTCTTCACAGCCAGTCATGCTGCCGATACCAGCTCAGGGTTTCCGCAATGCCCACTTTCAGCGTGGTGGCACAGGCGCACCCCGTCTCGCGCTCGAGCCGCGTCCCGTCGCAGACCCAGCCCGGCGCGCGCAACTCGGGCAGTTTCTGGAGGCTCAGGCCGGTTGACTTGCCGGTCAGGCGGGACCACAGCTCCTGCGCCAGGCAGATCGGCCACCACAGCACGCTAGGCAGCGGCACGGGCAGCGTCCAAACCTCTATTTGGGCGGCAATCTCCTCCGCGATCGCCTGCGTCGTCACTACTTCCCGGGAGGCAACAAAATAAGTCTTGCCTGTTACCGCGGGGTGGTCGAGGCAGGTCACTACGGCTTCCGCCAGGTCCCTCACAAAAACCAGGCTTAACGCCTGTGCCACGCCTGGTTTCGGCAGCAGATGATTCCTTACTGCCCGGAACAGCCGCAGGAACTCCCCGTCGCGCGGGCCATATACTGCCGGTGGCCGCAAAATGACGCACTCCGCGCGGCAGTGGTTTCTCACTTCCAGTTCGCCGGCCAGCTTGCTCTTGCCATATTCTGAAACCGGCCCAGGCGCATCGTCCTCGCGCGCAGGCTTCTCACGCATGGCGGGTCCCGCGGCAGCCAAGCTCGAAATATGCACTAGCCGCTGCACCTGGCCCCCCTGCCCGTTGACGGCTTCAACCACGTTGCGTGTCCCGGCCTGGTTCACTTCGTAGAACTCGGCGACCCGCCCCGCCTTGATCGCCCCGGCACAATGGATGACGTGCGTGATTCCCACCAGCGCCTGCCGCAGGCTCTCCGGGTCGCCGATCGAGCCGGGGCGCACCTCAACGTCGGGCAAGTGCGATTGGATAAACCGCTGGTTGCTGGTGGCCCGGAGCAGGAGGGCGGTGGCTAGACCGCGCTGGCGGAGGCTGTCGAGAATGTGGCTGCCGACAAATCCGCTCGCTCCTGTGAGCAGGATCTTCAATCAGATCAGACCCAGTTCCTTGCCCACTTTGCCGAGCTTGTCCAGGGCGAAGTCAACCTGCTTGTCCGTATGCGTCGCCATGAGGCTGATGCGAATAAGCTCCTGTCCGGGCGCCACCGCCGGGGGCACCACCGGATTAACGAAGAGCCCTTCCTCCTGCAGCCGCTTGCAGAACTTGAAAGCCACCATCAAATCCCCGCAGTAGACCGGCAGAATCGGCGTTTCTGAGTCTCCAAGGTTGAAGCCGAGGTTCCCGAGACCCTGCTTCATCCGGTGGGTGTTGCGCCAAAGCTGGGCGGCCCGTTCCGGCTCCTGCAGCATGATCTGGAGGGCCGCCAGTACCGCCGCCGCGTTGGCTGGGCTCATGCTGGCGCTGAAAATCAGCGGCCGGGAATGGTGTTTCAGGTAGTCGATCGTCTCCGGATCCGAGGCAATGAACCCCCCCAAGCTGGCCAGGGACTTGCTGAAAGTTCCCATGATCAGGTGGACCTGTTCGGTCAGCCCGAAATGACTGGCCGTCCCGGCGCCGTTCTTGCCCAACACGCCGATCGCGTGGGCGTCATCCACCATCACCGCCGCGCCGTGGTCGCGGGCCAGGCGGCAAAGCGCCGGCAACTGGATAATGTCGCCTTCCATGCTGAAGACGCCGTCCACGACGATGAGCTTCCCGGCGTCGGGCGCCACTTTCTGCAGGCGGCTTTCCAAGGCCGCCATATCTTTGTGTGCAAATCGCAGGAAATTGCCCTGAGAGAGCAGGCAGCCTTCGACAATGCTGGCGTGGTTGCTCTTGTCGCCAAACACGTACTCCCCTTTGCCAACCAGCGCGCTGATGACCCCCAGGTTGACCTGGAAGCCGGTGCTGTAGAGCAGCACGGCTTCCTTGTTAACCAGCCTGGCCAGAGCCTCTTCCAGCTCGAGGTGGATGTCCAGCGAGCCGTTCAGGAAACGGGAGCCGGCGCATCCGGTGCCGTATTTCTCCACGGCCGCCTGCGCCGCGGCTTTGATCTTGGGATGGTTGGTCAGGCCCAGGTAGCTGTTGGACCCCAGCATAAGGACCTTCTTGCCCTCAATGACGACCTCGGTGTCCTGGGCGGAAGAAATCGTTCGAAAATAGGGGTAAAGCCCCAGTTCCCGCAGTTGGGCAGCGGTCTTGAAGTCTCTGGCCTTGTTCAGCAATGCGCAGGGTTGTGCCGCAGGCGGCGCCTTCCGGCGGACCGCGCGGTTGTTGATTTCCCGGGCGGCGACCGGTCGGGCCAAAGGGTAAGCTTCGGGTGGCTCTGCCCGGCTTTCTTCCAGAGTGGGGGCTTTGTCGTGGTAAATCATAAACAGGCAAGGCGGATCGAGGCGACGTCAGCTCAAGGGCCGACCCGCCGCTTCGCTTTCATCATCCATAGCCAGCAGCTTGTTACAAACTCACCGTTAATTCTCATGTTTTCCAACACCGCACAACCGCTCAGCAGACCTTTTCGATCTTTCTCCGGTCTCCGTTTTACGCTTTCTCACCTGGCTGGCAAGTCTTTATTTGGGTCCTCAGAAGGAAGCGGGTTTCTGGACCGCCTGGGCCAGGCGGTGAAGATATTCCGCCCGGGGAATGGTGATGCCGCCCAGTTGGGCGGTAATCGGCGTAAGCATCTGGATGTCGAACAGAACGAAGCCCTGCCGCCGCAGGTGCTCGATCAAGTGGAACAAAGCGACCTTGGAGGCATTGCTGACACGGTGAAACATGGATTCCCCCGCGAAAAACGCCCCTATTGCCACCCCGTAGATTCCGCCAACGAGCCGGCGGCCTTGCCAGCATTCCAGGCTGTGGGCGTGGCCTTGCTCGTGCAGTTGGGTGTAGGCCTGGATGAACTCGGGGGTGATCCACGTGCTGCGGCGGCCTGGCGCAGGCGCCGCACAGCCCTCCATCACCCGCCGGAACGCACGGTCAACCGTCGGGCGAAACACCCCCTGCCGGATGACCCGCGCCAGGCTGTGCGACACGTGGAAGCGGTCCAGCTCGAAGATGGCGCGCGGCTCCGGCGACCACCAGGTGATCGGGTCCACGGTCCAGGGAAAGATGCCGCTCCGATAGGCCAGCAGCAAACGCGGCAGGGACAGGTCGCCCCCGATCGCCACCAACCCCTCCGCATCCGCCAGGTGCGGGCTGGGAAAACGCAGCCGGTGATCGAGAATGGTGATGGGCATGGTCAACGGGGGCGTGATACGTGATGCGTGATGCGTGAAACGTGAAGGGCGGGTCCGAAATCACGCATCACGCATCACGTTTCACCCCCCAGCGCTTCGAGCAACTGCATCTGGAAATACCCCGCCATCTCCATCGCCACGAAGTGCGGCGCCGTGGCTACGGTGACCTCCGCGGGCTTTCCCTCCGGCGAGCCGACGATTACCCAGCTTCCCACCCGGACATCGTTGAGCACCTGCAGCAGCCATTCCGCTTCGGCGCGAGCGAGCGAGAGGCGGGCGCCCGTTTCGGTTAGCGCAAACCGCCGCGGATCGGCCAGCAGGGCCTGCACCTGTTTCTTGTTCTCCGCCCGCTGCTCGGCCAGCGCCTCGTCCAGCAACCGCTGGTTCGCCTCGCGGTCCGGCACCCGGCCCGTCCGGCTCAGCAGGTGGTGCGCGGAGGGCACACACGGGTACAGCTTGAGGAGTTGCAGCAGCGAACGCTTCTCACGCGGCCCCAGGTGGAAGACCAGCCTGGTCTTGGTTGCCTGGACCAGCTTCACTCGTCGCGCTCCATCGTCGCGTGCAGGGTGTACTTCTGAAGCTGGTGCACGTAATGCTCCGCCTTTTCCATGCTCTCCCGCGTCAGCACGCTCTTGCCCTGTTCGTGCACCTGGAGCATGTGAACCTCCGCCTTCTTGCCGCGGCCAGCCGAAGACCACCTGGAACACATGCGTCACGTAATCCATCAAATTGACCGGGTCATTCCAGCAAATGACCAGGTAGCCCGGCTCCAGGGTGGACCGGGGCTGGTCTTCGGTCGTCTGAACGACGCCAGGCTGGATTGCTGGTGTGGCCGTGCCCGCCATATGGCCAACTTAAGAGATGGCCGGGCGCTTGTCGAGCCGGGGGCGCATCTCGCCAATTCCACCATCGCCGAATCGTGCCAGGCCGGAGCGCCGACTTGCAGTCGGCTTTGCGTGACCGAACACAGCGGCGCCCGCTCGTGCATACGGCCGTTCTAGCCCGACTGCAAGTCGGCGCTCGTGGTGCCGGCCAGAAGCGCCCTCAAGCCGGTGGAATTCGTTGTCCCGGGGCCCCCAATCGTCTATCTTCTCGCCGAACTGCCTGGCCGGCCGAATGAGCAAACTGCTGTTAATTGATGATGACAAGGACGTTCATTACGCGTTCCAGCGCAACTTTGCCTCCCCGGACATCGAGCTGACCACGGCTTCCAGCGGCGAGGAGGGCTTGCGGATTATCCCCAAACTCAAGCCCGACCTCGTCCTCCTCGACAACCGCATGGGCGCGGGCATGACGGGCCTCGAGACCCTGCGCCGCCTGCGCCAGCTCGACTCCAAGCTGCTGGTTATCCTCATGACCGCCTATGGCACGACGCAGACGGCAATCGAAGCGATGAAGCTGGGCGCCTGCGATTACCTGCTCAAGCCGTTCGACGTGCCCAGGCTCAAGGAGGTGGTGTTCAACGCCCTGAAGGCCGCCCGTGAGATGCGCGAAGGGACCCGCTACAATTTCGAGCCCGGGGGCCGGCCGCTGCTGCAGCCCGAAGACCTGGAGTCGGAGATTATCGGCCAGAGCGAACCGATGCGCGAGGTGTTCAAACTCATCGGCCAATTTGCCAGCACCGACACGACGGTCCTCATCACCGGGGAAAGCGGGACCGGCAAGGAGCTGGTGGCCCGGGCCATCTGGCAGCACAGCGACCGTCACCGCGGCCCTTTTGTGGCGGTCAACTGCGCCGCCATCCCCGAGCAGTTGCTGGAAAGCGAACTTTTCGGCCATGAGCGCGGCGCCTTCACCGGCGCGGTCAGCCAGCGCCTCGGGAAGTTTGAGCAATGCAAAGGCGGCGTCATCTTCCTGGATGAGATCGGGGACATGACCCCCGCGACCCAGACCAAGATCCTCCGCGTGCTGCAGTCGCGGAAATTCGAGCGCGTCGGCGGCAATACCTCCATTGACGTGGATATCCGGATCATTGCGGCCACGAACAAAGTGCTCGAGCAGGCAGTGGCCGCGGGCCAGTTCCGGGAAGACCTCTTCTACCGGCTGCATGGCGTCCGCATCCACCTGCCGCCGCTGCGCGAGCGGAAGGACGATGTCCCGCTGCTGGTGAAATACTTTCTGCACAAGCTGACCGCCGGGCAAGCAGCCCAGCCGAAATCCATCGCTTCCAGCGCCGTGAAAGCGCTCGAGCGGTACCATTGGCCCGGAAACGTCCGCGAGCTGGAGAGCCTCCTTCGGCGCGTCTGCGTCGTGGCGCAGGGCGACGTGGTGCTGCTGAAAGATCTGCCTCCCGAAATCACCGGGGAAAGCCCTTCGGCCGGCCCGGTCCTGTCCGCCGAGGCGGCTACGGGCGAGGGCGGGGCTTCAAATCTTGTGACCTTGGTGCGGCAGTTGTTCCAATGGGCCCGGCGTGATCCCAAGCTGAAAGTCATCCCAGCCGTCGAGCGCGAGCTGGTCATCCAGGCGCTTAAGGAGACGGAAGGCAACCAGGTTCACGCCGCCAAACTGCTCGGCATCACCCGCGCCACCTTGCGCAAGCGCGTCGAGAAGTACGGAATTCAGCGCGACCTAAGCATCAAGTAAGACCTGACGACTATGTCTGGGATTCGAGTTGGAGTAGCTGAGGTTGATTTTACGCCCCCCCCGGGCCTGCCGCTCATGGGGCATGTTCGGGATGACTACGCGGCCCGGGGCACGCACGATCCGCTCCGCGCCCGCGCGCTGGTCGTAGCCAATGCGGCGGGCGTCCGGGTCGCCCTCTTGACGCTGGACCTGTGCATGCTCAACCGCACGCAGGCGCGGATGATGCGCGAGCACATCGCGACGCACAGCGCGGTGCCGCCGGGAAACATCCTGATCGCAGCCTCGCATACGCACGGCGGGCCGGCGGCGGTTTCGCTGTATCTCACTCCCGCGGCCAGCGACGCCCAGGTGGAAAGCTTCCTCAAGCAGGCGGCCCAGGCGGTCATCGCGGCGGATCAAAAGCTGCAGCCGGCCGCGTTGAAGGCCGGCCACGCCAGCGAGTTGTCCCTCTCCTTCAACCGGCGGCTGCGGTGCCGCGACGGCAAGACGCACATGAACTGGGAGGAGTTGGCACCAGGCTTCGTGCTGGATTGCCTCGGGCCGGTTGACCCGGAGGTGTTCGTGCTGACGGTGGAAGACGGCCGCGCGCCGGCAGCGGGGCTGGTGAACTTTGCGCAGCATCCGGCCATTCTGGATTACGAGAACTGGCTCTATACCGCGGACTACATCGGGTATCTGGACGAGGCGCTGCGCAAGATCGTCAGGGAGGACTTCACGACGCTGTTCTTCAACGGCTGCTGCGGCAACGTCAACCACATTGACTACGCCGACCCGGCCAGCCCGCGGCGCGGGTATCCGACGGCCCAGCGGATGGGCTACGTGCTGGCCGCCTCGGTCGCCCGGGCCATGCGGTCGCGCGTCCCGGTGGCGGGCGATACGATCAGCGTTTCCCGTGAAATGGTCGAACTGGAGCGATTTAAGATTGGTGACAGCCTTTACCAGGAGGCGAAGCGGTTCCTGGAATCGGGGCCACAGGATAAGCCCGCGGGCATGGACGGGCTGGATTTTCAGCAGGGCGCGCCCATCTGGGTCAGAATGCGCGAGCAGCAGCAGGTGCCGGACAAGGTTGAGGTGATGGCGGTGCGGATCGGGTCGGTGGGCATCGTGGCCCTGCCGGGCGAGGTCTTCTGCGAGACAGGCATGGCCATCAAACGGGCCAGCCCGGCTGAACATACCATCGTGATTGAACTGGCCAACGACGCGGCGGGGTATCTGCCGACCCGCGAGGCTTACGAACAAGGCGGTTACGAGGTGACCCCGGGCGCGACGGTCTATGCGCCGGGTTGCGCCGAGAAGCTGGCCGAGTCCGCCTCCCGGCAGCTTAAGGAGTTGTTCGGGCGGTCCAGCGAATGAACCCCCAACGCTGGCTCGGCCTTTGTTCTGCGCTCCTGGCGCCGGCGGTGTGCCTCGCAGCCACCACCCCTCAGGGACCGGAGGTTTCTTCATCGCTTCGGTTAGTCAGCCGGCGCCTTTCGCCGGATACGCCGGGCTACTGCAACGCCGTTTATCTCCAGCAAACGGGCGCCTACCTGCGGTCCGCCGACAGAGTGTCCACCAATAACGGGCGCACATGGGTGTCTGAGCCAATGAGGCCGGATTTCGCTTCCGGCCTGCCGCATGGCTATCGGCGCGAGCCGACGACCTCGGTGCTGGACCCGCGCACTGGACGCTTGATCACGATCATCAATGCCATGGACACGGCCGGCCTGGACCCGAATGCCATCGAACCCCCGGTCGCGCAGGAAACCTATTACCTGCGTTATCGAGTATCAGCGGACAGCGGGAAGAGCTGGCTGTTCGACGAGCCTATCGTGCAGGCCGGCAGCTTCACCACCAAGCACCCCTTCGAGGGCGTCTGGATTGGGAAGAACGCCATCTACCTCGGCGACCTCGGCTGCCTCCCCATCGTCACGCGAGCCGGCAAGAGTTCTCGTCCCGGCACAGACCACGCCGCTTGGGCCGGACGGCAAGCTATGGAACCCCAGCGGCGGCCACACTTACACAGATGTCCTCGTGCTGATTGGGACCTGGACCAACGGCCAGCGCCTCTCGTGGCGCGCGTCCCAACGGGTGGTTGGCGACCCGAAGCGCACGACCCGCGGCATGATTGAGCCGACATTAGCGGAGTTCCCGGATGGCCGCATCCTCATGGTCATGCGCGGCAGCAACGGTGGCAAAGCCGATCCGCGGTATGAGCTGCCCAGCCACAAGTGGTTTGCTATCTCGCAGGACTGCGGCGAGACCTGGTCGGCGCCCCAGCCGTGGACCTTCGAGGATGGGGAGGCCTTCTCCTCGCCCTCTTCGATGTCCGCGCTGTTTCGGCATTCGAGCGGGCGGTATTTCTGGGAGGGAAACCTGTCCGCGCGCAACTGCCAGGGCAACCTGCCGCGCTGGCCGCTGGTAATTGGGGAGGTGGACCCGCGCAGCCTGAAGCTGATGCGCTCCAGCCTGCTGACCGTAGATACCCAACGTCCTGAAGACAAGACCCGCGGTCGGCTCGACCTCTCCCACGGCACTCTCCTCGAAGATCGGGCTGACAAACAGATCATCCTCGTCTATCCCCGGTCCTATCATGCCTACAAATCCAACGAATGGGCCACGGTGCGCCTGGCGTTGAAGTAGCCCGTTGCACGCCGCCGCAGAAAGGCCAACCCGTGGGGACTGAGGCTCCTGGCGGCGCCAGCTTACCAGGCCCGCTCGGGTTTGGCGGAATCCGCGGTCATTGTTGGCGGCAGCCGCCAGACGTGGTCCCCGTGCTGGTTGGTGAAATAGAGACAGGATTCGGAAGGCTGGCGCGCGTTGCCGTCGGCCCAGAGGGCGTAAAAGTCTGGGTGGGCGTTGACCGGGCGGCGGGCGTAGGTGTGGTTGCGCGGGCTGTTGCGAGTGAGCTGCCTCACCCGCTTCCAGGTTGCGCCCTGGTCCAGGCTGGTCCACATCACCATTTCCCCGCCGGGATTGTAGGGCTGCGGACCGAGATCGGTGGGGGCGATGACCCGCCACGTCCCGTCGGGCTCGATATAGAGCGAACCGTGGTCGTAGTTGTTGCCTGAGGTCGTAAAGGGGCGGATGACCCAATCCTTGCCGGTCCAGCGGGCGGTCTTCCATTCGCGCGGGCCGTTCTCAGGGCCGGGCTCGAAGCCTTTGCTGGTGAGGAACATGATGACCGGGTGGCCCTGGGCGTCGAAGTTCAGGTCTTTGAGATAGACGAGCAGGCCGTCTTTACGCGAGTCATAGACCAGGGCGGCGTTGGCGACGTTAGTGACGGGCGTGGCGACCGGCTTGCCATCGCTGTTGTGCCAGGTGCGGCCAAAGTCTGAGGTCTCGACGTAGTAGAGGTTGGCGCGGGCGTTCAGGCCGACCGGCTTCGGATGATAATCGAACGCGGTGGCCACCCGCGTGCCCGTGCGCCAGCTTATCTGGTAGTCGCCCATTTCAATTTTCGCCAGCTTGTGCGGCTCACTCCAATCACGGCCATCGGGGCTGGTCATCCAGTAGAGGTTGCGCCCCTCGGCATACCGTGTGTGCAGGAACAGGAAGCCCTGGCCCGGGATGAACCAGGGCTGGGTGTAGGAGAAGTTCGTCTGCCATACGCGCTCAAATTCATCCACGGAGTAAGGCTGCTTGCTGCGGTGAAGGTAGGACGGCCGCGAGGTGCCGTGGGATGAAGAGAAAATCCAGAGGTGGCCGGCGGCATCCAGTGAGATGGTGGGATTGTCATGCGCGTCGCTGGTCTGCTTGTTCAGGAGGATCGTCGGGCGCGGCACTTTGCCCGTCGCGTGGTCAAAGTACGAGACCATGTGCAGCAGTTCCTGTTTATCTTTCCCCTCGCGCGCGGTCGTGCCGCCGTAGCAGAAGAAGGTCTTGTTGGCCTGCGGACTGTAAATGGCGATGGGGACATGCTGCTGCGGATAGGTGGCCATCCCGCCGCTGTATTTGAATTTGTATTCGTCCTGGGTGGCCTGGTTGTAATACCAGATGCCGCGATAGCCGTCGTCTTTGGGCTGGGGCGCGCCGCAAAGCGACATCGCCGCGCAGGCCGCCAGGAACGCCGCTGCTGCTTGTCTCATGGGGCCGGAGCGTATCACGGGCACCCGAACCGGAAAACCGCTTTTCCGACGTGCCCAGGCAACCGCGACGCGGCGCCGCCCAAGGTTAGGCGGTCGCCCCGCATCCAAAGAGGGCTTGCAGACTGATGGGCTTTGGCCATATATTGTGGCCATGAGCACAAGAACCGGTGAGCCGGCTACAGAGCAACACGGCCGGCCTTTCCGGGCAGAGGGGGATAAAACGAAACCTGCCGGCGATCGCGCTCCGCAGCGGAGCCGGAACGGGCCTGCCGCCGGGCGAATCAGTTTGAAGACGTCCGGCAACGGGGACCGGGGCTTGTTGGAGGCGCTGATCAGCTCGAAGCTTTTTCAGGACTATGAGCGCGCGTTCACGGACGCGACGGGGCTGCCGGTGGCGTTGCGGCCGGTGGAGTCGTGGCAGCTTCCCCACCACGGCAAAGCGAACGAGAGCCCGTTCTGTGCGCTAATGGCAGAGCGGAGCCGCGCGTGCGGTTCGTGTTTGGAAGTGCAGGAGAAACTGACCCAGGCGGCAACTGAGGGCCCGGCCACTGGGGTCTGCCCGGCCGGTTTAAGCGACACCGTGGTACCAGTGCGGCTCGGTGAACGGCTGATCGGTTTCCTGCAGACCGGCCAGGTGTTTCGCAAGCCGCCGACCCAAGAGCACTTCGAGCGCACGGCCCGGTTGCTGGCGCAATGGGGTGTGGCAGCGGACCGCGCCACGCTCAAGCAGGCGTATTTTGCCACGCGGGTGGTGCCGGCCCGGCAGCACGAAGCGGTGATCAAGCTGTTGAGCCTGTTTGCGCAGCACCTCTCGATGTTGAGCAACCAGATTCTGGTCCAGCACCAGAACGCCGAGCCGCCGATCATCACGCGGGCCAAGGCCTACATCCAGGAACACCAGACCGAGCACCTGCGGCTCGGGCAGGTGGCCAAGGCGGTGAACAGCAGCCCCTTCTACTTCTGCAAGATGTTCAAGAAGGCGACGGGGATCAACTTCACCGATTACCTCTCGCGCATGCGCATCGAGCGGGCCAAGAACCTCCTGCTGAACCCCCATCTGCGCGTGAGCGAAATCGCGTTTGAAGTTGGGTTCCAGTCGCTGACGCACTTCAACCGCGTGTTCAAGCACGCCGTCGGGCAGTCGCCAACCCGGTATCGGGAGCAGTTGTTGGGGCGGTGAGGCGGGGGAACGGGCGGCGAACGATCGGCGCGACGAATGGACTTGCTGGGCCCTCGCATTCGGGCCAGATTGGTTCCGCTGGGAACGCAAGGCAACCAGGCGGAAGGGTGGCTGAGTGGTTAAAGGCACCTGACTCGAAATCAGGCGTTGGGGTAACCCAACCGTGGGTTCGAATCCCACCCCTTCCGCCACCTTCTTGCCACACCTTTACAAGGTGCTGAATAGCAAGGGGTTATCGGTTTCCATCGGACACCTCAGCCTTATGGCGTTATCAGGGATTTATCCGCCACTGGCTGCAAATTAGGCAGGAGAAATGCTGCCTATTCAGGCGGTTTATGACGGAACAGGCCAGAGTTTTTGGAAAGCGCATACTTCTTGTGGAGGATGACCCGGGTGCCCGTCAATCTCTGAACCTGCTGCTCACCATTGATCGGCACACGGTGCGTGAGGCCGTGAATGGCCGGGAGGCCCTGGACCTCTTCACCAAGGAACACTTCGACTTGGTGATTGTGGATTACCTCATGCCGGAGATGCAGGGCAACGAACTCGCGCAGAACATCAAGCGTATGGCTCCATCCCAGCCGATTCTAATGCTGACCGCCTATGTCGATAAGCTGGTTGATTCTGCCCTGTCGGTTGATGCCCTCCTCGGCAAACCTTTTGCCGTTAACGATCTGCGCCAAGCAATTGGGAAGCTGGTAGGCTAGCGCCGGCGCGCGTTGCGAGCGAGGCGCTCAGCCCTGGCCGTCTGGAGTTCTCCATTGACGCGCACCCCGACGGCGCAGGGTTCAACGGCGCCGATGCGATAGTCTGTAACCTTTCCACCCTGCCAGACCAGGTCCACCTCGAATCCACCGCGGGCGCGAAGCCCTTTGACCGACCCGTTCGCCCATGCCCTGGGCAACGCGGGCAGAAGATGCAGAACAAACCGTTGATCCGCCGGGGTAGAGCCGGGCGCTCGCTCGTGGCTCTGCAGCAGCATTTCCGCGAGGCCGGCGCAACCGCCGAAGTTGCCGTCAATCTGGAACGGCGGGCAGTTGTCCAACAGGTTGGGCAGCGTGCTGCGGCGGAGCAACGTGAGGTAATGCTCGCGCGCTGCGTCGCCGTCGTACAGCCGGGCGAAGAAATTGATGCTCCAGGCCCGGCTCCAGCCCACGCCACCGCCGCCCTGCGCCAGACGGTGATCCAGCACCTTGCGCGCGCCGGCGAACAGCTCCGGCGTGGCGGGTGTGATCAAGTCGAACGGATGCAGGCCGATGAGATGCGACACGTGGCGGTGGCCCGGCTCGGCTTCGGGGTACGGCTCGGCCCATTCGAGGATGCGGCCGTCGGGACCGAGCTTGAGAGGCGGGAGCTTGGCCAGCGCCGCCGCGATGCGCTGCCGCAGTGCTTCGTCCGTGCCAAGAATCGCCGCCGCGCGATCCGTGGCGTCAAAGATCGCGCGGACGAGGCTCTGGTGATACGTCGAGCCGGCAGTGATGCGGAGGTGCTTCCTCGTTTCCGGGTCAAGGTAACTGTTCTCCGGCGAGGTGGAGGGCGCGATGACGAGGCGGCCATCCGGCGCCGCCACCAGCGTAGCCAGCACAAACTCGGCGGCGCCGCGCAACACCGGGTAGAGCCGTTGCAGGAACGCGCGGTCACCGGTGAACTGGTAGAAGTCGAACAACTGCGCCGCCATCCACGCGCCGCATAGCGGATCGAGTGAGGCGTTGAGAAACTGCGACTCGCGGGTGGACGCGCTGGGCGTGGCGCGCCCGAACGGATTCGTGGCGAGAAACGCCACCCAGCCGTCCGATCCGTAGAGACGCTTGGCCGACTCCCGGCCCCGCTGCGCCAGCAGCTCGAACCAGTCCATCAGCGGGGCGATGGTTTCCGGCAGGTTCGCCACACCCGCGGGCCAGTAATTCATCTGGAGGTTGATGTTCAGGTGGTAATCCGCCTCCCACGGCGCCCACATCCGGTCGTTCCAGATGCCCTGCAGGTTTGCCGGCAGCCGTGCCGGCCGCCGCGAGCTGGCCATCAGCAGGTAGCGTCCGAACTGAAAATGCAGCGCCACCAGCCCGGGGTCGTCAGCCCCCCGGCGGACGGCCGCCAGGCGCGCATCCGTGGGCAGCTCCGCCGGCCCCGCGTCGGGGGTGCCGAGCTGGATGGCGACGCGGTTGAACAGGGCGCGATGTTCGTCGAGGTGGGCTTCGAGCAGTTGTGCCCAGGTTTTGTTTGCCGCCCGGGCGAGAAGGGTCTCGCAAATCTTCGCCGGATCAATCTCGCGGTCGAAGTTGAGCCGGGAGAGGTTGTAGTCCGTCGCGGCGGTGAAGACGAGAACGGCCTCGGTCGCGCCCTCGATGCGAAGCTGGCTGCCTTCGGCCAGCACCGAGCCCCGGTCCACGCGCGCCGCCAGCCGCGCGGCGAATTTCATGTGCGCCCCGCCGGGGCCGGAACCGCCGGGATTGTCCTCGTAACCGCCGTCCTGCTTCTCCACGTCCACGATTTGGCCGTCGAGCAACAGCCGCCCGCCATCGGCCGCCCTGACCGTGGCGTCGCGCGCGCGCGTGAGGCCCACCTTGAAGGCAAGCGTCCCCGGCTGATCCGTCACGATTCGCACCGCCAGCACATCATCCGTCGCGGACACGAAGGCCTCGCGGGTGAGGGTGGCGTTGCGGCTGCGGAAGCTGACGCGGGCGCGGCCATCGGCCAGTAGAAGTTCACGGCGGTAAGCCGTGGGCGCCACGACGCCAGTGAAATCCAGCCACAGGTCGCCCAGCGGCTCGTAGGAGCGGAACGACGTGGGCGTGGCGGTAAGATGTTCGACCCCGTAGGCCTGGGCCTCGGCGCGCTTGCCGGCGAAGATCAGCCGGCGCACCTCGGCGAGATGCTTCGGGAAATCCTCCGGGAAGGATTCGACGGGACAACCCGCCCAGAGGCTCTCCTCGTTGAGCTGGAAATGCTCCTGCGCGACGCCGCCAAAGACCATTGCGCCCAACCTTCCGTTGCCGAGCGGCAGCGCCTCCGTCCAATTCGTGGCCGGCTGCGCGAACCAAACCCGGAGCGGTTCTGCCGCCAGCCCGGCCAGAGCCAAGCCGGCGCACCCCACTGAGGCGGCCATGAACCTCCAGCGTGAAAGCATGCCGCCATCCTAGCCAGCCTTGAATCCGGCCGCAAGGTTGCCGCTCCACGGCCAGTCAGCAGGCGCAACCTGCGCCGCCGCCATTGGCCAATCTCGCCAGACCGGAGGGCCGAGATTTCGCCGGCGCAGCCTGATCGGAGATTCCAGGGCGTCCCGCTGAAGACAGCGACCCAGTGATGGCATTTGGCGGGGCAAAAGCCCCGTTCTTGCAACGCCAGCGGTAACGTTAATGGTCCATATGCACAAGGGGTGTACAAGGGGTGCACAAGGGACCAGTTCGCCAGCGGTGCCATGCCACCCAAGGGGAGGGATGCAGAGGTGCCGACCCGTTTTGGGGGTAGGAGGATAGCAGGCGAGGGAGTCGGCCAAGACGCCAGCCCAACCTTCGGATCTGGAGGAGCTTGTTGCGTCGCTGCGACCGGTTGTTACACTCGCCGCCTACGATGAAAGCCGCTTGTTCATGCCTTCTGTTGGCAGGCTTGATGCTGACAGGTTCCGCCTGGAGCCAGACCACGACCATCAAGACGAACCGCCAGGTTCTTATGGGGCCCGCATCCAAAGAGGAGGCGTCGGCTTGGTTCGCCGCCATGCGCCAGTGGCGCGAAGAGCGTCTGGGCCCAATGCACTACTCCGGCGCCGAGTACGATCGCCCCGAGCTCAAGTGGACCCAGCGCAGTTTCATCCAGCCGCTAATGATGGTGGAGGACCGCTATTTCTACGACCCGGTAGCCGGCAAGTACACCGTGGACCGTTACCTGGATGACCTGGAAAAGCGCTATGGCGGCATCGATAGCGTGCTGGTCTGGGCGGTGTATTGCAATATCGGCATTGACTGGCGCAACCAGCACGACCTGGTGCGCGCCATGCCCGGCGGTTTGCCCGGCGTCCGGCAGATGGTGGCGGACTTCCACCGCCGCGGAGTGAAGGTGCTGTTTCCGGTCATGCCGTGGGATGTGGGCACTCGCGATGAAGGCACGCCGCTCTGGGAGGCCATTACCCGCACGCTGAAGGAAGTGGGTGCCGATGGCGTGAATGGTGACACGATCCGGGGCATCCCGAGGGAGTACCGCACGGCGTCGGATGAGAGCGGCCACATCCTGGCGCTTGAGCCGGAGAACGGGCTTAATGGGGAGGTGGAGTTGCCCTGGAACAACTTGAGTTGGGGCTACTGGGCCTATGATCTCATCCCCACCGTCAGCCACTACAAATGGCTCGAACCGCGCTACCTGGTTCACGTGTGCAATCGTTGGGCGCGCGATCACACCGATGACCTCCAGCACGCGTTCTTCAACGGCACAGGTTTCGTGAGCTGGGAGAATGTCTGGGGCATTTGGAACGGCCTGACGCCGCGCGACGCGGAGGCTGTTCGCCGCATTGCCACAGTCGAGCGCGCCTGTGCGGGCTTGCTCACCAGTCCCGGGTGGGAGCCGCATTACCACACGCTGCAGAAGGGCGTGTTTGCCAGCAAATTCCCGGGCGCGCGCCGGACGGTCTGGACGCTGGTTAATCGCACGGAATACGATATTGCCGGTCCGCAGCTCCGCGTGCCGCACGAAGCTGAGCGGCGCTACTTCGATCTGTGGCACGGCGTCGAGCTGACGCCCCTCATCACGACGAAGGCCGGGGCGCTGAGCGCCAACCTGAGCTTTGAGATGGAGCGCCGCGGCTACGGTGCCGTGCTGGCGTGGGACGGCGGCACGCCCGAGGCGGGTGTGCAGTCGCTACTGGCCCGCATGAGGCAGTTGTCCCGCAAGCCGCTTCGCGCCTTATCCAGCGAGTGGCAATACCTGCCGCAAACCCAGGTGCCGATCCAGCTGGTCAGGGCCCCCAGGAACCCGCCGGGAGACATGGTCCGCATTCCGGGCGGCGAATTCGAGTTCGTGGTTTCCGGCATCATGGTGGAGGGCGGCGATGGCGTGGGTGTGGATGTTCAGTATCCGTGGGAAGATTCGCCGCGGCGTCACCACCGGCAGCGGCTCAACGTCAAGCCGTTTTGGATGGACCGTTATCCCGTGACCAATGCGCGGTTCAAAGAATTCCTCGAGGCGACCGGCTACCGGCCCCGCGACGGCGGCAACTTCCTCAAGGACTGGAAGGAGGGCGAGTTTCCCGCGGGCTGGGGGAACAAGCCTGTCACCTGGGTTGCCCTCGAAGATGCGCGCGCCTACGCCCGCTGGGCCGGGAAACGCCTGCCCCACGAGTGGGAATGGCAGTATGCCGCGCAGGGGGCCGATCGTCGTCTGTTCCCGTGGGGCAACGAACCCAACCCTGCCGCCGTGCCGTCCCCTGACAAGAGCCGCACCCCGCGTCCGCCGACGGATGTGGATGCTTTCCCCGGCGGCGCCAGCCCCTTTGGGGTGATGGATATGGCCGGCAACGTGTGGCAGTGGACGGACGAGTTTCTCGACGAGCACACCCGCGCCGCCGTGATTCGGGGTGGCAGTTATTACTTCCCGCAAGGTTCGGGGTGGTATTTTCCGAACTCTTCCCGGCTCACCGAACACGGCAAGCTGCTGCTGATGGCGCCCGGCAAAGACCGCGCGGCCACGCTCGGCTTCCGCTGTGTTATGGACGCGGAGTAATTCGCCCCGGACAATGATTAGTCTGATTAATCTACTGACAGGCGTATAGAAGGGCAGCGCGCCACTCCAAGAATGAACGGAATCAGGCCTTTCAGCGTCGAAGGGACGGATGACAATGAAGCCTTATAGCCTTCGGTCGCTGGCCAAAGGCCAGGTGTGGAAGACCAGAGCCGCGAACATTGAGATTGTGGCGCTGGGCAAGAGGCTCATCCACTACCGAATCACCAGGCAGTTCGGTCAGAAACGGGTCAGCGCCCAAATTAGCGGTATCGAGGCTATGGCCAATTACCTGGAGACCAATGAGGCGCGCCTGGTGAAAGGGCCCTCGACCAACTGAGCTTTTCCGGAACGCGGCGATGCCGGCTCGGACTCCCCCTGCGGGCGGCGGGCAAGGCCCGCACCAGCCATCAACCCAATACTCTGACCTGCCTTTTTTGATGCGACGCACAGTTCAGCGAGACTGTGCGCCTTTTTCTGTCCGGGGCGTTCCGCATATTCCCCTTGACCCGCTCCCCCGTTTCAAGCAGACGGTTCCATGCACAAGCACAACTCTGGGCATGGACGCAACGTTAACTAAGCTGCGGGTTTGGCCGGCGTGGCAGAAACTCAAGCGCATCGCGGTTTCCGCGGTGCACGAAGATTTCGCCACGGGCGCCCGGGCGGAGGAGTTTTGTCAGACGCTCGCCAAGTGTCTGGGCCGGAACTGCGAGATCGCCAAAGAACTCTGGCCCCTGACAGAGCTGCGCACCCCCAAATTGCGAGCCATTGCCGCAGGGGAGGCTGCCGCCGCCGACCTGGTGATTGTTTCCGTGCATCATGGCGAGGCTTTGCCGGGTGAGATCAAGAGCTGGATTGACCAGTGGCTTAAGCAGAGGGGCAGCCGCCCGACCGTTCTGGCTGCGCTCTTCGATCCACTTTACCTGGGCTCTTCCAGTTCGATGCAGGCCTTCCTGCAGGAGGTGGCCAGGAAGGGGCACATGGAATTTCTCGTGCGCTCCGAGGAGAAACCCGAAGACTGACTATGTTGCCTGCGAAGACGCCCTTGTTGCTCTTACTCATCGGTTTGATCGTGCTGACCGGCTGCGCACGCTCCTATGTTCTGAGGCTCACCAACGGCTCTCAGATTACCACGGCCGGCAAACCGCGGCTCAAGGACGGGGCGTACTACTTCAAGGACGCCAAGGGCGAGGAGCAGTCGGTGATGGCGGCCCGCGTCCGCGAGGTCGCGCCGGCCTCGGTGGCCGAAGCGGAGAACAAGTCCCAGCCGGCAAAGCTGAAGTCAGACAAGAAGCGAAAGTGGTACCTGCTCTGGCTGGCTTAATGCCTCCGCCGACTGACTTCCGGCCGGCACCCAAGTCTACACCGCACCTCAGCGTTGCGCCCGGGCGGCGACAAACTTCTCGACGTACTTGCCAATCAGGTCGGCTTCCAGGTTCACCGCGTCGCCGGTCTTCCGCTCGCGCAGGGCGGTCACCTCGTAAGTGTGCGGAATGATCCAGATCCGAAAGCTCTTCTTGCCCACGCCGGCAACCGTGAGGCTGATACCGTCAACGGCCATCGAGCCTTTGAAAACCACGTAGCGCATCACCTCCGGCGGCGCGGCAATGTCGAGCACGTGGTCCTGCCCCATCCGCTCCCATCGCGTAATCCGGCCGATGCCGTCAATGTGACCGGTTACGAAGTGTCCGCCCAGGTTGCCGTCCGTGCGCAGCGGTCGCTCCAGATTCACCAGCGAGCCAGGGCGGGCGAACTGCAGGTTCGTCCGCTGCCAGGTTTCCTTCAGCAAATCAAATCGCGCCAGCTTGAACTTGCCACGCGCGGCCACCTTCACCGCCGTCAGGCAGCACCCGTTGACCGCCAGGCTCGTGCCTACTTTCAAACCGCGGCCGCAGAGGCGGGCTCGCACCGTCAACTCGATGGATTTGGCCGTCGGCTTGATCAGCTCGACCGTGCCGGTTTCTTCTACAATGCCAGTAAACATGACCGAAGGGTAAATCCGAACTCCGAAATCCGAAATCCGAATTAACGGGGCGCCACCCGGGCGCTCAGCAGCCAGTCGGGCCCAAGCCGCCGCCACTGCAAATCTGCCAAGCGCAGGCTCTCGGCCAGCGTTCTTGCGCCCGGGCCGCCCACGGCCCGGCGTGAGTCGCGCCCGCCGAGGATCATGGGCGCGTAGAAGAACGCGACGCGCTGCGCCAGGCCTTGCAGCAGGAAGGACCCATTCACTTCGCCGCCCCCTTCGATTAGCAGGCTGGTCACGTTTTCCGAACCGAGCCGCTTTAGCAGCCAGCGCAAGTTGATCTGCCTGCCGGCGCCCGGCGCGACCAGCACCCTGACCTGCTGGGCCAGCGCCGCGACCCGCCCTCTTGGGGCGGACCCGTTGACCACGACTGTCGTCAAAGCGCGGTGTTCGTCGCGGGCAACCTTGGCCTCCAGCGGCGTCCGCCCCCTCGCGTCCAGCACGATGCGGTGCAACCGCTGATTCCGGACTGCCGCCTTGGGCCTACTGCCTGCTGCCTTCTGCCTTCTCACCGTCAGACTGGGATCATCTGCCAGCACGGTGTTGATCCCGACCAGAATCGCATCCGCTCCCTGCCGCAATTTCATCCCATAGGCGCGCGCCTTTTCGCCTGTAATCCACCGCGACTCGCCGGCAGCCGTGGCAATCTTGCCGTCGAGCGTCATGCCCGCCTTGACCGTGACCAACGGGGTGCGGTGGACCACCCAATGATTGAAGGCTTCATTCAGTCGCCCGCATTCTTCGGCCATCACGCCTTGGGTGACAGCAATTCCAGCCTGGCGCAGAATCCTGAAAGCCCGGCCGTGATGCCGCGGATTCGGATCAACCGCGCCGGCGACAACCCGCTTGATTCCCGCCGCCACGATGGCGTCCGTGCAGGGGGGCGTGCGGCCGTGGGTGCAGCACGGCTCCAGCGTGACATAAAGCGTCGCGCCTTTGGCCTTGTGCCCCAGCGTTTGCGCGTCGCGGAGCGCCTCGATCTCCGCGTGTGGCTCGCCCGCGCGGCGGTGCCAGCCACGCCCGATGATCCTGCCTCCGTTCACCAGTACGGCGCCGACCATGGGATTGGGCGAAGTCGTGCCATAGCCCCGGCGGGCCAGGCGCAGTGCCGAGCGCATGTGCGAATTCTTCATTCCGCAAAGAGCGCCTCGGCGAACTGCTTCGCGTCGAACGGCTGCAGATCATCCGCCTGCTCTCCCAGCCCGACAAACTTGATCGGCAGCCCCAGCTCCTTTTGAATCGCCACCACCATCCCTCCTTTGCTGGTGCCGTCGAGCTTAGTGACGATCAACCCGGAGAGGGGCACGGCCTTGTTGAATTCACGCGCCTGGTTCAACGCGTTCATGCCGGTCGTCGCATCCAACACCAGCAGCACTTCCTGCGGCGCGCCCGGCAGTTGCTTGCCCATCACCCGGTGCAGCTTCTGCAATTCCTGCATCAGGTTGTGCTTGGTGTGCAGCCGGCCCGCCGTGTCCACGAACAGGTAATCGGCCTTGCGCGCCTGCGCCGCCGCCACCGCGTCGTGCGCCACGGAGGCCGCATCTGCCCCATAAGCTCCCGCAATGACCGGAACCTTCAGTCGCTGGCCCCAGTGCTTGAGCTGCTCGATCGCCGCCGCGCGGAACGTATCGCAGGCGGCCAGCAAGGCCGTCTCCCCGCGCGCCTGCACCAGGTGCGCCAGCTTGGCCGCGGTTGTGGTCTTGCCGGTGCCGTTGACGCCGACAATCGAAACCACCGTCAACCCAGCCGGCGCTCGACGCAGCCCGGCCTGGTTTGCGGCAAGGCTGCTCTCCACCTGGTGTCTGGCGACTGCGAACACATCCCGGCCGGCGCTGCCCTGCGTTTCATAAGTGTGCTTGACCGCGCCGACAATCTGGCTGGCGGTCGCCATACCGAGGTCGGCGGCGATTAAGGCAGCCTCCAACTCCTCGAGCGCCGCAGCGTCCATCTTGGGCGAGCGGGTGGCGATGCGTTTGATTTCGTGCGCCAGCTTGCTGTGCGTCTTTTGCAGGCCAGCCTTGAATTTGGCGAATAGTCCCATGCGTGATGCGGTATGATTGGGAGAGAAGTCAGCGCGTTGCGCCAGTGTTTGTGGGCAGCCTCCACGACGGTTTCCGCGCGCCTTGGGACCATGAGCCCCAGCGAGCGAACGGACCCCTCCCGACCCTCTCCCCTTCCGAAGGGCAGAGGGAGAATCGTCGGCAGCGCTTCTGGAATGGCCGGTTCATGGGGAGGGTCATTAATCGAGGCGGGGTGTGGCGGCGGCTTTGATCTCCGCCGCCCGCGCTTGAAGCTGCTCGACGTGCTGGTAAGGCACTTTGACCGTGCCGATCAGCGGTCGGCCCTTGCTCAGGCCGTGGCAATCGGACCCGCCGGTCACCAGCAGATGGAAGCGGTCGGCCAACTCCAGGTAATGCTCGCTGGTCGCTGTGGAGTGCTTGGTGTGGAAACACTCGATGCCGTCCATGCCGGCCTCGACCAGGCCGGCGATGACTTCGTCTGTGCGATTCAACCCCGGATGCGCCAGCACCGCCACCCCCTGTGCCTGGTGAATCAAATCAATGGCCTCGCCCGCCGACATCTTGAACTTGGGGACCCACGCCGGCCGATTCTTCTTCAGAAAGCGCTCGAAGGCCTCGTCCAGGTTTCCGCAAAGACCCGCTCGGACCAGCGCGCGCGCCACGTGCGGCCGGCCGGGCGCCCGGCAGTTAGCCAGCGCGAACACGGCCTCAGCCGACAGCGGCACTCTCAATTTGTTGAGCCGCGACACCATTTCGCGAATGCGGTTTTGACGCACGGCTTGGAACCGGGCGATCTGGGTCAACAACCTGCCATTCTGCGTATCAACGAAGTAGCCGAGAAGGTGCAGTTCGTTGCCGTTCTGCTCCGCGGTCAGTTCGGTGCCCGCAATGAATTCAATGCCCGCTACCGCGCACGCCTGCGCCGTCGCCGCGCAGCCCTCCACTGAGTCGTGGTCCGTCAGCGCGATCGCCGACAGCTTACAGCGCCGCGCCTGCGCCACGAGCTCCTCCGGCGCATACGTGCCGTCGGAAAAGGCGCTGTGCAGGTGCAGGTCAACAAGCTTCATGCGGGTTCCTGTCCAGCAGCCGGCACCTTATTTGACAATCCGCGCCGGACGCATCAACTCCCCTTTCACCTTGTCGAGAATGCCGTTGACAAACTTGCCGCTGTCCTGGGTCGAGAATTTCTTGGCAATATCCACCGCTTCATTGATGCTCACCACGGGTGGAATGTCATCACGATGCAGCATCTCGTAGATCGCCAGCCGCAGGATATTGCGGTCCACCGCCGCAATGCGATGCAGCTCCCAGTTCTTCGCGTGTTTCTTGATGACCTCGTCCGCCTCGTCGCGCTGTTCCAGGGTGCCCAGGATCAGCGGGTCTGCGAAGGTGCGTATCGCGGTTTCCTCCGCGGTAGGCGGCGGCAGCTCCAGGGGCTGGCCCCACGTTGCCCTCCCCTTCTCACCAGCGATCGCCGCGGCCCGCTGCGACTCCCAGAAACGCTCCAGCGCCACCGGCAGGTCCTCCGGCGGGTTCAGATCGTGCTGAAACAGGAATTGCACGGCGCGTTCCCGCGCCTCACGTCGTTTGCCCATGCACCTAACTTGCCGCAGAAAGCGACGCGCGGCAATGCCGCATAAGGCTATGTCCGTTTTCCCCCGCCAGCGCCGAAGCGGGGCTTTCACGCCATTTTAGCCAGGTAAGGAATGGTGAGCGGGCCTTGCGGCAGGACGGCGATGCGGGCGGCGTCAGACCGGGCCCGGAGCAGCTCAGCCACAGTGGCGCTGATGTCGTGGCAAGGCGTCAAATGGGCGGCGCGGACGACGTCATCAGGCAGCGAGGTGTGAAGCAGCACGCGGAACTGGCGCTGGATGAGCGCCTGCAGTTGCGCCTGCCACTGTTCCGGGTGGCCGAAGCCGGGCGTTCCCATCAGAGCGAGCAGCGCCTCCGGATTGGGGGCCCTGCGGAGCAGCCGGTCGAAGCTGCTGTTGGCCGGGACGCCATCACGGCACTCGCAAGCCAGAATGAGCGTGCCGCCCGGCTTGAGCACGCGCGCGCCGGCGCTCATGCCTTTGACTCCCTGATACAAGTTCTGGTCGAGCGGGTAGCCGCTGTTCGTGGTGACGACCATGTCAAAGGGCGCGTCGAACTTCTGCATCGCCGATTGCCGCACAAACTCACAACCGGCCTGGTGAGCCGCGAGCAGGTCGCCGGCGAAAACCCCGGTGATTTGCCGCCGCTCGTTCAGGGACACGTTCAACAGGAAGCTCGGGCCGGCGCGCAGGGCGATGTCGCGCATTTCCTCCCAGAGCGGGTTGCCCTGGGTGACGCCGAACGTGGCGCTGGGTTCGTTGAGGTGGCCGACGCCATGATTGCTCATCACGGTCCGCAGGCCGGCGACACCGGGCATGATGCCCTTGGGACCGCCGCTGAAGCCGGCGAAGAAGTGCGGCTCGATGAAGCCCGTGACGATGCGCACATCCGCCTCGACGAAGTGGCGGTTCAGGAGGGCGGGCGTGCCGTCGCGCGTCGTGCCGAGCGGGACCAGCGCCGCGGGATTCTCCGCTTCATGGTTCAGGACGCGATAGTTCCTCACCACCGTCGGCGTCAGCAGTTGCTCCAGCTCGGCTGGGGTGTTAGGGCGATGCGTGCCGAGCGCATTGAGCGAGCGTGACCTGCTCGGGCGGAACTCCGTCCAGGCAGTCCAGCAGCCAGGGAATCAGCCGCTCGTTAGGTGTGGCGCGGGTGATGTCAGTGAAGATGATGCAGACGCGGCCCCCGGGCTTCAGCCACTCCCGCAATGGCCGGACGGCGATGGGCCTTTCCAACGCCGCCAGCACCGCGCCGCGCTCATCGGTCAGTCCGGGCGTGTGCGACGGCTCGATAACGGTCGTAGGCCCGTCAGGCAGCTCGACCGGCAAGTGGCCCGAACCATAAGCGAGGCTGACTTTCATTTGCTCACTCGTTTCAGGCACCGAGTCAACTCACGTTGACCCGTTCACTGTGCCAGCCCCAGGTTCTTCAGGATGCGGACAGTGGCCTGCGCCTTGTTGAGGGTGTAGAAATGAATACCCGGCACACCGGCGCGGAGCAAATCCTCGCACTGCCGGGCGGCGTATTCGATGCCGAACTCGGCGACCGCGGCATCGTCGCTGCCCAGCGCCTCGAGGCGCGCGGCCAGCGGCGCGGGGATGCGCGCGCCGCACATGGCGGTGAAGCGCTTGATCTGGGTGCCGCTCAGGATGGAAACGATGCCCGGCACGATCGGCACACTGATCCCCAGCTTGCCGGTCAGGTGGTCGCGGAACTGGTGGAAGTCCGCGTTGTCGAAGAACAACTGGGTGAGAATGAAGTCCGCGCCGGCATCCACCTTCTCTTTAAGATGCTGCCAGTCGGCATACTTGCCCGCCTGGCAAGCGACATGGCCCTCGGGAAAACCCGCGACCCCGATCGAGAAATCGCCCTGCTTGCGAATGAAGCGGACCAGTTGGCTGGAAAACTCGAAACCGCCCGGGGTCGCCTGGAACTCGCCGCCGCCGGGCGGGTCGCCGCGCAACGCCAGCAGGTTCCGCACGCCCAGTGCGCGAATCTGCGCCAGCAGCTCGCCGATCTGCTCCTTCGTCGCGCTTACGCAAGTCAGGTGGGCCACGGCGGTCAGGCCGTGCTGCCCCTGGATGCGATCCACGATCCGCAGCGTCTTGTCCCGCGTGCTGCCGCCCGCGCCATAGGTCACCGAGCAGTAATCCGGCCGGGTCTGCAACAAGGCCGGAATGGTTTTCTCGAGCAAGGTGCGGTCGCCCTCGTCCGTCTTCGGCGGGAAGAACTCGAAGGAGACCACCGGCCGCCCGGCGGCGCGCCCGGCGGCATAGATGTCGCGAATCAACTGCATGAGGCGACAACATGCGCTAACTACGGTCGAAATCCAAGCATTGACCGGTGCTTTGAGCTGGTTTGAAGGCTGGGCGACACCCGCTGCCGCCAACTTCGTCTCAGCCGGCGTACTTCGGGCTGGACTGAATCCTGAGTTGCCGCTGTAATGCAGACAGGAAAGCGGCCACTGGGCCGCGCGCCTGAACGATTGAATAGCATTATTGCCGCCGTAGTGAAAGCGCCCCCCCCGATTGGGTCTGTCGTTGCCAGTTTACCGCTGGTCGCTCTTCTGTCCCTCTCCGCTCCCGTCGCGGTGGCCCAACCCGTCTCGCACGTAATTCATATCAGCATTGATGGCCTGCGGCCGGACGTCATCACCGCGCTGGGGCCGACGAACCTACCGAATTTCTACCGGTTGCGCGCGGAGGGAGCGCACACGGACAACGCCCGGTCTGATTATGACTACACCGAGACGCTGCAGAATCACACGACTCAAATGACTGCCCGCGGCGTGCTTGGGGTAACCGGGCACAACTGGACCAATAATACGGACCCGCTCGCCGGCCAGACACTCGCCACCAACAAGGGATCGTATGTCGCTGGGGTTTACGACGTGGCGCATGACAACGGGCTGCGCACCGGGCATTACGCGAGCAAAACCAAATTCTCCCTCTTCGACACCAGCTGGAATGGCGTCAACGGCGCCCTGGACCTGATTGGCCCGGATAACGGGAGGGACAAGATAGACGTTTACCTTTACCAGAGCGATACGCTGGTGCTGGAGAACGCGATGATCGCGAGCATGACGGCTCAACCTTTCCATTACGTGTTTCTGCACCTGCGGGACCCCGACACCACCGGCCACGCCTCCGGATGGAATGTGACCTCTAACTCCTCCGCCTACTGCAACACCATCAAGACGATGGACAGCCGGCTGGGGCAGGTCTTCAGCCTGATTGACACCAACGCTCAATTGCATGACCGAACGGCCATCATTTTGACGGCTGACCACGGGGGCACCGGCACGGCCCACGGGGACGCTACCCTTGCCGCCAACTACACGGTGCCCTTCTATGTGTGGGGCCCGGGCGTGATGGCCGACGCGGACCTCTACCTCCTGAATCCCGGCAACCGGCTTAATCCCGGGACAAGCCGACCGACCTATTCAGCGCCGGTGCAGCCCATCCGCAACGGCGAAGCCGTCAACGTTGCCTTGAAGCTGCTACAGCTCGGCCCGGTGCCCGGCTCGACGATCGGCGCCGCCCAAGATCTGGCGCTGACTGTGCTGCCGCCGGCTGACTTTCGTTTGGCTGTCGCCGGCGGCGACCTGATCTTGAGTTTCTCCATGAGCACCAACGTGCTATACGACATCCAATCTGCGGCCAGCTTGCCGCCGGGCGGCTGGAGCAATGTGGTTACAAACCTTGCGGGGACGAACGGGGCAATCGCCAGCGTGGCGGTCGGGGCTGCCGGCGACCCCGCCCGGTTCTACCGTCTCAAACTGCACTTCTGACGCTGGCCGACGGCTCGCGCCGGCCTTGGCCGGCCTGCGCCCACGGCCGCGGTCAACAAATCCCCCGTGGTTTGGGCTTTGACGGCACGTGCAAAAGGGGCTAGTAAGAAAGAGCTTATCCAGCCGGTGGCTGGTTGCCGGAGCCGTCGCCGCCGAGACTTGTCGCCGGAACCAGTGATGCTACATTTCGATTGTCATGAGTGCGAGTGACAAACCACTGAAAATGGTCACGTGTGGCGGGTGTGACGCCAAAGTCTTCATCCCCGGAGACCTCCCGCCGCTGTCCACCGAGCCCTGCAAACGCTGCGGTTACCCGATTATGATGCCGATGCAGTTGCGGCAGTTTGAACTGCGTAGCAAGATCGCGTCCGGCGGCCACGGCAAGGTTTATCGCGCCTTTGACACCGTGCTGGAGCGCATGGTCGCAGTCAAGCTGATGCGCAAGGAGCTGGAGAACGACGTCGTCGCCCTGGAGGGTTTCTACCGTGAAGCGCGCGCCTGCGCCTCGCTCAACCACACCAACATCATCCACATCTACTCCTTCGACGAGTTCGAAGGGCAGCGCTACCTGGTGATGGAACTGGCGGACCGGGGCAGTCTGGATTCGCGCATCGAGAAACAAGGCCGCCTGAGCGAACTCGAAGTGTTGGACGTCGGCTACAAGGTCGCCTCCGCCCTCGACATGGCGCTCAAACACAACCTCCTCCACCGCGACATCAAGCCCGGCAATATCCTCTTTAATGCCGATGGCGAGCCCAAGCTGATTGATTTCGGCCTGGCGCGCAGCGCCGAAGCCGAGGTCGAGTCAACTTCCGTTACCGAGGGCACCCCCTATTATGTCGCGCCCGAGAAAATCAAGCGCGAACGTGAAACCTTTCTCTCGGACATGTACAGCCTGGGCTGTACGCTCTACCACGCGTTGACCGGCCACGTCCCTTTCGAGGCCCCCAGCGTCGAAGAGCTGGTCGCTGCCCACGTCCACACCGCCCTCACTCCGCCGAATCTGGTCATTCCTGAAATCACCCAACCCACCAGCGATGCGTTGGTAAAGGTGCTGGCCAAGAATCCCGCCGACCGGTTTCTGAGCTATGATGAATTCTGCGCGGCGCTCGAGATAGCGCGCAGCCAGTTGCTGGTGCAACAACTTACCCAGAACGCGCAGGGTAAAGGCCTCAAGAGCAAGACGAGCTGGTGGCGGCGATGAACCGCCGTCAGCCCTGTCCGGCCTTCTTCTTCTTCTTCTCGCCGCCCGGCTCCCCGGTCTTCCCCCCAAAGTACACTGTCCTCGCCGCCATCTTGTCGTCCGCAGTCGGCTCGACATAACCCGTGACAGGCTCGCCGACGACGCCGTCCGCGAGGGTGGCCGGTTGGCCCGCCTTGGTGATCTTCGTCTCGGAGGTGATGTGGTAGGTGGACTTGCCTACCTGGATGGTCTTGGCGGTCGGGTCCACTGCCGCCAAATTCCCGCGGAACGGATGCGGCGATTTCTTCTTCGGGGTGGACTCGGTTTTGCCGGCAGCGGATTTCTTTGCCGCCGCAGGCTTGTTTGTGCTTTGCGCCAGGAGCTGTGCGGGTATAACGGCCATCGCGGCGGCCAGCAATGCTACTGCGCCGATTCTCAGGACTCTTGTAATCATAACGCTCAGTGGTCTCAGTTGTTTCACGGGATACCGCAGGACTACCAGATTGCCCCGCGCAAGCAAGCCCGACTTATCCGCCATCGGCGCTTTACCAGCTTCCCTCGGTCAATAGCGCGGTGACGTTCTTGGCGAGGTCGCCGGCCAGCAATGGCATCGCCTGCCGCTCCGTGCTGGTCAGGTCAGTGGTGACGCGGATCAGCGTGTAGCCCGCAACCACCTGGTCCAGGACGACCTTGCCGCGGCTCCGGTCGTAGGCCGTGACCTGCGCGCGCAGCTCCAGCCGGTAATCGCGCACCGTGAGGGTGTCGCTGGGCGAGAGGCTGACCTCCTGCCGATGGTAGCGGGTTACCGCACCGTTGACCACGATGTCCCCGTCATTGTGCGACGCCAGCCGGTAAGCCCCATCCCGCTGCAACTGGCTCCGCAATTGCCCCGTTACCTCTTCTCCCAACTGCGGCTGCAAGGTCTGATTGGTAAACGGGTTGACTTGCACCGACTTGGCCCCGGCGGCGGCGCCGCTGACCGGGCCCAGCCTGTAGCCGGCGCAACCGCCCCCGCCGAATGCCAACAGACCGACCAGCAGCCAGCGACCAGGCTTCATGTCAATTGCCCACCCCCTGGATGCGCCGCCGGAGTTCGTCGAGGCGCTGCAGCGCCTCGGCCGCATACGGGGAATTGGGATCCAGCGACTGCACCGCGTTGTAGTAGATCCGCGCGCCCTCCCACCTGTGGCGCTTCTCGTAGAATCGCGCAATGTCAAAGTTGCCCCGCGCCTGGTCGCCCTTAAGTGACGCAATCCGTTTCTGAGCCTCGGGCACCCGTGCGTCATTCGGGTAAAGCGCCATGAAGTCCGTGAAGCGCGCGATGGCCTGTTTGGCGTTGCTCGGATCGCGGTCCGGCGTTTGCGCCTGTTTCTGCCAGGCCAGCCCCGCGCGGAACATCGCCTCCGCCGCCACCTGCGGTCGGTCGTGATACCGATCCGCCGCCACGTCATAAGCCGCAACCGCAGCGGGATAATCGGGCGACTTGAAGCGAAGGAACTTGCGTTTCTCGTTCGCCGTGCCAATGCTCAACTGGGCTTGGGGTGCGACCGCGCTGTAGGGTCCCGTTTTCACGATGTCGGCATACATTTGGCCGGTGCGCTCCATGGAGGGGAAGAGGGGGAGGAAGCCCCACTTGAACCACTTGCCGGCCAGGTATTGATTCGCGATCTCGTATTGGCGTTGCAGGACCTCATCGAAGTTTGTGACCTTGGGCTGTTTCTCCAGCAACGTCCGGTAGGCCTTGAACGCCTTCTCCTCCTTGCCTGTCGCCTCGTAACAGCGGGCGACCAGATACTGCGCCCGGGGCGCATAATCCGAAAGCGGCCACACCCGCACCACCCGCCGCGCCGACTTGAGCGCCAGGCTGTAGGCCCGCTTGTCGAACGCGGCCTGGGCAACCTCCAATTGGTCCTTCGCCCGGGGCTGCTGCCAGCGACCTTCGCCCCCCACCGGCTCGTAAGTCCAGCCTTCCCCCGGCCGGTAGATCAGTGGCGCCGGCGCCCGAAAAGGCAATGCCAGCAAGCACACTGCGATCAGCAGCACGCGGACAGACCGGAAACTCATGGACCGGAGCGTAAGCAGCGGCGCGACTCAAGTCAAGATGGGTAACACGCCCTCGGCACTGCCACCAGGAAGTGAAAGCGCCCAACCACAACCGAGCGCGAGCCGCCTTCGGCACACCGCGCCCTCCCCCAGCCACGGGCCTCAATTCCCTTGGGCCCGCTCTGGCCCGCCGACTAACCGCGATAGACCACCATGACCCCGAAGTCGGTCAGCAGCTTCTGCGTGCCAATGTCCAGGTGCGTGTAGGTCAGCGTCGTGATGCTGATGATGTTCGCCTCGCCGACCTTGGCCAGAAAGTTAGACACCACCTCGTCAAACTTGTCGTGCCCCACCTCGATGCAATCCGTGTGCTTGATCGTCTTGACGCGGATTTTCTTGTCCGTCTCCTTTGCCGCAACATCCAGCGGGCGCAGCGGCTTCTCGATCAAGCTTTCCGTCGGCGTCTTGTGGACCGGCACCCGCAAATGCATTTCCACTTTCGCCGCGGCCGACGAAGCAATGGGGTTGACCGGATGCACCTCTCCTCGCGGCACGCTCGGCGCGCTCTCCACCCCGGGCCGGTTCACCACCGATTCCGGCGCCGGTATCACGATGGACTCACCGCACGCCGGGCAATTGATCTCACTGCCCGCCCCCGAGCTGTCCACGGCCAACTCCTGCTCGCATTTGGGACAATCGAATATCACATCCATATTGCTCGCCTTTCGTTAGCTGACTCAGACCGCAGCATGTGCGACCGGCTGCCCGAAGCCAACCAAAAAATTCGCCGAAAATTCGCCCTTCGCCTATCCTGATTCCCCTCCCCCACAGGGCTCGCGAGGGGCTGCGCACCTCCGCCTGCACGGAGTGCTCCAACCCCCGTCACCCATCACCGATACTCCGGCTCACTCGTAGGTCTTCTCCAGTTCCTTCAGCCGCGGCCAGACGGGCGAGGCGGGGCCGATGCGCTCTTTCACCTTGGCGAAAACGCGTTTGGCTTCGGCGATGTCCTCCCGCGAGACGGCGACGCAGTAATCCAGCTCGATCCACGCCTTGCGCGGGTCCTCAACACTCTGGTTGTGGGTCTTTAGCCAGTTTCTCAGGCCAGCCGCGCCCTGCTTCCGCGCGGCCTGCAGCGACGCCTCGAGCTGATATGGCAGGCCCGGCAGTTGGTCCCCAATCACCATGGCCGCGGCATCCTTCTTCTGCTGGCTCTCCTCTTCGTTCTTCACTTTCTCCCAGTACAGGAAGAACTGCCACCCGCCGTAAAGCACGGCGACGATAATCAGTGCTGCAATCAGTTTGGTCATGATTCTTCAATCCGCTCGATGCGCGCGCCCAGTTGCCGCAGCTTGCCGTCAATATTCTCGTAACCGCGGTCAATGTGGTAAACCCGGTTGACCTGGGTCGTGCCGCGCGCGGCCAGCCCCGCAATCACCAGCGCCGCGGATGCCCGCAAATCGCTCGCCATCACCGGCGCCCCGCTCAACGGCTTGCCACCCTTGACAATCGCACTCGGGCCCTCAATTTCAATGTCCGCCCCCAGCCGCGCCAGCTCGCTCACGTGCATGAACCGCGACTCGAAGATCCGCTCGGTGATGATGCTGATGCCCGGGGTCAGCGTCATCAAGGCCATCATCTGCGCCTGCACGTCGGTCGGAAAACCCGAATACGGCAGCGTCGTAATGTCCAGCGGTTTCAAGTGGCCATGGCGGCGAATGGTGATGTCCGCGCCGCAACGCTCGATCCTGGCGCCGGCGTCGTGCAGCTTGTCTAGTACCGCGCGCATGTGGTCCGCCCGCGCGCCGCGCAGCGTCACCTCCCCGTTCGTGGCAGCGGCGGCAATTGCGTAGGTGGCCGCCTCGATGCGGTCCGGGATCACCTCGTGTTCGGCGCCGTGCAGCTCCTTCACCCCGGTGATCGTTACGGTTGGGCTGCCTGTGCCGGAGATCTGCGCCCCCATCGCGTTGAGGAAGTTCGCCAGGTCCACCACTTCCGGCTCGCACGCGGCGCTTTCAATCACCGTGACCCCTTCCGCCAGCGTGGCCGCCATCATCACATTGGCCGTCCCCAGCACCGTCGAGCCGGCGCGGCCGCCCAAGAACATCGCCGATCCTACCAACCGCTTCGCGCTGGCATGAACATAACCGCCTTCGATGACCACCTTCGCGCCCAGCGCCTCGAACCCTTTCAGGTGCAGGTTGATGGGCCGCGCCCCGATCACGCAGCCGCCCGGTAGCGATACCGTGGCCTTCTGCAACCGCCCCAGCAACGGGCCCATCACGCAAATCGAACCCCGCATCTTCCGGATCAAATCGTAATCGCCGGCCCCCTTGATCTTCCGGGCCTGGATGCGGACCGTGTCGCGCTCGAAGCGCACCTGCGCGCCCAGCCACGAGAGAATCTGCCCCATGAACTTCACGTCGCTCAGGTTCGGCACGCGCCGGATGACGCAGGGTTCACCCGTGAGAAGCGTGGCCGCCATGATCGGCAGCACCGCGTTCTTCGCGCCGCTGATGGCCACATCCCCGTGCAACGGCACGGCGCCTTTTATCAAGAAGCTATCCATGAAATCTCATTACTGCCATCTATCGCTCACCGGTTACCCGGGATACATCATACTTCGCACGCATGGCCATCAACACCACGTAGCCGCCGACGTCAGTCGGCGCCATATTGTCTGCGGCCCGAATGAGCCGACTGACAGGCGTGTTGCCCACCCGGCACAACCGGGAGGGCGAGCGTCCTCGCGAGCCCAAACATCTTTGGAACCGCTGAGGAAATCAGGGCTCGCGAGGACGCTCGCCCTCCCCTCAAAAGGGTTGGGCAACACGCCCTGACGTCGGCGGCTACACCCGCTACGACGGCAACAGGCCCTGTTTCATTCGCCCGTGAATCATGATCGCCGCGCGACCATGATTCTCGGCTGGTGAGTGTAGTCCTCCTGCACCGCTTCGACAATCCACTTCTGCTCCTGGAAAACCTCGCGCAGTCGTTCCGCCTGGCCGTCGCCAAACTCCAGCATGAGCCGCCCTTGCGGTGCGAGAAACCGGGCCGACTCCCCCGCCAGCCGCCGCCCGTAATCCAGGCCATCGGCGCCGCCGTCCAGCGCCCGGTGCGGGTCATGATCGCGCACCTCCGGTTGCAGCGACGCAATTTCTCCGCTTGGGACATAAGGCGGGTTGCTGATGATCAGATCATACCGGCTTCCCTCCGGCACCGGCCCAAACCCTTCGCCTTCCAGGAAGCGAATGCGCTCCGCCACGCCGTGACGCGCCGCGTTCTGCCGGGCCACCGCCAGCGCTGCGGCCGAAACATCGAGGGCGGACACTTCGGCGGCCGGGCACTTAATCGCCAGCGCAATCGCCAGGCAACCGCTGCCGGTCCCGAAGTCCAGAGCTGTGGGTGGTTGATTGTTGACAGTGGGTAGTTGTTGGAGAAAGGTCCAACCGCGCTCGGCCAGCAGCTCCGTTTCGGGTCGTGGAATCAGCACGTCCCCGTTCACCGCCAGTTCCAAGCCGCAGAAGGAGGCGGTGCCCATAATATGCTGCAACGGCTCGCGCTGGCCTCGACGCCTGATGAGCTCGCGGAAACCATCCACCTCCGCCGGCGTGAGCACGCGCTCGAACTCGAGGTAGAGCCGCATGCGCGGTTGCTTAAGCAGGTGCGCCAGCAACAGCTCCGTTTGCAGGCGCGGCGACTCCACGCCCTTCCTGGCCAGGAACTCCGTGCTGCGTTGTATGGCTTCCAGGACCGTCACGCCGATGATGGTAAGTGCAGGGCGCGGCGTTCAAAGCCTAAAAGGGGCGGGCGTCGCAGCGCGTTGGAGACAATGCCCAAGCTGGCGCGCGACGCGCGCATTCCGCGCCTGTGCCGAATCCATTCAACTCCCCCTGCGAAGCACGCCCGCAGGGAGGCTGTGCTCTCTGCGGTCCTGAGCCGTGAGCCTCCCTGCTGATTACGCAGTGTAACCAACCCCTCTTGGATCCTTTACCTGTCAGAGTGCTGAATATTATCCTGCGCGCATGACAGCCAAAGCCAGGAACAGTCATTCGCCTTGTAACGCTCTGGATCGAAGATCCTTCCTCAAGCTGGGAATCCTCGCCGGTTCAGCCGCTCCGTTCGTCGCACGATCTCAAGCCGAGCGTCCGAGTGCCGCGCCCGCGGCGGTGCCCCGACGCAAAATCCGCCTGGGGGTTATCGGCTGTGGTGGGCGAGGCGCATGGATCGCCCGCCTTTTTGCGCGCCATGGTGGATACGAGATTCACGCCGTCGCGGATTATTTCCAGCCGGTGGCGGACGCTTGCGGCGATGCGCTGGGGGTGGATAAGGCGCGGCGGTTCTCGAGTCTTTCCGGGTACAAGCGGGTGTTCGAATCAGGCGTGGAGGCGGTGGCCCTGGAGACGCCGCCCTGCTTCTTTCCGGAGCACGCGGCGGCGGCGGTCGAAGCTGGTTTGCATGTCTATATGGCCAAACCGATTGCCGTGGATGTTCCAGGTTGCAGGACCGTCGAGGCTGCGTCCAGCAAAGCCAAGGCGAACAAACGGGTGTTCCTGGTGGATTACCAGATGCCAACCGACCCGGAGAACAAGCGCGTGGCGGAACTCATTGGGAAAGGAGCAATTGGCAAGGTGGTAGCTTTGAACAGCCAGTACTTCGCCGGCACGTTCGCCGATCCGGTGAAGACCGCCTCGATCGAAAGCCGCCTGCAGCGCCTGATCTGGGTCAATGACGTTGCCATTGGGGGCAGCTACCACGTCAATGCCTGCATTCATGCCGTGGACGCGGCACTCTGGCTGGCGGGCCAACAACCCGTGGCGGCGTGCGGTGCTTCGGCCCGCTGCCGGCCGAATCCTCACGGCGACAGCCACGACGTCTTCCAACTGGTGTTCACCTTTGCCAACGGGCTGCTGCTGAGCCATCGGGGCAAGCACCTGGACAATCTCACCGGCTTTGATGTGCTCTGCACCGCCCAGGGCGAAACCGGGTGTGGCACCGTGGGCTACGGCGGCCGCGCTTTTCTCAAGAGCCGCGAGGAAGCGCATTCGGCCGAGGTGGTGAACCTGTATGAAACCGGGGCGGTGCGTAACATCGCAGCCTTTCACACGGCCATCCTCGCCGGGGACTGTTCAAACCCCACCGTCACCCGGGCAGTTGATAGCGCGCTGGCCACAATCCTGGGCCGCGAGGCCGGGCTAGCGCGGTCCTGGATCACGATGGAGGACCTGTTGAAGAAGAACGCCCGGTGCGAACTGGACCTGAAGGGGTTGAGAAGCTGAAGGCGCAGATTCGTAGGGCATAGGACTACACCCGCTCGAGTGGGGAGTCGGAGCGGGTAGGGAGGTTGCCAGACAGCCCACGCCGTTCAGCCCCAAAATCAATCTTCGGAGGCAGCATCGACTCTTAAGAAAAGTCAAAAAAAGTCAAAAAGGAGATGGCTTTCTTTAGCCAAAGCTGATAGGCTGCGGCTGAGTTTCCACAATAATGAGCAGACCGCGAGCGGGAGTCCGCGGGTGTGTGTACGTTTTGGGCCGGACGAGTGGGCGGGTCCTCCTGGCTCCGAGGCAGAAAGGATTCGATATGCGCGTGCGATTCAGGAGTCTCAGAGTTGGCAATGCGATGGCACCGGCAGCCGCCAGCCTGCTGGGGTGGCCTGCCGCGGGCCACGCGCAAATGGGACAGGCGCCCTGGGTCCCCCATGGGGCGTCCATTAGTACGCATACGGTGGCGGGTATGGCGCGGGCGGACGTGAGCCTTGGGCTTCCCGACACCTGCAAGCGCTTGGGTAGCTGGGGAACCCCGGTCCAGACTCTCCCCACGATTACCGTCGGCTCGATGTACTGGAACACAACCGGTATTCCGTGCGGCAACGTGGCGACCGTCACCAACCACAGTTACCAACTCGGATACCTGGCCCCAGGCAACTACCAGTTCGTGTTCCAAGCCTGGGGTCAGACGGTGGCGACGCAGGGGTTCACGGTTCCAAATGCCGACTCGGATGGAGATGGCATGCCCGACTATCAGGAATGGATTGCCGGCACGGACCCGGGGAATCCAAACTCGGTGCTGAGGATGCTCGGCTACAAAGTTGAGGGGGGGCAGGCGCGAGTCACCTGGCAGGGGGGCACGAGCGTCCGCCAGTATCTCGAGCGGCACCTGAACCTCGACGGCACGAACAGTGCCTGGGTCTGTATCTTTACAAATTACCCGCCTACGGCGGCCACGAACACCTGGGTGGAACCGCTCGGCGCGAACACGGCGCAGTTCTACCGGATCCGCGTGGAGAGATAGTCCCTGGCAGGCGCTGCCCGAAACTGCAAGCCCGAGAGATGACGCGATGAGGCAGCGATTTTACATAACTTCACAAGTCCGGGCTGCGTCGGCGAAGCCGCCGGTCCAAGGTGGGGCGTTTTCGCCGAAAGCGCTGACGCAGAAAGTTACACCAGTTCCTAGAGACTATTGGTACAATCTCCTCTCCCGGCCTGCGGCCACCCTCTCCCCGCCTCGCGGGGAGAGGACAGGGAGAGGGGCGGCCAGTGAGTGCTACCGAATCTCATTGCGAAACAGTATTAGACCGCCGTGTATGAACTGGAGGCGCCGGCTGGCAGTGGCGGCTTTGGTGGCGTGCCTCACCGTTCCGGTCACCGCGGCTGCAGTTGATAATAGCTGGACCAGTTCAGCCAGCGGCCTCTGGCAGGACCCCGCCAACTGGTCGGCGGGAGCAGCCCCATCAACCAACTTCAACACGATTTGGATCACCAACAGCACTACCAAGAGCGTCACGATTGACAGTACCACCGCCGCCAGCCCCGGCGCGATGACGGTGACCAATCTCACCATCTTTGCGCCGTCTGGGTCAGTGAATACCCTCCTGCTGAGCAACGCCAACGATGGGGGCAACCCGCTACGTATCGTTAAGACCCTCAACATCGGCACCAATGCCGCACTCAGTGTCACCAATTCCACCATGGTTGTGGGCGGCTTGAGCTTCTACGTGGATGGCACCGCCCGGCTTGAGGCGGGCGCCGTACTAAGTGCGACCGGTGTGACTGCGACTGCCTACGTCGGCTACAATAGCCCCGCCAGTTTGGCACTGGTGGGCGGGGTCCTAGTTAACGCCGACTCGTACGTCGGCAGCCTTAACGTCCGCGCCAGCAATTGCACGGCGCTCGTCAGTGGCACCGGGTCGGTCTGGAGCAACCGCAACTACTTGTACCTCGGCTACTGGAGCGCCAACAACACGCTCACCATCACTAACGGCGGCACTGTCCGCTCCGAGGGCTTCTGGGGGGGCGCGATGCCCAGCGCCAGCAACAACGCTGTCACCGTCACCGGCGCCGGGTCGGTCTGGAGCAACAAGAACGACCTGGCGTTAGGCTTCGCTGGCACCGGCAACCAGCTCACCATCGCCGACGGCGGGGCCATTTACTGCGGCCGAAGCTTCCTCGGCAATCTCGACTACAGCAGCAGCAACACCGCCCTGGTGACCGGGACCGGTTCTGTCTGGGGTTGCAGCTCTAACCTCACAGTCGGCTATGGCTATGGCAACGCCTTGAATATCAGCAGTGGCGGCAGCGTGTACGATACCGAAGCTTATATCGGCGATTCCGGCAGCAACAACGCTGTCACCGTCACCGGCGCCGGGTCGGTCTGGAGCAACCGCGCCGACCTCTACCTTGGCCGCTCCGGCGGCGCCAACACGCTCAGCATCGGCAGTGGAGGAGCCGTGTACAATGACGACGGCTACATGGGTTACGAGACCAACTCGTCCCGCAACGTTTGTCTCGTCATCGGGCCCGGGTCGGTCTGGAGCAACCGCGCCGACCTCTGCATCGGCCGCTCCGGTGTCAGCAACCGGCTCAGCCTCACCGATTCCGGCGTCGTCTATAACGCGACGGGCTATGTCGGTTACAACACCAACGCCAACCACAACGCCGTCACCGTGGACGGCCCCGGCTGTGTCTGGAGCAATCGCGGCTACTTCCTGTATGTCGGCTACGCCGGCGCCGGCAATGTGCTGACCATAACCAACGGTGGCAAGGTGTATGACCCGGCTGGCTACCTCGGCTACCGACGCAGCTCCAGCAACAACGCGGCGACCGTCACCGGCCCCGGCTCGGTCTGGAGCAACACCAGTACCTGGCTCTACGTCGGCTACTCCGGCAACGGTAACACACTGACGATTACCAATGGCGGTGCGGTGTTCGACCAGACCGGCGTCATCTGCGGTGTTCCCTCGACCAGGGACTGTGCGGCCATCGTCACCGGCTCCGGCTCGGTCTGGAGCAACAGCGGTCCGCTGCACGTTGGCGAGCACGGCACCGGCAACACCCTGGCCCTCACCAACGGCGGTGCGGCCTACAACACCTGGGGTTACCTCGGCTACGAGGCCGACGCCAGCAATAACACCGTCGCCGTCACAGGTCCGGGGTCGGCCTGGAACTGCTCAACTAATCTCTATCTCGCGTTCTACGGCCGCAGCAACAGCCTCTCCATTGCCGCCGGGGGCGCCGTGTGCAATTTCGAGGGAGTCCTTGGCATCAGCACCAACGCCAATAACAATGCCGTGAGCGTGGCTGGCCCCGGCTCGATGTGGACCAACCGGGACTGGCTTGCCATCGGCTTCTCCGGCGCGAGCAACACGCTGACCATTACCGACGGTGGCGTTGTGTGCAACAGCGACGGCTGCGTCGGGTATGACTACTGCGCCAGCAACAACGCTGCCGCCGTCATTGGTAAAGGCTCCGTGTGGAGCAACAGTGGTTGGCTCGCCATCGGCCTCCTCGGCCCTGCCAACACGCTCAGCATCCGCGATGGCGGCCTGGTGTACGACACCGAAGGGGACATAGGTTGCGATCCCAACGCCGGCAGCAACAATGTCACGGTCACTGGCGGTGGTTCCGTCTGGAATAATAGCGACAGCCTCTATGTGGGCGGCTCGGGTTCCGGCAACACGCTGACCATCGCCGACGGCGGCACCGTTCTCGCCCCACGCGTCGTCGTGGGCGCCGATTCAACTTGCTCCAATACCCTCCTGACCATCGCCGACGGCAGTTTGATCGCCGCCAACGGCGCGCACACCGGAGTTTTGCAGGTGGAGCATGGCAGCGTCATTCTCCACGCCGGTTTGGTGCAAGTGGATTGCCTCGTCGTTACCAATGCCGACGCCCACTTTATTAAGCTCGGCGGCGCATTGGTCATCACCACCTGCACCAATCTTCCGGCTGCCTTGGACGCCGATGGCGACGGCTTGCCCAACGGTTGGGAACAAGCCCACGGACTCGACCCGCTCGATCCCACCGGAGTGAACGGGCCCGACGGTGATCCCGACGGCGACGGCTTCACCAACTTGCAGGAATACCTGGCCGGCACCGATCCCAATGGCCGCCCCCCTCTACGCATCCTCAGCCTCGCTGCGTCCAACAGCGACATCGTCATCACGTGGCAAACGGCGGGTGGCAAGACCAACGTCGTGCAGGCCAGCGGGAGGGTCGGCGCCACTTACACTGACCTCAGCCCCAACCTCGTCATCCTTGGCACGGGCGACACGACGACGAACTGGCTCGATTCCGGCGCCACTACCAACTGGCCCGCCCGCTTCTACCGCATCCGGCTGGTTCCCTGACAAAGCCATCCGCGGGCGAAGGCCCCAGACAAGAGGTTCTCATGGCGCCGCCTGCGTCCTCTGCCCCTTCCGGCTTGGATTCGCGGCGGCGACCAGCGGGGCGGGGAGCTTCTCGTAGAGGACGAAGAGGTATTCCACCCGGTGCCGGTCGCTGGGGAACGGCTCGGGCCGGTAACAGTGGTCCGCGGCGCTGGTGGGGCTGGAACGAGGTGTAGCGCTGGATCATACGCGGATTGAAATGTGCTTGGTTTCGAGGAAAGCTTCGAGGCCCTCGGAGCCTAGCTCGCGTCCCCAGCCGCTCTGTTTGACGCCGCCAAAAGGGGCGTTGCTGGTGGTAGGCAGGCCGTCATTGATGCCAATCATCCCCGCCTCCAGGTTCTCCATCAGGCGGAATACGCGGTTTGTGTCGCGGGTGAAGGCGTAGGCGCTCAGACCATGAGCGGTGTCGTTGGCCAAACGGACGGCTTCTTCCTCCGTGTCGAACACGGTCACCGGGGCAAGGGGGGCGAATATTTCCTCCCGCCGGCACAACGCGTCCGCCGGCACCTCCGCCAGCACGGTTGGCTCGAAGAAGAAGCCCTTACGCTCCAGGCGACGGCCACCGCAAAGGAGCTGCGCGCCCTTCTTCACCGCATCCTGAACGTGGCCGAGCGCGTGGCGGAGGGCGGCTTCGTCAATGAGTGGGCCGATCTCGACGCCGGGTTCGGAAAACTCGCCGATCTTGAGCGACTTGACCTTGGCGACGAAGGCGTCAAGAAACCGCTGGTAGATGGACCGCTGCACGAAGAGGCGGTTGGCGGCGATGCAGGACTGGCCGGTATTGCGCATCTTGGCCAGCAGTGCACCCTCGACGGCGACGTCAAGGTCCGCATCGTCGAACACCAGCAGGGGGGCGTTACCGCCCAATTCGAGTGAGAGCGGCTTGATTGTCCGGGCCGCGTTGCGGATAAGCACTTCGCCGACCTCCGTCGAGCCGGTGAAGGTCACCTTGCGGCAAAGCGGGTTGCTGAGGAATTCCTCGCCGAACTGATCGGACGGGCCGCAGACCACCTGGAGGACGCCTTTGGGCAACTGGGCCGCGTGGGCGCACTCGGCGAAAGCGAGGCAACTCAGGGGGGTCTGGCGGGCGGGCTTGAGCACCACCGGACAGCCGGCCGCCAGGGCAGGCGCCACTTTGCGCACGGCGAGCATCAGGGGGAAATTCCAGGGGCTGATGGCCGCCACGACCCCGATGGGCGTTTTCACGACCAGGTTCCGCTTGCCCTCGGCCTGCGGCGGGATGATGCGCCCATAAGCCCGCCGGCCTTCCTCGGCGAACCACTGGAGATGGTCCCCGGACATGGCCACCTCGCCGAGGCTCTGGGCCAGCGGCTTGCCGTTCTCGCTGCTGAGCAGGCGGGCGAGTTCGTCCCGCCGCTGGTCGAGTTCGGTGGCCATTCGCCGCAGATACTCGCCGCGCGCCTTCGCGCTCAGGCCGCGCCAACCCGCGAATGCCGCGTGGGCATCGGAGATGGCCTGGGCGAGGTGGGCGCGGTTGATGGTTGAGACCTTGGCGAAGGCCTCGCCAGTGGCCGGGTTGACGACGTTCCAAGCGGGTTCGCTCTCCACCAATGCGCCGTTCAAATAAAGCGGATAGGTCTTCATGTGTCAGTGGGGCGGTGCTGACAGAGCGGTTGGAGAAAACCAGAAAGGCGGAGGGAACGCCTCCGCCTTTACAACAACAATTACCGTATGTGGGTTACTTGGCGCCCAGGATTGCGTCCTTGGCCGCCTTGGCGACGCGGAATTTGACCACGCGCTTGGCGGGAATCTGGATCTGCTCGCCCGTGGCCGGGTTCCGGCCGATGCGGGCTTTGCGGTTCACCAGCACCAGCTTGCCCAATCCAGGCAGCGTGAAGCTGTTCTTGGCGTTCTTGTACGCGAGCGCCACGAGGGCCTCCAGAACGGCACCGGCCTGCTTTCTTGTAATCCCGACGGTTTCCGCAACAGATGCGACAGTTTGTGACTTAGTTAATGCTTTTGCCATATTTGTGCGCCATGAGTATCGGCAAAGGGAGGGCGGCGCAAGCCAAAAGCGCGCGAAGAACCGGGGCGGAACGCGCGGCAGACGGAGCCTTAAGCGGTCACCGGCGCTTCCACATTCTCCACGGTATGCAGAACCTCGTGCATGGCCTCCGGGGAAACGCCGTAGGTGATTTTGGTGTTGAGGTTGTTGGTCAGAAACTCGTCGAGCGCTACCCAGCGGCCCTCCACGTTGATGCGCTTGGTCCAGGCACACACGACCTGCAACTGACTCTGCAGCCGGCGTGTCTCTTCCGTTGAGCGTTGGATCTCATCGAGCGCCTTCTCCAGTTCCCGCCGCACCTCGATCTGTTCCAGCAGACCCCGTCGCAGGCGCTGGAGGAGCAGGCCAATGATGGCGAAGGCCAGAAAGCAAATGAAGCTGTTCGCATAGCGGAACAATTCGAACGGATACTGATGGTCCGTAAGGATATCCACGATGCACCAGGCTACCCCGGTCAGAATGGCCATCAAAACGACCGACAGCCGGCCCAGATACCAACCGCACAACGAGACCGGAATGAAGAAGAAAACGAAAAAGAGAAAGTGATACCCCGCCAGGTACACGACGTAACTCAGGACGAGCAGGTTGGCCAAACTCGCCAGAATAACCTTCAATTGAAAGTGCTTGCTCATGTGATTCACTGTTGTCTCATGCCATCAGATTCCACCAAATGCGCTGTTTGCAGCTATTTTCATGCCGGTCCGAATGCCTGCTTTTCGAACCATTCCGGACAACTTCGCGTCCATTGCGCCGCCTCGCACCTGCCCGGCAGGTCCTCGCCCCGCCTTGCTGCGGCCCCCTCTCCGATCCGGCGGAATGATGGGCGTCGCGCTTGTCTTCGGAGTAGTAAGTGGTGGGCCTTCGGCCCTGGCACAGGGAGTCGCCGCTCAAGCCACGGTAAATCCAAACTGGTCTGCGATAGAACGTGCCGTCCCTGAAACCATCCACAGTTTGGCCTGTTAACACTCTGGACACCGTGTTACTCTCAGGGAGCAATGCAAGCGACACCTGATAGCAGCACGGTTCCAGTGGCCCGCTCCTCCGGCGGCGGGATGGGTGACTGGTTTACCCATTATGTCGTGCATCCGTTCTATGGCCTCCTGTTCGACATCCGCGGCGGTGTTTTTCGGGCTGACGGGTGCCGGTTTGTTATCCCGAAAGACATGAGCACCATCGGTTGGCGTGGTGCCGGTTTCGGCACCGGCGAGTACGAAGCCGACGAGAGGCAGATGATGAAGCAGTTTGTGCGCCCCGAGGATAGCGTGATTGAACTCGGCGCTTGCCTGGGAGTGGTGTCTTGTGTGACCAACCAGTTGCTGCGCGACCGCTCGCGGCATTTGGTGGTGGAGGCCAACCCGCTGCTTATCCCGTGGCTTTTCCGCAACCGAGAACTGAACAACTCCGGATTCATCGTCGAACACTGTGCGGTGGGCAAGCCCCCGGAGGTCACTTTCTATATCCATCCCACCGCTGTAGTTGACGGGTCGTCACAGCGGAAATCCGCGCGAGGGTTTCGCCTGCCTTGCCGGTCCTTGCAGGAGCTGCACGAGCGGTATGGCCCGTTCACCGCGCTTATCGCCGACGTGGAGGGAAGCGAAATTGACGTGCTGGAGCATTCCCGCGAGGTGCTGAAGACCTACCGCCTCGCGGTGATTGAGTTCCATCCGTCGATCATCGGTGAAGCCAAGGTTACCCGCTGCAAAGAAATGCTCACCCATTGCGGGCTGCGCCTGGTGGGGAAGGCGGGCTTTACCGAAGCCTGGCAGCGCGGCTGAGCCTTCATCCGCTCACGTCGCGTTGCAACCGGGCGGGCTCTGCGCGGTGTCGCTTCGTCGCCACCACGATTACTGGTCGGATGGCGAGGAGATTGGTGGGTGCCTGCGGGTGCCTGATATCCGAAGTTTGAGCCACTCCCGAACCAGGATCCACCGGGTAATCCATTTTTCCCCTTCGAAGTCCGGCGGAGGCTTCCCGGAAGGCAGTTGCCGCAATTCGTACCGGCTCCGGTCTGGGAAATAGAACTCCAGCCTTGGCTGCCACGGTTCGCGATATAGAATGAATGGCACCCGCGCGAAGTACAGAATCGCCGCCATCCCCGAGAAGAAACAATGACGCTCTCGCGCCGCAGCCATCCGCCGCACGTTATCGAGAACATCCTGCTTCAGGTCGAGACGCGCCTCCGGCGCCGCGGGAATACAGGCTTGTTCCGTGGCGACCATCGGCTCGATTTCCGCTTGGGCCCTGGGCCTTTGTGCCCCTCGTTCCGTCTCCTCCCCTTCCCGTCCCACGTCCAGCACCCAATCCTCATCCCATCCCAGTCCATGTTCTTCCGCCTGGAATGCCGTTACGAACTTGTTTGGCCACCACCGGAATCCCAGGTTAAGGTACTCCCCCGAAACGCCGTAATCTGCCGGGTTGAACCGATAAGGCTGTCCCCCGCAGCCGTAGCTGCGCACCGGGAAGTCAACCAGCGTGACCTGGTGCGAGAACGCTTGGCGCAGGAGGAGGCTTTCGACACGCCGGAACGGCGTGAACCCTCGCGGCAACACCCAATGGATCTTGCGGCCCGTCTTGCGATGGAGCCAGGCAGCAACGGGCCAGGTGTAAACGAAATCTCCCAGTTTTCCGCAATGGGTGAGTATCAGAGGATCCATGAGACAGGGAATTGACCGCAGGATCGACACTTCCGGTTGAACACACCGGCTTGTTCTACCATCCCGGGGCCATGGAGTCCCTTCGGCCATGACAGAACCCCGGAAGGGGTGCCGCCTCGGCCGTTAACGGGACGCGGTGAAATCATCGTTTCCATTTTGCCTGAGCAGGGTTGCGAAACCCGCAGGGCCGTCAAGCCCCATTCTGAATGGTATTGACCCGTTGATCATCGATTAGGTTTTCGATGAGGCGATGGGCTTTAACAGAAGCTAGTCGCTGGCATCAACGCACTTGCATGAGTTGCCGCTCCCTGTGAAGTGTCAGTTCGACTGCCGCTGTATTGCGGCCTCCGTATTGATTCTGTCGCCGTATTGGTTCCTGCTTGGGGCTTCAGATCCTGGCAGTCTGAGTGATGAAACTCGCTTCCGGCAGGGAAGCACTCGTCGACGGCTGCGGGCGCGGCCGCCGAGTCGCATCGGTCGCAAATCATAAAGTCCCGCCCGATAGGAACGAAGTTCATGCAAAACTATTAAGAACCTGGGTGTCCTGCTGAAAATGCGCATGATCTGAGCGGTTCAGGGGAATGTGATATCGGGTGCGGGCCGGACCCGGTCCCGCCCGAGGTGCAAAGATTCGACGTGGAGGATGGGGATGCAAACGAAATCCACAACTTCAATGTACACGGCACAGTTTGACTTGTCAAAAGTTGTAGTTCTTCCTTCCACTCGCCTTGAAAACGTGAAAAATTGCCGCGTGCCGCTTTGGTCAGGAGTCCTAGAAGTCCCATCCAGGAGAGAGCCTGTCGGGCCAAGGACCAAAGGATCCACACGGTCCGCTGTGACCAAGGATCTTCCCGTGCACAAGGCATATTCCCGAACCGCCTTAACCCCGACCAGGCGAGAACATCCGTTCACCTTGACGAAGGCCATAGAATTGGTCAGTCCGGAATCTGCTTCAATTCCCGTTCCTCGATTCCCAATGTGATACCCGGCGCGCAGAAATGCCCTTGATTAACTCTTTCATCTCATCAGCTGAGGCAGGAGGCGGTAACTGTCCTGCAGGCTCAAGGACGCTATGAGGCCAAAGCCGTCAGTTTTCACGTGGGCTGAAAGCCGCACCCCAACCTCTTTGTCAACGCCTTTCGGAATCAGGAACCACTACAAGCTTTTCTGACCCGCTTAGGTAGTCCATCTTACCGAGGCAGACGCTGGCCTCAGGTACCGTTTTGGGTTTAATTCCAGGCCTTGGGCGGGTTCTGTCTGTCTGGACCGGCCACGACCAGCTTTTCAAGCCGGACGTGCTGGCGCAGATACAATATATTGTGAAAAAGCGAGCCTGCTAACAAGCTTACCGCCAAGCAGGATTTGGGCCGCAAGGGCAGCAGGCCCAAGCAACTCGGAACAGGCACCGGTCGGCCCCCTAAAACATCCTCAGCGTAACGGGCAAGCGGGGTGGAAGTGAACCCCCGAATGGCGGAGTTATCGCCGCTGAATCTCCTCCCCCAAGACGCCGTAAGGCTAAACAGGAATAAGCCCAGTCCAAGGAGAAGCAAGTATTTCCCGGCATCCAGCGCCCGCGTGGCCCAGAATGACACCCAGCCAAGCTCGCGCGGGGGTTGGAATGCAAACCAACCGGTGCCGCTGTCATCCTGCGCCACGATCTTGAACTGTCCTGCGGGCGCTCTGATCTGGTAGCTGTGCCAACGATTGCCGGGGGCCCGGCGAGGCCTTATGTCGCTGATTCTTCCGGAGGTCAAGTCGAGCAACTGCAGCGACATGCCAGGCCCGGGCAGATCGCCGGCCACGGCGATTTCCAGGTAGGTAAGTTTGCTTGCTGGAACAGGCAAGCTTTCGAAGCGCCCTTGGGCTGCGGAACCTTTCCCTGGCAAAGGAGCTCCACGAAACGTTCCCTGGGATGTTTGGCCTTGCGAGGTCGATGCCATTGGTCGTGAAGCAGCCAACACTTTCTGGAGTCATGTTGCAGCGGGTCACGCGCACATGCAGGCAGCAGCGAACGGATCCGGGTGCATTAAGCCATATCCACCAAATCCCTTGCCCGCTCGCTGGGGTGGCGGCCAGTCTGTAGCGAGCGAGGTACTCAGGCCGCCGGACCTCGAGGTACTGGCGGTCGCCCGTGGCCAGATAAGCCCTGGTCGTCAGAAGTTGCAGACGATGGTACATCTGACGCAAGGGAATATCCACCGTCCATGCCCGCCAGCAGAGCAGCCCTAGGCCGAGGGCGCAGGCCAGTGTCCACAGAAGAGATGCCGCCCGAAAATAGCGCTTGAGAGGCAGTCGCTCGCGATGACGCGATCCCAGCAGGACCAAGCTCAGCACATTTGCAATCATCAGAAAGCACGACAGATCCATATAGCGCCATTGGGGATACGTTTGGCCACCCCGGGCATAAGCTGAAGCGACGGCCTGGAGCAATGCCCACAGGCTCACCCCTAGCACCATTTCCTCCGCCGGTCCCCGCGCCTCGCGGTGGCGCAGGTAAAGCCACGCCAACATCAGCAGCGGAAACAAGTTAAACGCCGTGTAGGGAGGCAGCACAATCCACGGCCACGCCAGGTATCTGCCCAAGGTGACCAGAAACTCACTGATCGAGTGAGCCTTCAGCATCTCGTGGTACGGCACGGTAACCCTCAATGCCAAGCCGAGTCCCAATGCCACCAGGCCCACGGCTATCGCGGGCCAATTCTGCCTCCATGACGACGGCTGGGTTAGGATTCTCACCCCGGCCAGAGCGCACACCACCGCCGAGGCAAACAGCCCGGCCCCCATGGTAAAGAGGGAACAGAAAGCGGCGAGCGCGCCGCACACCCAGGGCAGGCTGCCCGTTCTATGGAAGCCCACCAACCAGATCGTCGCGAGGGAGAAAAGCACCATGAAGAAGACCTGGGACTGAAAGCCTGAGAGTGTGTTTTCCCAAGCGAAGGGCAAGGCCAGAACCACCATCAGGAGGGGTGCCGATCATGGGCCAGAATTGGCGCCCGATGAGCCGAGCCATCTGCCAACCAAAGCCTGCCACCACGGCCGTGTAGATGAAGGCGTTTGCGGTCATCTGGACCAGATTGTCCCACTGGCCGTTCAGCAGGAGCAGCGCCAAGTCGTAGAGACGGGTAAACAAGATCCGGTGCTCGTTGTGGGGGCTGAACAACGCTGGAAGTGAGAGTTTCCCTTGAAAGTAAGGCACAAAGACAACCCGAACCTCGTCCCACTGGTCCCAAAATGGCAGCGGCGTGCCAAACCGCTCAATCAACCCCAGCCGAGCGCCCAGCCCGACTAGGAAGATGCTCAGCACCCAGAGCCAATCACTGTAACGGGGCCACGTCGCAAGCAGCGTGTTCTTGAGCCAACTCATGCCCCGGAAAAGCCTAGGCTTGAAGTCCCGCATGGGGTGAATATTGTGTTTTCTTTAACGCGGAAATGAAGCAGCCTTTGGAGCTATGAGTCAATCGAAAAGCGGGCCAGGGGGACGGTCGTCGGCCATGCGTCAGTTCGGCTGGATCGCTCTTTGCCTGGTGCTGATGCTGGGCTTCCTATTCCGGGACGGCTTGGTGCCCGGCCGCACGGTTTTCTCGAACGATGGCCCGTTGGGCGCCATCAGCTCTAAGTGCGCGAGCATGCCCGCCGGATCTTTCTCGGTTACTGGCAGGATCTGAACTGGCTCGGGGGCACCGGCCCGAGCGCCTCGCCTACGGTTTCGGGCAGCCCTTGGCCTCGTTGCCGGACCGCTGCTGTTCTCGAAGGTTTACGCACCGTTCGCGCTGCTGTTTCTGGGACTCAGCGCCTGGCTCTGCTTCCGGCAGTGGAAGTTTTCGCCGCTGGCCTGTCTGCTGGGCGCTCTTGCTGCCGCGTTGAACTCGGACTTCTTCTCCACCGCTTGCTGGGGAGTAGCGGCGCAACCGCTGAGTTTCGGCTGTGATTTCCTTGCCCTCGCCGCACTGGCCGACCAGTCCTCGCCCCGGCGCTGGCTGCGGGTGATCCTGGCGGGTTTTGCGGTTGGCGTAGGGGTGATGGAAGCTTTTGACATTGGGGCCATCTTCAGCCTGGTCGTTGCGGGGTTTGTTGTGTTCCAAGCACTGGCGGGCGAAGGAGGAATGGCGCAAAGGCTGACTCGGGGCGCGGGACGCCTCGCGATGGTGGCCGCGTTTGCTGGTTTCATAGCCGCCGCCGCTGTCAGTACGCTCGTCGGCACCCAGATCAAGGGCGTCGCCGGCATGGGTCAGGACACCGCGAGCAAAGCCCGGCGTTGGGATGAGGCGACCCAATGGAGCCTGCCCAAGCGCGAGATGCTGAGCCTGATTGTGCCCGGGCCTGTTCGGCTACCGGATGGATACGCCCATAGGATTGCCTCAGGGGTTGCAGGATAGCTATAAGGGAGGGAATTACTGGGGCGCCTGCGGGCGCGACCCCGCCTGGGACAGGTACTTTGCGTCGGGCAAGGAAGGCGAGCCACCGCAAGGATTCATCCGGTATGGCGGTGGCGGCCTCTACACCGGGGTGTTGGTGGTGCTGATTGCGTTATGGGCCGCGTTCCAGGGGCTGCGCAAGGAGAACTCGGCGTTTTCCCTGGCGGAACGGAAGTTCATCCGGTTTTGGATTGGTGTGGCGTTGATTTGCGTGTTGATCGGCTTTGGCCGTTTCGCCCCATTTTACCAGTTGTTCTACGCGCTGCCCTTCGCCTCGACCATGCGCAATCCCTCCAAGTTCTTCCACGTGGTCGAGTGGATCCTGGTGATCCTCTTTGCGTACGGCGTGCATGGCATGAGCCGGAAATGCCTCGACGCGCCCGGAGCGGTGCTGCGCGACCTGCCGTCGCAACTGCGGACCTGGTGGGCAAAGGCTGCGACCTTCGACAAGAACTGGGTACGAGGTTCGGCGATCGCGCTGGCCGCGAGCCTCGTGGCCTGGCTGATCTACTCCTCCTCACGCGAACGCCTGGTGGCTTACCTGCAGGAGGTTCATTTTGATGCGGCCATGGCCAGCGCTATCGCGGGCTTCAGCATCCGCCAGGCGGGCTGGTTCATTCTCTTCCTGACCCTGGCGCTGGGGCTGGTCGCCCTGATTCTGAGCGGGTATTTTGGCGGGCGCCGGGCGCGGCTGGGGGGGATTCTGCTGGGGCTGCTGCTGGTGGCGGACCTCGGTTGGGCAAATGTGCCCTGGGTTATCACCTGGAACTGGGAACAGAAATACGCGACCAACCCGGTCATCGAGCTGTTACGGCAGAAGCCGTACGAACAACGGGCGGCAGTGTTGCCGTTCAACGCACCGTCGCAGTTCGCGCTGTTCAACCAGCTTTACGACGTTGAATGGAAGCAGCAGCTTTTCCAGTACTACAACATCCAGTCGCTGGACATTGTGATGATGCCGCGCGCGCCGGTGGAGTATGTCGCCTTCGAGACCGCGCTGTTCTTCGACCGGACCACAAACACTCTGCATCGGGTGACGCGCCGGTGGCAGCTTACCAACACGCGCTATCTGCTCGGGGCAGCCGGGTTTCTGGATGTGCTCAATCAGCAGATTGACCCCGTGCAGCACCGGTTCCGGATCGCCGCCCGGTTCGATATAGCGCCGAAGCCCGGCCTGCCGAAAGAGCCAACCGGCCTGGACGAGCTGACGGCGGTAATCAAGCCGGATGGGCCGTATGCGCTCTTCGACTTCACCGGGGCCCTGCCGCGCGCGAAGCTCTATGCGAACTGGCAGGTCAGCACCAACGACCAGGTGACGCTCACCGAATTTGGCCAGCGCGGAATTTGATCCGGCGCAAACTGTGCTGGTGGCCGACCCGCTGCCCGCGCCCGGCCCTGGCAGCGTGACCAATCAGAATGCCGGCACCGTGGCGTTTACGGATTACGCTCCCAAGCGAATCGTCCTGCAGGCCAAAGCCGACTGCCCGGCGGTGCTGCTGTTGAACGACCGTTTTCACCCGGACTGGAAAGTGTTGGTGGACGGCAAGCCCGAGAAGCTGCTGCGCTGCAACTATCTGATGCGGGGGGTCTATCTGCCAACCGGCACGCACACGGTTGAGTTTCGTTTTGAGCCCCCGGTGGGTTTGCTCTACGTCAGCTTGACGGCGGTAGTGGTTGCCCTGGCGTTGTGCGGATTCCTGGCGCTGTATCCTTGGAAACAGCCGCCTGCCGGCGTTCAGGGCTGACGGAGTTCGACGGGCTGCCATAGCCGAGCCCGAACCCAACACCTAACGCGATAGATCGGACACTTATTGCTCCACCGCCCGGTAGAACCGGGTGGACTGACTCGCGACGTTTGGATCAGTGAATTCCACCTCGCCTTGGGCGTCGGCGGTGCAGGTGCCCAGCGATACCCAATTCACCATGTCCGTGGACACTTCAATCAGGTAGGAGCTGCTGTTGTTGCCCACGAACTGTAGCCGCGTGCGTGCCGTCCGGATTCAGGTCAACCTGGAGTTGCAGTTGCAGCGCATGGCGCCACGCATTGCGATAATGCTCGATGGCGTTGGCGTAGCGCCCCGCTGCCGCTTCGCGGTCACCCTTGGCCACCAGCGCATAATCCTGCGCTACCTTCTTGGGATTCAGACCCCCGCTGGCCGCGTCCTGGATGCTGATGATCGCCAGCAGCCGGTCGCACCTCACGATGCGGTCGATGAATCCTTGCAGAACCGCCGGCGTCAACCGGGCACCCCGGCGCGTCCATGATTTCCGCCAGTTTGTTGGCCGCCAGCTTCTCTTCGTTCATGGCCGTATTGCCGCCCCGGGCGTGCAGGTGGGTCTGGTCAATCCAATAAGCCGGGTTGAGCGAATCCTGCAGGTGCTGTATGGCGTCGTCGAACTTCTGGGCGAACGGTTCGGTGAGAGTAACGCTGGCTCGCAGCGCCACCAACTCGGCCAGGACGTTGGATTTGACCCCTTGCGCCCCCAGCACCGTCACCGTAAAGGCGCACTGACTGGCGTTGCTGCAGGCATCCAGGGCTGTTGCCTGCACCGGCGTCACGCCGATCGGAAAGACGCTGCCGGAAGCCGGCGTGACGACCAGGCTCACCGAAGAACACGTGTCGCTGGCCGTGACCCCATAGGACGCCACCGCTCCATGTCTCATCCTGGAATTCAACGCGTCTTGGAGGCCGGACACACGATGGCAGGCGGGGTGGTGTCCAACACCAGTCACCGTCTGGCTGCACGTGGCCCTGTTGGTGGAGCTATCAACGGCGACCCAGGTCCGGGTGGCCGTGAAGGTGCCGCCGCAGCCGCCATTGGTCACCGTAGAGGCGACGCCGATGAATACGTTGGTAGCGCTGCAGCTATCAAAAGCGGACGGAGGATCGAAACTCCATGCGGTGCCGCACTCGACCACCTTGTTGCTGGCACAGAGGATCACCGGCGGTGTCCGGTCTTGCACGATCACCAGGGCGCTGCACGAGTTGGAGGCGCCATGGTTGTCAGACACGGTCAGGGTGACGCGGTTGGTCCCCAGCGGATATGGCCCGGGCGGCACCTGGCTGACGGTGATGGGGTCGCCATCCGGATCAAAGGAGCCGTTGTTGACAGAGGCATCGGCCACGCAATTGGTGCCGGCGGAGACGATCACATCAGCGCATACCGCCACTGGGATTTGGTTGACCGGGCACTTGCCCGCCGAGGCGGCGCGGTAGAGCGCGGCAATCTCCGCCGCCGATAGAGCACGGCTGTACAAGACTCACCTCGTCCAGCAGGCCGTAATAATAAGCCGGCAGATCACTTGATGGCCGCCGCCCCAGCAGGAGGTTGTAGCCGGTTTGGGGTGTGAAGCTGCCCATCGTTTGGGTCGCCACCACGGCGCCGTTGTAATAAAGCTTCGCAACTCCCCCAACCTTGTCGTAGGTAACGGCAACATGCTGCCAGTTGCCGGCGCTGATGATCCCCGGCGCAGACGAAATCCAGTGCATCTGATTCCCAGTATCCTGCAGGTTGGCAAAGAGCGAGCCGCTGCCAGAGCCCGGCGGCGGGCCCACAGAAATCCAAAGATGAACACCGTAGCTTGAGCCGTTGTTCCACTCAACCAGCGGGTGAATTGCTATGCCAGCCGGGTTGATCCAGCACTCAATCGTCAGGCCATTGCCCGCCCCCACGTTTAGGCTGGCCGACGCAGGAATACTGACTAACCCGGAACTGCCGTCGAACATGAACGCTCGGCCCACTTCGCCTGCCGCAAAGGTTACACCGCCCTGCAGGCTGCCGCTGTTCGTGCCCACGGCATCACTGCCATCCCCCTCGGCCCGCCACCACGAAACCAAATTGGTCGGGGCCGAAACACACACCGGCACGACCACGGCCAACACGGCGTTGGAACTGATCACCGAAGCAAAGGCGTTGGTCACCCGCACCGAGTAACTGCCCGCTTGGATGGGCTGCACATTGCTCAGCGACAACGACGTGCCGCTCGCCCCGGCAATATTGGTTCCATTGAAACGCCATTGGTAGCTCAGCGGCGCTGTCCCTGCGGCCGTCACCGTAAAGGTCGCCGTGCTCCCCGCTAGGACCGTCTGACTGGCAGGTTGTGTAATTATCGTCGGTGCGGAGCCTAGCGAGCACTTGCCGGCCGAGACCGCGCTGTAGAGCGCGGCAATCTCCGTCCCCGACAGAGCGCGGCTGTACACGCTCACCTCGTCCAGCAGACCGTAATAATAGGCCGGCAGATCACTTGATGGCCGCCGCCCCAGCAGGAGGTTGTAGCCGGTTTGGGGTGTGAAGCTGCCCATCGTTTGGGTCGCCACTATGGTGCCGTTGTAATAGAGCTTCGCAATTCCCGCAATCTTGTCGTAGGTGAGGGCGACATGCTGCCAGTTGCCGGCGCTGACGATCCCCGGGGCAGACGAGATCCAGTGGTCGTGGTTTCCAGTATCGTGAAGGTTGGCGAAGAGCGCGCCGGGGCCATTGCCAGGAAGCGGGCCAACGGAAACCCAAAGATGAGCGCCGTAGCTTGAACCATTGTTCCATTCGACTAGCGGGCGCATGGCAATGTCATCAGGGTTCATCCAGCACTCAATCGTCAGGCCATTGCCCGCCCCCACGTTCAGACTGGCCGACGCAGGAATACTGACCAACCCGGAACTGCCATCGAACCTGAAGGCTCGGCCCACTTCGCCTCCGCCAAAGGTTACTCCGCCCTGCAGGCTGCCGCTGTTCGTGCCCACGGCATCACTGCCATCCCCCTCAGCCCGCCACCACGAAACCAAATTGGTCGGGGCTGAAACACACACCGGCACGACCACGGCCAACACGGCGTTTGAACTGGTCACCGAACCGTACGCATTAGTGATCAGCACCGAGTAGTTGCCCGAGTTGGTCGCCTGTGCATTCGTCAAAGTCAATGAGCTGCCAACCGCCCCGCTGAGACTGACACCGTTGAACCGCCATTGGTAGCGCAAGGGACTGCTGCCCGCCGCCACAACGCTGAAGACGGCGTTGGCCCCTACCCCTACGGTCTGGCTCTGTGGCTGGCGCGTGATGGACGGCGCCACCGGCGGCAGGCACTTGCCGGCAGACAGCGTTTGATTGCCTGTCTGATCACCGAAAGTGTGCGTCCATACGGGCACACCTCATCCATTTGCCCGGAGAACCGCGTAACCGTGCCACCGGACGGCCGCAGACCCAAATACAAGGCGTCTCTTGTCTCCGGCGTGAAGGTCCCCAGGTTCTGCTGCGTCACCACGCCCCCGTTCAAAAAGAAGGTGCCCATCCCGCTGCTCTTGTCATAGGTCAGCGCCACATGCTGGTAGGTCCCTTGCGTCACCAAACCGCTCGCGGATGCAAACACATGATAGTTTCTGCTCGTGTCAACCAGATTGGCGTAGAGGGAGCCAGGGCTGGGGAACGAAATCCAGAAGTGCGCATCATAAAAGCCCCCGTTCCACTCCAGCAAGGGTTGGGAGGCTGAAACGTCCGCCGGCTTGATCCACGCCTCAATCGTCAAGCCGCTCCCGGCCCCCACATTCAACCCGGAGGAAGCCGCCACCACCACCTGGGCGTTCGTGCCGTTGAAGCTGAAAGCCTGGCCGACTTCGCCCGGTACAAAGCTCATCCCTCCCTGCAGCACCCCGTTGTTGGTCCCGTAGGAATCGTTAGCGTTGCCCTCGCCCGCCCACCAGCCTGCCAGACCCGACGGAGCAGGTGTGCAGTTCGTGGGCTGGGCGGAAGCGGTCAGACCCATGACAGCCGCAAAAATGGTTACGAGGAAATGTTCCGGTCTTAGAACCCGGCGTTGTGATATCATCCAAGGTTTCATAATGCACTTTTCCGGCGGCACGCTCCAAACCGCCACTCTGCGATGATTGTGCAAACCCCGGAGCGCTTGTCAACACCAAAGTAGATGAATAAGACGACGATGGCGTTATAATCAGAACCTATGATAGCACGACCGAGCGACATTCCTCCCTGGCCAGTCGCTGGCTCAAGCTGGCTCTTCTCTACGGTGCGTTGGGCCTGATCTACTGGCTGGTGTTGCTGGCTTGGGGAACATCCCCAGGGTCAAAGCAAAGAGGCGAATTCATTTGACAGCGCGGTAGAATTGAAGTAGGAATGGAGTCGAAGTCTGGGGGAAAGCTGTGGGAGGCGTGATTAGGGGGCAATCAAGGGTTAATCATGGGATGATCATGGGATAATCATGGGTACAAAACGCCGACAACACGCCAACCACGCGCTTGTATCCCGCTCGCTACCCGCTTAGGCAGCAGCGGTTGGTGCAGGCGTGAAGTGCATAGCCCCGTTGGGATGGCAAGGCCGATTTGAGGTGCCATTAGCCTGGCCTCGACACCCCCACAAACGCTTGTCGGGCGGCACCTTTTTGTTAGCCTCGGGTGAGATGCGAAGTCAGTTTTTGTGGGCGCTGGCGCTCTTAACGCTTCCCGCGGCGGCGGCGGAACGCAAGTTTGATTTCAGTGCCGTGCGGGAGAACGAAACGCCCCCCGGGTTTCGCAGCGCCGTGACCGGCCAGGGCAAGCCGGGGGATTGGCGGGTGATCATGGACGAGGTGCCGCCGCTGCTGCCGCCGCTGGCTACCGGGGCGCCGGTGGTCGCCCGGAAGGCTGTGCTGGCCCAACTGGCCCAGGACCCGACGGATGAACACTTCCCGCTGCTCATCTATGAAGGGGAAGCCCTCGGTGATTTCACCCTGACCACCCGTTTCAAGACGGTCAGAGGCGTGGTGGAACAGATGGCTGGCATCGCCTTTCGCATTCAAAATGAGACTAATTACTACGTTGTCCGCGCCAGTTCCCTGGGCAACAACGTGCGCTTCTACAAAGTGCTTAACGGGCAGCGCGGTCCGCTGGTCGGTCCGGGAGTAGCCGTGCCCAGCGGAGTCTGGCACGAGCTGAGAGTTGAAGCCAAAGGCAACGCCATCCGCTGCCTGCTCAACGGCAAAGAGCTGATCACCGCGACGGACACCGTTAATCCGTTCACGAGCGGGAAGGTTGGCTTTTGGACCAAGTCCGACGCAATGAGTTACTTTGCCGACGCCACGCTGGTTTACACGCCGCACGAGGCGCCGGCGCAGGGGCTGATGCGCGAGGTGCTCAAGAAGTATCCGCGGCTGCTCGGCCTGCAGGTGTATGTCAGGGGCAATGATCCGAAGACACCGCGGCTCCTGGCCAGCGCGAATACGAACGAGGTGGGCCGGGCAGGCGGCAAAGTGGAGCAGGACGTCATTGAGCAGGGCACGCCCTATTATGGGAAGGAGGAGAAGTCGGTTTCTGTGGTTCTGCCGTTGCGGGACCGGAATGGGGATCCCGTGGCCGCCGTGCGCGTGATCATGAAGCGGGTTGCCGGGCAAACCGAACAACATGCCTTTGCCCGGGCGCTGCCGGTGGTCAAGGAGATGGAGAGCCGGATCCGGTCGGTGCAAGATCTGGTCCAGTAGGCAGCGGGAGGGCGAGGTGCAGTCCGGGACACCGACGGCTGCAACTCAAGTGCCCGCTCACCATTCTCAGAGTTGCGAACCTTGACTGTCCGCCGTGCCTGTGCGAGGTGGCATAGGGCAGCGGTTTCTCACTTTTGAGACGGTGCTGGAGGAGATTAGGGCAATAAACAGGGGCTTTAGGGCCTTTTTGGGGCAGAGAGCGCGGCTGGGCGAGCTTCTTGCTGTCAGGCAGTCATGAAGCAGGGCATCTTTTTTGAGCGAGACGGGATCCTGAACCGGGTCCGGGTCGAACGCCAGCATCAGGTCAGCCCCCTGACCATGGAGGACTTCCGGGTCAACGAGGCGATTGCGCCGTTGCTGGCCAAACTCAAGGCCGAGGGTTTCCGCCTGATCGCCACAACTAACCAGCCCGGTTTGTCACGCGGCTATCAATCCCGCCGGGAGCTGGATCGTATGCACGAACTGCTCCGCCGCACCCTGCCGCTGGACGACATCCTCGTGTGTCCGCACGACGAGACGGACCGGTGTCCCTGCCGAAAACCCAATCCCGGGCTGATTGTCGAGGCGGGGTTCAAGTGGCACCTCGACCTGGACCGGTCTTTTGTCGTCAGCGACAAGTGGCAGGACGCCGAAGCGGCGCGGGTCGCCGGCTGCACCTCGCTGCTGCTGGAAGGACCGTGGGTAGGCGACGTGCATCATGATTTCGTGCTGCCCAGCTTGGAGGCAATCGTCGCCAAGATCCTCCGCTTGCGGGCTGTCAGCCCGGTCGTGGCAACCTAAGGCGGGCTGAGTCGCTCAAGGCCCGGGTAGCATCATTTCGCCGGGTGCGGGACCAGGTTTCGCCACCTGGTTGGTTTCGCTTGGCGGCTTGTAAGGGGGCACATCCCTGGGAGCCGGCCGGCGCTCGCCGCCAGTGACGAGAATCTTTCCGCCGGCATCGGGCACGAGCCGAGGACGCGTGTCCACGTAATCGTAAGTCCGACGGGCGATGATCTCACCGTTGGGATTGATGACCGTGTAACTGAAGGAATGGGGACCGTCCTGGTAGAGCAGATGCAGGTTGCTGAACATGTCCACCTGTGGTTCCGGCCGGGCGAAGGAGACGAGCGGCCCGATCGGCAACACACAAAATGTCCTCCCCCCGGAGGCGTCGGTCAGACGGACGTAGAGTCGGAGCTGGGATTTGAGGTAGTTGGCCTGCTGGAGAACGAACTTGCGGACCTCGGGGGTTGTGTTGGTTCCAGAACCGGAATCGGGCACGCCGATTTCCTGCTCCCACAGCCGGGCGCCCTCGATGATGTCGAAGCCCTTGGGCGGGCTTCTGACGCTTTGGTTCCAATCCTTGATCCGCATGGTGACGGTGACGGTGTACCGGCCCGGGCGGGTGAGGAGAAAATATGGCGCCAGGTCTGCGCGGAGGGTGGCCACGCGCGAGGATTCCAGGACCACCTCTTCGGCGACCGGCACCTCGCCGATCTTGGGCACGACCTCGTTGTTGCGGGATTCGACTGAGAAGGTCAGCCAATCCGCCTCCCGGCCCAGACGCAGGGTTCGCCCGGAGCGGTTGGTGATGCGCACCGCCACGGGCAGCGATTCGGCGGGCAGGAACTGGTCCTGGTCCGTGGTGACCTCGACGGTGACCTGCGCGGAAACGGGCAGCAGGGCAAAGGCCAGAAGAATCAGGCATAAGCCGAAGGCTCTCACCCCACCACTCTAAGTGCACTCGGCAGCGTGGCAAGCTGTAAAAGGCGCTGCGGCAGGCGCAGCCGAATCCTCAGGTGTCGCTTGCTTAATCAGGAAATCTGCGGGCTGGCGGCAGGCGATCGGTGATCGGTGGGCAGGGAAAGCCGTTTCTGGACGGCGTCGGCGACGGCGGCAGGCGGGAGGGCGCGGAGGCACTCGAACGGCTTGACATAGCAGCAGCGGGGCTTGAGGCAGGGCACACAGGGGAGGTTCAACTGCAGGACGTGCTCGAGCTGGCGGTAAGGGCCGGTGCGGCGGGGTTCGGTGGGGCCGAGCAGGGCGACGACGGGTGTGCCGAGGGCGGCGGCGACGTGCATGGGGCCGGTGTCGTTGGTGACCATCAGTGGGCTGAGGCGTATCCATTCGACCATCTCCGGCAGCGAGAGGCGGCCGGTCAAATCGAGGCAGCGCGCCGGGTCAGCGTGAGCAATGATTTCGCCGATGGAGCGATCCTCCTCGCCGCCGAGAATGGCGAAGTGGAATCCGGGATTGGCGGGCGCCAGCAGGCGAACGAGCTCGGCATACGAGTCAACGGGCCAGCGTTTGTTGATCCAGCGCGCGCCGGGCTGGAGGACGATCCAACGCGCGGCGGCGACGGGCCAGTGGCGCCGCACCGATTCGGCGACGGCGGGGCGGGGCGGCAGCCATTGGAAATCACCGTCGGCGGGCACGCCCAGGGCCGGCAGGACGCGCAGATACCAATCCGCGGCGTGGGTGAGAGGCGAGGGGCGCTGGATGATGAGATCGTAGAATCCGCGGGCGCCTTCGCGGGGCTCGTCCAGACCAATGGAAAGCTTGCCGTTGGCGAGCCAGGCAAAGATGCCGCTGCGCATGAGGCACTGCAGGTCAATGACCCAGTCGAAGTCCTGCTGCCGCAGCCAGCGCACGGCGCGCCACATCTCGCCCCAGTGACGCGGGGCGGCCCAACGCCGGCGCTCGAACCGGACCACACCGGCGAGGTCGGGGTCGCCCTCGAGGAGGGATGCGAGGTGGGAATCAATCCACCAATAGATCTGGCTGGCGGGGAGGTGGCGCTTGAGCAGGCGGAGGACAGGCAGCGCCTGCACGACGTCCCCGAGCGAGCTGGGTTTGAGGATGAGAATCTTCGGCATTACCTGCCGAAGGCGAGGCGCTCGGCCAGGCGCGGCGGCAGGCCCGCGTCGAGGATCTTCTTCTGGGCGGCGGGGATATCATAGTCCAGGCGTCGCAGTTCGATGGTGCCCTCATCCACGTCATAGATGACGTAAGCGGCTTTGGGATTGTTGTCGCGGGGTTGGCCGATGGCGCCAACGTTGACGAAATACTTCTTGCCGGGCTCGACCTTGAATTTGGAGTAGGTGCCGCCCCGCACGAGGGTGTCGCGCACAAACGCCACCGGGACGTGGGTGTGGCCGAAGAAGCAGACGGCGGTGTTCTGGTAAGTGAAGCTGGCTGCGGCGGCGAGCTTGTCGAAGACATAGCCCCAGCGCTGGGGACCGTCGAGGGTGGCATGGACGATGGTGAAGTTGGTGACCATGCGGACGTACTTCAAGTCGCGCAGCCACTGGCGGTCCTCCGGCGTCAATTGCTTGCGGGTCCAGTTCACGGCCTCGGCGGCGGCGGGGTTGAAGCCGTCCAACGGCCCGTCGGTGGAGCAATACTCGTCGTGGTTGCCCTTGACGACGGGGATGTTCATCTTGCGGACGATGTCGAGGCATTCCTTGGGATTGGCGTTGTAGCCGACGACGTCGCCGAGGCAGGCGTAATGAGTGCACTTCTGCTGTTTGATATCCTGCAGCACAACCTGGAATGCCTCGAGGTTGGCATGGATGTCGGCTATAATTGCAAACTTCATTCAGCTTCTATCTTACAATTTCAAACCCGCGAAACTCGTTCCCGGGTTCCATCCAGGAAACATCTTCATCCCGAATAAAATGGTCCAGCCCCGACTCGCGAATCGCCTGCTGGAAGGCTTCCAATTCGTCCCTGGCGCCTTCGGCAACCAGTTCCACTCCGCTACCGGGCAGATTGCGGATCGTGCCCGTCACGTCGAAGCCGGCGGCGACCGATTTCACGGTGTAGCGGAACCCGACACCCTGCACCTGGCCCGAGTAAAGAACGCGCATTCGCCTGCGATTCACAGTATTCAGCCGGGCCAATGTGCCACAATCCGTCCGCTGGCGGGAGCAAATTCACCTCACCGCCGGTTTTGACTGGGAGCATAAAGCCATAAACCGGGCACTGGGCGCAATCCTTTTTCACGCTAAGGTTTGCGTCTTTGGGCGCGGCGTTTGGCTTCGAGGAGGCGACTGGCGGTGCTGGGCTGGGGTTCTTCAGGTGGCTTGGGCGACTCGGGAGGCGGGGGAGCGGCTTGTGCTGCCGGGGCGGCGGGGACGGCTTCGCCCGGTAAGGGTGTTTCGGCAGGCCGTTGGGGATGGAACAGGTCGGGCCGGGGTTCGAGGACCGGAGCGGTGTGCTGCGAGCGGACCTGCTGACGGCGGGCCAGCAGCGCGGCCAGCGATTCCTCCGCTTCGGGCGGGCGCGGTGCGCCGCCCCAGAAGATGAGCCAGCGGCGAAGCGTCTTCGTGGCCTGGAGCCACTCGTCGCGGCCGATTTGGATGCGCCGCACACCGACGTCCAGGGTGAAGAGGATGATGGCGAACTTGAGCAGCGCCTCCCAGAGGTCGCGCGGCTGGAAGGTCTTGAGGCGGCCGTGGGCGAAGGGGTTCACTGCCGGAAGCCTCGGATCGAGGATTTTGCCGCCGCCGGTTTCGGCGATGCGGCGCAGCAGGTTGAGGTTCGGCTCGGCGGTGCTGAACTCGGGCGAGTAATTGATGCTGGCGCCGAGGACCTGCGAGCCGCGCACCTGGCCGTCTTTGACATCCATGAGATTAAGCAGGTAGGCGCCGACCTCTTTGGTGGGGAAGCGCGCTTCATAATGGCCCGGACCGGTCTGTTCGAGGCGGACGGTTTGGCGTTGGCCGCTGGGGCTGGCAACGACGGCTTGCAGGTTGAGGAAGTTGCGGAAATTGCCCTGCTCATCGAGGGCCTCGACGTTGATCAGGCCCTCGCCTTTATCCACGGCCACTTCGGTGGTGAAATCGGCATTCTCCAAACGCCGCATGCTCCATTGTCCGACCTGGGACCAGAACTGCCGGTACTTGTCCCAGTCGAGCCAGATGCGGGCCCAGCGGGCTTTGGCGTCGGAGGTAAAAGCCACCGCGCGGCCCAGGCCGTATTGCCAATGGGCGAGCAGCGGGTCGCCTTTGTCGGTCCACAGAGGCGTTTCGGCGCGCGGCTTTGGGGTCGTGGCGACGTAGCCGAGCAGCTTGGGATAGTCGGTCGAGCCGATGCCGCGCACCAGTTCGCTGACGGAGCGGACCTGCGGCTGGAAGGGGTCTTCGTAGATGGCGGACTTGAGGATGACGGCCGTCTCCTTGATGAAGATCTGGGGGAGATCGTCGGGGGAGTTGACATTGTAGAAGCGGCCTTTGCCCTGGTCGGCCATCGAATTCCATGGTGTCGGGCGGCGAGTGACCCGAGATGAGCACGGTGCTGACGGTGATGCGGTCGCCGACGATGGCCTGCATCAAACCCTGAGTCGGCGCTTGCGGGGTCGCCGTCGCTGAAGACGATGATGTGCTTGAGGTTCGCGGTGGACTTCTGGAGGGCGGCATGGGCCATTTGGAGGACGCCCTGGAAACCGACCATGTCGCCCTGGTTCATGCCGGCGATCTGCGCCGCGCAGCTTCTTCTTGTCGCCCACTTTTTGGAGCTCGAACACCCAGCGTTCGGAGCCGTCCCAGAGCACGACGCCCATTTCGTCGGTGGGCCCGAGCGCGCCCAGGACGCCCTGGGCGCACAGGCGGGCGACTTCGTTGCCGTTGTTGAACTCCATGCCGTGCATGACCAGCACGACGGCGCCGCTGGGCAGGACTTTCTTGCTGTCCAACTCCATGTTGACGGGCAAGGTCGCCTCGAGCGGTGTGCCGCGGTAGCCGCCCGCGGCGTAGGTCTGGTCGCCGCCGACGCAGACCAGGCCGACGCCGAAATCGCGCACGGCGCTTTCGAGCAGTTCGCTGGCGGTCGAGGCCCAGGTCGCCCGCGGCGAGGTTGCTGATGAAGATGGCGTCGTAGCTTTGCATCTCGGCGATGGTGCCGGGGAAGCCCTTGATGCCGACCAGGACTGACTTCGAGGGCCGGCGACTTGCAGGGCGGCGGCGAGCTGCCGGTCCTGCTCCGGGTCGGCGGAGACGATCAGGATGCGGGGCTGGCCGCGAACGGTGGCGAAGCTGGCGGCGCGGTTGTTCTGGGGGAGCGGGTCCCCGGGCGCATCCACCTGGACGTCGTATTGTAGAAGCCGGGCTCGGGGCAGGGTCTGGGGGAAGGTGAAGAGATTCTTGCCGGCGGACAGCTCCACCTTCTGCTCGCCCAGGTATTGGTCGTCGCGAAAGAGGCGCACCGTGGCCGGCGTGGCGCGGTCGGCCTGGACGAAGATTTTAACCTCGAAGACCTGGCCCTCCTTGAGCTTGGGCGGAACGTGGAGTTTCTGGACCGAGACGTCGTTGGCACGCACGACTCCCATCGGCACGACGTCCACGGTGACGCCGAGCGGTTTGGCGGCGAGGACCGCGCTGAGGGCGTCGCCGACATTCTCGTTGCCGTCGGACATCACGACGAGGCGTTTCTGGCCGGTCTCAGGGAAGGCGGCGGTGGCCAGGCGAATGGCGGCGGCCAGGTCCGTGCGTTCGATGCCGACGACGGCTTGGATCTTCTGCAAGTCCACCGCGGCGTTGGGCGAGGATTCGATGCTGGCCTCGGCGCCGAAGACGACGACGCCGGCCTTGTCCCCCTTCTTCTTCTCCTTGGCGATGCGGTTGACGTATTCGCGGGCGGCTTCCTGCTGCGGGGAGGGGACGCTTTCCGAACGGTCGAGCGCGAAGAACACGTTCATACCTTCGACCGGACGCAGCCATTGGAGGCCGGCCAGCGCCAACACCAGCGCGGTCAGGACAACGACGCGAATTCCCAGTGCCGTCCAGCGCCGCCAGGGGCTGACCTGCACGTCGGACTTCCACGCGAGCCAGCACACCCACGCCAGCGACGGCGCCAGCAGCAACAGGACATAGGGGTGGGTGAACTGGAATCTCATCGGAGCAGTTTCTGGACCCGGTGGTTTTGGGAGTCGGCCACGTAAAGACTGCCCGCCGAATCGAGCGCCACACCCCAGGGATTGTTGAACTGGCCCGGGGCCGTGCCCGGGCCGCCGATGATTTCGAGCGGCCGGTCATTCGCATCAAAGACCTGGATGCGGCTGTTGCCAAACTCACAGACATATTGCCGCCCCGCGGCGTCCACGCAGATGTCGTAGGGGTAGCTCAATTCGCCCAGGCCCTTGCCGGCCTTGCCGTAGGCGCGGAGAAAGGCGCCGTCGCGCGAGAAGATCTGGATGCGGTGGTTGCACGAATCGGCCACGTGCAGACAATCCTGCGTGTCGAGACCCAGGCCCTCCGGGCGGTTGAACTCGCCCGGGCCGGGGCCGGAGCGGCCGAAGCCGGCGAGGCACTTTTCGCCGCGCGCATCGAATCGCTGCACCCGGTCGCGCACGCTGTATTCGCTGACGAACACCTCGCGCCGGGAGTCCACTGCCACGGCGCGCGGCAGGGTAAACTCGCCGTCGTTGGTCCCGCGTTTGCCCCACTGCGCGACCAGCTTGCCCGCGGGCGAGAAGACGTTCACCCGCTGATAGTGCGGCTCCAGGACGAGGATGTTGCCCTCGCGGTCGCGGCCCATGCCCTTGGGTTTGCCGAGATCGGTCACGGGCATTTGCCAGGAGAGCAGGCAGACGCCGTTGGAGGAGAATTTCTGCACGCGGCCGGTCATATCCGTCACGTAGAGGTTGTCCTGCACGTCCACGGCCACCGAGCGCGGCTTGTTGAGTTGGCCGACGCCCACGCCACGCGAGCCGATGATCTGCACACGGCGGAAGATGCGGCTTTGCAGGGCGGCCTGATTGGACGAAGCGTCGGGGGTGCAGCCGGTGAGGAGGAGCGCAGCGGTGGAGGCGCACAACAGCGTGGTGCGTGTTGCGTGGTGCGTGGACACGGAACACGCATCACGCAACACGCACCAAGCCTTCCAGGCCACCAACGGGGTGACGGCCACCGCCAGCAGCGTCAGGCACAGCGCATTCACCTGGGCGTTGTGGCCGTAGTGCAGCAGGTTGAACACGCGCAGCGCCAGGGTTTCGCCCCCCGGCGGCACGACGAGAATCATGGACTCGACATCCCAGAGGCAGAGGAGGAAAACGACATACCAGGCGGCGGTGGCTTGCGGCGCGATTTGCGGCCACTGGACATGGCGGAGCATCTGCCAGCGCGTCGCGCCGTCCAGCCGCGCCACATCAGTCAGGTCGGGATCCACCGTCTGCAAGGCGTGGGCCACCGTGTTCCAGCCCAGCGGGAGGTAACGAATCACGAATGCCAGTATCACAATGGCCGCGCTCTGATACAGGAGCGAGGACCAGGGACGGTTGAACAGCACGATGAGGGCAATGCCCGGCAACACGCCCGGGAGGAGGAAGGGGAGCCAGGAGAGCCAACGGCAGAAATCCGAAATCCGAAGTCCGAAGTCCGAAGTGCGAAGGTCGGCGGGGCGGCCAGATTCTCGATTGGGTTGATTGGAGATGCCCGGCTGGGTGGTCGGGCTCGACCTTTCATGCCCCCCAGCAGACGGAATAGCTCCGTCAGCAGCGCCATGTCTATAGCAACGTGGTTCCTCAAGGTTGTTCTCAAGCTCCGTTAGGAGCGGTATATCCGGTTCACATGTTTGTGCGGGACGACATGCCGATCCTAACGGAGCTTGGTTCACTGGCTGCGACTTGGCTATAAACATGGCGCTCCTAACGGAGCTGTCGCGACGCGACGCGTGCGCCAAACCTGCTGGCGTACGAAATACCAAGGTTCGGCGTGTGCCGGCGAAGAGGCCGAAGAGGATGACCGCGGTAGCGGCGGCCGTGGCGAGGGAGAAGGAGTTCCAGAGGGCGCTTTGTCCCGCGGCCAACGCGCCGGGCAACTCGGTCCAGGTCCGCTGCACGGAGGCCAGTTGGAAGACCGGGAGCCCGACGGCGAGGAGGCAGAGCGCGGTGGCACAGATGCCGCAAGAGCAGAACCACCCGCGGCCGAGTTGCTGGCGGAACAGCTTTGCCGGCACAGGCCCTTCGGTTCGCGGCCAGGGAAATTCGCGCAGGGTGAACCAGAGCAGCAGGAGCAACGGGGCCGCCACGAGCGGCCAGCTCAACTGCAGCGCGCCCAGTGTGTCGAAGGTGGTGTTGAAGCGCACCCACATTTCCGCCGGCAGGACTTTGACCTGTAGCACTGCGGGCACGGCAAAGTTGTTCATGGCCAGCACGAACGTCAGCATGGCTGCCTGAGCCAGGGCGGTGCGTCCCAGCGGCCAGAGCAGACCGCGAAAGAGCCACCAGCCGGCAACTGCAGCGTCGCTCTCGAGTTGCGCCGGTTCCAGCCGCTGCCAGGCGCTCAAGACCATGAGCGATGTGATCGGCCAGGTCAGCAGGCTCAGGATCCAGATCGTGCCGCCGAGCGACACGATGTTGACCGGCAGCCAGCCGCGCCATGCCCCCGCGTAGCCCAGGTAGTGCAGCCAGCAGTTGGTCACCAGAAACGGCGGGAGGGCGAGGGCCACCACCGCCACGGCCAGGAAGCCGTTGCGCCAGCGCCCCTCCAGTCCCGCCAGCCAGAGCGCGACGAGGAAACCAAGGCTCACCGCCAGCAGCGTCGTCAGGCCGCCGACCAGGAGACTGTTCTGGAGCAGAAGCCAGTTCATCGGAGGAAGACAATGTTCAGGGTGGCCGTGGTCTTCTCCAGATCGTGGAGCAGAGCATCCCAGTTCACTTTGAGCGTGGGCGTGGTGACCTCGCTGGAAGAGATGCCCTCCAGCGCGTGAGCAGCGACGAGTTGGCGCACGACTTCGGGGCGTTGCAGGTATTCAAACAAGCGCGGGGCGGCGTCAGGATGCGGCGCGCCGCGCACCACAGCGATGGTGTTGGGAATCAGGAGCGTCTCGTCGCTGATCTGCAACGGGGCGAGGGGCAGACCCTCGGCCTGGCCGGCGGCGACGTCGTCCGAGTCGGTCAGCCCGATCCAGGCTTCGCCGCGGCCAACCATCCCGACCACGGCGGAGTTCCCGTCCACCAGTAGAGGTTTGTTCGCGGCGAGCGCGCGGCACCAGGCCTGCCAGCGCTCGTCACCCCAATGCTGGCGCAGCGCGTGGAAATGGGTAGCGGTCGTGCCGAACTGCGGATAAGCAAGGGCGATCTTCCCGCGCCAGGTTTTGTTGGTGAGTTCGAGTAGCGAGCGCGGCGCGGCGGCGAGCGAAAGCCGGTTGGTGTTGAGGACGATGCGCCGGCTGCGATAGCCGACCGCGGCCCAGCCGTTGGTCTCGCGGAAAACGCCCTGGGCGGCCAACTGGCGCGTGCGCAGTTCCTCGTTGCCCCAGAAGACATCGCACTGCGGATGCCGGCGCTCCGTGAGCAGGCGGTTGGCCAGGCCCACCGTCTTGACCGCCTCGCTATCATAAACGGCGAGGGCCTTGAAATCGGTCTGCTGGTTGAACTCGCGGAGGATGGGCTCGGCATAGACTTGGTCCTGGGCGCAGTAGGCGATGACCTGGTTTCGACTTCTGGTCACCCTCCAATTGAGCACCGACAGCAGAATCGACAACAGGATTACAATGCTGACGATTAGCCAGAGCCCCCAGAAGCGGCCCAACACCTCGCGGGCCGCGAAGTAATCACTCCGCCAGCCACGGTCTTTGGGTGGTGGGGTCTCGGCGCTCACGAGTGGGGGATTGAGGATTGCAAATCGCCAATTAGAAATTGCCAATTGGAAACCCTCATACGGTCCTCCGATGGTAGTACCACCACTCGACCAGCAGCACCAACAGGCCCAGCGCGGCGATGGTGCGCCACAGTTCCATGTTTGCGCGCTTGGTGGTGGTCGCGCTTACCGTGGTGTGTTCGCCCAACTGCAGCGCGTCGCGCGGCTTGATGTTGCTCTCGGCCGCGTCGAGCAGGTTGACGCAAAAGGTCGTGTCGTTTGTTCCCAGCGCGCAGCCGGTAAACGCCTGCCTTGAAGGTGTCGCCGAAGACCAGTTCGTTGGCAGCCGGGTCGAGTTGCAAGGGTTTGGTGGTTCCGTCGGGGAGGGTGACCTGGGCGCTGGGTGGCGTCTCCGAGAGGGCCAGGCGGAAGGGGTCGCCGGCTTTGACCAGCAGTTGGCCGCTTCTCGCATTGGCCGGGTTGAGCCATTCCACGGCGTTGGCGATGAAGATGGGGAACGAGACGCGCAACGGCCAGTTGCTCTCCAGCGACATCGAAGCCGATCCAGATAATGCGTTGCCGGCCCAGTTCGCCCGCGAGGATGAGCGGCGCTTGCGGCGTTTCGACCAGCGACACCGCCCAGGTCGGCGTCCGGGCCGTGAGGCTCTGCACGACCTGCACGTTGTCAAAACCGGCGTAGCGCAGGAGGGGATGCGCGGACTTCCAGTCCACGATCGGCGGCGCTTCGACGTTCTTCACCCCTTCGAGCCAGTTGGTGTTGACCACATGAATCGCGAGCACGTTGCCTTTGGGCCAGACCGTCGGCCTCACGTCGTCCAGCACCACGAAGTCGAAGCCCGCGGCCGGGTCCGTCAGCTCGGTGGCGCTGGCCAGCTCGACATTGGCCGCCGCGCGCAGGGCCTTTTCGAGCAGCCGGTTGCCGCGGGAGACCAGCAGCACCTTCATCGGCTTGGGCATCAGGCTGACGATCGCGGCGCTGGTTGTCCGCGGCCAGATCGTCCTGGCCGGTAAGGCGGACCGAGAAAACGCCATCGCGCGATTGCTTTGCCAGAAACACCTGGGGCGAGGTTTGGCCGGCAGGGAGGGTGAGCGGGCGTGTTTCCAGCAGGCGATCATCGAACAGCAACTCCAGGTCGGTCTGCCGGAAATCGGGGGAGAAGTTGGCGACGCTGACGTAGATGGCGCGCTGGCGGGCGTCTTCGGGGTTGGCGCGCGCGTCCAGGGCGGTGATGCCGAGGTTGTTCGCGCCCTGGCCAACGCGGTGATAGACCAGCGGCAGAGCCTTGTTCTCGAACTCGTTCAATTCCGGCACCGCGCCGTCGCTGAAGAGGTGAATCTCGGGGCCGGTCCTCGGGTCGAGGTCACGCACAAGGGATTCCGCCATTCTGAGCGCCGGGACCAGGCGGGTCGGCCCATCCGAGCAGGCGCAGGACTGCAGGGCGCGGCGCAAGGCCGCCTTCTCACTGGTGGCGGACTGCTTAACCTCGGTCGTGGCGCCGGCGAGCACGATGACCATCTCATCGGTGTCCTTGAGGCTGTCCACCCACTTGAGCGCCTCGGCGCGGGCCTTCTCGAAGCGGGACGGGCTTTCATCGGCGGCCTGCATCGAGGCCGAGGCGTCGAGAATGACGACCCGCCGCTGGGCTGGCTTGGCGGTGGCGGAGAAATACGGGCGCGCCAAAGCCAGCACCGCCAGCGTCAGCAGAATGATCTGGAGGATCAGCAGCCAGTTCTTGCGGAGCCGCTGGAAGGGCGCACTGGCCTGGGTTTCGGCCAGGAACTTCTGCCAGAGCACGGTGCTCGAGACCAGCCGCACCACTCGCTTGCGCTTGAGCAGGTAGAACAGGATCACCACCGGGATGGCGGCGGCGAAGGCGAAGGCGAGGGGGGCTAAGAAGTGCATGCCGGGACAAAGTCCGAAGTCCGAAGTCCGAAGTCCGAAAGAAGTCCGAACTCCGAAATCCGAAAGGGCCGCCGCTGATGATTCCTGCCCAATCCCAGCGGTCGGGCTGCCTTCGGACTTCGGACTTCGGACTTCGGACTTAATCTCATCCCCACACCTCCGCCTGGCGCAGTTGTTTGAGGAGCAGTTCCGGCAAGTTGGTGTGGGAACTGGCGGTGAAGAAGTTGATGCCGCGGGCTTGGCAGAACTCGCGCAGGCGCTGCATGAAATTCTGCACGGTCTGCCGATAGGCCTTGAGGCGGAAGCGGCCGAAGGTCACCTCTTGCGTGGCGCCCGTTTCGGAATCCACCAGGCGCAGGTCGCCGAACGACGTGGGCGACAACTCATCCGGGGCGAGAATCTGCACCAAGTCCACCTGGAAACCGCGGGCCACCAGCGCCGTCAGTCCGGACTCGTAGCCCGCCGGGTCGAGGAAATCGCTCAGCACGACCGCAACTCCAGCCTGGCGGGCTTCGAGCGCGCCGCGGCGGAGGGCTTCGTTGAGGTTTGCCGGGCCGCTCGCGGTGAGCACAGTCAGGTTCTGGAAGAACTGGATGGCGGAGCGCTTGCCGCGGACGGACCGCAGGGCGCCGCGCGCGGCCAGTTCGGCGATGCGGGCACCGGGGTCGGTGTTCGGGCCGTTCGCAAGGTCGGGAAAGGGAATGACGCTTACCCGGTCGAAGCCGGAAAGAGCGACGTAGCCGATGGCCGCGGCCACCTGCCGGGCGAAGTGGAATTTCCGCGGTTCGCCAAAGGTCATGGATTCACTGGCATCGAGGAAGATGCGCACCGGCAGCTCGCGCTCTTCCTCGTAGAGCTTGAGAAAGAGGCGCTCGAGCCGGCCGTAGAGGTTCCAGTCGAGGTAGCGGAAATCGTCGCCGTGAACGTAGTTGCGGTAATCGGCGAACTCGACGGACTGTCCGCGGGCCCGGCTGCGGCGCTCGCCTTTGGCGGAGCTCTTGGCCCGGCGCGCGGCGAGCAGTTGGAATTGCTCGAGGCGGCGCAGAAGCTCGGGCGTGAGCAGGGGCTCAGGCATGGTTTGGCTTCCGCATCGTTGGGTTCATCGCCCCGGTTTGGCAACCGTGCTGGCTTGCCCGTGAACAGCGTCAGACGGCCACCACCGTTGCGTCCCTGGGCACGTCTCTCAGAACCTGAGCGATGATATGGTCGGTGGTGATGCCCTCGGCTTCGGCCTCGAAGTTCAGGATGAGGCGATGGCGCATAGCGGGCGCGGCGACGGCTTCGATGTCGTCGAAGCTGACGTTGAAGCGGCCGTCGGTGAGGGCGCGGACTTTGGCCGGCGAGCAGCAAGGTTTGCCCGCCGCGAGGGCTGCTGCCGAACCGGAGATACTGGCTGGCCATGGGCGCCGCGGTTTCGGTCTTCGGATGCGTCGCCAGACGAGGCGCACGGCGTAATCCTTGACGTGCGAGGCCACGGGGACCTCGCGCACCAGCTTCATCAGCTCCATGAGGGCCTCGCGCGTCAGGACCCGCTCGACCTCGGCCCGGGCACCGGTGGTGGTGCGCGAGAGAACTTCGGTCAGCTCCTCGGCGGACGGGTAGCCGACGAGGATCTTGAAGAAGAAGCGGTCGAGCTGGGCTTCGGGCAGCGGGTAGGTGCCTTCCTGGTCAATCGGGTTCTGGGTGGCCATGACGAAGAAAGGCTCGACCAGCTTGCGGAGTTCGCCGCCGGCGGTGACCTGGTGCTCCTGCATGGCTTCCAGCAGCGCGGACTGGGTCTTGGGCGTGGCGCGATTGATTTCGTCCGCCAGGATCAGGTGAGCGAAGATCGGGCCGCGCTGGAACTGGAACTCGCGCCTGCCGCCGGGGATTTCCATGACGATGTTCGTGCCGAGGATATCGGCGGGCATGAGGTCGGGGGTGAACTGGATGCGGCTGAAGGAGAGGTCGAGCACTTCGCCGAGCGTGCGGACGAGCAGCGTTTTGCCCAGGCCCGGGCACGCCTTCAAGCAGCACGTGGCCGCCCGCGAACAGGGCGATGAGGGTGCCTTCGACGACGGCGTCCTGGCCGACGATGACCTTGCCGATTTCGGCGCGCAAGGCGGTGTAGGATTGGCGGAAGGTCTGGATTTGGGATTCGGTGTTCATGTTCCTGGTTCTCTGATTGCCAAATTACTGCTTCAGATCGTTGAAGTAGTCCTTGACGGCGCCCTGGTAGGCGCGGGGGACTTTCTCCTGGCTGAGGGCGCTTTGGGCGTCGGACTGGGCGGTGGCGGCGGCTTCCTCGTAGGTGACCTTGCTCTGGCCTTTGATGCTGACGCCTTTCAGGGTGATGCTCGGCATCTGACCGCCTGGCTTGAATTGGCCTTTCACCTTCGTGGGTCTGAGGGCGTCGCTCAACTCGCCCTCGCCGCGGTCGGTGTGGCCCATCGAGTCCTGGTCCGGCCGGTTGATGCCCGAATTGTCCCAGTGACTGCTCCACTGGCCGTCCCATTGGGCGCTGGAATCGTTCCAGGTCCCGACGCCGCCGCCGGGAGCGCCGCCTTCGGGATTGTATCCTGACTTGTCGCTGGTGCGGGTCCCCCAACCCTGGCCCGAGCCGATGGACATGGACGCCTGCTTGAGGGCGTCGAGCGTGGCCATCAATGATTGCGCGTCGCCCATTTGCTGCGTCAGTTTCCCCAACTCGTTGGCCGCCGCCTGCAGCGACTGCGCCGCGGCGGGCTTGTCCCCCGCTTGCATCTGACCCGTGGCGTCCTTCAATTTGTCCGCCACCTCGCCGTACTTGCCGGCCGGATCAACGGCTTGGGAGACTTCCTGGAGAATCTTCTGGAGCTGTTCCGGTGCGAGGTTGGCTGATTTCAACTGGTTGATCATCTTCTGCAGCGTCGCCTGGGCGAGTTCAGGCTGGCCGTTCTTGAGCTGCTCGGCCAGGTCTTTGCCAAGCTTCTCGGCTTGCTGCTGGAGTTGCTGGAGCGACTTGGCCATGTCGCGCATTTTCTCCAGGTCCACCAGTGAGGCTTCGAGGTCTTTGAGGACCAGGTCGGTCTGGTTTTCCGCCATCGCCTTGATGGCGTCGTCCAGTTGCGGCAGTTGCAGGCCCATGTCCTGCATCTGCTTCGAGAGCGCCGAGAGCGATTCGGACAGCTTCTGCCGCTCCGCCTCGCTGGCGGGACTATTCTTGTCAGCCATGCCTTTGGCGGCCTCCTGGAGCTTCTCCAGTTGCTTCTTGAGATGGTCGAGCGCGTCCGGGTTGCCGGTCGGCGTGCCCAACTGTTTTTGCAGAGATTCCATTTGCTTCTGCAGGCCGGCGGCGGTCTGCGAGTCCTTGCCGGTCGCGGCGCGCGCGGCCTGCTCCAGCTTCCGCAAGGCGGGGTCTTTGCCCATGTCCTTGATCTGGTCTTTGAGCTTCTCGGCAACGCTGGCCAGGTCCTTGAGGGCCTCGCTGCGGGTAAGGCTCCTCTTCGCAAGCTGGTCGCCCAAATCGGCGACGTTCTCCAGGGCTTTCTGGGTGGGTTCGAGGGCGGGCGGACGCTTCTCGAGGGTGCGGCGCGTCAGGTCCGCGAGCTGGCGGCCGGCCTCTTTGATATTCTGTTGGTCGGCTTGCTTCTGCAGGTAGGTCTTGCTGCGATATGCCGGCACAAATCCCAAGCCGGCGCCCAGGGCCAAGACCAGCAGCGTCCAGCGAGCGGCTCGCGGCAAATGGAACGGAACGAGGCGGCGGGGGTCCAACTCCTGGGCATGCGCCGCGGCGTCGGTGACCACCAGGTCGCGCCAGGGGCCGGCGTCGGAGATCGCGGCGACTTCCAGCGCGGTGCTGAGCCGCTCCTTCAGATGCTGCTGACCATCCACCCAGCGGGCGGTTTCCGGCAAAGCCGGTTTGCGCCAGCCGCCGATGACCATGCCCCCCAGCGCGCACAGCAGGGGAACCAGGGCGGCCATGGTGAGCGTCCAGAGTGGCAGCGGCAGCAGATGCCACAATCCCATGAGCAGCAGCGAAACCACCGACCCGCCTAGGAGGCTGTGCCACAAGCCGCGCAACGCCCGCGCGCAGCGACGGCGCCGGGCTGCCTGTTGCAGCGCCACTTCAATGATTTGCAGTTCGCTCATGACCCCGGCCAAACGTGGCGCAGCCAGGCGCCCTTGGCCAGTTCTAAATCCTTAGACATGGCAGGGGGCAAATCGTTTTCGGAAATCGGCCTGGTCCGCAACCGCCGCCGCTCCGCGCGGACGCCGGGAGGGAAAGCGTCCTCGCGAGCCCTGATTTCCTGCGCGTGGCGGCGAAGTCTGGGCTCGCGGGGACGCTCGCCCTCCCAAACTGGCTGTTTTCACACTACTTCTCACGCGGCAGGCTAGGCGGGTATAAGGTCGTTAGCGGCGCGAGAATCTCCGTTTGCCGGCACGGAGTCAGGGGCCGGGGTTGAGCTTTGGTTCCCGGCCCCAGAAGACGGCGCGGGTGGCTAGCGGATCGAGGCGCTGGGCGTAGGTGCCTTGCTTGAGCTGGCCAATGGGCTGGCCGGTCAGATCGCGCAGGGTGAGTTTGCGGCGGTTCAGGTCGGGCATAGTGACGCGGGTCTCGACAGCATTGGTGCTGGTGTTGACGCAGAGGAGGAAGCCGCTCTTGCAGTCCGGCGCGATAAGCTTGGCGCGGACCTGCACCGCCGGCGCGGTGTTGGTGGCGGCCAGTTCCGGTCCTGGGGCCAGGAGCCAGGGCGTCAGTTGGCGGAGTTCGCGGTTCAGCACGCCGACCTCTTGCCAGGTGCTTTTGGCCTTGGGCCAGTAGGAGAAATAGAGGATGCCATTGGCGCGATGCACCAGGGCGATATAGACCATGCAGCGCACTTCCTCCGGCGTGGGCTGGCGCCAGCGGCCGCCGTCGGTGTCCGGCCCGCCGAAAACCTGGATGAAGGGCCAATGGGGCCACGTCGGACTATGGAGGGAGCGGGCGCGGTCTATGAAAAGGCCGACGTGGGTGATTGGGGTGTCGTAGTTCGAGGTGAGCGGGTAGGTGCTGGTCATGGTGAACTCCGCCGCGTTGGTGTAATTGGCCAGCGCTTCCCAGAGGAAATGGCACAGGCCGATGGGATGCTGCGGGTCGAGGGCTTTGACCTCTTTGAACCGGCGGCGCATGTCGTCCGGGCTGAGGTTGTGGCCTTCGGGCTCGTCCTCCAGGTACCAGGCCAGCAGCCCCGGGTGCGGCGGGGCCTGCGCCAGCCAGTTGGTTCGCGCCGGGGCCACAGTCATCATGCCCTCCCGCCAGAAGAAATCCAACTGGTCCGGCCGATGGTCGGGGGTGCAGGCGATGATGGTGTTGAAGGCCTGCCGCCGCAGCTCGGCCATGATGCCGTTGTCCACCGAATAGGTGAAGATGCCGATGGGGAAGAAAGGCTGGCCGTTGACGCGGGTCGTGCCGGCGGAGTCAAACCGGACCGTGGAGGCGGCGGGCGCCGCCAGCGCGGCGGCGAACGCCAGCACTGGGATCAGCAGGAACCGTTTGGTGCGCAGGAGCAAAACTGGGATCTGTTTGGCGACTAGCATCGCGGCATTTTGCACTTTCTGGTGGCCTTTATCCACCGGGAAGCCGTCAATGATGAGAGCGGTGCTGAGCTTGGGGATAGAATTGTAGGTTCTTCCTGGTTTTCGGGCGAATCGGGCCTGGTTCAGGCAGCCGATTCGCGCCGGCGACTGGTGCGCCCTCAGTTGAACGGCTGCGGCATCAAGGCCGCCACCCCAACGCCCCCATAGTACCTCCGTAGTACGTCCGTAGTACCTCCGTTGACCATACGGAGGTACTACGGACGTACTACGGAGGTACTACGGAGGGACGATGGGCATGCTTGGGGGGAGGTCGTCCCGGCTGCTGGTGGGGGGGGCTCCGGTTGCCGAGTCAAAGGCAGGGATGGACGCAGCCGGTGGAGCGCGTGTTCGGGGTGTTGGAAAACGACGGGAATGGCGCTGCGCTTGGCCCAGTGAGTCAGGCTTTGGGCATGGCCGAAGGCATGACCTACCCAGCCGCTCTTCCAAGCAGAGCCCGAATGAACCTTGCGGTATGGGTGGAGGCCACCGGGGCCCGGAGCGGCACTTACGAAAACTGATGTTGTCCCCAGTTTTATCAATTGGCGGTTCGGGGCGGGGTTGGGATAACCTGCCGCCGGATATTGCGCAGCGGACAATCAATCTGAGAGCCTAATCTGACAATGGACCAGCCAGAATCTCGTGCCGAAGCACCAGAGCCCGCGCCGCCGGGGTTGCGGGGGTTCTGGAGTTTGATCGTCACGCAGTTCGAGGGGGCGTTCAACGACAACGCGCTGAAGATGGTGGTCACGTTCGTGGGCCTGAACATGGCGCTGTCGCAGGGGATGCATGACGCGCTGGTGCCGCTGACGGCGGCGCTGTTCTCGCTGCCGTTCCTGCTGTTCTCCATGGCCGGGGGCTTCCTGGCGGACCGGTTCAGCAAGCGCACGATCACGATCGGGGTGAAGGTGCTGGAAATCCTGATCATGCTCTTTGCGACGGTGGGGTTGCTGCTGCGGAGCCTGCCGCTGGGGCTGGCGGCGATCTTCCTGATGGGCCTGCACAGCGCGATCTTCGGGCCGTCGAAGTACGGGCTGTTGCCGGAGCTGCTGCCCGAGCGGCGGCTTTCCTGGGGCAACGGCGTGCTGGAGTTGGGCACGTTCCTGGCGATCATCACCGGCATGGCGGCCGGGGCGGTGCTCTACAACAGGTTTAAGGGGCAGCAGGTGTGGTCAGGGGTGGTGTTGATCGGGCTGGCGGTGGCAGGGCTGGTGTTCAGCCTGGGCATCTCGCGGGTGCCGGCGGCCAACCCGGAGAAGAAGTTTCGCGCCAACTTCCTGGGCGACCTGTGGCAGCAGATCAAGGTGATGCGCCGGGACAAGGTGCTGTGGCTGGCGTGCCTGGGGAACATCTATTTCTGGTTCATCGGCCAGTTGCTGCAACAGGGGGTGATTGATTACGGGGAGAACGTGCTGCGGCTCGGGGAGTTGCGGACGACTTACCTGCTGGCGGGGCTGGCGATCGGGATCGGGGTGGGCAGCTTTGCGGCGGGGTATTTGTCGGGCGGGAAGATCGAGTATGGGCTGGTGCCGCTGGGGTCGCTGGGGCTCACCGTGTTTGCGGCGATCCTGTGGCAGCCGGCGCTGAGCTTTGGTCAGATTCTGGGGACGGTGACGGCGCTGGGCTTCTTCGGCGGGTTCTTCATCGTGCCGATTTCGGCGATCCTGCAGCATCGGCCGGCCAGGGAAGACAAAGGGGGAATGCTGGCCGCGGCGAACCTGCTCTCCTCGGCGGGCCTGTTTGTCGCCGCGGGCGTCTATTGGGTGCTGGCCGTTGGGCTGCATCTCGGCCCGCGCGGCGTCTTCGCGATCGGCGCGCTGATGACGCTGGCGGCGACGGCTTATGTGGTGTGGCTGCTGCCGGATTCGTTGCTGCGGTTCGTGTTGTGGGTGCTCACGCATACCGTCTATCGCATCCGGGTTGATGGCCGCGAAAACATCCCCGGCAAAGGCGGCGCGCTGTTTGTCTGCAACCACCTGTCGCTGGTGGACGCGCTGCTGCTCCTGGCCTCCACCGACCGGCAGGTGCGGTTCATCATGTTCAAGGGCATTTACGAACAGCCGTGGGTGAAGCCCTTTGCCCGCATCCTGCGCGCCATCCCCATTTCCTCCGAGCTGCGCCCGCGCGAGATGCTCCAGTCCCTGCACACGGCGAGCGAGGCCATCCAGAACGGCGAGGTGGTCTGCATCTTTGCCGAAGGCCAGATCACGCGCATCGGGCACATGCTGCCCTTCCGGCGCGGCTTCGAGCGCATCATGAAAGACGTGGAAGCGCCCATTATCCCGGTGGCGCTGGATGGCGTGTGGGGCAGCATCTTCAGTTTCGAAAAGGGGCGCTTCGTGTGGAAGTTGCCGCGCCGGATTCCGTATCGCGTCACGGTGAACTTCGGCAAACCGCTGCCGCATACGGCGACCCCGTTTGAGGTGCGGCAATCGCGTGCAGGAACTCATGGCGGAAGCGTGGGAGCATCGGAAGGCGCACATGAAACCGCTGCAGCGCGCGTTTGTGCGGACGGCCCGCAGGCATCCGTTCCGGTTTGCCATGGCCGACGCGCAATCCCCCAAAGTGAGCTTCGCTGCCGCGCTCATGCGGACGGTCTTCCTGGCGCGGCGGCTGAGGAAGGTTTGGGCGGGCCAGCAGATGGTGGGGCTGCTGCTGCCGCCGTCGGTGCCGGGCGCGCTGGTGAACTTCGCGGCGCTGCTGATGGGCAAGGTGCCGGTGAACCTGAATTACACGGTGTCCGCAGAAACGCTCGCTTCCTGCATCCGCCAGTGCGGGATCAAGACGGTGCTGACCTCGCGGGCCTTCCTGGACAAGGTGAAGCTCAAGGTGCCCGGCGAGGCCGTCTTTTTGGAGGAGGTGGCGGCTAAACCGGGTTCGGGCGAGAAGCTTTGCGCCCTGCTAAGCGCATGGCTCTTGCCGGCGGGCTTGCTGGAGCGCTCGCTGGGACGGGAGAAGAGAGCCGCGCTGGACGACCTGGCGACGGTCATTTTCTCCAGCGGCAGCACGGGCGATCCGAAGGGCGTGATGCTTAGCCACTACAACGTCGGCTCGAACATCGAGCAGCTCGAACAGGTCTTTAGCTTGCATCGGGCCGACGGCTTTGTGGGCGTCCTGCCGTTCTTCCATTCCTTCGGCTTCACGGGCACGCTCTGCCTGCCGGCGGTGCTGGGCGTGCGGGTGGTGTATCATCCCAATCCGCTGGAGGCCAAGGCCATCGGCCCGCTCGTCAACCAATACGCCCTGACGTTCCTGCTGGCGACGCCGACGTTCCTGCAGCTCTACATGCGCGGTTGCGCGCCCGAGGATTTCGGCAGCCTGCGCGTGGTGATGACGGCAGCCGAGAAGCTTCCCGAGCGGCTCGCCGCCGCGTTCGAGGAGCAATTCGGCATCCGCCCGCTCGAAGGCTACGGCTGCACCGAATGCGGGCCGGCGGTGGCGGTGAACACCCATGACTTCCGCTCGGCGGGTTTTCGGCAGATCGGCGCCAAGCGCGGCAAGATCGGCCACCCGCTCCCGGGCGTGAGCGTGCGGATCGTGGACCCGCAGACCGGCGCGCCGCTGCCGGTAGGCCAGCCCGGCCTGCTGCTGGTGCGCGGCCCGAACGTCATGCAGGGCTACCTCGGCCAGCCCGAGAAGACCGCCGAGGTCCTGCGCGACGGCTGGTACGTCACGGGCGACATTGCGGCCATTGACGAGGACGGCTTTCTGCAAATCACCGATCGCCTGAGCCGGTTCAGCAAGATTGGCGGCGAGATGGTGCCGCACATCAAGATCGAGGAAAAGCTGCATGAGCTGGCGGGCGCCACCGAGCAGACGTTCCTGGTGGCTGGGGTGCCGGACGAGAAGAAAGGCGAGCGGTTGGTCGTGCTGCACAAGCTGTCGCCCGAGAAACTTGCAGTCGTGCCTCGAGAAGCTGGCGCAGTGCGACCTGCCGAACCTGTGGAAACCCCGCGCCGACCAGTTCTTCCACGTTGAGGCGCTGCCGTATCTTGGCACCGGCAAACTTGACCTGCGCAAAGCGCGCGAGCTCGCCACCGCCCGGAGCGCAGAGCAGGGCTGAACACTGCTAAGAATTTGGTTTTTGGCGCGCCCGCTTGTGCTTGGCGCTGCGCGGGTGACTGCTTATCTACTCGCCAACCTTCTCATAGGTGATCACCACCGCGCTGGGTCGATTGTTCAACACGACGGGTAAACCGATATCCATCAACTGTCGGCCCGTGATGATGTCGGCCTCCGGTGAGTCCAGATTCCTCACCCGGTAGCGGGCTTCGGGGTCCAGGCCGGAGAGTCGCAGGTCAGCCGACTTGTAAATGCTCTCGCTTCGTCGGAAGACCTGCACCATGCCCTGGCCACGGTCTGGCCGGTCGAACTGCCAGCCCATCCACGACGTGTTCTCCAAGCTGTATGGTGTCAGCGGATAGTAGTCACCGAGATAGCAGTCGGCCACTTGGCGAAACTGTTCGCACAGCCGTCGCATCAGATCGTAATCGGCGTCCTTGACACGCACGTCCCAAATGCAGTTCAAGAGGGGGACCAAATTGCTGCGAAAGTCGTAGGCGGCGTAGGTTCCCGTACCGGTCCCGCTCAGCGGGAGCCAGAACGAAATCCCATAGCTATGACACTGGGTGCCGACCGGATCGAGCCGGAAATCGGTCCGCCACAGCGGCACCGAGCGGCGCATTGTCTCCAGGTCGTTTCGGCGGCCGCCGCTCGCGCACGAGTCGATCAGCAATCCCGGGTGCTGGCGGAGCAGTTCGTCCCAATAGGCCAAATAGCCAGTGATGTGGTGATTCTCGGTAATGCCCTGACGATCCGGAGCATCGTTTTGTCGCCACAAGTCGAGCGGGTCCATGTTGAAGTCCTGGCGGTACACGTCGATGCCCTGTGCGGTGATCAGCTTGCTGACGTGGTCGGTCAGCCATTGGCGAGCCTTGGGATTGCCGAGGTTCAGCAGGCCACCGTTGGTCCCGCCCAGGATCCATGCGGGGTGCTTTTCGGCAAGCCATGTGCCGGGGTGAACCCGCTCTGGCTCGAACCAGACGATGGTTTTGATGCCTTTGGAATGCGCATGGTCGCTGATGGCCCGCAGGCCGCGAGGGAACCGTTTGGTGTCGACTTCCCACGTGCCGGTTTTGCCCCAGTTGCCGTCGCAGAAGTACCATCCGGCGTCCATCCACCAGTAGTCGATCTTCAACCGCTCCTCGAGATAGCGGTTGATGAACTGCATCTGATTCTCCTCGTTCGCGTCGACCATCTCCTGGGTGAAGTGCGAACTGCAGCCGAACAGCATCGGCTGGATCGGCTGGCCGCCCGGCTTGGGCACGTTGTGGGCGAGCATCCAGCGGCGGAAGGTGTTCTGCGAGCGAATCCGATCGCCCTTCCAGAACTGCAAGACGATCAGCGGCGTGCGCACTTCCTCGCCGGGCAGCAGCTTGAAGTGGGTCTGCTCCTGCCCCGCCCGCACCCGCAGCCCGTTGGCCTCGTCTCGCGTGAAGCTCGCCGCCCACTGACCGGGCCAACCCACCACGGCGATAACGCCTTCACCCGGCCATTCGAGGTTGAAATAGGGCCAGTCGCTGTTCGACCCGCGACCGCCGGACGTGGCGATGCGCTTGGTCGTCTTGTGGGGCAAGGCGGACCTGAGCGGTTGGTAATCGTTAGCTGCACACGGGCTCCCGACGTGATGGTTCAAGACAAACTCGCTGGGCGAGGCGAATCGGGCATAGACCTCATCCTTCTTCCGCTCGAAACGAGCGTCCAAGGCTTGGACTTCCGCGATGACAGGCGAATCCGTCGCACCGCCGTTCTTGAAGTGCAGCGTCCATTCGACCGTCGGGAAATCGTGATACTCAATCGCCGCCCAGCGGAGCACCAACTTGGTCTTGGGGTCGGTCCAGGTCCAGGTTCGCTCCGTCCGTTGTTCGTCGAGCTTCTTGACTTGGCGATCCAGCCGCCATTCCCGCAGCAGCGGTGCCGAGGACTGGCCACCGCAGCGGAACGAGAAGGGCAGATCCGTGGACATTACCGGGGGCACCTGCCCCTCGATGATCGGCAGATCACCCAGCCACAGGATACGACCGTCGGCCAACGCGATCTTCGCATCCGCCCAGTCAGCCTGATCGCAGGCGATGCCGTTGCCGGCGTCACCGACTTCCAACAGGAATTCCGTCGCGTTCCCAAGGTCGAGGCTGACTCGCTCGGCGGGCGTCCCCTCGCGCATGACGTTCGAGCGGAACGCTTCCTTCCCGGCGACCGTGACCAGAAAAACGATACTGCCGCGCCCTCCGCGCGTCTGTGAGTTACTGTCCACGCCGACGAAGGCCGAGAACGTCTTGCCCGGAGCGGGCAAACGCACGGCGACCTTGCTGGTAGCGTGGCAGAATATGCCATGCGGGTACTCCTTTTTGCCAATCGCAAGCGGCTGACCCATTCGTGCGTTCAGGCACAACTCGTCGAAGTTGGTCAGCACGGCCAGTCCCCACTGCGGTTGGGTCGCCTGCCTGTCGTCGTCGAACTTCGCGGCCATCCACCGGTGGAGTTCACGCATTTCGGCGAAGTTCACGGCCGCCACGGGGAAATCGGCCGCCCAACCCAGTTGGACCAGCATCGCCAGCGTGATGAGCCGCGTTAGGGTTGCCATGGTCGCTCCCGCCTGATCGAACTGATAAGAATTTGGCTTTGGGCGCGCCCGCCTGTGATTGGCGCTGCGCGGGTGAGGGAGAATTGGTTCCCGCTCGGATTCATCTTGCGCGCAACTTGCCAGCCGAGGATGGGCATGGAAAGCGCCGAATGTCGGCTGCAACCATTTCGAGCAGATGGAGCGGCCTTGCTTGTTTCTCGTCCCTCGACAAAGCATCTTCGGTCGCTTAGCTCTTGATCGTGAGCAAGAAGACCCGAATGCGAGAATGTCCGGCCGCAGGACACCCGATAGAGGCCTTCGAGTGTGCCGCGGGACGGCACACGACTTATGCCTGTCCCGAGGCTTGTCCATTCAACGTGTTCGCGAGTGCCAGCTATCAGAAGTTTCAGGCCATCGAACGCTCAGCCGACGAGAAGTACTACAAGTGGGTTATGGAGCACGCGGCCGACCGGGTACAGTTCGAAGCGGACATGCGCCGGTTGGTGGGAGACCGGCCAAGTTCAGGGTATTTTCATTGCCTGGCGTGGCATGGAGTTTACCGGGTCGGGCCCGGCGGCGACACCTGCCTCGGGGAGTGGGCCAAGGCGGGGTTTCCCGGTTTGGGAGCGGACGAGCGGGTGCTGATGCGGAGCCGGATGCGCCTGCAGCCGGCGATGATCGAAGTGCATCGCGTTCTCGATGACCAGCGCGTCGAGGTGGTGGACCTGTTGGACCCCGAACGCGGGCCCTTCGTGATCATGGACGGCGGCTTTGCCCGCCAGGTGGTACGGTTCGAGGTGTATGCCGGGCACGTCAACCCCTTGCCGCATTATCGCCGGCTGCTGGGCACCTGTGTGCTGGTCCCCAATTTCCATCCTTTGGCGCCGGAAGAGGTCATCCAGGAAATCATCCGCCACCTGGGCGGTCCCGGGGACAACCCCAGCCGGCGGGCTTGGCTGGCTGAACATTACGAGAAATTCGAGAAGGCGCTTGAGGCGGTGGCGCTGGCTCGGCGCCAGGCGATGTTTGACGCGCTCGATGGCCAATTTGGCAAGGCGGTTTATGCCCTGGCGCAACCCGCCGCCGAGTGCCTGGCGCGACTGGCGACGGCGCCGGAGATTGCCGAGGACCCATTGACTGAGGCAGAGCGGCAGGAGGGATTCACGGCGGGCCGGGTGTGGTTTGCGGGATCGGCCGATCGTGAGCAGCAACAGACGGGTGAGGGGGCGGTGATCGGCAGGATTCTGCTTGGCCCAACCCACTGGCGGTTGGAAGCCCTGGGTGCCGACCGGTTGGCACGATTCCGGGAGCGCTTCGAGCAATTGATGCGGCAGCGGGTCACTTTCACGGGTGAGCGGCGGGACGATCTGGGGGCGCGCTTGCGGATGAATGAGCCGAAGTTCGATCCCGCGCTCGTGCCGCCAACGTTGCTGCGCGACACGCCCAAACTGGTGGTAACGACCAGTCGGGTCAAGGCCCCGACCGGGACGGTCCCGGACGACAGTGCTGCCGCCGGCCTCATTTACGACCGTCAGCAGGGCATCCTGGACGAGCCGATCCCCGCGCTGGAAAACAAGACCCCGCGCGCCGCCGCGTCTGACCCAGCCTTGCGCCCGCAGTTGCTCCGGTGGATGAAATTCTGGATTTCGCAAACCGACCGCCGCAACCTGGAAACCGGGCGCAACGATGACACCAATTGGATGGTTCGCGAACTGGGGCTCACCGAGATTCTATTCGAGCCGCCGCCGCCACGCCCCCGTCTGTCGCCCCCAAGCGAAGTGAGCGACGAGGATGAGGATGACCTGCCGCCCTACTTGACCTTGCCGGACCCGCCGGCCTTGCCGGATCGGCCCTGGACCAGGCCAGAAGCGACCGAGGTAATGGATCGTGCGGTCGAGGCTTTCTCACCCATGTCGGACGCGGCGGATTACTTCAGTGACCTGCAATACCCGTTGTTTCCCGATTTGAATGACGTGCTGGGCGAGGCCCTGAAGGACCAAGAGATTACCTGTTTGTTTCAGGCGGCTGCGTGGGTCGTGCTCTGCTTTGCTCCCCGCGGGACGTGCCCACCCGAGGTTTTCCCGGAAGACCTTGAGGCCAACCTGAACCGTCAAGTGGCCGAGGTTGCCGGCTGGTCGCCCACGGAATTTGATGGGGCATTCCGCGGTTGGCTTGAGCGGAGCCGCCAGCCCGAATTGCTGACGATGGTGTTGGCCCTCACCCTGACGTGGCTGGAGAAGGCCCCGCCCGGACTCCAGGCGCGCGACGGGGCGAAAGCCCTGCTGATCGCCGCCCTCGGGGCGGTGGTGGATACGCTCGACGAAGCAGCCCGCTCAGGCTATTAGGCGACTCCGCGCACGAGACCGCCACTACAATGGTAAGTACTCCGCCCTGATCCCCTTCTCGCCGCAGTGCAGGATGGCGACGCTCCGCTGTTGGGCAAGGCGCGGTTTGCCAGCGTAGCCCGGGTTGAAGAACAGCGTGCCGCCGAGGGTCTCGCAGAACGGTTTGTGCGTGTGGCCGAACACCACCACGTCCGGCCGCGCGCGCGCAAGGCGCGCCTTAAGCGGGTCGGCGGGCGAGTGGGGATTCACAATATGGTGCACGAGGAACTTCCGGCCGGCGATTTCGACTGCCTCGGTCTGCCGATAATGGAATCCGGGATCATCCGTGTTGCCCAGGACCGCCGTCACGGGGGCGATTTGTTCGAGCTGCAGGATAATGGCCGGCAGGCCGATGTCGCCGCCGTGGAGGATGTGGTCCACGCCGGCGAAAAGGTGTGGGATGCGAGGGTCGAGGTAGTTGTGGGTGTCGGAGAGGACGGCGATGCGGGGCATGGGGCGTGAAACGTGAAACGTGATGCGTGAAACGTGAGTGGCGAGGGGTGGCGGGGGGCGGTGAAGCTTGCGGTCCTCACGCATCACGTTTCACGTTTCACGCCCCTCACGCCTTTCCTTCTTCCGGCGCCGGCGCTTCTTCCGCATCCGGCTCTTCGGCCGGTTTGGTCTCCTTTTCTTCCGCCGGTTCGGCGGCTTCGGTGAGCTTGAGGGCGCCGGCGAACAGGCCGGTGAACAGGCCGCCGCTCATCAGGGTGTTGCGGAAGAATTCGAGCGTGGTGGGGTAGCCGCCCGTGCCTTTGGTGAGCGCGATCAGCCAGCCGGCGAGGTCTTTGGTGTATTCGGGGTTGCCGAACGGGTTGAACAGCCACGCGGCGGTGTTGGTAAGCAGGTAAAACATGATTGCCCCGACCACGCCGCCCGCCAGGAGCCGCACGAACGAAGTGCGGGGATTGAACTTCGTGCCAAACCAGATGATCCCCAGGAAGCAAGCATAGTTGATCAACTGCGTGGCCTTGAATGAGTTGATGCCCAAAGCGAAGTAGTAATACAGGTTGAGGGCGATGTCCGAGAACACCAGCGTCCCGAGCGGCAGCCACCATTTGATGTGGCGCGGGAAGAAGGCGCCGGCGCAGAAGGCCAGCGCGTAGAAGGCGCTGAAATTGGGAGGGAACAGGTTCGGCCAGCGCGACAGCGCCGCGACCACCATGAAGACATAAGGCAACCACTTGCTCCACTTACCGTTCACAAGCCTGAGCATACGCCGGGGTGTCGGAATGGCAAGCCGGGGCTGTAATGCTTTGCGCAAACTCAGCACTGCATCAACCTCGCCATTTCAATCCAAACTCGGGAGGGCGAGCGTCCCCGCGAGCCCTGACTTGTCCGGACTTCCTCTCGAATTTGGGCTCGCGGGGACGCTCTCCCTCCCGAACGGGTGGACTGTCTATCAGACCCGACGCAACCCCGCGAAGCGGGCGGAGGCGTCGTCCCAAGCCGCGGACTTGCCGGGCCGGCAGGTCGCCACGGCGCTGGATTTACGGATGACATCGCGCATCTCGGCGAGCGACGAGAGCTCGCCGCTGGCACGAACCTGGACGAGGAGGTTGCCGAGGGCAGTCGCCTCGACGGGGCCGGTGACAACGGGGCGCTGGCAGGCGTCGGCGGCGAACTGGTTCAGGAGGGTGCTCTGGGAACCACCGCCGACGATGTGAATGACCTCGATGCGGTTGCCGGTAAGCTCCTCGAGCCAGCCCAGCACCTCGCGATACTTGAGGGCGAGGCTCTCGTAGGCGCAGCGGACCAGCTCGCCCTCAGTCTTCGGCACGGGCTGCCGGGTCTCGCGGCAGAAATCCTGGATGGCCTTCGGCATGTCAGGCGGGTTGAGGAAGCGCGAGTCGTCCGGATTGACCAGCGACCGGAGCGGCGGGGCCTTGGCGGCCATCTGCGCGAGCTGGCGGTATTCGTATTTCCGGCCGCGGGCGTCGAAGGCGCGCTTGCACTGCTGGACCAGCCACAGGCCCATGATGTTCTTGAGCAGGCGATAGGTGCCGTCCAACCCTCCTTCGTTGGTCAGGTTCCACTCCTGCGTTCGCGCCGACAGGGACGCTTTCTTGACTTCGACGCCCATGAGCGACCAGGTGCCGGAGCTGAGGTAAGCCCAGTTGGCTTTGCCGGTGTTGGCGGTGGGGACGCCCGCGACGGCGGAGGCGGTGTCATGGGCCGGCGGGGCGACCACGTTGACCTTGCGCAGGCCGGTCCGCTCCGCGACGCCAGGGCGCAGCGGGCCGAGCCGGGTGCCGGGCGGAACAATCTTCGGGAAGATGCGCGCGGGCAGGCCGAACTGCTTCAGCAGGCCGGTGGCCCAGTTCCGCGTGAGCGGGTGCAGACACTGCGAAGTCGAGGCGATGGTAAACTCCGCGACGCGCGAGCCGCACAGCGCCCAGTGGATGAAGTCGGGCATGAAGAGCAGGCAATCGGCCGCGTCGAGTAGTTCGGGTGTGTGCTGTTTGGCGGCCAGCAGTTGGAAGAGCGAATTGAACTGCATGAACTGCAGGCCGGTTTGGGCGAAGATCTCGGAGCGCGGCACCTTGCGGAAGGCCCTCTCCATCATGCCGTTGGTGCGGGCGTCGCGGTAGGCGTACGGCTGGCCCAGCATCTCGTCGTGGCGGTTGAGCAGCACGTAGTCCACGCCCCAGGTGTCGGCGCCGACGGAGACGATCGCCTGGCCGTATTTCTTCGCGGCGCAGGGCCAGGCCGTGCTGGATTTCAGCCCAGAGCCGCACCACGTCCCAGCGGAGCGAGTCGCCCAGGTACACGGGGCCGTTGGGGAAGCGGTGGATTTCTTCGAGGCGGATGGTCTGGCCGTTCCAGAGGCCGGCCATCACCCGGCCGCTCTCGGCGCCGAGGTCAATAGCGAGATAGACGCGGGAATGCATGGGAGGAGTATAGCAGCCCGATGGTCAGCGGTCAGGGCTTACTGGCCGGTCAGTTTGGTCTTAAGCCAGGTGCCGACGCCGATGATGATGGTCGAGAGGATCAGCATCGCAATGCCGCCGGCGATCAGGCTGTGGGCCTTCTTGCTCGAGCCTTTCCATTCATGGAAGATCCAGCCCCACATCGTGCTGAAGATGATGATGCTGGCCATGTGCAGCGTCCAGCTCGCGAAGCCGAACCGGCCCATCTGCGTCTCCCCCATCGTGTAGAAGAAGAACTGGAAGTACCAGGTCGTGCCGGCCAGCGCGCTGAAGAGGTAGTTGTTGAGCATCGGGACCCGAGGATCGCCGGCGGCCGCGGTCGCGCTCCTCGGGGCGTGCTCCACAACCTCTTCGCTAGGGGCGTCCAGCGCGGTTTCGATGATGGTTTCCTGGCTGCGTCCCGGCGGGCTGTTGCGCAGCGTGCTGCTGAAATACTGGTAGCCGGTGCCGTTCTTGAGATTGAGGAAGGAGCACCAGAGGAAGTTGGTGGTGAAGCCGCCCAGCAACACCACCACCAGCTTGGGCAAGCCGCTCCAGAGGACGGTCGTCCCGGCAGCGCGTGAGGCCTCGCCGATCGGGTTGCCGGCGGCCAGCGCAAAGGCGAAACAGGCGCTCATGATCCCCGAGAACGTCGCCACGAGGATGCCCTTGGTGAAACTGAACTCGGCAATGGTTTTCTTCTTCTCGGCTTCGGGCATCTCTCTTTCCTTCGTCAGCCCGGCCATGGCGGCGACAGCGATGCCGATCAAGCAAACCAGCACGCCGAACAAGGTGACCTTGCCCGGGGTGGTGCCGGCGATCTGGCCGATGGTCTCCGCCACTGGGATGCTCGGCATGAAGGACTTGAAGATTGGGGGGATGAGCGTGCCGAATGCCGCACAATAGCCCAGCGCCACGCCCATACCCAGCGACATGCCGAGGTAACGCATCGTCAGCCCGAAGGTAAGGCCGCCGAAACCCCACATGGCTCCGAAGAAATACGTCCACCAGAGGGTGCTCCACGACTGCTGCTGGAGCACACCGAACAAATCGTTGGTGAGCAGCGACGCCAGAATAACCGGGCAGATGATCCAGGAGAAGAATCCGCCCACTAGCCAATAGACCTCCCACGCCCACTTTTTGACCCCCTTGTAGGGGACGTAGAAGCTACCGGAGGCGAGACCGCCCAGCCAGTGAAAGAATACGCCGAGGAACGGGTTCATAGGGATTGGTTAGGGTTCGAGTTTAGCTGCGCTTCGCGAGCACCGCGCGCTCATAGTTCTTGATTTCCGAGAGCCAGGCTGCGCCCACCGGCACGCCCTGGCGGGCGCAGTAATAATCCCAGACGGCGCCGGCCGGCAGAACTTTCGCCTCCTCCATCAGCGCCAGGCGCGAAGTGTAGTCGCCCTCGGCTTCCAGTTGGCGGAGCCGGGCGATGGGCGCCACGAGGGCGAGCAGGAGCGCCTTGAGCATGTTGCGCGTGCCGATGACCCACGCGGCGACGCGGTTGATGCTGGCGTCGAAGTAATCAAGGCCGATGCGCACCCGGCGAGTGTGCCCGCCCCAGACGATCTCCTGCGCGATGGCCTGCAGCTCGTCGGTCAGGGTGACGACGTGGTCGCTGTCCCAGCGCACGCCGCGGCTGACGTGCAGGGCGATTTCCGGCAGGTAGCAGAGCACAGAGGAGATCTTGTCCGCAATGCCCTCGGTCGGATGGAAGTGGCCGGCATCCAGCGTCAGCAGGATTTGCCGGCTGACGGCGTAGCCCAGGTAGAACTCGTGGGAGCCGGGGGTGTAGCTCTCCGCGCCGATGCCGAAGAGCTTGGGCTCGACGGAGTCCACGTTGAACTTCGGGTTGATCTTCTTCTTGAAGACGGCGTCGAGGGATTCGGCGAGGCGCGCGCGCGGGCCCTGGCGGTCGGCGGGTGTGTCCTTCATGCCATCGGGAATCCAGAGGTTGTTGAGGCAGGTGCTACCGAGGGCTTTGCCGATGGCGGCGCCGATCTCGCGGGAACGAATGCCATGTTCGATCCAGAACTGGCGGATGGCCTTCTTGGAACTGCTGAGCGTGAATCCGCCAACGACCTTGGGATGGGCGAAGAAGGTCGGGTTAAAGTCGAGGCCGATCTTGATGGACCGCGCCCAGGCGATCCAGTTCCTGAACTGCTCGACGCTGAGCTCGTCGCGGTCCACCTTCCGGCCTCTCATCTCGGCGTAGCAGGCGTGAAGGTTGAACCGGTGGCGGCCAGGAATGACCGAAAGGGCCTCTTCGAAATCCGCCCGCAGTTCGGCCGGGGTGCGCGCCTTGCCTGGGTAGTTGCCGGTAACGGCTAACCCGCCCCCAAGCTCCTGCCCGGCGTTCTCGAAGCCGCCGACGTCATCGCCTTGCCAGCAGTGGATGGAAATGGGGATGCCGGCAAGCTGCTTGAGGGCTTTGTCGGTGTCCACGCCTGCCGCCGCATAGCGTTCCCGGGCAAGGCGATAGGTTTGTTCGATCTGTTTGGTAGTGCTCATGTCAAGGGTTCCAAGTCTCTGCGCTGCTTAGTGTTGCGCGACGGTAGCAAGCGGCGTGTGGGGGAGCAATATTGGATTTCGGCTGCCGGAGTAGGGACCAACACCCTCACCGGCGGCTCGTGTCACTTCAGCGATTCCCAGCGAAAGAATTACCCCGCACGCTCTGCCCGCCTCCGCTCGCCCTGAGGCACCGGGGGCAGAGTTACCAGGAATTCATATAAGCGCCCCCGTACGGGGACGCAGCGTAGTTGGTCATCTGCCTGATGTTTCGCCAATGCACCGATCCGTCCAGGAACAACTCGTTTCCGCCGCGCGCACCGGCTTGCGCCGAGGTGGTCGGCGTGGAGACGTAGAGGAACGGCATGTTGCCCTGCCGGGCGGCGCCACCGTTGCAGTGCGGGGCTATGACCCAGAGATCGGATGGGGACCACTGGTTAAGATCACAGGCCAGCACCAACATCGGGTTGTCGGTGAATTTCTGTGGCGAGGACCACTGTGGTGCGGGCGTCCCCGACCATGGCGTCTTGTGCCCGCCATTGTAACTGTAGCCGATCACCCAACCGTATGGGTCGCGGTAATACTGGAAGGTGCTCGCGACACTCGGGCAAGTGCTCATGTTGGTGCCGCTATACTGCTTGATCGCGTTAAAGGTGTTGGTGCCGATCCAGATCGTGTGCTCGCCCCCATCGTCGCGTACACCTGTCGGCACCCGGTCCCGGTTGTCGCCGCCGTACATAATCAGTGCCAGACCAAGCTGCTTCAATCCGCTCTGGCAGGAGGCGCGCCGGGCTTTTTCCTTGGCTGAGACCAGCGCCGGCAGCAGCAATGCGGCCAGAATGGCGATGATCGCAATGACCACCAACAGCTCGATTAAAGTGAATGCGCGGCATGACCACCAGGGCTGCCTCAAGCTCGCGATTGGAGTCCAAACCCGGGACGCTCGCCCTCCCAAGCAGGTGCATCGCCTATCGCCCGGGAAGTTCTCACCCACTGACAGGAACTCGCTGCCTGGCGCTGCGCTGGACGTGCAGAGTTGATTCATGGTGTTGTTCATATCCCACCACTAACGGGTACACTCCCCAGTCCGCGCCCGGGCGTCAACCTCAAAGGAGATGAGTGATGCAGCGAACGGCGTTTCAGGGAGCCTGCTTTTCGGAGGTCGTTGGCAGAGCAGCGCTGACCTGCTTTTCGGGCAGACGATTGGTTCCGTCGGGCGAGCACCGCACCTCGATTCTCAGCGGTTGAGCCGTGAAAGTTACCAAGCCGTGCGCCAAGCCCTGGGCTGGGTCGAAGCAGAACGGCGCGAGCTTTCCCGCTATTACGACTTCTTGGAGAGCGTGGTTCCCAGCCCAGAGAAACACCGTGTCCTGCAGGCCGGCCGGGCCCTGGACAGTCAGGGTCAACCTGCGGGCGGCTCCATCCCAGGCCTCTGAGATTCGCTTGCCACCCCAGAGATGAAAGGACGCGTTCGTCGGCGCCGGACGAAGGCAGAAGAGCCGGAGACTTTGGCCCGGGATGGAGAGATCGCTGAAACCCTGGTTCAGGGCGTCTCCTTTGATGTTTTTGGCGAGCCGCTGCAGGACATCGAAGAGCACATAGTTCGCTTCTGGCAGGAGGCCCAGCGCCTGAGGCGACGGAAACACGAGCGAGGTTTTCTGTGCTTTGGCATCCATATTGGCAATTGGAATGAGCCAGTCGCCCCACACCTGGTTGCGATAGACGGTCGCATAGGTGAGCGGGGTGGTGGTGGTGAACAGGCCGCCGGCGTCGGCGAAGCAGGAGGGCTTCGACTCATACAATCCGAAATAGTATTGGGCGAGGTTGTAGGTGCGGGTATAGAGCGCCTCACGGTCCGTAACACCTTTGGCGTAGGGGAACTTCCTGGGGAAAAGGCGCCAGTCAATTTGGGTGTATTGACCGCCCCCGGTGAGCAGGTCGTAGTTATAGACAAGCGAAGCCGGACACCGGGCAGCTTCGTCGTCACCCGGCCAGATCATACCCTGGGCCGGGATGCTCCGGGCGAAACCGTAGTAGTTCCAATAGTCGTCGAGCGAGCCGAAGGAGTAGCCTTCGCCATAGAGCAGCGCGTCGAAATCGCAGACGGTCGGCAGGATGAAGCCGCGGCTGTTGTGGCTGACCAGAACGACGTGCGGACAGCGACGGCGCATCAGTTCGCGCCGACGCCAGTTCATCTCGTGCAGCTCGATCAGGCAGTCATAGACTTGCCGCGGATGACCGTGTTCGCGCCAAAGCGTGCAATTGGGGTAAGGCAGGTTATCGTCCAGGTAGATCCCGTCCACGGGGAACCGGTCGAGCATGCGCGTGATGCAGGCGAGGCGGTATTCGACCAGTCCGTTGGGCGAGGCCAGGCAGGTGGCCAGCATATCGCAGTAGGGGTCCATGCTGGCACGGTAGCGGCCGCCATAGTTGAAGCCCTCCCAGAGTGGCCACTGGTTCCTGGCCTTCAGTTCCTGCACACCCGGCGCGCTGGCATACAGGAGGTCAGCGTTCTCCTCCCACAGAAACAGCATCCCCAGCTCGTGGACCTTGTCGAGGACGCGCTCGAACTCCTCGGCCGGCGGACGCGGCTCGCCCGGCGTGCCCAGGCGGTGCATTTGGAAGAGCGTGAACCCCATCTGGGCGACGCTGGCGATTTCCTCGTCCGTCGGGTAGGGATGCCCCTCATCGCCAATCCAGGTAAACATCCGCAGGTCGTGCAGCCGCGGCTGGGGCAGGCGATTCGGCGCGACGCTGATGCCAACCCTAAACGTGAATGGCTCACCCGCTTTCAGCACGTAAGGCTTGTCGCCGGGCCCGACGTGCACGAGGTACTGCGCCAGGGACACCTGCGCCTGGCGGCCCTCTCTCCCGGTGACTTCCACGACAGCCGTATCCAACTTCGGCTGACTTAGGTGGACCGCGCCGCCATCCGTGAAGATTGCCAGCGCCGCCTCCGGGCTGAAAACCTCCAGGCAGGATGTCAGCGTCGCCAGCCGGAGGGCCTTGCCGGGTTCAGGCAGGCGGCCGCGGGCGGCGGCATCGCCGTGCTCATCCCGGGTCTTGTGGAGGTAATGACCGAACTGGCCTTTGGCGGAAAGCCGATACCCAAGCGCTTGCTCCACCGGCAAATCCGCTTGCGGCGTGAGCTTCACAGTTGAGACCGCGACGCCGTCGTTGAAGAGCGTGTGGAGCAGGCTGTAGCGCACCTCCGGGCCGCGTTTGGCCGGGTCGCGAAGAACACCCTCGGCGCGGAGGACGATCTTGTCTTTCCCTTGGCTCTCCAAAGTCAGCTTGGAGGAGTTCAGCTCCGAGGCCAGCCGATAGCGATCAAGCTGGATGTCAGCCAGGCCGGTGGTGGTGATAACCTCGGCTCCCTCGCGCACTACACGGACCGCGCTGATGGCGCCCGTTGCCTTCTGAACCCGGTAGGTGAACGTAGGCCCGGCAACCACGAACTCTGCCGCGCCTTCGGAAACGCTGAGTTCCTCGGCCGGCAACGGCTCGCGCAAGACGGCGCTGATGGGGCGGCTGGTGGGGGCCGCCGCCTCGGCATGTGTGGGCGCTAGTGCGCACGCCAACAGCAACGGCGTCAGCGCTCGGGAGGGCGAGCGTCCCCGCGAGCCCTGATCTCCGGATACCCTCGCAGGGCGGGCGAGCCGCAACCAAACGGGATAGGGAGTGACCGATAGCAGGTGGAAAGGCAACAGCCTCCTCTCCCCGGCCCTCTCCTCCCGAGGAGGAGAGGGAGATAAATGCTCGCAGATTGCGGCAATTTTGGGAGATACTGGCAGAGAAGTCTGGGCTGGCGGGGACGCTCGCCCTCCCGAGCTGGCGCCTTCCACACGTTCTCGGCGAGACATGCCTACGATTGTGCGGCTTAGTCTACACATTGGCTCTAACGTCCCTTCTCCGGCGAGGTCCTTACCAGCTTCCACACATCCGCCTCCATATTGTTGCCGGCGACCATCCACAGGCCGTTGTCATGGACGAACACGCTGGCGGCATGACGTGGCTTCCAGGGGGTGTTGGGCAATTCAGACCAGGCGACACCGTCGGCGGAGTACCAGACGTCGTTTCGGTTGCCGCCTTTCTCATGATAGCCCTCCAAGACCCACATACGGTTGTCGAAGACGGCCACGTCGTGGTATTGGCGAGGGTGCCAGGGAGCGGACTCGATCTGGCGCGTCCAGTGAACGCCGTCGGGCGAGCTCCAGACATCGTTGTAGAACTCCCGCTTGGGGACTTTGGGGGTGTCGTAGGTGCCGCCGCCCAGGATCCACATCCGGCCCTGAAAGACCACGCTCCCGCCGATCATGCCGCGCGCCGACCAGTAAGGCTCCTTGGGAATGACTTGCTGCCAGTGGACACCGTCGCTGCTGTTCCAGATGTCCCGATAGAAGATCTCCTCGTGCGGCGCGAACGGGGGGAGCGTCTGGCCGCCGAGCATCCACAGCTTGCCCTTGAACGCCACCGTGTACTGGAGCACGCGCGGTCCCCAGGGGACCGGGTGGTCTTTGTTGACGTAATGCCAGGTCCGCCCATCGGACGAGTTCCAGACATCGGACTGGTAATGCCGTTGAATGGGATCGCCGCCGATGATCCACATCTTATCGCGATGGACGACATAGCCCGCCGTGTGCCGGCCTTCCCAGTCACCGGCAGGGTCGAACGTGGCATCGAGAAAGGTATTGGGTTTGACCAGCGACCAGTGCGCGCCGTCGGCGGATTCCCACACGTCGTTGCTGCACGTGCGCGGGAAGGCTTGCTTGTCACGCGGGTTCCAGCCACCAGCCAGCCACATCCTGCCGTCGAACACGAAGGCGCCCGCGCCGTCGCGCGGGGCAAAGGGCGCTTTGGCGGCAACCTGAATCCAGCGATAAGGCGACTGAGTTTCAGCCGCGGCGGCAACTGCTGACCACAGAAGAAGGCTGAGGCATAAGACAAGCACGAGCGGGAGCAGCCAGGTGACGGCGTGTCTTGGTATGGAAGGGCTGAACCGCAACAATTTAGTACAACCACAAATGGACATAGATAAACCCAGATGAGAACTAATCAGAGGCGCACTTCTCCGCAGCGAGAATCCGTTCACCGGACCATGGCCCACAGCAAAGCGAAGGAAGCACGAAGCTCGGCCCTGAGAATCTGGGTTCATCTGTGGTTGTCCTCTGCATGTATAGCCTACACTGAAGGACTCTCGCCCTTGAGCAACCTCGCCAGGCTGCGGGCGGCCTGCTCGATCCATTCCCGGCCGGGCAGTGCGTAGGGGCGGAACGTCTCGAGGTAGCCTTCCTGTGCGTTGTAGAACAGCGCGCGATGGAGTCCGAGCATGCTGGCCTTGGGATTGTCAATGAGGCTGGCCGAATCGTTGGCGCTCATCTGGAAGAGCACGCGCATCTCGAATTCGCTGAACGCCTTGCGGCTGAGGTAACGGTTCACGTTGTTCCACGTGTCGCAGGTGGCGACCACATGGAACCCGAGCCGCGTCCCTTCACAGATCAGGTTGTTCAGCAGGAGAGCAGGATTGGGCGGCGCGTCGGCATCGGGGGTTGCGAAGCCAAAATCCTCTTCATAGCGCAACTTGCTGTATTTCTGGAGGCCGTGGATGAACAGGAAGACCGGCGGGGCCGCTTCGGCATCCGGCGCCTCGGCCCGCTGCTTCATCTCCGCCGCAACGTCCTGCATGATTTCCGCCAGCTCACCCGCCTTGGCCAGCGTGATCGAGTGCGGAATGGCCTGGATCATGCGCTCGATGTACTCGCGCTGGGAGGTGCCCGGCGCCGTGCCATCGCACAAAATGAAACGCGCGGCGCCGACCGGATACTGGGCGGCCAGTGACACGAGGCCAACCGACAGCAGGCCCAGCATCGTTTCGTCGCGCTGGCCCACCAGCAGCAGGTTATTCCCGCTTTGCCGCTGAAACACCACCTCGGTCGGCCCCTTGATCGAGTTGGGCGCGCCCAGCCAAATGCGACCCGCCGCCGCCCGCTGGACCGATGGCGCCTCCAGCAAGCCGCGCAAGAGCGCATTCTCCCTCACATCCGCCGGCGCATTCCCCTCGAACACAATCGGCCCCGGATAGCGCGACTGAGAGCCGGAACCCGCACTTCGGACTTCGGACTTCGGACTTCGGACTTCTTCCTCGTCGGCCTTGGCCCTGACCTTCGCCAAATACGTCTCGCGCACCTGGTCGGGCAGCCAGACCACCTGGAACGGGCTGTTGCCCTCGATCATGCCGGCCATGTCGTTGTAGATGCCTTCGCCGGGCCGCGACAGCAGGCGCGGCGCCGGGTTGTTCTCATCCATGATCAGGTAGGCGTCCGCTTCGTTGCATTGGAGGGCGACGCGGATGACCATCTGGCCGAGCGTGGTGCGGGCGACGGTGTAGGCCCCGCCCAGGGTCTGCGACCCGAGCAGCACGTGGATGCCGAAGGCCCGTCCTTGCCGCACCAGCCGGTCCAGCAGCAGCGACGCCGTCTGCGAAATCCGGTCGTCCTCGACGAAGAACTCCTGGAACTCGTCAATGATCAGCAGCGACCGCGGGATTGGCTCGGCGCCGCCCGCCCGCTTGTAGCCCGCGATGTCCTGCACGCCGAGTTGGCGGAACAGGTCGCCGCGGTGTTTGAGTTCATCATCCACCCGCTGCAAGACGCTCAGGCCGAACTCCCGGTCGCTCTCGATTGCCACCACCCGCGCATGAGGCAGCCGGTGGGCCGCGTAGCACTTGAACTCGACGCCCTTCTTGAAGTCCACCAGGTAAAACTCGACCTCCTCTGGCCTGCACCACAACGCCAGGTTGGTGATGATCACGTGGAACAGGGTGGATTTCCCCGAACCGGTCTTGCCCGCGATCAGCGCGTGCTGGCAGGTCCCCCTGCCGATGGCCAGATACTGGAACTTGGTCGCGCCCGTGCGCCCGATGGGGACGCGCAGCTCGCTCGTCGTGGTCGCCGTCCAAACTTCCGCCTCCGCCGGCGCCACGTGCGCGAACGGCACTTCCACGCGGCTGGAGTCCCGGCTGCTTTGGCCCACCTTGTTGACGAACTCGATCGCGAACTCCGGCGCCGGCGGCGCATCGAGAACCAGGCTCGTGCCCGGGATCGCTTTGCCGGCCAGCAGGAATGGCTTCCCTTTGCCGCTCAGGCAAACGCAGCTCGCCCGCAACTCATCGGGAATGAACTCCGGCGGCAGCGGTTGCCGCTGGTCCCAATGCATCAGCATATACACCCCGCAACGCGCCCCGCTGGCGGCGATGCTCAACAGCCGCTTGGCGGCCGTCTCCGTGAAGTTCACCGGGAAATCCGCCACGACCAGGAAGTAGTATTTCTCGGCAATCACGCCCGCCTGCTCGTTGTATTCCGCGATGCTGGCATACTCGTTGCGGAGATACATCTGGATGACCTTCTCCATGTGCTCGTTCAGGTCGGCCAGCTTTTGCTCGATCTGGCCCGACTGCGTCCAGATGCGGCTGTTGATGATCTGCTCCTCGTGGTCGGCCAGGTGCATGATCCCGGCGAAGTTCTGCCCCAGCCCTACCGGATCAAGGATGGTGAAATTCAGCCGCCCCGGTGGCGCGGTCGCCAGCAGCCGCAGAATGATGTTGTTGAGCGTGCCGATGGCCTCGTCGTGCCCCCGGTCTGCCGTCTCGAACAGGATCGAGCCCTGCTCCGGATAGGCCAGGCAAAGCGGCACGGAGAACCGTGACGGCCCCGGCAACGCCAGCCCTTTGTCCTTGATCGTCGTCTCCGCGAGCTTCTCCACTTCGACGTCCAACTGTGCGAACTTCGCGGCGGCCGCGAACTCGGTGGGCGGCACCCAGCTCTCCAGGACACCCGGCTGCCACAGAGGAAACAGCTTCTCGGCTCTCTCGCTCGCGGTCTTGATGCCCTCGTAGATCGGCTGAATCGCCGTCTTCCACTCCGCCTCCAACCGCTGCCACTGGGCGTGGTAATCCGCGTTAAGCTGTGCCTCCCGCTTCTGGCTGGCCTCGACTTCGGCCTTTCGGCGCGTCTCGCCAGCTCGCCTCGGCTGGTCCACATTGCGGGGGCGTTCCCGTTCGAGCTCCTTCAGCTTCGCCTGGTACAACTCGTCGTTCTTCGCCAACGCCCGCGACGCCTTCTCGTCGCTCTCCATCCGGCAGCTCACCCGCTGCCCACCGGCCTCGGCGAGCGCTTGCTTCAACTGTTGATCCACCGTTCGGGTCGTGCTTTCGAACTCGTTCTTGATGCGCTCCATCTCCCGCTGGTAATGCGCTTCTGCCCGCTCCAAGCCAGTGTCGTGCAGCAGCCGCGCCCTGCCCAGCGCGCCGGCAATGGTTCCGGCAAGCCGGCTGGCCCGGCTAGCGGCCAGGTAACGCAGCACCAGCACAACGGCCAGGCTCCCGCCGGCGCACAAACCGGCTCTCCAATACGCCGCCGAATTCAGACCATACTGCCAGAGGATTAAAGGGACCTCACCCAGCACGATCAGCACCCAAACCGGAAGGTATTTGAACACCTGCAGCAACCAGAATTTCCGGAAGCGCTCTAAATCGCTCTGGGTCTTGGCCAGCATCTCGCGCAGTTCCGCCAGCAGTTGGTTCTCATCCAGCGACGAGGCGGGCGCGGTCGCCTTTTGGTAAGCGTCGGACATCAGACGCGCAAACTTCCGGTAACCCTTGAAAGCGCGGAGCGCAGTCGCTTCGAGCGAAGCCAGCGCGGCCTGCTCCGCCGCCGCATTGGCCCGGTAATCCTCGAGCACGCTCGCCGCCTTCGTCAAGCCCGCGCCCCGATCGCGCTCGGCCTGGAGCATCTTCTTCTGGAGTTCGTACTTCCGCGTGCCGGCCCGGGTTTCAATATCCGCCAGGGCCTTCTCCTTGCTGGCCTGGTAGGCCTCGCCGATCCGGGCCTTGCGCGCTTCGTGTTTTGCGTGGGCCCCTTCCTGGGCCGCCGCAAAGGCCACCTCGGCTTCGCCGATAGCCACCGCCAGCTCCATCGCCTCCCGTTGCGCCGCGGCATCGCGTAGCCGCTGCTCCTTGCCCGTCCGCGCGTGGAATTCCGCGTTGAGCTTTTCCGCCCGGGCCGCGAACTCCCGAACCGTGCCGCGCAGGCGGTCCAGCAGGTCGAGTGTCTTGCCGACTCCCGGGTTGCTACTCACAGTCCGTCCTGATCTTGGTTATGAGCTTGTCCAGTTGTTCGATCACTGTAACGGCCCGGTCCACGCTGGCCAAGAGTTCTTCCATGTACCGGTGCTCGAACTCCTGGCTCTTGGCGTCCTTCCAGTAACTTTTCGTATCCTGCCACTGGGCCCGCAATTCCTTGGTCAGGCCCGCCATCCTCGCGCTGCTTCCCTTCACGCTCATGGTCGGCCCTCCGGCTCCACGCCGCTGCCGCCTGCCGGGGCCGTGCCGGTGGCGGAGGGCGGAAGAATGCCCGCATACGCGTGGAGAGTCGTGATAGCTTGCGCCAGGAAAGCGACTGCCTGGACCATGTCATGGGCCAGCACCGTGTGCAGCTTCTCCATCTGTTTGACCAGCGGGTCCACCCGGTTGTCGAACACCCGGTTCCACTGTTTTACGACTCGCAGTTTGGCGTCGGCTTCGTCCAGCGCCCGCTTGGCCCGCTGCACCGCCATTTGTTCCGCGGCGCTCGCCTCGCGCAGTTGGGAGAGCCGCGAGCTGAACAGCGCCTGCTGGGCCTCCTGCAAATCCCGGCTCCGCCGGCGCAGCTCGTGCTCCCAATACGTCCGTTGCTCGTTTTCCAGCCAATCCCGCATCCGCTGCACATCGGCGCTGACCTCCTCCAGCGTCGAGCGCGCCTTGCCCAGATAAACAATCAGGCTGGCCCGGAACGACTCCAGCGCATCAACGGACGTGACATGGGCGCGGTCCGGCATGCTCCTAGCGTTGGTTCAGGTACTCCTCGATCCGCTGGGCCTTTCTCAGCAGATACGGCGTGTGCTGGTTGGAGACCTCGACGAACTTTCTCAGCGCCTTCATCGTCTGCTTGAATTCCTCCGCGAATTTGACGTGCTCCTGGTCCTGCCACGTGTCGCCCAGCGCCGCAAAGCGCGCCTGCAACGACACAATCTTGTCCTTCAGGTCGGTGTTGAATCGCTTGAGCTCCTCGGCGAAGCGCCGCACCTGTTCGGGGTCCATGATTGCCTGGGCCATAGTAACTCTTTCTGTTTGTGGCTCGCCCGGGCGCCGGGTAATCAAATTTGGCGCCCCTGACTTACCCCAACCTGCCCTTTTCCAGGCCGCCCGGCAAATCTTAACCACCGCCGTCCACCAACCGCAGCGCAGCCTTGCCCGGGGCCTGAATCAAGAATGCGGCTGCGATGCTATTCTCGACTCCCCCCGAGGCGTGCAGCGGCTGCAAGGCTGCAAGTTGCCTGCCAGTTGCCTGTTGACTTCGCCATGCACTCTTAGTCCACTGGCCTTGGTTGTATGAGGCTGAATGTTCATCGCTTGGTCGGCCAGCGCCTGCCGGTTCTGTGGCGTCCGAGGCCTCGCTGTATCCTTCCCAGCTTCAACTTCAGGATACTCGCTGCCAGTGTGTTGCTCCTCGTCACCGACTCCGCGTCGGCCTTGGAGGCGGAGGTGCTTTCTGGGTTTCAAGTGGCACCAGCATGCCCCGGCGCGAGCTTAGTCCAATACGGGAACGGCAGTTTCTACGGCACGACCGAGTTGGGCGGTACCAGCGATTGGGGGACAGTATTCAAGATCAACACCAGCGGGGTGTTGACCACGCTGGTCTCGTTCAATAACACCAATGGCGCCAATCCCCGGGCCAGCCTGCTGTTGGGTGGTGACGGCTGTTTCTACGGCACGACCATGTTTGGCGGCAGCAACAAGTTGGGAACGGTGTTCCGAGTCACCACAAATGGGATGTTGACGACGCTGGTCTCGTTCAACAAGACCAACGGCGCCAATCCCGGGGCGGGCCTGGTTTTAGGCAGCGACGGCTGTTTGTACGGGACGACCATGTTTGGCGCCCGCACCTACCCTCCCGCCTCGGACGAGTGGGACTACTGGGGTGCAGGGACCGTGTTCAAGGTCACCACCAATGGGGTTTTTACCTTGCTCGTGTCGTTCAACAAGACCAATGGCATAGCTCCGCATGCCGCCCTGGTGTTTGGTCGTGACGGCAATCTCTACGGCACGACCGCCTATGGCGGTAGCACCTACTTCCCTGGTTACCCTGGGATTCGTGGCGAAGGGACAGTGTTTAGGGTTACGACCAATGGGGTACCGACCTCTTTGGTGTCGTTCCCTCAATCGAGGGCCAATGGTGATTACCCTTGCGCCGGCCTAGTCTTGGGCCACGACGGGAGTTTCTACCGGACGACCAAGGGAGGGGGCCTCCGGAATCGCGGGACCGTCTTCAGAGTCACCACCAATGGGGTATTGACGTCGCTGGTTTCCTTCAACCTCACCAATGGCGCCTCTCCGTATGCCGGGCTGGTGTTGGACAGTGACGGCAATTTCTACGGAACGACGTATGCCGGGGGCAGCAGCAACTGTGGAACGGTGTTTCAGGTCACCACCAACGGGGTGTTGACAACACTCGTGTCGTTCAGCGTTACCAATGGCGCGTATCCGTTCGCCAGCTTGGTGCAGGACAGTGGCGGCAATTTGTATGGCACGACCAAGCTTGGTGGCGGCAATAACAAGGGCACGGTGTTCCAAGTCACTACCAACGGGGCGTTAACCTCAATCCTCTCGTTCACCTACCAGCCCATTGGCGCGAATCCTGCCGCCGAGCTGCTGTGGGGCAGTGACGGCAATTTCTACGGAACCACCAGTGAGGGTGGAGGCAGTGGCGCCGGAACGGTGTTTCAGGTCACCACCAGCGGAGTGGTAACCACCCTGGTCTCCTTGGCCGGCGTCAATGGTGCGAATCCGCTTAGCGGATTAGCCCAAGGCACTGACGGCAATTTCTACGGCACCACCAGTGAGGGCGGCAGCAGCGATTGTGGGACAGTGTTTCAGGTCACCGCCAATGGGGTGTTGACCTTGCTAGTCTCGTTCAACAGTGCCAACGGCAGCTGCCCGTGTGGCGGGTTGGTTCAAGCCACACGCGGCACCCTGTACGGCACGACCTACCGGGGTGGCAGTAATAACTGGGGCACGGTGTTTCAGGTCACCACTAATGGAGTGTTGACCACGTTACTCTCTTTCAACAATACCAACGGCGCGTATCCGTATGGCGGATTGGCACAAGGCATTGATGGTAATTTCTACGGCACGACCAGTGAGGGCGGAAGCAGCGATTATGGAACGGTGTTTCAAGTTGCCCCCAATGGGGTGTTGACCTCACTGCTTTCGTTCAACGACACCAACGGCGCGTACCCATATGGCGGCTTGATCCAAGGGCCGAACGGAAGTTTTTACGGCACGACCTACCGGGGCGGCATTAGCGACTATGGGACAGTGTTCCAGGTCACTACCAACGGAGTATTGACCACGCTGGTCTCGTTCAACAACACCAATGGCGCGTATCTAACTGCCGGCCTAGCGTCGGGCAATGACGGGATTTTCTTCGGAACGACCGATGCTGGCGGCAGCAGAGACTATGGAACGGTGTTTCAAGTCACCACCAACGGGGTATTGACCACGCTGGTCTCCTTCAATAGGACCAATGGCGCATCCCCAAATCGATTGGTGTTGGGCAGTGACGGCAATCTCTACGGAACGACCTCGTATGGCGGACCTAGCGGCGGTGGCATTGTTTTCCGAGTGGTAGTCCCGCCGACCCTGACCGCGCTTGGGTGGGATGGCAGCGGCCAGTTTCAATTCACCTTCAACACCAACCCCGGTGCGGAGTATACTGCGCAGATCTCGACCGACTTAAAGAATTGGTATTCGGTTTTGGCATTCAAGGGCTGGGCGGACCCGTCACCATTCTGGACCCCAACGCCGCGTCCAGCCCCCAGCGCTTCTACCGCGTGCAAGTCGGACCGTAGGTTCAGGTGCTGGCCCGGCTGGGTAGTTCACGGTGGCGGCACCCTTACCCCCTCCCTCTGGACGTTCTGATTTCCGCCGCCTATTCCGCTCGCAGCGTGACAATGCCCCAGCCGGGCACCTTGATGGCAGGGCCGGCCTTATCTCGCGCCTTCTCGCTCGTGTCGCTCAGCCACACCTGCTGAGGCGTGGGGTTGGCCCAGGCGAGCTTAACTTTCTCGGTGTGCCCGGACGCCCCGAATAGCCGCACAATCCACGCCTTGCCGTCGTCGCTGGGCTTGAAGGCTGTTACCACCACCTTATCCGACGACAACGCGAAGCGCGGCTTCGCGGGCGCCGGACCCGATGCCGGGGCCACGATCAGCGGCTGTGAGCAGGCAATCCCGAACTTCGCTGCCTTGTCCGCCGCAAAGCCCTTGTGCGGGCGGATGGCAAAGCGGAACACGGTCGGGCCTTCCTGCTCGGCGCGGTAGTTCGTGTGCCAGTGGTTGTTCATCACCCAGGAGTAGATCGTCTGCGACGGTTGCAAGTGCTGAATCCAAACCTCGGGGTTGGTCTGCGAACCGATGAGATTAGCCGTGATGCCGCCGACCTCCACCAGGGGCGCATCCACCGGCGACCATGTCACGCCATATCGGTCGTTCGAAATGTCCACCCACCGCTGGACGCTGAACCAGTTCTTGCACGCCGCCGGTATCTGGTCCAGCTCCGGCCGCACCGCCGCCCAGCCCACGTCCATCCGCACCGTGCCCTCCGGCACGTTGAAGCCGAAGCCGAAGTGGACGCCTTCCTTGGCCCGCACCGGCAGCTTGTCCACGACGTTGACGATCTCCACGCAGTCCAGGCCGTCCACGACGCGCACTTCGCGCAACAGGCGCTTGCAGCCGGGCGCGTCGGATTCGATGAGCAGCGACGCCACCAGCGGGCCTTGCTCTTTGACGCTGATGCGTGGCGGGCCGTTGCGCTGCAAGCCCTTCAGGTCCGACCCAGGCAGGTAGAAGTAATCGTTTAGGGCAGTAGCGGCCTTGGCATCTACCAGCTCGCGGTTCAGCAACTGGCTGAACAGGCTCACGATGGCACCTGTGTGTTCGTCAATCTTTACCGTGAACGCCGGGTGCGACAGCGTGTTGGCCTCCGCCTTTACTGAACCACGCGACGGGGCCGCACCGGCTTCAACCCGGAACCGCTTTGCCGACATCGCGGGCACGTCGCGCGCCAGGAAAACCAGCTCGCCGTTCGCCAGCCGCTGTGACGGCACGAGCTTGCCCTTGACACCAATGACTCGGTCCCCGGCGGCGGACTGCGTCCCGCTCAACGTCACCAAGCCGTTGCGCTCCCAGGAAGAGGTGTTGAAGACATCGATCGCGCTGTCAGCCGGAGTGCGCCCGTCCCCGAGCGCAGCATTGTTGGAGGGTCGAAGAGCTTGGGCAAGGTCGGGTGACTTCGCTCGTTCGGGGGTTGCTGCGCCCGGGAACGAGCGCACTCCGCCGAGGGACTCGCCAAGCAACTGCTGCGACTGTCTGTCCGCGTCGAGCGCAAAGGCCTGTTTCACCTTCCACTGGTCGCGCACGAAGGGCAGGTCCGGCTCGCTGATGCTGTTGTGTGCGCCCCAGGTGTGTTCGCTGTAGAGCAGCACGTTGCGCCAGGCTTCTTGGAAGGCGGCCGCTGGGAACGGCCCTGGGTTGCGGATAGCCCACAACGTCTCGGCTTGCACGAGGCGCTCGGCGGCGGCGCGGTTCAGCGCCGTCTCCAATGCCGATGACGCCGCGCCGTCTTCCCAATAGGGCGTGTAGTCACCGCTGTACTCGGGCAACTTGTCCCCGTAACGCCGCTCGAACTCGCGGAACGCCGCGGCGGTGGTGCTGATGGTCAACCGCGGCCAGGCGTAGCGGGCGTTCCAATCGCGCACAACATCGGCGACCTTCTCGTCCGGCGAGCCGTTGTCGCCATGCACGTTCCAGCGCAGATGGGTGATGTCGTAGGGATAGCCATTGGTCTCCAGCTCGACCAGGTAGTCCGGGATGAACCGCGCCAGCGCCTCGCCGTCGCCGATGAGATGGCCCAGCGCGTAGCCGCGCGACGGGCACCAGCACAGCACCCGGCTCTTGCCATCGGCGGCCCCTTCCACCAGAAGGGCCTGTTCTGCCATTCCTTCATCGTGCCGCCCATCCGGTCGAAATAGTTCGGCGCGAACGAGAAGTACTTCACCCCGCCCTGCGCCATCGCCGGCACGAGACTCCAGGTGTAGCCCGGCACGTCGCTGATCATCGCCGACTCGATCGGCACGCCGCACTCCGCCGACAGCCGGGTCGCGTAGCTCATCAGGCGCAGCAGCTCCTCCGGCCGGCAAAGGCCCGCCAGGATGTTGCAGTAAAACGCGTCCAGCCCGACCTGGCCCGACTTGACCGCCGCCAAGAACGCTCTGCGCTTCTCCGGCGTTGCCTTACGCAAATAATTGTCCACGCACCAGAGCACCTCGACATTCCACTTGAACTGCGCGCCTTCCGGGTAATTGGCGGTGGCCTTGGCGAGCCGCAGCCCCGTTTCGATGTTGCTGTTCTGTTTCTTCTCCACGTCGGCCTGTAGCTCGGTGTAACCGATGTCGTTGTGCGAGTGCGGCAGGATGAAAATCTGCAACTCGCGGACTGGCTTGAGCGTCACCTCACGGCTGGCCACGGTCAGGCCGCCTGCCTCAACTTCGACCTTCACCGCTTTCTCGGTTTCCACCGCGGGAACCGAGAGATCGAAGCTCTGGCTGCCGAACTTCAAAGGGACCCCCTTACCCTCCGCTCCCGCGATCCGGACCACCCCGTCCACCGGTTCGGCATACGGATAATTGACCGTGATCTTCAGTGGCCTGCGCAGTGCGGCGCCCGCCCGCTCCAGCAACTGCGGCGCCCGGCTCTCGATCGTGATGCCGCGGGGGAACGATTCCGTCTCCCCGCCGGTGAAGAAGGCGATCTCCGCCCCGCCCACGGTGCCGTAGCTCGCGCCCAACCCGGTGACCTGCCAGCGCACCCGCCGGGCGGTCACCGGCGAGGGCAGCGTCAGGAAGGTCACACCGCCGCGCTGGTTCACATGCTTGACCGGCACCCTGCTGACTGCGCCGCCGGCGGCGTCCAGGAAGGTCAGTTCGGAGGACGCGATGGTCGCCGGGTCATTCCGGTCAACGTGGCGGAAGGCAGCCACGCTGGTCGGCGCACCCAGGTCGAACTCGATGAAGGTGTTGGTGCCCTTGGCGTTCGAGGAATACTCCGTCAGGGTTTTGCCGTCGCTGATATTGCCGACGTTATAGCTTCCGCCCGGATAAGCCTCTGCGCTCGCCACAATCTTCGGCGTCGGCAATTGCTTCAACCGGGTAAAACCGTTCGGCAGACCCGGCTCCGCCGCGCAATCAGAGCCGCACAGCACGACGAGACCGATGGCGACGAGTATCGGGAGACTCAGCAATGGCTTCTGCATGGGTTTTTGTTTACCGGTTAGCTCGGCCGCGGCGCGAGTTAATTCTGGCAAGGTGAGTCACCCGCCAGTTGCGGCGCTCCGGGCCAATGTGGTCGCTTGCTGGTGTGGAAATGCGCGTGCGCCTCGTGTAGTGTCGTCGCATTATCGTGCGGGTTTTGTTATGACTGACCCATGCAAGTCCGGCAGAAGCTAGAAGGCAAGCGGCATAAATAAATGAACCGGCCTCCTCAGGATATGAAAGAGCGCTTTCTAGCCACCGTTCATCCCGCGATCCTCCTGACCGCAGCAATGGTTCTGGGAACCAACCCCACCGAGGCTGGCGGACCCGTCGTGCCCGAACTGCTCCCCCTCGAACAAGCCATGACTAATTACATGGCTGGTCATGGTTTCAAAACCGGTACCCTTGCCCTGATGAAGGACAGCAAGCTTGTCTTCCGCCAGGGCTATGGCTGGCGTGACGCGAATCTGACCATTCCCACCCATCCTGATAACCTCTTCCGCCTCGCCAGTGTCTCAAAGCCTATTACCGGCTCCGCCATCAGGAAACTCGTCAACGCCGGAGCGCTCAGCACCAGCACCAGGATCTACTCCTACCTCGGGATTCAGCCCTGGGGTGGGGTTCTAGGCGACACTCGCATCACGAATATCACCGTTCAACATCTCCTCGACCACCAGGGAGGCTGGAACAGGGACATATCGCCCGTTGGCGACGCCGTGTTCAGCACCATTCAAATCTCAACCGACATGGGATTGAGCTACCCGGCCGCGGCCAGCAATGTCATTAGCTGGATGTTCTCCAAACCCCTCGACTTCGCCCCTGGCAGCAGCTCCGCCTACTCGAATTTCGGTTACCAAATCCTCGGCCGCATCATCGAGAAGGCGTCCGGCAAGTCTTACATCAACTATCTCCAACAGGACTTGCTTAGGCCTTTCGGGGTCACGGATATCATCCAGTCGCGCAGCCGGCCCCGGGATCTCGACCCATGGGAAACCTGGTATGCGGATTCGCCTTCACTCTACCGCTCGGCGGTTGATTATCCTACCAACCTGTTTGTCAGGTGGGCCGATGGCGGCGGTTATTATGAATCGTTCGATGCTTTCGGTGGACTGAGCGCCTCGGCCCTGGGTCTGTGCCGCTATATGCTCAACTACTGGGTGGGGGGTGACCATCGCGTCCCGGGCAGTTCCTACGGCTGGACTTATGTCTTTTACGGGAGTCTGCCGGCGACCACCACCATCATCCACCAGAACGTCACCCAGGATTCCGCCAGCACGAACGGGGTGGAATTCGCCGCGCTCTTCAATGCCCGCACGGGTGGAAACGACAGTGATGAAGCCCACACCGCCATCCTCAACGCCTCGTCCACCATCAGCTCATGGCCAGCCAATGGCGGTGGCATGATTCAGTGGAGCGTTGCCGTGACCAATGTGGATAAGAACGGCGGCACGGTAACTGTGCCGATCCTTCGGTCGGGCCTCAGCACCTTGCCGGTCAAGGTCAGCTACATGACTTACAGCAAGACAGCCGGGACCACCAACTACGTCCCCACTTCCGGCATCATCTCCCTGGGGTCCGGGGTCACCACTGCGAACATTACCGTGCCCATCCTCAACGACGGCCACATCGAACCAACCCGGCAATTCCTGCTCGAACTCATTTCGGCCTCCGGGGGCGCATGGCTGGGCGACCGCGTGACTTGTTTGGTAAACATCCTCGACAACAGCACACCACCCAGGTTCACCGGGCCGCCAATCATGACCAACGGTGTCTTTCGCGCTCAAATCACCGGCGCCACCGGTCTGATTGTGCGCGTTGAATTCTCCACCAACTTTCTCCACTGGCTGCCCTTGCAGACATTCACAAATACGACTGGATTGTTGCCAGTCAGTGACGTTAACGCACCACTCCGCCCGAGGACGTTCTACCGCGCCGTGGTGCCGTGAATTACTTCCGGCTTGGCCGCACGCGGCCGGAAAGAGAACTATGCGGCCTGGGACTGCCGCACCGCTCGGCTATCACTTCGCGCCACTTAGCTTCCACTCGACCCAGATCGGCGATGACCAGCCGTATCGGTCGTCGTCCTGCTCGCAGCGGACGTAATACCATGCCTTCTGGCCCGATTGGATATCCCGGTCCACATAATCGAAGCGGCGGGTGAGGGTGTCAGGATTGACCGTGTGGACCACGGCGCCGTTCTTGACGATCTGGATCTTTCGGAGCAGCTTGGGCGATTCGACCAGCACATTGAACGCGGGAGAAGCTTTGATATCCACCTCCTCGCCGAGCAGCCGGTCGCCGAGCCGAAACTCGATGACCATCCGGTCCATCGAGCCGAATGTCCTGCGGCTCTTCAGGCCTTCCATCACCCCCGCGCGAGATAGCTCGCTGCAGTACACTCCTGCGTACGCGCTGTGCACCAAACCGTGATCGGAGCTGGCGATGGCACCAATGTGTATCCCCATCGCCAGGGCGTCCCGATAGTAGTAGCCATCGCGGGAGACGCCGACCAGCGGCAAAGACCCCTTGTATTCATAGGAGCCCCGGGCCTGGAACACTTCGGCGACTCTCTCAAATTCGGGATTCCATTTGCTCCAATCCACGGCTGACGGTCCGTCGGCGAGTTGGTGCGGAATGGCGATGGCATTCTTGCCTGCAAGGACCTTGAAGAGAGCCTCCGGCGAATGCTCCTCGTAGCAGGGTTGGCCTCTTTCGAGATAAAGCACATTCTTGTGCCCGCCGCGTTGGGCGAACGAGCCGCCATGCTCATACGCGTAAAGCGGTATGAACTTGTGCTCGATATGGAAGAGGTCGCAGTACTTCTCGGATCGCCACCAGCCGTACTGCTGCAGCGGGCTCTTCGCGTGGCCGGCGCGATGCTTGAGAAGATCCTGGTCGTGGTCCGAGATGGCCAGGAAATCCAGTTGGGCCACGTCCATGGCGTATCGGTAGGTGTCCATCAACGAGCCGTCGCGGTTCATGCCGCATTGGGAGAGGTCGGTATGACGGTGGGTGTCTCCATACGCCAACAGGTATTCCCGTCCGCCGACGGTTAGCTTGTGACGTGCAGAAGCACTCCCGGACTGCTCCTGCCCCCGGGGAGCGGGCGGAGCCTGTCCCACGGTTCGGGTTTCCAGGACGACTTTGGCCGAACCGGGCACGGAGAGCGGCGCTGCGTGGACATTGTGGTTTTGGGGCTCCTGGGGCCGAGCCTTAGTGCGTCCGTCGTCCGCCCAGGCGGCCCACGCCCGGCCGTCACGGTCCAGGCAAGTGCAGACGCGCATGTCGTTCCGGCCGCTGCTGTCGGGAAGCTCCTGGGGTTGCGACCAACGGTTGCCGTCAAAGCAGAGGGCGTACGGGTTCCAGATACCCCTGTCCTGAGAAGGGCGTCCCCCCGCTCGCATTATCTTCGGCGTCAAATCGGTCAGGTGCCGAACGAACAGCCACAGCTTGCCGCTGCCATCAACGCTCAGTTCCGGCAACTCGCAGAACTTGGCCAACGGCCCGCTAAGAGCAACTGACAACGGCTCGGCAGGTTCGGCCAATTCACCGTGAGCCAGGCAGCGAATCTCCACTGATCGCTGGCTGTGCAGCTTGCGGCCCTCTTCATTGTCTTCTCCCCAGCGAACGCCGCCGTTGTCCCAGGCGATCCAGAGCCGGTCCTGGTGATCGACCGCCAGCGCCGCGTGCGCTTCATAAGCCGGCGACGTGGCAATGCCGATCGGCTCGGACAGTCGTCCATTCTTCAACTCCGCGACCAGGATGTCGTAACTGCCACTGCGGTAACTGTCCCAAGCCACGAAGACCCGACCGTCTTTCGCCGCGGCGATCGCCGGCTCCCAATCGCTCGCCGGGTGCCGTGAGACGTTGAGCGGTTCGCCCGGCCCGTTGGGCGTGATGGCGGCGAGCAGCACCTCGTAGTTGCCGTTGACCGCTGACTGCCAGGTCATCCAAAGCGTGCCGGCCTTGTCCACCGCCAGCTTCTGACCGAAGTCGTTACCCTCCCCGCTCGTCAGGCGAATCGCATCCGACCACTTGCCGTTCGCCAGGAACTTCCCCCAGACGTCCCACTTGCCTTGATCGCCCGTTGCCCATGTGGCCCAGAGGCGTCCTTTGCCGTCCTTGCACATGGCCGGACGCCAATGGTCGCCCGACGCCTCGCTCAGCACGACCGGCAGCGATGATGTCTGGCCAACGACCTTCGCCGCGAGCACCGCGTCCGCCTGCCCGTCGAACGCGACCCAGCACACCCAGAGGTTTCCACCAGCGTCGCTTCCGATGGCCGGAAACTCATCCTCATGGCTGGCCGAGCCCAAGGTAATCGCACGCCCGAAGTCCGCCGCGGCTTGATGGTTTTGGACCTGGTCAGGCCCTGAGCTTGCCGAGGGGACCTGGCCGGCACCTGACGGGTTGGCCGCCGGATCCGTCGCGGGGGCGACGCGATCATTCGCAACGGTCTCGGACCATGCGGCCCGGTTGTCCAGACTTCGACCGATGCGCCATGATTTGCCGAAGGCGCGGACCGAGACCTGAACCTCATTGCTGCCGACCGCGGTGTTGCCGACCAAAGAGGCTTCGACCTCGGGCGAAGTCGTCCCACGGTAAGGCACGACGACCGTCAGGAACGCCGCCGGAGCGGCGTCGGGATGCTTGACGCTCAGCATCTTCCGCGGCACGCGTTGGCCGTAGTCCCAGGCGAACCATCCATCCTCCTCTTCGATTTTCGCAGGTTGCGGACCAGCGTTATGAATCAGGACATTGGCATCTGGAAACTGCGTCGTAAACGAGGTGCGGTCGGAACTTATTCGACCCGTTCCGGGTGCCGGAGTCCAATGCAGGCACAACTCGCCGGGGGCCTCGCCGATCGCCTCGTCCAGAATCACGTAGAACTTCTTGTCCACAAACCAAACCGTCCGACGATGCAAGAGCCCGGCGTACGAAAGGTTTTCCACGACCAGCGCCTCCAACTCCGGTGAGGACTGCCACAGTCGCAGCCGCCCGTCGGTTTTCGAATCCTTGCCGTCCAGAGTCAACGTCTGGTGTACCCGCGTCTGCCGATGCCAAGCCCGGGCCACCCTGTCGTGGCCGTAGGTGTAGTAACCGCTGTCGGTCATCAGCCAGCGGCCGTAGGCGTAGAGTTCGAAGGTGCCGTTGTCCGGTTGGTCGTGTCCGCTGATCCCCGGTGGCGGGCAGTGCAAGGCCAGGTAGGCGCCCTCGGGGCCCCATTGCGACCGCATCACGTACACCCCGGCGGTTTCGAAGGCGTAGCTCGTCTGTTTCGGCAGCGCGGCCACGTCCTGCTTCGCCCGGGCCGCGTATTTCGGATCGTTCCACAGCTCGCTGTACTGGAGCAGCGGATCGTACAACTGCGGCTTACTCCCATCCTTTGGTATGGGCCGCCCCGTGTCCCCAAACATCGGAAAGCCCAGGTCCGGCGTCGCGACGGCAAACACGTAGTCGCACATCCCGCGCACGCGCCGGCGAAGATCTTCCGGGACCACCACACCCAACTGCGAAGCCTTCTCTATGATATCGATGGAATCCCTCAAGACGGCCAAGTGATAGCTGCCGCACCATTCCCGCTGCACCCCCTCCGGTGTGGTCTGGGCCAACAGGTTCTCCCGCGTCCGCTCGATGGCCAGCTTCGCCCAGCGCGGAGTCTCCGAGAACTCCGGAACCGCGTGACAGATGTCAAGCACGCCACGCTGCTCGAAAATCGCCTTATTGTGCACTACCCCCATGGGGATCATCTCGGTCTTGTGCTGGTGGTCGTACAGGCTGGCCAGGAAGATCGCCAGGAACTCCGGCGTGACGGCGTCCGAGTGAAGCATGGCCTTGAACGCGGAGACGGCCTTGGTTGCCCGGATACCGGTCTGGAGATCGAGCCAGGCGAAGCCTTTCCAGTGGACGAGCGTTGGGTGGGTCCGCGTCCAGTCGTCCAGCGGATGCTTGGCGATCCAGTCGGTCGTCAACTCCACGAAGGCCCGGGCATACTTGTCGTCGCGGGTGGCCGCGTAGGCCTTGGCCAGGTCGTCCGCCCAGTAGAAACGATAGATGGCCGCCACCCACTCGATGTCATCGGCCGGGTTGATGGTCCAGTCCATGTTGGTCCCGTAGTCCGCCGGCTTGTAGGGTCCCCACTGAAAGACGTGACGGCAAATGCGGTCGGCGGTCTCGAACGTCGGCTGCGCGGTTCCGTGCTCGGCGGGTGGCGGCGGGTACTTGCCGCGGTAATAACGCAGTAGCTCGGCCAGCGCACGGGGCTGATCCCCCTTAACGAAAGCCGCCTTCACTGCCTCTAGACCTGGCCGATCCAGGTCGAACTTTGTGAGCACCTGGCTCGGCGGCAGGCTCTGCAGCTTCACGTTCCACTGCTTGTTGTACGGCACCATCTCCGCGGTCGCGGCAACACCGAAACCTATGACGAGAAAGAATACTACCAGGGTGATGGAGAACCTCATCCGGGCTTTCCACTGATAGCAGGAATCTGCTTGTGACGCTACGCGGGTGAGGGACGATTGGTTTCTGGTCTCGCGCATTCTGGCGCGGAGGTTATCAAGCGCGGCGATGGAGCCAAGCGCCATGATTTGCTACCCCTCCTGCTGAGATTCCATCCTGCTGGTATGATCGAACGGAAACAGGATTCGCCCTCAACAACCGACTCTCCATCCGCCATAAGCCTCGAGCTCGCTTCAACCCGCGCCGCCGACGGTTAAGGAAGCCATCCGCGAGCTTTTCACAAGCCGCATCCCTGCCGCTAGCAAGCGTGGAGAATCGGGTGGGAACAGCCCACTTTTGCGGATTGCCCTTGCCGCCCTGTGCCGGTATGGAAGCATCATCATTCGTGCCGGAACGATGAAGCCCAAGCGACCCAGGATACCCGCCACGGTGGAGCAGGCCATTCCCGCCGACGCTTTGGCGCCGTGCGGGAAACCAACCCGCTGGTGGACGCACGGCCTCGTGGTCCTCGGGTTGCTGTTGGCTAACCTGGCCCTGTATCACGGTACGTTCGGCCTCGGCTTCCTCTCAGTGGATGACCCCGACTACGTCCAGAACAATCCTTACATCGAGAGCTTCAGCGCCGCCAACCTGAAGCACATCCTCACCACGCCGTATTCTGCCAACTACGCGCCGCTCAACCTGCTCAGCTACGCTCTGGACGTTGCGGTGGCGAAGGGCAAGAACGCCGCCGCGACCCATCTCTCGAACGTGCTGTGGCATGGATTTGTGGTGTGCATGGCTTATCTGCTGGCCTTCACCCTGCGCCCACGAGTTCTCCCCGCCGCTGCCGCCGCCACCTTGTTCCTCCTGCACCCGGCCCACGTCGAAGTGGTCGCCTGGGTTTCCAGCCGCAAAGACCTGGTTGCCACCGGCTTCGCCGTGCTGGCAATGGCTGCCTATCTCCGGTATCGGCGGCGGTTCCGGCGTTGCGGTTGGTGGTATGCGTCCAGCCTGCTCGCGTTTCTGCTGGCCAGCGCCGGCAAGCAATCCGTCCTGCTGCTCCCGGCCGTGATGCTACTGTGGGACCTCCTCGTCGAGAAGCGCCGGAACTGGCAGATGCTCGCCGACAAGGTTCCCTATGGGCTCATCACTCTGTTCTTTGGCTGGATGACCTGGCACGCCCAGCCCAGCACCAACCAGGCGCTGAACCCTTTTGTGCTGGCGGCGACGCAGTTCACCAACCTGTGGCTGCTCACCGGCTTGGGCCAGTACGTCCTGTATCGCCCCGCGCCCAGCCCGGCGGCCTGGAGTCAGACTGCCCGGCTCGCGCTGATCGTCGCCGCGGTGCTGGTGTGGGCTCTGCCTCTGCTGCTACAGCGGGCGCGACAGCCCGTCCGCACCTCGCTCTGTTACTGGGTGCTCATTCAGATGGTGCCGCCGATGCTGCTGGCCTTCCTGGTCCCGATCACAGACCGCTACCTGTTTCTGCCCTCGGTCGGGGTGTGCCTGTTCCTGGCAGACCTGGCCGCGAGTCTGGAAGAAAGGCTCCGCACCGGTGGCCCGCCACAGTGGATTAGCGTGAGCCGAGGAATTGGCATGCGCCCCCTCACCCCGTCCCTCTCCCCCCCGCTGCGACGGCGCGACAGCGCGGCGAGTCGGAGGGGGAGAGGGTGCCCTCTAGGCCGGGTGAGGGGAAATCAGCACGCTCACCCAGCGTTCACGGGTCAGGAGGTTGGATGCTGCTTAGCCTTTGGTGGCTCCCCTGGACCTTGGTGGCGGTCCTCGCCGCCGTGTGGGGCGCCAAGACCTGGAACTACGTCGGCGAATGGCGCGACCCGCGTTCGGTCTGGTACGGCGCCCACCTAAAAACCAGCAACTCGCAGGTGCGGCAGTTTCTCGGGGAAGTCTATCAGAACGCCGGGGACCGGGTTAGCAACTTCGTCAAGTCAGGCGCGCCGCTCCAACTCACCAATGAGCTTCAGTTCGCCCGGGCTGTGCTCGGCGACGGGGCGCAACTGGAACAATTGCGCGCCGAGTGGACCGGCGTTACGCTCGCCAGGACCAACTCGATCGCCTACCGGGATCAACTGTGGGACCTGGCGTGGCAGCAATACGAGGAATCCGTCGCCCGCCGCGGCACGCTCAGCACACCCAATCTTTTCATGTGCCGTGGCCGCCTGCTGGTCAGCCAGAACAAGTTCGCGCAGGCCATCCCGGAGTTCCAAAAGGCTCTGGCCCTGGCCCAAAGCAGTAGCTACGCCGTCATCCGGGCTGAAGGCGTCACGCACGCCCTCTTTGCCATCGGCGTGGCCTATTGGAACACGGGCAACTATCCAGCAGCGCAGCAATGGCTGCTCAAAGCGCAGACCGTGCAGCGGAAGTCCGGCCAGGTCTGGCTGCCCGCGCTGGACCAGGAAGTCGAACGCATCAACCGCCTCGCCGCCGCAAAGTGAGGAACGCCCTGCGTTACAGCCAGCGCTTGAGCCTTTCGCGCAGGAGGTTTCGAGCGCGGTAAAGGCGGTTGTCCACGGCCTTGGGCGTAGTATCGAGGATGGCAGCGGCTTCGGCAGCCGGAAGCTCCTGCCATTCACAAAGGATGATCACCTCGCGCATATCGGCAGGCAGTCTCTCGACAGCCGCCCGCACCGCCGCGGCGCGTTCGGTGGCGACTGCGGCGCCATCAGGACCCGGATCGGCTGAGGGGAGGCCATCACTGATACTCTGGCCGGTGGTTTCGCCCTCGGCATCGAGCGAGACGTTGGGGTGTCGGGCCAGCCAGCGGCGATGGTTGCGGGCGAGATTGGCGGCGATGGTGTAAAGCCACGTGCTGAATCGGGCGCCGGGCCTGAAGCTCGCGCGATGTTGATACACCCGAACGAAGGTTTCCTGCGCCAGGTCGTTGGCATCATCCTCGTTGCCCAGCATGCGGCACAGGAACTGAAACACCGGTCGGGCGTGGCGGGCCATCAGGTCGTTGAGCGCCGCATCGTGTCCGCCGGCCAGCCGCCGCATGTCGGCCGCGTCGAGGTCGGAGGCGTCAGTGGTGTCCATGAGGGGAAGACGCGTCGGGCGACATCGCGTTCTCGATCTGCTCGTGGAAACCAAGGGTCAGACGCTGCATCTCGGCCAGGTAGCGGCGGCCCTGCTCGGGCGGCATCGCTTGGCTGACTTCGTAGAAGTGCGCCAGCATGTTCGCCTGGCATTCGGCACGGAGCGCTGCGACTTCACCCAGCTTCTGCCGCGCCGCAGGCGTCATGCCCTCGGCCTGGTCCAGCTCAGCCAGGAGTTCCTTTTTCTTGGCGGCGATGCGGGCGCAGTTCTCGTGGCACCTGGGCAAGTAGCCGTCGTGCAACTGCCGGATGCGCTGCATTTCGGCCTCACCAAGGTGAAACTCGCCGCGCAGCCAGGCGAGATTGTCAGTACTGGCCGCAAGCTGCCGGACGCAAATCCGCCGGGCGAGAAGGTAGGAAGTGCCAATAACGACCGCGCCTGCCAGGAGCATCGCCAGGAGAATGAGCAAGGAGCGGCGCATAGCCTATTGGCGCAGCGCCGGCGGACTCACGGAATCCAGGTAACGCGCTTTGGCCAGATCATTCGCCCGGCTGGCCCCCTGGGCGATTCCCAGCGAAATGCCGAGCAGGAGCATGGCTGCAGCCGCCGCCAACGCCCGGCCCGGGCGCAGGAACCAAGCCGCCAGACGATCAAGCCACTCGGCGGCGGGCAGATTGGCTGCGGGGAGTCCCTCCCGTTCGATTCGGCGCCAGACGGCGTTCTGGAATCCGGGCGGCAGCTCGGGCGCGGGGCGGGACGCGAGCAGCAACGCCCGCAGTTTCGCCTCATCCGGTATTTGACTGTTGGCATTCATGGACCCAAAGGCACGGCTTCAATACTACACCGAAGAGCAAGGCTTGGCGTCAGATTCCTTTTGTTCATATTTGTCTTGCTCAGGTTGCGGCGGAGTTAACTGCCCGCCACGCTGTCTACCTATGCTTACCCCGCCGGCGACGGAATCTCCCAGAAAAGTCAGGCGCCTCCAGCTTGCTTAACCGCAATAAATGGTTATCATACACGAAACCTATGAGTATCTCATCCAGCAATCTCAGCACGCAGGCACTGCATGCCGGCCAGGTGCCGGACCCGACCACCGGCGCGCGGGCCGTGCCCATCTACCAGACCACCTCCTTCGTCTTCAAGGACTCCGACCACGCGGCCAACCTGTTCGCCCTGAAGGAGTTCGGCAACATCTACACGCGGATCATGAACCCGACCACCGACGTGTTCGAGCAGCGCATCGCCGCCATCGAAGGCGGCACCGGCGCGCTGGCCGTCTCGTCCGGGCAGGCGGCGACCACCCTCGCGCTGCTCAATATCACGCAGGTCGGCGACGAGATTGTGTCTGCCAACAACCTTTACGGCGGCACCTACCAGCTCTTCCATTACACGCTGCCCAAGCTGGGCCGCGAGGTGAAGTTTGTGGACTCGCGCAAGCCGGACGCGTTCCGCCAGGCCATCACGCCCAAGACCCGGGCCCTCTACGCCGAGACCATCGGCAATCCCAAGCTGGACGTGCCGGACTTCGAGGCGCTGGCGAAGATCGCGCACGACGCCGGCGTGCCGCTGGTCGTGGACAACACCATCGGCGTCGGCCTGGTGCGGCCCATGGATCACGGAGCCGACATCATTGTCAGCTCGGCGACCAAGTATATCGGCGGCCACGGCACCTCCATCGGCGGGGTGATTGTAGACTCGGGCAAGTTCAAGTGGAACAACGGCAAGTTCCCGGAGTTCACCGAGCCGGACCCGAGCTATCACGGCCTGAAGTTCTGGGACGTGTTCGGCAACTTCCCGGGCCTGGGCAACGTCGCGTTCATCATCAAGGCGCGCGTGCAACTGCTGCGCGACATCGGCGCCTGCCTCAGCCCCTTCAACGCCTTCCTGTTCCTCCAGGGGCTGGAGACGCTGCCCTTGCGCCAGCGCCAGCATTCCGCGAACGCGCTCGAAGTCGCGCGGTTCCTCAAGCAGCATCCGCTGGTGACCTGGGTCACGTATCCCGGCCTGCCGGACAACCCGAACCACAAGCTCGCCGCCAAGTACCTCAAGCAAGGCTTCGGCGGCATCCTGGGCTTCGGCATCAAAGGCGGCCTGGAGGCGGGCCGGAAGTTCATCAACTCGGTCAAGCTGTTCTCGCACCTCGCCAACATCGGCGACGCCAAGAGCCTGGTGATTCACCCCGCCTCAACCACCCACCAGCAGTTGACCGCCGTGGAGCAGGCCGAAACCGGCGTCACGCCGGACTATGTGCGGCTCTCGATCGGCATCGAAGACATCGAGGACATCAAGGCCGACATTGACCAGGCGCTGAAGGCTTCGCAGAAGTGAACGAGGGTTGGGGCTGCGGCAGATTGCCAAGCTGCGCGCCATAGGCCACAATATCTTCCGTGAGCCAGAACCCGTTCGAGAGCAGTGACACCGCCCGGCACGCCCGGCCGCTGCGTCATGCCCGGTCGGCCAGGCTGGACCAACCGCTCAAGCTGGAGCTCGGGGGCCATCTCGACCACGTCACCGTCGCCTACGAGACCTACGGCGAACTCAACGCCGCGCGCGACAACGCCGTCCTGGTCTGCCACGCCATCAGCGGCGATTCGCACGTCGCCCGGCACGACGCGCAGGACGATCCCGGCTGGTGGGACATCGCCGTCGGGCCCGGCCAACCCATAGACACCAGCCGTTACTTCGTCATCTGCCCCAACCTGCTGGGCGGCTGCCGCGGCACCACCGGCCCCGGCAGCCTCGACCCCGCCACCGGCAAGCCCTACGGCCGCAATTTCCCCACCATCACCGTCGGCGACATGGTCGAAGTCCAGCGCCGTTTATTGGAGCACCTGGGCATCAGCCAACTGCTCGCAGTCGTCGGTGGCTCGCTCGGCGGACACCAGGCGCTGGCGTGGGCGACCCGGCATCCGGATCGCGTGCGCGGCGTGGTCGCCCTGGCGACCTCCGCCCGGCTCACCAGTCAGGCGCTGGCCTTTGATGTCGTCGGCCGCAATGCCATTCTCCGCGACCCGCACTTCCACGGCGGCCAATACTACGACCGGCCGGAGGGCCCCGCCGTCGGCCTGGCCCTGGCCCGCATGATCGGCCACATCACTTACCTCTCGCCGCAAGCCATGACCGAAAAGTTCGAGGCCGACCGCCTCAAGCCGCGTGACGTCGCCATCGAATTCGAGAAGCGCTTCTCCGTCGGCTCCTACCTCGGCTACCAGGGCGCCAAGTTCGTCGAGCGCTTCGACGCCAACAGCTACCTGACTCTCTCGGTCGCCATGGACCTGTTCGACCTCGGCAGCACGCCCCAGGCCCTGGCCGCCGCCTTTCGCCAAAACTCCGCCCGCTGGCTGGTGGTCAGCTTCTCCAGCGACTGGCTCTTCCCGCCCGACCAGTCGCGCGACATCGCCAACGCCCTCATCGCCAACAACGCCCCCGTCAGCTATTGCAACGTCCAGAGCAGTTGCGGTCACGACGCCTTCCTCCTCCCCAACGACCTGCCCGTCTATGGCGAGATGATGCGCTCCTTCCTCGACCACCTCGCCCCCGCGCCCAACCCACGCCCCGCCGTCCAGGACGACGCCCACGGCCCCACCAGCATCTTCCATCAGCACCGGCTCGACCACCAGCGCATTGCCGAACTCATCCCGCCGGGCGCCAGCGTGCTCGACCTCGGCTGCGGCTCCGGCACCCTGCTCGCCGGCTTGCGCGAGACCGACCACCGCCGCCTCGTCGGCGTCGAACTCGACGAGCAGAAGATCCTCTCCGGCATCGGCCGTGGTCTGGATGTGATCCAGGCCGACCTGAACCGGGGCCTGGGCGTCTTTGCCACCGGCCAGTTCGACTGCGTCGTCCTCTCCCAAACCTTGCAAGCCGTGCAGAATGTCGAGGGCGTCCTGACCGAGATGGTCCGCATTGGCCGCACCTGCATTGTCAGCATTCCGAACTTCGGCTATCACCGCCTCCGGACCATGCTGGCCGAGACGGGACGCGCCCCCAAGTCCGCCGGAGTCCTCCATTACGAGTGGTACAACACCCCCAACATCCGCTTCTTCACCATTGCCGACTTCGAGGACTTCTGCCGCCAGAATCACATCCGGGTCCACCGCCGCATCGCCCTCGACACTGAGGCCCGCACGGAAGTCCTCGAGCACCCGAACCTCAACGCCGACCTCGCCATCTTCGTCATCAGCCGCGCGTAGCCCCATGCCCTTCCGAGCGGGCCGTTCGACCGATGGTTCGGTAGGCTCGCCATAGGCCGCAGCCAAAGCTAGGTTCAGGCACATGCAGACGGAATTTGCACCGCTCTTCAAGCTCGGGGGCGCCGAGCGCCTGCCGCTCGTCGAGGACCTTTGGGACAGCATCGCCAAAGAGGAGGCGCAGTTGCCCGTCCCGGACTGGAAGCGCGACGAGTTGCGCCGCCGCAAAGAGCGCTTTTTAAGGCATCCGGCCTCAGGCCGCACCTGGGAGCAGGTTAAGCAGCGAGCGCGGGCGCCTCATGATTGAGCGCGTCATTTATACGCCGGAAGCCTAAAACGATGTGGCGTAGTCCTAGGCTTGGTATGAAGACAGTGAGCCAGGCTTGGGGGAGGATTTCTTGCGCTGCGTCGAGGCGTGCGTTCTAACGGTCCAGCGCCATCCCCATCTTTACCCTGTGGCGGTGGACGAGCTCCGGCGAGCGCTGGTGCGGCGCTTCCCCTTCGAGGTTTTCTATGAGCCGAGCACGAACTGCCTGACTATCTACTCCGTCTTCCATTGTTCGCAGGATCCGGAGAAGTGGCGGTCACGTCTTGGCCACGGAAGCCGCTAACTGAAGGCGAGCGTTTCGTCGGGAGGTCGAGCGTCCCCGCGACCCTAACTCTACCCCCTTATCCCCGCGAACCTTGACTCAACCTCGAAATAAATACGCGAAAGCCTTCCCAGGTCCTCTCCACGTATGCCGCTTATTCTCCGTTTCCGAATACTGGGTATTTGGGCTCGCGAGGACGCTTGTGCCGTTTCGCGTCTTTTCGCGTGGTTCGCGGGTTCAAGTCAGGCCTCGCGGGGACGCTCGCCCTGTTTGCGGATAGTGGGGGCCCGCCGATGTCAGGGCGTGGTCTGAAGGCAGGGCGCGCACTCCGCTGCGCGCCATCGGATGCCGGCGGGATTCACGCGGCGCGAGAGGATGCCGCCTGCTGGGCGGCGCGCGACGGCTGCTGTTCCGTTCTTGAATTGGTTTCTGCCGTTGGCATCATGCATTCACTTGTAATTTATGCTGCCGCTGGCGCGGACGCGGACCGTCCGCCGCCGCCGGGCGCAGGAGAAACGACTAATGTCATATCGAGCCTGGTTTCAGTGCATCAACCCGCAATGCGGAGCCACTTATCCGCTGAACTCCATCGTGTACCAGTGCCAGCAGTGCCATTCGCTGCTGGAAGTGCAGCACGACACGGCGGCGCTCGCCCGCCGCGGGCCGTCGGCGTGGATGAAGCTCTTCGAGGACCGCTACAAGAGCAATGAGTGGCCCTACGGCTCCGGCGTCTGGGGCAAGAAGGAATGGATTCTCCCGCAGATCAGCGACGACAACGTTGTGTCCCTCTACGAAGGCGGGACGAACCTCTTCTGGGCCGAGCGTTTCGGCAAGGTCATCGGGGTGGATGACCTCTGGATCAAACTCTGCGGCAACACCCACAGCGGGTCGTTCAAGGACCTGGGCATGACGGTGCTGGTTTCGCAGGTCAAACAGATGATCTCCGAGGGCGCGCCGATTAAAGCGGTCGCGTGCGCCTCGACCGGCGACACTTCCGCCGCCCTGGCCACTTATTGCGCCGCCGCCGGCATCCAATCCGTGGTCCTGCTGCCACGGGGCAAAATTTCCATCGCGCAGTTAATCCAGCCGGTGTCCAACGACGCCCTGGTGCTTTACCTGGACACTGACTTCGACGGTTGCATGAAGCTGGTGCAGGAGATTACCAAGGATCCGACCCTGTATCTGGCCAACTCGATGAACTCGCTCCGCGTCGAGGGCCAGAAGACCGTCGGCATCGAGATCGTCCAGCAATTTGACTGGGAGGCGCCTGACGTCATCGTCATCCCCGGCGGCAACCTGGGCAACGTCTCCGCCCTCGGCAAAGGGTTGCTGATGATGAAAGACCTGGGGTTAATCGCGAAGCTGCCGCGCATCGTCGTCGCCCAGGCCCAGCGCGCCAACCCGCTCTACCTTTCCTACCTGCGCAACTTTGAGAGCTTCGAGCCCATCCAGGCGCAGAAGACGCTCGCCAGCGCGATCCAGATCGGCAACCCCGTCAGCTTCGAGAAGGCTGTCCGTACCCTCAAGCAATTCAGCGGCATCGTCGAGCAGGCCAGCGAGGAAGAGCTGGCCGAGGCGGCGGCGCTGGGCGACCGCACGGGGATGTTCAACTGCCCGCACACCGGCGTGGCGCTGGCGGTGCTCATCAAGCTGCTCCAGGCCGGCAAGATCGCCAAGTCCGAGCGCGTCGTGGTGATCTCGACGGCGCACGGCCTGAAGTTCGTCGAGATGAAGGTCAAATACCACCAGCGCGAACTCGAGTTCCCCAGCCGCCACGCCAACGAGCCGATCGAGCTGCCCGCGCGGCTGGATGCTGTTAAGGAGGCGCTGCAAAAGGCGCTGCAGACCAAGGGCCAGTTCCGCCTTTAGCCAAAGCGGCACAGGAACCGACCGGGTTGTCTCAAGGCAACGTGATCGCCCGATAGAAGCACGGGTTGGCCGCCATGTTGTTGGTGCCGGTGAACGTGACCACCCTGTTCGTGGCCAGTAGCGTGCACAGGGTCTGCCAGAGGGAAAGGTTTGTCGAAATCTGCACCTGGTAGCGCCGGTCGGGCTGGCTGCTGATGTCGAAGAGGAATTGACCATTCTGCAACCGCGGTTGCGTGAGCCGCGCAGGCAGCGGTGGTCCGAGCGGCACAAAATCGAAGCTCTTGATGACAAATTCGACTTCCTGGTTGTCGGTTGGCGGATTGCCATTGATGAGCCACAGGTTGATGCGGACGTTTTCATCGCCCGGTTGCGGCACATCTGCGGCATTGGTAAAGACCCATGCGCTGATAAGGTTAGTTGGTGCGGGATTGGGAGAGTAGCTGCCGCGCAGAGCCTGATAACTGACACGATTGGTTTCCCAGGTGAAGGAGTGGGTGGAGTTGGTCAGACCCGCTGGCACGGCATAGCGCGCGAGGTGATTGGGCCAATCCCACGGTTGCACGACATATTGGGCGTTGTTGACGTCGTTGCTGTTGGCCCAGCGCCCGCACTCGATGTCAATTTCGCGGTGCGTGTAAGCCGGGTCATCACTCCAGGTGAAAAGCCCAAGCACCACGCTCGGGTTGAAGTTGTTGACGACCGAATCCAGCTCGAACCGGTAGCTGCCGTAGCCAAAGGTTCGCCCGGTGACCACCTCGGCGCACTGCCACTGGTCGGAGTGGTTCGTGATGCGGACATGGAGCCGGCCCAGTGCATCCAGCCAGACGTTGTTCGTGCTGTCGGAGAAATGATTCGGCCCCGGCCCGATCAGTCCCGAACTGGTTTTCACCCACCAATCGTAACCCGAGAAGCTAATCCAGCGCAGGTTGGGGTCAACGCGCTCAACCGTAGCGCTGGCGATTGCCTGAGCAGTGACGTTGGTCGGCAAGGTGGCCGGCCCCTTCACACAAGGCTCGCTGTAGTTCGTGCCCACCAGCAGGGCCGTGATCTTGGTGGCATATTCATCCCCCGGGCCGGTGGTGATGTCCGCCGTCCAACTGCCGTCTGGCCGGATGACCGTCAACTGCGGGTCGCAGTAAGGCTTGGACCACCAGCCCGCGCTCGGAACGAAAATAAAGACCGCCACCCGGTGCGCGGCGGGGGCGGCCTCTACCACGACGCCCGATAAATCGCTAAAAGACCCGAAGGCGGGAACGTTAGTCAGCACAATTGCTGGAAAACCCAGGCCGACGCGCGCATGAGCGATAAACAGGCACAGCAAGAGCCATCCCTGGATCTTCAAACTCTTCGTCCAGCAACGCATCATGGTGAACGGTAGAAGACGGGGGGCAGTATGGCAAATCCGGAACAGCAGCCGTCAACGGCACCAGTGGAGGGCCACCTATCAGACAGCAGTGCCCCCCGCCACTACTTCCCTGCTTTCGCAGGCGCCAGATCCGGATAGAGATCCTGCATGACGCGTTTCGCTTTACGTTCGACCGTGAACAGCCCCCAGTGCTTTTCCGCTCCGAGCGGATCATTGGGTTCTCCCTTCCAATCCTCGTCGAAGGCCTCAAAGAAGAAGGTGGTGATATTCATCTTGCCAGCCCAGGCGAAAAGATCGTGATAGTAGTGTTTTTGCTTTTCCTCGTCGGCCCGGGAGCCGAATTCCTTGGCAGTCGTCGCCCAGCCGGCTTCGGTGATTACCAGCCGGCTGCGCGGCAAGGTATTCCGAACGGCCTGGAGGTTGGCGATGGTGAACGCTATCGCTTGATCAATATCTTTGCCCTCCCAGACCGGATAGGTGTGCACGGAAACGAAATCCAGCTCTTTGGCCAGGGCCGAACCGTGTTGAGCCCACCAGGCGTAGTTGTCGGCGACGGTCACCGGCTGCGAAATGGATTTCTTAACTTGCCGGACATAGCGGGTCACTGAATCCACCGGCACCATGTGGTCGTTCCAGTCCACCAACGCTTCATTGCCGACAGCGACGGCCACAACCGTATTCGAGTATTGATGGGCCAAGCGGATCGCGCTTTCAATTTCCTTCGCATTCTTGAGCTTGTTTGCGTCGAGAACTGATTGGGGAAGCGACTGTTTGAGCCAAGGGCAGTTTGGGTTGCTGACTTCGGCATCGAGCCAGGCGCCGAGCACAACCTTCATCTTGATCTGACGGTCCCTGATCAGCCGCAACACGGCCTCCGAATTCTCCCGGGAATCGTAGAGCCGAATCAGGCTGAAATTGCCGTGCCGGTTCAAGATTCGAAGGTCCTCCAGTATTTCCTTGTCGCTGGGGTTCACCGCGCCCGTGCCGCGGTCGGGATGCTGCCCGTGCCGGAAGCCGGAGTAGCAGACCGCCTTCTGCAAGCCACACAGCAAGGCGCTGGCCTTCTGCTGAACCGGCGCCTTGGTTTCTGCGGAGGCGGGCGTTTCTCCGCCTTTACAGACCGGCAAAATCACGAATGAGGTCAGCGCCAATAAAAGGCTGGCGAATGAACGCCCGAACGAGTTGGGAACAAGGTCTTTATTCATTGAGCAAATTCGGCGTGGTTGAGCGGATACGGTCTTGGCATGCGAAAGAAGCGACTATTCAGAAAGCCAGCGAGGCTTCAATTCTCAAGACCTGGCCGGCTCGCTCAAAAATCAGGCGGCTGGTTGCGGGATCCAGCCGCAGTTCGCTGGAACGTAACCTTGCGCCGTTCGCCGGAAAAACCACCAGCGAGTTTTCCCGCGCAAGGCGGTAGATGATCGGGACCTGGCAGTAGGTGAAAGCGAGTTCGCCGGCCTTCAGACCAAGGCGTTGTTTGACGCCCGCGACATCCACGAATGCGAACCGGCTTGGTGCGGCCAGGAATTCCTCCGGGCGCAGAAGTGCCGGACGGAAATGGATTTCGCCATTCTTCACAAAGACTCCCAACTCGCCTATCCGACAGAGGAAGTCCTCCTTAACCTGCCCCGTGAGACCTGGCTGCCGGGCACCGCCTTGTGCGGGCGTGTGCGAGTAAGGATCCATCGGGAAGGCGCCGTACACCTCCGGGGTTTTGTAATCACCAATCCCGGCGCGGATGTCGTAATAACAATCAGCCAAGCCTTTCAGCACCCCCTTGGGCGCCCCGGCTTCGACCGCGCGGAAATACGTTTCCTGGGCAGCCAGCAGGAGCTTGGAAACCATGTGCCAGTAGATGCTCCCGAGTCCCTCGTAGCCGAAGAACGTGCCGGAGCGACCGGTGAAGGACTCGTGGTCGAAGATCCGCTCGAAGACCTCGAGCGCAGCCGCCCCCTCCCGTTTCACCAGGTTCCCATAACCGGAGGCGGCGAGTTGGTCCAAAATGCGGCGGATGTCGCGGGCATTCGTTATGGAGGCGTTGAAGTGGACACGGCCGGCAACGTCGCGCTCGATGAGCTGCCGGTTGCCGTCGGCCAACAGTTTCCGCAACAGCGCAGAACGACGGACCTCCCTGGCGGGGAAGTTGTTCTTTTCAACGAAACGCGGGAGCCGGCGGTTGGGATAGAGCAGGTAGCTGTGTTGGTCGGCGCGATACATCGCGCTGTGTCTGAGCGCGACTAGCAGCTTTAGCGATTCCTCGGCGGAAAGCTGGCCGGAACTGAGCACGGCGACTTGGCCTTCGAGCATCTCGTAAAGGCGGCGTATCGGAAGCCCCGCCTTGGAGTCAAAGCGCACGAGATTATAGGCGTGATAAAGCCCGTCGCGCCGGCGGTTGGATTGGATGGAATGACTGGTCCAGTCCAGCGCCGACGCAATGAATTCCAGGAGTCGCTGCGCGGTGACTCGGGCTTTGCGATTGGAAAACCCTTTCTCGTACAGCCGCCGGCGATACTCGCTCCCGGCATGACCAAGATCGTTAGCGACACGCCGGCGCTGCGCATCCGAAAGGTCGCCCGCCAGCAATCGGCGGTGTCGTTCCAGCGCCGTCTTGATAGCATCGAAAAACTCCGCAACCTCGGCTGATAACGCGAAGCTCTGGTCCCCAGCGGAACTCAGCAGGTTCCGGAAAAAGGTCAGGTAACGGCGGAGGTAATAAAGCGTGACCATCGACGTGCCGTTACCCACGAGCGCGTTGTTCGCGTCGTTCCATTCGGGCCGCTGTGTGTTCAGCCAGATGCCCGCGCCGGGGATGAAATTGGAAAGCTTCGCCAGCAATGGAACGAGCAATTTTTCGGTCAGGTTCACCAGGCGTACGCGGCCCTGTTTGTCCCAGAGCAGTTTTCCGTCCGCCCCTTTGGCCTGAATACGGTGGCGGATGAGCTTGTCCAAGTGCGCATCGAAGACGACCGTGTCCTTCGGATTCTCAAGCAGCTTCTGGTAGGGCTTGATGCGATAGGGCACGTTCGCATAGGCGAATATCTCGCGCGCGAGCAAACGGCTCAATTCCTCGGGCTCATGCCGCTCGAGCAGCTCCAGGAGTTTCAACAGATAAATGATCTGGTGATCGCCCCAGTAGCCGATGTAGGACCACGGATCATGCGGGTCCACCACCTCCCAGTCGATGCCGTTGCGGGTGATGCGATAGGGATTGTAGCCGTCGGCGGTCGACGCGTTGAGAAAACGGCAAATCATCCCGGACGTGTAGCCGGGGAACGAGACCGCGAGCGCCTCCCAATTCTGGAAAATGTCGCGCCAGTTGCCCTCGTAGTTCAGGCTGCGCGTGCCGTCGGCGTTACGGGTCGTGATGGAAAAGCGATTCCACGGCCGGCTCGGATCACCGTGACGGCGGCTGAAGGTGAGCGGAAGATATTCGCGACAGATGCGCTCGAGCTGGGGGTCGCCCGCCTCGCGCGCGGCCGCAACCAACTGACGGTAGCGCAGAGCCCTCGGCAGGCGACGAAGGAACGAGGCGTGACGCCTGGCGACTTCCGTGTTCGCATTTCGCGCAAAAGCCAGCAGGTCGCGCGAATCCAGTTCGTAGCCATTGGCGAAAACGCCGCCGCGCATGATGTTGAAGAGTGTGTTGCTGTAATGGCGCGCGCAGCCCAGCGGGCGGGCGGTCTGCTGCAGGCCGTCGGCGCTTGCAACGATGCGTTGGAGTTCTTCGGTGCCGCGCTCAACATCGCGCAGAACCAACCTTCGCAACTGGGCTGGTTTGCGTAGCAGTTGGTTGAGTTGCGCGACCTCGGCTGGCCCCTGGTTGACGTCCGCAACCAGCAGCCAATCCGCGCACTGGCCGGGACGAAGCTCCAATTCACACTGGACGAAATACGCGCCGCGCTCGGCGCGAACATCCGTCTCTGGCCGCAGCCGCTTGCCATGTCGGAAGAGATCCAACTGGACTGAGGAAAGGAGCGTCACTTTGCGCTTCAATCCGACTGACCATGCGACCGTGGCGCGTAGCGCTTCGGCCGGTTCGGGGCGATCCACCGGAATCGCGCTGAGACGGAACAGACCGAGACCGGTGTCGGGCAGCAACTCGCTCTTCTTATAAGCGTCGAGCAATGTGCTGTATTCGAGGTTGAACTGGCTGCCGGTGCCGCAGGGCATGAGGTTCTGCACACCGTCCAGCAACTGAACCCGCGTCGCGGCTGGCCCCCAATTCGCCAGCCACGCGCGGCGGACGAAACCGAATCGCTGACTGTTGAGCCAGGCGTAGCGGAAAGTCAGCGCAAGGTCCTCGTTGATCTCCTCAAAAATCAGTTGATTGCCCCAAACGCTCTTGTAGAGATTGCGCCGAACGCGATAAACGCCGTTGTCGCGCGCCGAGAGCGGTTCCCAGAGCCAGTCCCGGCCGCGGCGGCGCACGCACAGCAATGTCTTGCTGCCGGTGACCTCCGCCAGGTCACGAATCTTGTCGTCCGTGTAGTAAGGAAACAGCGCGAGATTGGCGTCGCGGCGACCGGCGGTGAGTCCGCCGTTGCTGGAAATGAAGAGCCAGTGGTCCGCGTCGCTGACAACCGTCATGAAGAACGGCCGCATCCGGTCAAAGTTTGCGATCTCGTAAAAGCTCTCGCCCTCGAGCATGACCTGCCGGCCTTGAACGGGGTGCCGATTGGCGCGTAGCGGCGTCTGGCCGAGGTAACGTTGATGTTCCATGGAGCAACCCCTTCTTCGGACGTCAACCGGCGGATTCGCGCCGGGCATCGAGGTCCGCTTTCATTCGGTCGGTCGTCTCTGAATCAATCGCGTAGAAAATCATGAACAGCGCGCAGGACATGTAGAGCACGCCCGGAATGACCGACACGAGCAGCTTGATGCCCAGCAACGCGGAGGCGGTCTGGACGGCGTCGGGTACGTAGTTGAAGACCGTCAACAACCAGCCGGCGATGGCGGCGCCGATGCCCCAGCCGGCCTTTTGGGCGAAGGTGGCGGCGGAAAAATACAGGCCCGTCGCTCGCCGGCCGCTGTTCCACTCGGAATAATCGGCCGTATCGGCGAGCATCGTCCAAAGCAAGGGCACGGCAGGCGCATAAGCCATCTTGGCCAGGATGTTCAACACGTAAATGGCGGCGATGTCATTCTTTCCCGGCAGATACATCGATACGAAGAACAATCCCGAGATGATCGAGCTGGCGATGAAGACGTTGCGGTTGCCGAATTTCCTGGCGAGCGGCTTGGAAAGCGGGAGAGCGACAATCAACGCAATCGTGCCGACGACGTTGAACAACTGCACGCTCTCCTCCCGACCGATGTAATACTTGAAGTAATAGGCGATGGCCGCGTTCTGGATCGCGAACATGATGAACGAAATGATGCCGACGCATGCGAGAATGATCCACGGCTGGTTTTTGAAGAGGTTCTTCAGATCTTCCTTGAGCGAGCTGGGCAGCGCAGTCGAAGGCTGCACGCGTTCCCTGGTGGTCATGAACGTGATGAAGAAAAACACCAGGCTCAGCACGCCGAACAGGATCACAGTGTGCTGGAAACCCATCGCTTTGTCGCCGCCGCCGAAATACTTGGCAAGCGTGAGCGCCAGACCCGTGACGACGAACTGACCGACGAATGCGCAGATGAAACGGTACGTGTTGAGGCCCGCCCGCTCGTAAGTGTCGGAACTCATTACGGCGGCCAGCGACGAGTAGGGCAGATTTACCGCAGCGTACGCGGTCATCAGCAACACGTAGGTCGCGCCGGCGTAAATGATTTTTCCCGTTTCGCCAAGGTTGGGCGTGGTGAAGGTCAGGACTGAAAGCGCCGCGTAAGGAACTGCCCCAAACAGAATATAGGGGCGGAACTTGCCCCACCGGGTCTTTGTGCGGTCTGAGACGATGCCCACCACCGGATCGATCGCCATGTCCCAAAACCTGGCCACCATCATGATCGTGCCGGCGGCCGCGGCGGGTATTCGATAAACGTCCGTGTAGAAGAACAGCAGCCAGAACCCCACCATGTCCCAGACGAAGTGCGAGGCGGTGTCGCCCAAACCATAGCCCAGCTTCTCCTTGAAGCTTAACGCGGCCAAGACTTGCTTCTGCTTTAGGGGCGTTGCGGCGGGCGCTGCTGCGGGAGCGGCAGATTCAACGGTGTTCATGGCTGGTTCTGGTGGTGAGATTGGATTTGGCTGGCGGTGGCGGCTTGCTGGCCTTTGGCCGGTTCCTCGACGAAGAACGGAATATTCGCGTGCGCGGCGTGTCCTTTGCCGTCGAGGACATAAGCGAATAACCGGTACGCGCCGGGCTTGCGCGGAGCTTGCAGGGAAATCTCCCCGCGCGAAGGGTCGCCAATCAAACCTGGCAGGGCAGCCGGCTTGGATTCCCGATCGCCGCCAACGTTTTTAGAGGTGCTCTCCGTCATGATTTCCCAATGAAAAGTGAGCACGTCCTGGTCAGGGTCTGCCGCCACAACTTTTGCGCGGCAGGATTGACCGGGCCGCAGATGGACGTTTTGACTCGCCGTTTTTCCGTCTAGCCAGGCTCCCTCAAGCCGAGGGCTGCAATTCGCGGGCCACACGCCCTTCCAGACATAATGCATCACATCCACGGCGGCGGTTTCCTCGCCGGATTCAAGGAACATCCCATACCAGGTAGGAGTCCGTTCCTGCTTCTGGCCCCAAAAGAAAACGTATGAGCCCAGACATAGCGTCTGGTCGGGCTGGATTACCTTATCGAAACGCATCTTGTAAAGGTCCGCTTTGGTGGTGGAGTCGTTTTCAATCGGCGCGCCCCAGGCGGTCTTGCCGCACTCCCAGTGGCCGGTGGCGCCCCATTCAGTGACGATGTAGGGCTTGTCCCAGGCCGCCTCCGCCAGATACCGCGGCAGGTTGATGATGTCGCAATACATCTGGAAGCAGATGAAATCCAAGTCCGGCGCGCGGGCTTTGACGAGCGCCACCGTTTCCTTATTGAAGCCGGCCAGCGTGGTGGTAGTCGGATGATTGGGATCAATCTGGTGGATCTTCAGGGAGAGGTCGTTGACCGCATTCCAAACCTTCGGATTCTTCTCGAAGTTGAGTTCGTTACCAATGACCCAGATGATCAAGGCCGGATGGTCCTTAAGCTTCTCGACCTGGTCTATCAGGGTCGCGAATTGCCTGGCCACGGCGTTGGTGTTGTCGTAATCGAAGCCACGTCGTTCGTGGTCCACGTCCAAACCCATCGCGACATACAAACCGTTGGTCAGCGCGCGATCCAAAACCTGCTTTCCCGAGTCCCGGCCGTTGTCGGTGCTCCACGTGCGGAAAGAATTGCCCCCGTGCTCCTTCAGTCTTTCGAGAGAGCCCAATTCGATACCGGCACCTTTGATGTAAAACGGCTTGTGATCTACGTAGAGTTGAAAATGGCCGGCACTTTTGCGGATTTCCACCTGCACCGGGCCACGGTTTCCCTCAGGCTCGCCACCGCGGCTCGGGCTGGCACCGCTGGCCAACAAGCCGACAGCAACGGCCATCGCCGGGGCCAGCCAGCTTGCTGTTGTTGATTGTCTGTTTGTTTTCATGATTAAATCCAGGTTCTTATGCTCTGGCGGCACTGCCGTCTTCTTCTTTGCGCATCAGGATGCCTTCCAGTTCCTCCAGGGTTTTGCCTTTGGTTTCCGGGATGAAAAGCAGGACAAACACCAACGCGGCGGCGGCCATGAGACCGTAACCCAGGAACGTTCCCGCGGAACCGAAATGGGACAATTCCCAGGGGAAGATGAAAGTAACGCTGGCGCTGATAACTGAATTCCAGAAGCCGGCCAGTGAAATGGCCGTGCCCCGGTATTGGTTGGGAAAGATCTCCGAGAGCAGCACCCACATCACTGGCCCCAGCGAAATGGCGAACGAGGCCACGAAGCCGATGATCGCAAACAAAACCAGCGACGCCCGGATGTTCAATCCCGCCGCGACCAGCGCGTCGTGGTGGGGGTTGAGCCGCTCGGCGCCGAATTTCTTTTCGAGGTCCGCCATGAATTCCTTGTCTGTCCTGAATACGTTTCTTTCCGAATTCCTCAGGTCGGCGACCAGGTCGGCGGCCACTTTCTTATCCTGCAGCACGACGAACGACTTTTCCGTAAGTTGGTAACTGGAATCGTGAAACGCCCAACTGCACGTCAGCAGCGACACCGCCATCCCCGTCGCGCCGATGACCAGCAACGGCTTGCGTCCCAGCCGATCCACGAACCGGATCGCCACGAAGGTCATCCCCAGGTTGACCAACCCAACCAGCACCGCCTGTTTGAACGCGGCGTTGGTGCCCCCGCCCGCCTGGGCGAAAATCGTGGGCAGATAATAGAAAATGGCGTTGATGCCGGTGATTTGTTGGAAGAAGCCGATGGCGAGCGCGATGAACATGATGAAGCGCATGCGGCGACCGAACAAACTGCCCAAGCCGACGCCGGCAGCTTTGTGCGCAAAGCTCTCGCGGATGTTTCGCAATTCCTCCTCCGCCTGATCCGGCCCACAAGACTTGGCGAGGATTTCCCTTGCCCGGCTGGCTTCACCCTGGCCAAACAGCCAGCGCGGACTTTCCGGCACGGCGAATAGCAGCAGGAAATAGAGCGCCGCAGGTATGGCTTCGACCCCGAGCATCCAGCGCCAGTTGTTGTCACCGGCGTTGAGGAGAAAGTAATTCGAGAAAAAGGAGGCGGAGATGCCGATGACAATCATGAGCTGATTGAAGGACACCAGGCTGCCGCGTTGCTGGGAGGGCGAAATCTCGGCGATGTAAACCGGCGCGACGAGAATCGCCATCCCCACCGCCAAGCCGGCGATGATGCGGGAGATGACAAAGGTAGTGAAATTGGCGGCAAGTGCGGACAGCAGCGCCGAGCCGGCGAAGAGCAGCGCGGTGACGATCAACACTTTCTTGCGTCCGAAACGGTCGCTGAAGAAGCCGGCCACGGCATTCCCCCCCAACGCGCCCCACCCCAGACAGCTCACCGCCCAGCCCAACTTCAGGTCACCGCTCGTTCCACTCAGATCAAAATACGTTTTGATGAATGGCACCGCTCCGGAGATGACGGTGGCGTCAAAGCCGAGCAGGAAACCGCCGATGGCAACTGTCAGCGCGACGGCGACGATGTATCTCTTATTCTGATTCATGAAGGATTCCGCAGGGCGGCATCGGTATTAGTATTACTGTGTTAAGTTGTGAAACGCAAAAAGCCGCTGGCAAGGTTGGAATCATTGATGAAACCCGCGATTTCACAGCACAACTCCGGGCTCGGAAACCCGCGCGATTTCTCACGAATTGCAAGCGACTTAACACAGTAATATTAGAGCGAATCAATGGCGAAGACGTCAGCCTTGTTTTGCCGTAGATCCGCCCACTTCCAGCTTTCAACGTGGCCATCGCAAAATGAGAATGCCGCACGGCCACTGTGTCGGGCGGCAGGCTGTTTGTACGGCGCGGTGGCCCACCCTTTTGCCGCAGTCGGCTGTTTGGTCGTGATCTCGGTGTAGTAGGCTGCCGGCATTTGGTCCGTGGTCAGCCCGCTCTTGGGATAGCCCGTGTCGCCGATCAACCAAATCTGGCTGGCGCGTCTAATCTGCGTCAGCTTGCGGCTGCCGAGGCTCGAACCGTCGGCGTTCTTGCCGTAACGGATGATCCCTGTGGTGAGGGTGTTCCCCTCGAGGGGCCCATAACCTTCGCAAGGTGATTTGAAAAACGCCACGACCGCCGGGTCAATGTCCGCATCCCTCACCGCCGGGCAACGCCAAACGTTGTTTGAAGTGGAACTGCGGGTGAGATAATTGCCGTTGTCGAGAATCTTGAACCACCAGTCGGTTGTGACAGCCGGCCAGGTGCCCGTATTCAACGGCGGCAGAGACTCGTTGCTGTCCCCCGCATACATCACCAGAGCGAGCCCGATCTGTTTGTTGTTGCTGGCACAGGCGATTGCTTTGGCTTTGTCTTTCGCCCTCGCCAAGGCCGGCAAAAGCATGGCTGCAAGAATCGCGATGATTGCGATGACCACCAGAAGTTCGATCAGGGTAAATCCAGCCCTCAGTCTATTCCGTCCGCGGCACTCACGAGAATTGCCGACGCCATCAGTTTCTGCAGCCAGGCTTCGGCCTTCCCAAGAAGTCCGCCAAGTTCTGAGGCCTTTCGCTGTGCAATGCATGTGTGGTGTAATATATCGTACTACAATACCTGTCAATAGGAATATCTCCAAGTTTGTCCTCCTGTACTGCAATAGTCGAAGTTGTTCGCAAGCTACGGGGAAATCTGCGGGAGGGGGCCTGCGGAAGAAGACTTAAAGACAGAAAAATGAAGGACAGAAGAATAGAGAGGAACCCCATTTTTCTGTCCTTCATTTTCTGTCTGCTTTTCTTGCTCCGTTGCGGCTTGGCCGTGCTGGGTCATAATGAACCTCACGAGAGCTCCACATCCGCAGCACTCCCCCAGCGCCTGGCATCCACCCTACTGCTACGGCACTGTTACGGCACTCTTGCGGGGTTGGCCCGGTCGTGTGCCGGTCAGGTGAATGCGCTGGCGGAGTTGCGAAATGGCGGAGTAACCTTCCAATCAGAATGACTTATTGCATTCGCTCCAACTTTGAGTGAAAAAAACCGTAAAAACACTGTTGACAGCCCCCGCAACGTGTACTATTATGCATTACATTGAATGTCACGCTTGTGATGAATATCGAAAGAACACTGTAGAAACCAATAGAAAAGGCCACTGCCATGAGAAACTGCAATCCAACCCCAATGGCTCAAACCGATCTGAGCCCCAGAATCGTTCAGCAACCTGCCGAAACCATGAAATTATTCTTTAGAAGCCTCCTCGTATCAGCCCTCGCATTCTGTGTCGTCCTGGGCGCTGCGGTTCAGGGGTATTCACAGATCACCGTAAGAGTTGACTCCACCAAGAATTGGCTGGGGTACATGAACTGGTATTCGACCAACGACGTCTACGTCTCTGGTGGAGCTTGGGGATTAGCTGATCTTCGAGCCAGGTTTGTCCCCTATCAATCCAATGCCACACATTTGATTCTGCAAATTAACAATAATTCGTTTAACACAAACGGATTTTGGAACCTGCCCGATGGCACCCCGAACAAGCATTTGGAAGCCAATACCTACGTTGACGTAGGCACCAGCTTTGCTGGGAACGATGTAACATTCCAAGGTGCCGTTCAGTCGAACAGCCTGCCGCCGGCTGGCTGGACTTGCACTGCAGTGATAAAACACTTTAATGGCAGCTATGCTAACTTCGCTGGAATGACATCGACCCCTATCGTCGGAGGCAGTCCGTTCTCGGTAACCCGCACCATCCCAGCCGGCGGCATTTGCCAGTATGGCTTTATTCTCTACGGGCCAAATACTCCGACCAATTCTGCAATCTCGTTTGAAGCCGTTAGTATAAACGTCGAAACTCCTAATCCGGCCATCGTGACCGATCCCGCGGATGCCAGGACGATTCTGGGTGGCACGGCTACTTTTACGGTCGCGGCGGCGGGTAGTCCATCCCCGGCCTATTACTGGAAGCGGTATGGCACGAATTTGCTGAACAGCGCGAAATTCTCGGGTGTTAACACTCCAACGTTGACCGTCAGCAATGTGACCCTCGCAGACGCGGCGACAAACTACACCGTGGTAGTTTCAAATATTCTGAATACCGTTAATTCGCGACTGGCGAAGTTGACGGTGTTGACCGCGGATCAGTTTGCCAATGCCCTCGACAATCCGAGTTTTGAATTGAATTACGATGCCGTCAACGCCTTCCAGATCGTGCCTGCACCTTGGGTTAATTTTTCCGGATCAGCGCTATTGAGCGGGGCTGATTTCCCTTGGGCAGCTCCGGTCGAAGGCACCAATGTCGTTCAGGTGTATAACGCGGGCCAATACAACGGAATCTACCAGGATGTTCCGGCTTCCCCGGGCGACATCTTCACCGGTGATTGCTGGATGTTCCAGTCCCAGTACGCCGCCTTGACCGCACCGACCAACGAAGCCTACCTGGAAGTGCAATTCCGCCAGGGAAACAACCCTCCGATTGCGATCTACCAATCATATTTGGTCACCAACACGCTAGCCATGCAGGATGCTTGGTTGTTCCTTGAAGCCACCAATGGCGTGGCGGCGGGTTACGCCTCGACTTCCACGACCAATGCAACCTACCTGGTCGCTCCGGCGGGGACGGATCACGTGCGTTATCAGATTACCGTTCACGCCGAGGGGGCTGGCAATGGCAACGTTTATGTAGATGTCATGCGGCTGATGAAGAAAATCCCGGTGACGGTGACCGCCTCGATCAGCGGCGGCAACATCAACCTCTCTTGGCTGTCGCAGGGCGCCACCAGTTACCAAGTGGTTTACAAAGACAACGTTACCGACGCTTCGTGGACGCCGATTGGCGGGCTGGTTGCGGGCGACGGTGGCGTCAAGACGGCGTCCTTCTTGGCTTCTCCCACCAAACGATTCTACAGCGTGCTGACCAAGTAGCGGGAGTCTGAATTGCGCTCCGAAGGCCCCCGGCACCGGCCTTCGGGCGCCTAATCGAGAGGCGAAAATGAATTTGAAAACCAAGACTGTTGCTGCGGGAGGTCTGCCCAAGCCCCAGGAGACATGCCAAAGCAAAAATACCAAGGCCGGCGGCCAAGCCGGGTTCACCCTCATCGAACTCCTGGTCGTCATCGCGATTATCGCGATCCTGGCGGCCCTGCTTTTGCCCGCGCTCGCAAAGGCCAAGACCAAGGCGCAAGGCATTAGCTGCCTCAACAATCTCAAGCAGTTGCAGCTTGGCTGGTTAATGTATTCCGGCGACAATGACGACAAAGTTGTGCGAACGGGGGGGATGGATTCGCTGGTGACTTCCCCGAACGACCCCGCCGGGCAACCCGGCGGAGCAAAGTCGCAATGGGTGCTGGGAACGGTCGATTCGCTGCCCGGCGCGACAAACTCTCTGCTCGTTCAAGGCGGTCTGCTTTTTTCGTACGTGAACAGCCTGGGTGTCTACAAATGCCCGGCTGACCAAAAGCTGATGGCAGGTGCGCGGACCGCGCGAAGCATGTCTATGAACTGCTGGATGAATCCCATCCGCGACTGGAACTCCACCAAAGGTTACACCGGCGCCAGCGCGCAGCGTGTGTTCCGGAAGCAGGCCGACATCAACGCGCCATCACCCGCCAACTGCTGGGTGTTGATTGATGAGAACCCGGTTAGCATTAACGATGGCTTTTTCGTGTGTGATCCCAATCTTAAGGACTCCTGGCCCGATGTCCCGGCCAGCTATCACAATGGAGCGGGCGGACTTTCGTTTGCCGACGGACATTCAGAGATTAAGAAGTGGAAAGACAAGAACGTGCTGAATTTGGCGGCGCCACCCGCCGCCAAGGACCCCGCTTCCACAGACCTCCAGTGGTTGCAGGACCGCACCACGAGCCGGCAGCAGGGGCCCTAAGCCCGCAGACCTCGGGGCGGGAGGCGTGTTCCGAAGCAGGCGTGGTCGGACGAGTTTAACCCAGCCGATGGCAGCATGAAGAAATAGGGCGATTTACAGGAGTCGTTCGCAAAAACAAGCATACGTAAACCAGTTTATGAAAGAAACCGCTGTGGCGTGTTCCTCCACTGCCCCCTCGAACCCGGCCCAAGGTGCCCTACTCCTATTGGCCTTTCTGTTCAGCTTCTGGCCGCAACACACTCCGGCGGCGGAGCCGGCTGTGCCCGTCGGGGAATTACGCACCGCCAAGGAGGTGCGCCGCCTGACGCCGGAACAGGCGGCCAGGAAGACGCCAGTCCACTTCAGTGGCGTGGTGACCTTCTTTGATGAGAATCTCTATTCCCGGTTCGTTCAGGATGACACGGCTGGCATTTACTTGCAGGCGACGAACTTGCCGCCTTTAACTGCCGGCCAGATGATTGAGGTCGAGGGCGTGACCGGCCCGGGCGAGTACGCCCCGATTGTTGTGGCCACCCAGGTCCGGATTTTGGGAGAGGGGAAGCTGCCCGCCCCCCAGCCGGTGTCCGTCGAGCAGTTAGTCAGCGGCCAGGAGGACAGCCAGTTCGTCGAAGTGGTTGGGATTGTCCGCGCCGTACGCTTTGAAGAAGAGTCGAAGCACTACTTGATCGATATCGTTACCGGTGGGGAGCGATTCACGGCTTACATGAAAGAGTTGCCGGTGTCCCAGCCGGAGGAACTGGTGGACAGTATCGTCAAGGTGCGGGGCGTGTGTTCAACGCTGTTTAATCGCCAGCGTCAACTGTTTGGGTTCCGGCTAATGGTCTCGCGGCCGGCGGATCTGGTGATTGAGAAACCTGCCCCCGCCAACCCCTTCGCCATTCCTACGCAGACCCTCGAGAGCCTCCTGCGGTTTACGCCGCAGGGGACTTTTGGGCACCGAGTCAAGGTCGTCGGCACCGTGACTTACCAGGAACCTGGCCGGGCCCTTTTCATCCAGGATGAACAGGGTGGGCTCTATGCCCAAACGAGGCAGCGCACGCCCGTGCAGGCAGGCGACCGCGTCGAGGTTCTGGGCTTCACGGCCAAGGGGGAGTACACCCCAATGCTGCAGGATGCTTTCTATCGCAAAATCGCGCCGGGAGCGGCCCCCGAACCAGACCGGGTTGATTTGGGCGAGACGTTGAGAGGGACGCATGATTGTCGATTGGTGCGACTGGAAGCCAATTTGCTTGATCGTACCCAACGCGGTCGCGAGCAATTCCTGGTGCTCGAGACGGGGGGCTTTATTTTCCACGGCTACCTGGGCCAGAACGAAAGCGGGGTGGCTTTTGCGCATGCGCCGAATGGCAGCGTGGTCGCCGTGACGGGCGTCTGTCTGATCGAGCGCGGCAGCGGCTGGATTGCAGGTGAAGGCTGGCGGGCCAAGTCCTTTCGCCTTCTGCTCCGTTCCCCGGCGGATGTGGTCGTTCTGAAATCTCCTCCTTGGTGGACCCAGGCAAACATGCTCCTGACCGCTGGCATCGTGGGCGTGATGGTTTTGATTGGTCTCGTTGTGATGGATATGCTGCGTCGCCGAGGTCAGAAGCCGCGCGGGTCCGGGTCTTAGAAGCCAGGCGGGATGGACTGGCATCGTCTGCGCCCGGCGATGAAGCCCATAGGAATGTGCGCGACGCCAACCGGCAGATGCTGGGCACTCCGATGGGTGAAAAGAACAAGAGGCCGCATTATAGGCGGTGCGCGCCTCGCGACACTCTTGCCAGGTCGCCTCTTTTTGGAGCTGATTCTTCGGCCACGCTAGAAGCAGACGGCAGGGTCTTCCCATGGGAGAATTCACTTTCTCACAAAGCGCTTCCTCCGGATACTGGAACCCAGCCATCGCCATGAAAGCGGCCATTCTAACCTCGGAGCCCCCCTCACCGCCGGTCACATGCCGTCTTGCGCTGGCGCGCGGGCTGGCTCTGATTCTCGCGCTGGCTGGGGCCAGGCCAGGCGCCGCGCAACCTGCGCCAGATCAGGTGCTGCGGTTTGCCGACCAGGTACGCTGGTTGACGCCCGAACAGGCCGAGCAACACCTCGAAGTGCGGCTCAAGGCCGTGGTGACGTTTTATGATGAGCGGCTGTACTCGCGATTTGTTCAGGATGAAACGGCCGGCATCTATTTGAATGAGATGACCAACGGCCTGGCGCTGGTGCCCGGCCAGTTGGTGGAAATTGAAGGCCAGACCGGCGCCGGTGAATATGCTCCGATCGTGATCCCCAGATCGGTGAAGGTGCTCAGCGAGGGGAGCCTGCCCACCGCCAAACCGGTTTCTCTCGAACAGTTGGTCAGCGGCCGCGAGGACAGTCAATTCGTTGAAGTTGTCGGCACGGTTCGCTCGGTGCGATTTGAGGAGGAGTCCCAGAATTATTTGATCGATCTGGCGCTGGGTGGCGAGCGCTTCACCGCCTACTCACGGCAATTGCCCGTCACCAACTCGGAGGAACTGGTCGAGAGTGTGGTCAAAGTCCGGGGCGTCTGCTCGACGCTTTTCAACCGGCTGCGCCAATTGTTCGGCTTCCGGCTGCTCGTTCCGCGCGAGACGGATCTGGTGATTGAAACGCCCGCATCGGCGAACCCGTTTGCCGTGCCCACGCAGGGCATCAGCAGTCTGCTGCGCTTCACTGCGCAGGGCACTTTCGGCCATCGAGTAAAAGTGGCCGGCACCGTCGTTTACCAGGAATCTGGCGTCGCCCTGTTTATCCAGGATGAGAAAGAGGGACTTTACTGCCAGACCCGGCAGCGTGTGCCGGTGCAAGTGGGCGACCAGGTTGAAGTGCTGGGGTTTCCCGCGAAAGGGGAGTACACGCCGGTTCTGCAGGATGCGGTTTACCGCAAAGTCGGCTCCGGCGCCCCCGTGAAGCCGGCGGTCATTGGACTCGATGAAGCCCTCGCCGGCACCTACGACTGCCGGCTGGTCCGTCTCACGGCAAAGTTGCTGGAGCGCACGCAGCGCGGGCGCGAGCAATTCATGGTGCTGCAAAAGGACAACTTCATCTTTCAGGCCTTCCTGGTCCAGGAAGGGGTGGACACCGGATTCAACCTCGCGCAAATCGGCTGCGAAATCGCTGTCACCGGCATCTGTTTGATCGAGCGCGGCAGTAGCTGGCGGGCCGGCGAAGGCTGGCGGGCCAAGTCTTTCCGGATTCTGCTTCGCTCGCCGGGCGATGTCGCCATCCTGCGTTCCCCTCCCTGGTGGAATGTGCGACGGGTTCTTTGGATGGCTGCCGCCCTCGGCTTCCTCGCCCTCGCGGCGTCGGCCTGGGTCGCCGTTTTGCGCCGCAAGGTGCAACAGCAGACCGAGATCATCCGCGAGCGCCTGAAAAGAGAAGCGGCGCTGAAGGAGCGGTACGAGGATCTCTTCGAGAACGCCAACGACAT
>CAWGGD010000004.1:0-94195 GCA_963822005.1 uncultured Verrucomicrobiae bacterium | reverse complement strand
GCCACGATCTCGAGAACTACCAGCCGTTGATCAGTGCCGTTGCCTCTTCCGCACAGTTTGAGTCCACCAATGGTGCCAGGGGGGATTACTACTTCTGCACCGGCACGCTGCGGGTGGAGATGACTAATTCCGCGACGGTCATTGCCGGGCTGCGACGTGCGGTCAGCAATTACGGGGCAACGATTGGCTCGCACAATGGCGGGCTGCAAAACCCAAACAATCCGTCGCTGGTGCTTTCGAACTATGATTTCTGGCACTGGGGTCCGGACGAGGCGCTGGGGGTCACCCCCTCTGGGTATGCCAGCGGCAAGGAGTATGCCTTCATTTCGATCTCTAATTCATTCCGCGATGTCGAAGGCTGGCTCTCGGGCTTGACCAATGGCATCCGTTCCTGGGTGGGTTGTTACTTCAACTCCACCCGCGAGGACTCGTACGACGTTCAGGAGCAACTCGCAGTCAAAACGACAGGGGAACAGAAGCTGGGGCCCTTCCCGCATTGGACGCTCTCCACGAGGACAGCAGACAAGCGCTACTCCTTTGTCAGCCTACCGGTCAGTGACTGGTTTGTCGGTTCGCAGGTCGCACAGTCTATGGAATCAGGCCATTCAGTGAGCAGCGTTCGCGCGGCGGTAGATTACTACTACAATTTGGGTGGGTTGGTGAACATCTACTCGCACAGCTTGTCGGATGGCAGCGGACAAGTTGGCGGGTTGGTACAGGAGTATATCCGCTACAGCGTCGCCAAACCGAGGATGTGGTCCACCAACGCTTTGGGCATGTATTCCTGGTGGCTGGCACGCTCCAGCGCGCAAGTCATCCCAAGCTTCTCGACCAGCGGCAACCAGGCGGTGGCCTCGGTCTCGATTGTGGGGGCAAGCGATGCCCGCACGGCGGTTGACATCTTCATTCCCCAGCCTTCCTACTACGGTGTCGAGGTGTTCACCAATGGCACAGCGGTTTCGGGCAATGGCTATCGGACTAACGGTCAGGTGGTTAAACTGCTGGTTGGCTCTTCGGTCACAAATGCCGAAGTCCGCTACAGCGTTACCCCCGTAGTCCAGAATGACCTTTATTATGTGGCCCAGGGAAACACCCTGATCGTTCCGGCTCCTGGGGTGTTAAGCAATGATTCGGCGGGCTTGAGCGGAAGCTTGACTGCCGCCTTGGTGAGCGGTCCCACGCGTGGCGTCCTGGCGTTGAGCACCAACGGTGGGTTTAGCTATACGCCGGCCACGAACTTCACTGGGGTGGATAGCTTTAGCTACCTGGTCAACGACGGGGTGACCAATTCCAGCCCGGCGGTTGTCACTATCTATGTCACGCCGGTGGACACGCTATTTGCCGATGATTTCACGCGCTCAGAACCGGGGAATCCCTTGGGGCTCTGGCAGGTGGCCTCGGGTTCCTGGGCCGTCACCAATGGAGGATTCCGAGGCACAGGTCCTTTGCAGAGTTACAGTTACGCCTACGTCGCCAATAGCTGGACCGATTATTGGGTGCAGGGGCGAATTCAATTCCCGGCAGGAGCATTCGGCGGCGGTATGGGCGGGCGGTTGAACCCTGTGACTGGCGCGCATTACGCCGCGTGGATTTACCCGGAAGGTTCCCCTGGAGGTTTGAGTGTGCTGAAGCTGATCAAGTTTCAAAGTTGGACGAGCTTTGGCTACAACGGCTCGGGTTCTGTTCCGATGCAACAGGTAAATTTGGCTGGAGTGGGCACGAATTGGCACACAATGAAGTTGGCCTTCCACAGCAATCGGATCGCTGTCTATTTCGATGGCAACCAGGTGATGAGTGTTCCGGACGTGGAAGCGCAGCCCTATTTGAGCGGGGGGATCAGTGTGGACATGTGGGTGGATTCAACGGCTTACAGCATGTCAGTGGACGACGTGATTGTAAGTCCCTTGGTCGTGGTTGACCGCTACAGCGTCAACGAAAATACGTTGCTGCAGGTTCCAGCCCCCGGTTTGTTGGGTAACGATACGGCTGTATATGGCACGAATCTCGTGGCAGCGGTGGTGATCGGGCCGATCAACGGCACGTTGAACTTGAGCTCTAACGGTGGGTTCAGTTACTCGCCCGCAACCAACTTCGCCGGGGCCGATAGCTTTGTTTACCAGGCTGTTAACGCGCAAACCAATTTGGGCACGGCGAGTGTCAGCATCACGGTGAATCCTGCGATAATCGTGACGGCGGACAACCAGTCCCGGGCCTACGGGGCGACTAATCCATTACTGACGGGGAGCATTGTGGGCTTGCAGAATGGGGACAACATTACCGCCGTCTATACGGCCGGGGCCGACGCCAACAGTGGCGTGGGCACCTATCCGATCACCGTCAGCCTGTTGGATCCGGACCACAAGCTAGCCAACTACGCGGTCACCACCAACAACGGCACCCTGACGGTTACCCCGGCGGTATTGACGGGAACCGCCGACGCCAAGAGTCGTCTGTATGGGGCGGCCAATCCGCCCTTTACGGCCACCTACAGTGGTTTTGTCAACGGGCAGAACGCCAGCATCGTGACCGGCACTCTGAGCGGCAGCACCCCGGCCACCACCAACAGTCCGGTGGGCTCCTATCCGATCTCCGTTGGGGGCCAGAGCGCGCCCAACTACACCCTCCAGTATGTGGCTGGAACCCTGACGGTGCTGCCGACGCCGTTGCTGGTCAGGGGCGAGGATGCCAGCCGGGCCTATGGCCAGACCAACCCGCCCTTGACGGCGAGCCTCAGCGGCTGGGTTAATGGGGAAGGGATCCCGGCCCTGGGCGGTGCGCTGGTCGTGAGCAGCCCGGCCCAGACCAACAGTCCGGTGGGCTCCTATCCGATTATCCCGACGGGTCTGACTTCAACCAATTACGCGCTCACCTTCAGCAACGGGACCCTGACGGTGACCGCCTATGCGTTGAGCGTGACCGCCGACAACCAGTCCCGGGCCTACGGCGCGACCAACCCGGTGTTGACAGGCAGCCTTGTGGGCCTGCGGAACGGGGACAACATTACCGCCGTCTATACGACGGGGGCCAACACCAACAGCGGGGTGGGCCCCTATCCGATCACCGTCAGCCTGTTGGATCCGGACGGCAAGCTGGCCAACTACGCCGTCACCACCAATAACGGCACGCTCACCGTCCATCCCGCTGCGCTCACCGTGGCCGCCGATCCGCAGGGCAAGTGGTACGGGCAGCCCGATCCCGCTTTAACTCACCGGATCACCAGCGGTGGTTTGGTCAATGGCGACAGTCTGAGTGGGGCTTTAAGCCGTGTGGCGGGCGAGAATGCGGGGACGTATGCGATCCTGCAGGGCACGCTCACCGCCGGCACCAACTACGCGCTGAGCTATGTGGGAGCCGATCTGACCATAACGCCCAACTGGCTGCTGGTGTACGCCGATGACCAGAGCCGGGGGTATGGGGCGACCAACCCGGCGTTGACGATCAGCTACAACGGGTTCGTGGGGACCGACGGGGTGACCAACCTGACGGAGTTGCCGCAGGCCAGCACCCTGGCCAAAACGGATAGCCCGGTCGGAGACTATGCGATCACGCTGACCGGCGGCAGTGCGGCCAACTACCGACTGGTGCTCAACAACGGGACGCTGACGATAACCACGGCAGCGCTGAGCGTGGTGGCCGACAACTCCTCCCGGGACTACGGGGCGACCAATCCGGCGTTCAGCGGCACCCTCACCGGCATCCGCAACAGCGACAATATCACTGCCACCTACACCAGCACCGCGACCCCCGCCAGCCCGGTGGGCAGTTATCCGATTATCCCGACGCTGGCCGATCCCACCGGCAAGCTAGCCAACTACGCGGTCACCACCAACAACGGCACCCTGACGGTTACCCCGGCGGTATTGACGGGAACCGCCGACGCCAAGAGTCGTCTGTATGGGGCGGCCAATCCGCCCTTTACGGCCACCTACAGTGGTTTTGTCAACGGGCAGAACGCCAGCATCGTGACCGGCACTCTGAGCGGCAGCACCCCGGCCACCACCAACAGTCCGGTGGGCTCCTATCCGATCTCCGTTGGGGGCCAGAGCGCGCCCAACTACACCCTCCAGTATGTGGCTGGAACCCTGACGGTGCTGCCGACGCCGTTGCTGGTCAGGGGCGAGGATGCCAGCCGGGCCTATGGCCAGACCAACCCGCCCTTGACGGCGAGCCTCAGCGGCTGGGTTAATGGGGAAGGGATCCCGGCCCTGGGCGGTGCGCTGGTCGTGAGCAGCCCGGCCCAGACCAACAGTCCGGTGGGCTCCTATCCGATTATCCCGACGGGTCTGACTTCAACCAATTACGCGCTCACCTTCAGCAACGGGACCCTGACGGTGACCGCCTATGCGTTGAGCGTGACCGCCGACAACCAGTCCCGGGCCTACGGCGCGACCAACCCGGTGTTGACAGGCAGCCTTGTGGGCCTGCGGAACGGGGACAACATTACCGCCGTCTATACGACGGGGGCCAACACCAACAGCGGGGTGGGCCCCTATCCGATCACCGTCAGCCTGTTGGATCCGGACGGCAAGCTGGCCAACTACGCCGTCACCACCAACAATGGCATGCTCACCGTCCATCCCGCTGCGCTCACCGTGGCCGCCGATCCGCAGGGCAAGTGGTACGGGCAGCCCGATCCCGCTTTAACTCACCGGATCACCAGCGGTGGTTTGGTCAATGGCGACAGTCTGAGTGGGGCTTTAAGCCGTGTGGCGGGCGAGAATGCGGGGACGTATGCGATCCTGCAGGGCACGCTCACCGCCGGCACCAACTACGCGCTGAGCTATGTGGGAGCCGATCTGACCATAACGCCCAACTGGCTGCTGGTGTACGCCGATGACCAGAGCCGGGGGTATGGGGCGACCAACCCGGCGTTGACGATCAGCTACAACGGGTTCGTGGGGACCGACGGGGTGACCAACCTGACGGAGTTGCCGCAGGCCAGCACCCTGGCCAAAACGGATAGCCCGGTCGGAGACTATGCGATCACGCTGACCGGCGGCAGTGCGGCCAACTACCGACTGGTGCTCAACAACGGGACGCTGACGATAACCACGGCAGCGCTGAGCGTGGTGGCCGACAACGCCTCCCGGGACTACGGGGCGACCAATCCGGCGTTCAGCGGCACCCTCACCGGCATCCGCAACAGCGACAATATCACTGCCACCTACACCAGCACGGCGACCCCCGCCAGCCCGGTGGGCAGTTATCCGATTATCCCGACGCTGGCCGATCCCACCGGCAAGCTAGCCAACTACGCGGTCACCACCAACAACGGCACCCTGACGGTTACCCCGGCGGTATTGACGGGAACCGCCGACGCCAAGAGTCGTCTGTATGGGGCGGCCAATCCGCCCTTTACGGCCACCTACAGTGGTTTTGTCAACGGGCAGAACGCCAGCATCGTGACCGGCACTCTGAGCGGCAGCACCCCGGCCACCACCAACAGTCCGGTGGGCTCCTATCCGATCTCCGTTGGGGGCCAGAGCGCGCCCAACTACACCCTCCAGTATGTGGCTGGAACCCTGACGGTGCTGCCGACGCCGTTGCTGGTCAGGGGCGAGGATGCCAGCCGGGCCTATGGCCAGACCAACCCGCCCTTGACGGCGAGCCTCAGCGGCTGGGTTAATGGGGAAGGGATCCCGGCCCTGGGCGGTGCGCTGGTCGTGAGCAGCCCGGCCCAGACCAACAGTCCGGTGGGCTCCTATCCGATTATCCCGACGGGTCTGACTTCAACCAATTACGCGCTCACCTTCAGCAACGGGACCCTGACGGTGACCGCCTATGCGTTGAGCGTGACCGCCGACAACCAGTCCCGGGCCTACGGCGCGACCAACCCGGTGTTGACAGGCAGCCTTGTGGGCCTGCGGAACGGGGACAACATTACCGCCGTCTATACGACGGGGGCCAACACCAACAGCGGGGTGGGCCCCTATCCGATCACCATCAGCCTGTTGGATCCGGACGGCAAGCTGGCCAACTACGCCGTCACCACCAATAACGGCACGCTCACCGTCCATCCCGCTGCGCTCACCGTGGCCGCCGATCCGCAGGGCAAGTGGTACGGGCAGCCCGATCCCGCTTTAACTCACCGGATCACCAGCGGTGGTTTGGTCAATGGCGACAGTCTGAGTGGGGCTTTAAGCCGTGTGGCGGGCGAGAATGCGGGGACGTATGCGATCCTGCAGGGCACGCTCACCGCCGGCACCAACTACGCGCTGAGCTATGTGGGAGCCGATCTGACCATAACGCCCAACTGGCTGCTGGTGTACGCCGATGACCAGAGCCGGGGGTATGGGGCGACCAACCCGGCGTTGACGATCAGCTACAACGGGTTCGTGGGGACCGACGGGGTGACCAACCTGACGGAGTTGCCGCAGGCCAGCACCCTGGCCAAAACGGATAGCCCGGTCGGAGACTATGCGATCACGCTGACCGGCGGCAGTGCGGCCAACTACCGACTGGTGCTCAACAACGGGACGCTGACGATAACCACGGCAGCGCTGAGCGTGGTGGCCGACAACGCCTCCCGGGACTACGGGGCGACCAATCCGGCGTTCAGCGGCACCCTCACCGGCATCCGCAACAGCGACAATATCACTGCCACCTACACCAGCACGGCGACCCCCGCCAGCCCGGTGGGCAGTTATCCGATTATCCCGACGCTGGCCGATCCCACCGGCAAGCTAGCCAACTACGCGGTCACCACCAACAACGGCACCCTGACGGTTACCCCGGCGGTATTGACGGGAACCGCCGACGCCAAGAGTCGTCTGTATGGGGCGGCCAATCCGCCCTTTACGGCCACCTACAGTGGTTTTGTCAACGGGCAGAACGCCAGCATCGTGACCGGCACTCTGAGCGGCAGCACTCCGGCCACCACCAACAGTCCGGTGGGCTCCTATCCGATCTCCGTTGGGGGCCAGAGCGCGCCCAACTACACCCTCCAGTATGTGGCTGGAACCCTGACGGTGCTGCCGACGCCGTTGCTGGTCAGGGGCGAGGATGCCAGCCGGGCCTATGGCCAGACCAACCCGCCCTTGACGGCGAGCCTCAGCGGCTGGGTTAATGGGGAAGGGATCCCGGCCCTGGGCGGTGCGCTGGTCGTGAGCAGCCCGGCCCAGACCAACAGTCCGGTGGGCTCCTATCCGATTATCCCGACGGGTCTGACTTCAACCAATTACGCGCTCACCTTCAGCAACGGGACCCTGACGGTGACCGCCTATGCGTTGAGCGTGACCGCCGACAACCAGTCCCGGGCCTACGGCGCGACCAACCCGGTGTTGACAGGCAGCCTTGTGGGCCTGCGGAACGGGGACAACATTACCGCCGTCTATACGACGGGGGCCAACACCAACAGCGGGGTGGGCCCCTATCCGATCACCGTCAGCCTGTTGGATCCGGACGGCAAGCTGGCCAACTACGCCGTCACCACCAATAACGGCACGCTCACCGTCACCCCGACCGCGCTGACCGTCACCGCCGATCCGCAGAGCAAGTGGTATGGGCAGCCCGATCCCGCCTTGACCCACCGATCACCAGCGGTGGTTTGGTCAATGGCGACAGTCTCAGCGGAGCCTTAAGCCGTGTGCGGGGAGAATGCGGGACGTATGCCATCCTGCAGGGCACGCTCACGCCGCACCAACTACGCGCTGAGCTATGTGGGAGCCGATCTGACCATCAGCCGAACTGGCTGCTGGTGACGCCGATGACCAGAGCCGGGTGTATGGGCGACCAACCCGGCGTTGACGATCAGCTACAGCGGTTTGTGGGGACCGACGGGGTGACCAACCTGACGGAGTTGCCGCAGGCCAGCACCCTGGCCCAAACCGACAGCCCGGTCGGAGACTATGCGATCACGCTGACCGGCGGCAGTGCCGTCAACTACCGACTGGTGCTCTACAACGGGACGCTGACGTGACCACGGCAGCGCTGAGCGTGGTCGCCGACAACGCCTCCCGGGACTACGGGGCGACCAATCCGGCGTTCAGCGGCACCCTCACCGGCATCCGCAACAGCGACAATATCACTGCCACCTACACCAGCACCGCGACCCCTGCCAGCCCGGTGGGCAGTTATCCGATTATCCCGACGCTGGCCGATCCCACCGGCAAGCTAGCCAACTACGCGGTCACCACCAACAACGGCACCCTGACGGTTACCCCGGCGGTATTGACGGGAACCGCCGACGCCAAGAGTCGTCTGTATGGGGCGGCCAATCCGCCCTTTACGGCCACCTACAGTGGTTTTGTCAACGGGCAGAACGCCAGCATCGTGACCGGCACTCTGAGCGGCAGCACCCCGGCCACCACCAACAGTCCGGTGGGCTCCTATCCGATCTCCGTTGGGGGCCAGAGCGCGCCCAACTACACCCTCCAGTATGTGGCTGGAACCCTGACGGTGCTGCCGACGCCGTTGCTGGTCAGGGGCGAGGATGCCAGCCGGGCCTATGGCCAGACCAACCCGCCCTTGACGGCGAGCCTCAGCGGCTGGGTTAATGGGGAAGGGATCCCGGCCCTGGGCGGTGCGCTGGTCGTGAGCAGCCCGGCCCAGACCAACAGTCCGGTGGGCTCCTATCCGATTATCCCGACGGGTCTGACTTCAACCAATTACGCGCTCACCTTCAGCAACGGGACCCTGACGGTGACCGCCTATGCGTTGAGCGTGACCGCCGACAACCAGTCCCGGGCCTACGGCGCGACCAACCCGGTGTTGACAGGCAGCCTTGTGGGCCTGCGGAACGGGGACAACATTACCGCCGTCTATACGACGGGGGCCAACACCAACAGCGGGGTGGGCCCCTATCCGATCACCGTCAGCCTGTTGGATCCGGACGGCAAGCTGGCCAACTACGCCGTCACCACCAATAACGGAACGCTGAACGTGACCACGGCAGCGCTGAGCGTGACCGCCGACAATGCTTCCCGGAGCTATGGGGCCCCAAACCCGCCCTTCACCGGGACTATTATCGGCGTCCAGAACGGCGATAACATTACTGCCACCTATGCCACCGTGGCCACGCAAACCAGCCCAGTGGGAACTTACAGCATTGTGCCGAGCGTCGTAGATCCCGGCGGCAGGCTCGCCAACTACGCGGTCACCTTGAACAATGGCACGCTCACCATTGCCGCGACAACCACGCCGGTCATCCTCTCAATTCTTCCAACCGACAAAACTACTGTGGTCATTACCTGGACCTCGGTCAGCAATAGTGTCTATCGGGTGCAGTACAAAGCCAATCTGGCCAGCACGAACTGGATCAGTCTGGCTCCGGACGTGATCGCCACGAGCAGCACGACCTCATTCACCGACTACCCAGCCGGTGCTTCACAGCGTTACTACCGTATCTTGTTCGTATCGAGCGAACCGCCAACGCTGCCGGTCATCCAATCTATTGTGGGCGCGGGGACCCCGAATGTGGTCATTACCTGGAGCGCCGTCAGTAACCGGGTTTACCGGGTGCAGTACAAGGCCAATCTGGCCGCCACTAGCTGGTTCAACCTGGCTCCGGATGTCACGGCCACCGGCAGCACCGCCTCGTTCACCGACCATCCCGGAACGGCGTCTCCGCGTTATTACCGTGTTGTGCTATTGTCGGCCGTGACCCCGCTGACCCCGTTGGTGGTAGTGGCCAATAATGCTTCGCGGGGTTACGGAGCCACCAACCCCGTCTTCAGCGGAACCCTTACTGGCGTGCAAGCCGGTGACAACATCAACGCGACTTACTCCACGACTGCCACGACTTCCAGTTCGGTAGGCTCGTATCCGATCATCCCGACTCTGGTTGACCCGAATGGCAAGCTGGAGAATTACCTCGTGAGCATAACCAACGGCACCCTGACGGTGACGAAGGCGGTGCTGACAGTGACCGCCAACAACGCCTCGCGTCCTTATGGCACCGCCAACCCGACTTTCACCGGGATCATCACCGGGATCCAGAACGGGGATAACATTACCGCCCTTTATACGACGGGGGCCAACACCAACAGCGGGGTGGGCCCCTATCCGATCACCGTCAGCCTGTTGGATCCGGACGGCAAGCTGGCCAACTACGCCGTCACCACCAATAACGGAACGCTGAACGTGACCACGGCAGCGCTGAGCGTGACCGCCGACAATGCTTCCCGGAGCTATGGGGCCCCAAACCCGCCCTTCACCGGGACTATTATCGGCGTCCAGAACGGCGATAACATCACTGCCACCTATGCCACCGTGGCCACGCAAACCAGCCCAGTGGGAACTTACAGCATTGTGCCGAGCGTCGTAGATCCCGGCGGCAGGCTCGCCAACTACGCGGTCACCTTGAACAATGGCACGCTCACCATTGCCGCGACAACCACGCCGGTCATCCTCTCAATTCTTCCAACCGACAAAACTACTGTGGTCATTACCTGGACCTCGGTCAGCAATAGTGTCTATCGGGTGCAGTACAAAGCCAATCTGGCCAGCACGAACTGGATCAGTCTGGCTCCGGACGTGATCGCCACGAGCAGCACGACCTCATTCACCGACTACCCAGCCGGTGCTTCACAGCGTTACTACCGTATCTTGTTCGTATCGAGCGAACCGCCAACGCTGCCGGTCATCCAATCTATTGTGGGCGCGGGGACCCCGAATGTGGTCATTACCTGGAGCGCCGTCAGTAACCGGGTTTACCGGGTGCAGTACAAGGCCAATCTGGCCGCCACTAGCTGGTTCAACCTGGCTCCGGATGTCACGGCCACCGGCAGCACCGCCTCGTTCACCGACCATCCCGGAACGGCGTCTCCGCGCTATTACCGTGTTGTGCTATTGTCGGCCGTGACCCCGCTGACCCCGTTGGTGGTAGTGGCCAATAATGCTTCGCGGGGTTACGGAGCCACCAACCCCGTCTTCAGCGGAACCCTTACTGGCGTGCAAGCCGGTGACAACATCAACGCGACTTACTCCACGACTGCCACGACTTCCAGTTCGGTAGGCTCGTATCCGATCATCCCGACTCTGGTTGACCCGAATGGCAAGCTGGAGAATTACCTCGTGAGCATAACCAACGGCACCCTGACGGTGACGAAGGCGGTGCTGACAGTGACCGCCAACAACGCCTCGCGTCCTTATGGCACCGCCAACCCGACTTTCACCGGGATCATCACCGGGATCCAGAACGGGGATAACATCACTGCGACTTACTCCACAACCGCCACGGTCAGTAGTCCGCCTGGAACATATCCGATCGTGCCGACCCTGGCGGACCCCGGCAACAAACTCCCCAATTATGCCGTCACGCTGAACAATGGGATGCTGACCGTCACAGCCCCAACCGCACCGAGCATCTCGTCTATTGTACGCTCGCCCGGCAATACTAACGTTACCATCACTTGGCCTTCAGTCAGCAATAGCGTGTATCGAGTGCAATACAAAACCAATCTGGCCAGCCCTGGCTGGTTCAGCCTGGCTCCGGACGTCACCGCCACCGGCAGCACCGCCTCGTTCCCCGACCATCCAGGCACTGCGCCTCAGCGCTTTTACCGCGTCGTGCTGTTGTCAGGCGTGGACCCGCTGCAGACAGTGTTCTACGATGACTTCATGCGGCCCGCGGACCCGGGCGCGATGTCGCCATGGATAACGCAGTCCGGCCCCTGGACCGTGACGGGTGGCGTGTTGAAAGGCGGCCCCAATCCAGTGCGGAGCTACGCCTTTGCCTCCCTCGCGACGAACTGGACCGACTATTCAGTGGAGGCGCGGCTGCAATTCCCCGCCGGAGCGTATGGTGGTGGTCTGGGCGGGCGGCTCAATCCGGCTACCGGGGCGCATTATGCGGCCTGGATCTACCCGGAAGGCTCACTGGGCGGATCGGGGATCTTGAGGCTGATCAAATTCCAGACCTGGACGAGTTTCGGTTACACGAATACCAGCTTCGTGCCGATGCAACAGGTGAGTTTGGCCCAGGTCGGCACCAACTGGCATACCCTCAAGCTGGTCTTCTTTGGGAATCGCATAACCGTGTCATTCGACGGCAACCAACTGATCAGTGCAACTGACGTCGAGGCGACCTCGTATGCCCGCGGCGGGGTGGGTGTGGGTATGTGGACGGAGACAACGCCGTACCTGATGGCCGTGGATGATGTTCTGGTGAATTCGCTCGTGACTGCCCAGACGCCGGCCACCCTCGGCATCAAGGGCAATGGCGATGGCACCGTAATAGTGACCCTCGCAGGCACGCCCGGAGCGCAATACGTCGTGCAGACCGCAACCAACCTGGCCTCGCCTGTCACCTGGGTGAACATGGCCACGAACACTGCCGGCGCCGATGGCCGGTGGACATTAACCGATTCCACGACCAGCGGCACTCTGCGCTTTTATCGCGGTGTGCTCTTGCCCTGACCGGCAGTCTTGTTGCTGGGCTCGTAGTCTCGCTCTGGATGCATGGCGCATGCGATTAGCTGACATGGCAATCTGTGGCGCGCTGCTGACAACCTGCCTGGGGCAGGAGCAGACAAGACCATCCGTGAGGCCTGAGTCTTCACCGGGCGTTAACCCCCCATTGATCATCCCCCAGCCCAAATCCCTGCGGCTGGGATTCGGAGCGTTTCGCTTGCAGACCGGCGCTCGTTGGACGCTCCATGCCGTCGAGCGCGACGAACGGCTATGGCTGGCGGCTGAACCTGCGTTCGCCGGCAAAGTCGGGCATTTTTCAAAGAACGACCAACCTTGGGTGATCCTACAAATGGGCTCAAGCGGCCAGACGAATTTCCCCACCGGAAAACATCTACCCCGATGGGCTTCTGACGCCGAAGGCTACCGTCTCGTCATTGAGACGAATGGATTGGTCATCCTGTCAGGGACCGCGCAAGGGGCATTTTATGGCCTGCAAACGCTGTCACAGCTTTGGCGGGCATCCGGTGACGAACGGTCGTGCCCGGCCCTTGAGATTGAAGACTGGCCGGCCCTGCACTTCCGCGGGGTGCATTGGTTTCCCAGCGCGTCGGGCGTGCCGATGCACCTGAGGCTCATCAGCAATGTGTTCGGCGCGCTGAAGTTCAATCGCAGCGTGATTCAGTGCGAAGCCGCCCGCTGGGACAAACACCCTGAGATTACGGCGCCCAACGCGGTTTCAAAGGCGGACCTCCGCGAATTGGTCGAGGCCTGTCGCACCTGCTACCTCGAACCCGTCCCGCTGATCAACGTGCCGGGCCATGCGGAGTGGATCTTCCGCAACGGCAGCAACCTGGATTTGGCCGAGGACCCGCAAACACCTTACGCATATTGCGTCAACCATCCGAAAAGCCAGGAGTTCATCGAGGACGTGCTGAGCGAATGCCTGCCGATCTTCGAGTCGAGGTTCTGCCACATCGGCCACGATGAGGTCACCATGCGCGGCCGTTTCCCTAACCCCGAGTGTCCTCGATGCCGGAGCGAGACAGTCACTGCCCTGGTGGTGAAACATGCGAATCGCCTGAGCGGATGGCTGAGCCAGAGAGGAATCGAGAGCATGATCTGGGGCGACATGCTGTTGGGGCCCGGCGAGGCGAAGGATGCCACGCACGCCAAGACTCTTGCCGACGCCCGGCAGCGGCGGCAAGCGATCAACAAGAAGACAATCATCGTAGATTGGCATTACGCCGCTTCCGCCGATGCGCACAGCCTGGAGATTCTACGGCAGGCAGGGTTCCGCGTCGTCGCGGCCAGTTGGCACACCCCCGAGAATATCCACCACCTCGCTCAGGCCGCGCTGGCTACCGGCGCCGAGGGCTTGCTGCAAACGACGTGGATGGGCTACTTCCCCGATGAACGGGCGATGAGAAGCCAACTCCAGCAGTTCACCGCCTTTGTGCTCGCCGCCGAGTATGCCTGGTCCGGACGTAAGGAAGGACCCTCCCAGCTCGGCTATGACCCGAAGGAGGTTTTTAATTCGTTGCGGCTGGGAAGGCAATCTCCTTGAATCGGCAGGTCTATGCTGCCGCATTCGCTTCCATAGCCCAAGGCTTCTGTCTTTGCGCGGCGCTGGTTCTGCCCGAAATGGTCCTGGCGGCGGAGACCCAGCCTTCGCAGGCGCGCCAGATTGCCTTGGCAGTCGATGAGCTGCGACCGAAGCTCGTGGCTATGCGCCGCGACTTTCACGCGCACCCGGAGTTGGCTGGTTGCGAGGAGCGCACGGCGCGGGTTGTGGCCGAGCATTTGCGGGCGCTGGGGTTCGATGAGGTCCGAACGAACGTTGCCAAGCATGGCGTCGTTGCCGTCTTGAAGGGCGCCCTGCCTGAGCCGGTTGTGGCAGTGCGGGCAGACATGGACGCGCTGCCTATCTCCGAAACGAACAACCGGCCCTATCGTTCGAGCGTGCCCGGCGTCACGCACGCCTGTGGTCATGACGCGCATACGGCCATCGCGCTCGGCGTCGCCGACGTGTTGGGCCGAATTCGCGGTCAGCTTCATGGCACCGTGAAATTCCTGTTTCAGCCCGCGGAAGAAAGCGCGCCTGGGACTGTCGCCGACGGGGCGAGGTTGATGATCCAGGAAGGGGCGCTGGAGAATCCGCGGCCACGTGCCATCTTTGGGCTGCACACCGCACCGGAGCTGGAGACCGGCACAATTGGTTATCACTCTGGTCCGGCCCAGGCGGCCATTGATACTTTCATCATTACCATTCGAGGCAAAATCCCCCTTGGTCCGAGCCCGAACTTGGGCGTGGATACCATCGTGGTTGCGGCGGAATGCGTGACTGCGCTGCAAACCATCAAGAGCCGCCGATTGGACGCCTTTGAGCCAGCCGTCCTGACCATTGGCTCTATTCATGGCGGCGACCGCCCATTCAAGTCGCCGGCGGAAGTGACAATGCAGGGCTCTGTGCGCACGTTCAGCAACGGCGCCCGAGACAGCATGGTGCGGTTGGTGCGTGAAACCTTGGCTGGCGCAACCTCGGCCTACGGCGCGACCTTCGCCCTTCGGTTCAACCCCGTCACAGCGGTCCTGGTCAATGACCCAAAGCTGGTCGAACAATCCTTGCCCGCTCTCCGGAGCGCGGTGGGCGCCACGAACGTCGTGGAAATCCCCAGGCGGATGGGGGGAGAGGATTTCTCCTACTATGGCCAGGTTGTGCCCGCCTTCCTGTTCCGGCTCGGTTCGGGCAACAAATCCAAGGGCATCACGGCCGAGGCCCATACGCCGGCTTTTGACATTGATGAAGACTGCCTCTTGGTGGGGGTCAAGGCGATGGCCACGCTCGTGGCGGAGTTCCTGGACCGGCCGGCTGCCAGGCATTGACCGCAAATCCGGCGCCTTCAGTTCAGCCAACTAGTGGTCAATGGCAGCGCCACCCAAGGGGACATTCGCCGCGCTTTTGGTGTGCCTAAAGTGGCCGTGCAGCGCGCGCTGGACAAGTATCGGGCTGGTGGTGCCGCCGCGTTCTTTGTGCCGCCCAAACCACGACCCGGTCGCAAACTCACGCCGGAGGTGCTGGTGCAAGTGCAAGCCCGGTTGGACCAAAGCGAGTCGGTGCCCGAGATCAGGCGTCAGACCGGTGTGCTGGCCAACACGATTCACAAGGCGATCCGAGCGGGACGCCTGCGTGTCTCTCGCTAAAAAAAAGACCCTGGGTTCCACGCCCTGATCTGCACGCAAAGCCAGCGGCGGGCGGAAGATCAAGCCGCTCCGCTGGGCTGCGCCACTACACGCACTGAGGAGCGATTGCTGGCAGCCGTGGGCGTGTTGCGTCAGGCCCCGGTGCAGTTCGAACCCGCCGCCGACGTGCCGCTGGGCGGTGTCTTGTGGGCGCTGCCGGCCTTGCTGGCCGAGGGTCTGCTGCGCCATAGCCGGAAGCTCTTCACTCTGCCGGAGGGATTTTATCCGCTGGAGACGATCTTTCTGGTGCTGGCGTTCATGGCGCTGGTACGGGTGCGTTCGTTGGAAGCGCTGCGCTACGAACCACCCGGCGAATGGGGCCAGTTGGTTGGACTGGATCGCATCCCGGAGGTGCGCACACTGCGGCAGAAACTCGGCCAACTCTGCCAACCGCCGGGCGTGGCGACCAGTTGGAGCAGCCAACTGGCTCGGGAGTGGATGACCACCCAGCCGGACCATGACGGGGTCTATTACGCCGACGGCCACGTGCGGGTCTATCACGGGAAACTGGCCGCGCTGCCCCGCCGCTACGTGGCCCGGCAGAAGTTGTGTCTGCGCGGCACCACCGACTACTGGATCAACGCGCTGGATGGGCGGCCCTTCTTTCTGGTCAGTCGCCCGGTCGATCCGGGGCTGATCGAGGTTCTGCGCACCGAGATCGTCCCCCGGCTCCTGACGGACGCGCCAGGCCAACCCACCGCCACCGCGCTGGCGGAGGATCCGTTGCTCCACCGTTTCACCCTGGTGTTCGACCGGGCGGGTTATTCGCCGGAGTTCTTCGCCGGCCAGAAAGCGCAGCGCGTGGCCGTGATCACCTATCACAAGTTTCCCGGTGAGGATTGGCCCGCAGCGGAGTTCACCCCCCAGCAACTCATCCTGGCCAACGGCGAGTCCATCCCTCTCTGCTTGGCCGAGCGTGGCACCTGTCTGAGCAACGGCCTGTGGGTCCGTGAACTCCGGCAGCGCGAAGACAGCGGCCATCAGGTGAGTGTGCTGGCGACCGATTACCGGTCCGAACTGCGGCCCCTGGCGGTGCGGATGTTCGCGCGGTGGACGCAGGAAAACTTCCTCAAATACATGCGGGAACACTACGCCATTGACCGCTTGGTCGAGCACGGGACCGAGCCGCTTCCTGAGACCACCCTCGTGGTCAACCCGGCTTGGCGCCAGCTCGACAGCCAGATCCGGCGCGAGCAAGCCCTGCGGGAGCGCGACCATGCCGCCTTTGGCGCGCTCAACCTGTCGGCCACCCCCGAACCGCCCGAACTGGAAGCCTGGCAGCAACAGAAAGCTACGGGTATTGACGGCCGGGTTCAGCGCTGCTCGATGGGAGAGCCGCCGAGGCGGAACTCGCAATCATCATAGGTAACGTGGCCTTCGGTGTAGGGACACTTGAGGACGGTATCGAGCATGAACCGCACTTTGGTAGTGCTCTTGCCGGTTGTGAGTGTGCTGACAAGGCAAGTGTAAGGGCCGGCCTTCTGGAGTGCCACCCCGTCATGCTTGCGAAGCACCTTATCCGTGTCGTCGAGTTCCACCAGAACGAGGCCGGCAGAATCGGCGGCCTTTTGTCCGAAGCCTTGGCCGTGGAGGTCCGCAGCCCTCACCCACACCGAGCCAGTGTAGGCGGTGTCGGGGCGAACCTCGACATCCTGATAAATCATGGTGTGGCAGTCTTTGTCGGCGTGAACACGTAGTGCGCCCTGGCCGGAATGGAATTCTGGCGGGCCCCAAGCGGGATGCTGATTGAAGGCGCTCTCCTGCCAGATGTAACAGTTGGTCGAACCGGTGAGTTCGGCGGTCCATTCGCTGCGGACGTCCCGGCCGCGTCGCAGGACCAGGGCCCCATCCTGTGTCTCCTCAAACCCGGGATTGAGCAGCAGATTGCCGGTCCAGGCACCTGTGGCGGTGGCCGACGGAACGGGCGTTGCGCCCCGGCCCCCAGCCCCTGGCCCAACTTCGATGGCCTGAACGAATGCCTCCCCGCGGACGGTTTGGTCACCCTGAACAACTCGCTGGCTGGTGAAACGGATGTCCATGATCCCGTTCTCCGGAGCGATGTCGTTGAAGACAAGATCGGTGGCTTTGTTGGGGCCGGCCGGCGGTGGCGGCCACATCGAGGTTGCGGACGACTTCCCGGCCGTTGAGGCGGATGTTGAAGCAGTTCTTCTGGGTGTCTATGCCGCGTGTCGCCGCAAACTTGAGCCGCACGAAATACTTGCCCGGCCCCACCGTCAGCTTCACCCAGAAATCCCGGGCATGATAGCCGTAGCGGTATAGTTCGGGGTCGGGCGTGCCGGTGATTGGTTCGGCGACGGCGTTGGTCCACCAGCATCCGGCAACGGTGTCCTTTCCGGCACCGACGCGGGTGACCACTTCCGTGCCGGGACGCCACAAACGTCCCTTGGCTGTCGCGATAGTCCTGCCGGCCGGGATAGCCGAAGATCATCCGCTGCGGTCCTTTGGGGCCGGTGCCGGTGGGGAAATTGCAGGCCTCGCTTTCAGCGGAGAACTGCACCGCATCCACGTAGATGCGGGTGGACTTGGAGTAGGGATTCTTCGTGCCACGAGCGACGACCTTCAGCGTGTGCGGACCGGCGGACAAGCCGTTCTTGTAGTAGAGCACTTGCCGGCTGCGCGGCGAGGGATTCCAGCAATCAATCGGCACGAGCTGCTTGACGCCATCCACAAAGACGTCTGCTTCTCCGCCAAGTGGATCGGCGCGGCCAATCAGCCGCACCTGGTTGCCTTCGAAGGCCAGCGGTCATGGTGGCGTCTTTTGTCTCCGCGACTCGCACAGTTCCGCAGAAAGCTGCCGCGTCCTTCTCCGACACCCATGCCCTGTCGCAGCTCAGAGCGCTGTCATCCAGAACCCGCTGCGGGTCCTTGCCGACAACGGCTGACGGCTTCGCGCCGTCGTGGCGGACTTGGACGATGGCGTCGCCGTTGGGCAGTTTCCTGACGGTGTAACCGTTGGCCTTCAGATCGTGGCGCCGGGGCAGAGCCGCGTCCGGTCGGCGGTGATTTCTTTCGGAACAAAGGACAGCCGCAGCACTTCGATGGTTTCAGGCGGGGCGTCAAAAGTGGAATACTCGATTCGCCCGGCATCGTAGCGGACGGAATCCACCACGGCGCTGGAGCGAACGATATGGTTTTCGCGGCTGGCGCCCAGTTCCTCGGGCAGCCAGCCCATCGCCGTCAGCACCCAGCGCAGCGGCAGCGGATGCGCGATGTTCAGCCAACCGCCGTTGACGATGATGCCGCCGTCAATGTTGTCCTCGGTCACGCCGGTTTCATGGATGTCGTAGGTCTGGAGAATCATCTGGCGATAGGCCAGTTCGCGCGCCCACGCGTCGTCCGCCGCCACGCCATATTGCGCCAGTGTCCCGCCGACCAGCAGCGGCGCATACCAAAGCGAGCGCCCGCAGCACGAGCTGGATTCGGGATAAGCCCAGGCGCCGCTGAACACATCACCGCCCGAGCCCGGGTTCGCGCTGCTGCGGTTGAGGAACAGCGTGAGGATGTTGCGGGCGTCGTTGCGCCAGTTGGGGAAATCCCGCGGGTGGCTGATGAGGTAGCCGGCGACATCGGCAGTCGTCGAGCAGTTCTGGGTCGGGTTGGGCCAATCCCAGAAATAGCGCCCCCAGGTGTCGTCCTCCGTCCAGGCCGGCAGCAGGCGCTCGCGCACATACCGCACGCCGGCGTCGCGGGCTTTAAGGAGGTGGTCGTCCGCGCCGGTGTAGCCAAGGCGAATCAGTTCATCCAGGAACGCGAGGATCATGGTAACGCCGCCGGTTTGCTTGTTGTCCTTCCAGGGAGCCGTCTCGGGATTGGCATAGCGCGGCCAGGGATCGGCGTTGGGGGTGGAATTGCATTTCGCGGCAAGCAAATCGCCCCAGTGCTTCGCCGCCTCAAACCAGCGCCGGTTGCCGGTGACCTGATACGCGCGCAGCAGGCCCTGCCCCATGTTGGCGCTGATATCGAGCTGGATCATGCCGTTGGTGCTGCACTTGCCATACGGCTTGCCTTTGACGGGCACGCTGATGAGGAAACTGGGCCAGGGATGATCCGGCGGCGTCTGGCAATGATCCAGGAGGAAGTCGCCCATGTAAGTCAGGTGCGCGATGGCCGCCGGGTCGCCGCTGTAGCGGTAGTAATCCACCAACCCCATCAGCACGCTGGTCGAACGCTGGCCGATGTCCCCGTTGGCCCAATCCCCGGGATTCTTTGGCACGATCACGCCGTTGGAGGTGATCTGCCAGTGGCCGCTGAATACGTAATCGGGATACGCGGCGATGGCGGTGTTGGTCGTGGTCCAGGGATAGCGCTTGAGCGTTTCCGCCGCGATGCGCACCCGGAAATCGCATTGGCCGTTCAGGCCCGTGTACCACGGCGCGATGACGCCGTGCGAATCCACCACCGCGTCGTGGCCGTAGTAGTGGGCCTTGCCACTTGCGGCAGCGGCCTGGAAATGCGCGCAGCAAATGGCGGTCAGGACGATTAGGAATTTAGGTGTTCTCTGCATAGGGCCGTCGAATTCTTAAATGGTGTGTTGCCTGGTCTCTTTCAATCACGGACGGTTGTCACGAGCAAGTTTTCGGGCATAAGCCACCACTGCCTGCGCCTCATCCGCCGAGGCCGCCTCCGCCCAGATGAAGAGCTGGGTCGGATCGAGTGCCCGGCAGAGGATGTCGAGTTCGCCCTTCAGGTCCGCATCGCCGCCGTGCGTGCCGCCGTAGTAAAGCTGGACGGATTTCCCGCCAGCCTGAATCTGACGCAGCAGCGGGATCCATTGCGACGGCAGCTTCTGCCCCGCGCCCTGGATCCACTGGATGCAGTGCAGCTTCTCGAGCCGCAGCAGCCACGGCAAGTGTCGCACGGCGCCGGGCCCGTCTAGGTGATAGATCGTCCAGTCCACGTGGCTGCAGCAGGCCCGGTTGTCTGGCCCGCAGAACTCTTCAAACATCTGCGGGCTGATCATGCAGGTGAAATCATTCTGGCCGATGCATAGAAAGCGCCGGCTGCTCCACCCCATCGTCCAGTTGGTCGTGCCCTGTCCGGCGGGGAGGATGATCTCTGAAACCGTCTCTACCACTGATTTCCAGAGCGCGGTCATCTGCCCCATCGCGCGATGGATGGCCGCCGGGTTCTCCACCAGGTCCAGCGCCAGGCGCTCCCGGCCGCGAATCGCGCTCAACGCATCCACGCCGGTGTGCAGATCGGGATAGCCCGTCACCCACTTATTCCGACCGACGCGCACCGACTCTTGCAGGATTTCAAGGTAGAGCTTCCACCAGCGGTTGTCGGGAGCGATGTGGAATACAGGGTGCTTCACCCAGTCCTCCACAAAAGGCTTGGCCCACGACGTGAAGTCGCGCGGCTTGAGCACCAGTTCCGCACCCAGCCACGCCGCAAACTGGTCGGGCCCCAACCAGGGACAAAACACGGGCAAAGCGTCGCCGGCGAAATGGGTCCGCGCCAGGGACGCCTCCGTCGAGGCGATCACGTAGTCCACGTTCGTCCACAGCTCCTCCTCAGTACCGGGCTCGGGAATCACCCGCCCGGGTTTGGCGTTGCCTGCCGTCACCCACATCAACGGGCCTTGTTCCAATTCACCCCGCCAGAAGGCCTCGTGGCGCGCCAGAGTCCGCGCCAGCGGCTTTTCCTCAATCCACAGGGTCCTCATGCCAGATCGCAGATAGTTGACGAAATACTCAGCCTCGCTCCAAGCTCAGAAGCGCGGAAAGTCGGGCGCGTGCTGAACCTGGGAATTGCGAGTCGGCAGCTTCTTTCGGCAATTCTCCGGCAACTCTCTCACTTGACAGGGAACTCAAACAAGGCCAGCATTCAAGAATAGGAAAGCGCGTGAGTTTGGCCTCGCGTTCATTGAACTCGACACGCAAGGCCAAAAAGCATTGGTGTGCCGTGGTACTGGCCGCCACTACCAAGCAAGAAACCTGAGTTCTGAAAGGACAGTGATGTATGGCAAGGCAAATGGAAAGAGTAACACCTATGAAACAGACGTTCCGTTTTTCGGCACCGACAGCCCTGAGCGTGTTGTTGGTCGGTGATTTCACCCACTGGCAACAACGCGGCATCCCAATGCAGAAAGGCAAGGACGGCGTCTGGACGGCCACGGTGCCCCTGCCGCCTGGGAAGCATAATTACCGCTTCCTGGTGGATGGCGACTGGCGGGACGACCCGGAGTGCACCCTCCGCGTCCCCAACCCTTACGGCAGTCAGAACATGGTGCGTGCGGTTGGCTGATCTCCCCGCAGTAATTCGTCCACAATGCACTGTGCCCGGCGCCGGGCACGGTAAGGCGGCGAGCCTAAGCTCGGCTTCTTGCGGCAGACCGGGATGCGTGGGGAAATGCCGTTCTGCTGCCACGGTCGCATTGGTTCCTGGCCCGGTGGTGGTAATGGGGGCCGCTACGTCAACCCCTTTCACCCAAGGCGCTCTTGGCTGCGAGGTTGGACTGCGTTCTGTGCCCTTGTTGTTGTTACATTCGGCGGCAGCATGTGGTAGAGTCTTTCTCGTCTATATGCGTTTCCTGGAAAACACGTTTTTGATGAGGTGTTGGGAGCCCCCTGCTGTGCGTCTCGGCCCACCTAAGCCATAGCTCGGGTGCAATGACGTGTGGCAACAGGAGCCGACAGCCTTCATACAGATCGGTAACGTTACAATAATGAATAAATAGGCGATTTATCGCCAAAAAATCCAAAATCTGGCTCCTATGTGGTGATTTGCCACGTGATGTCTCGCAATAATCGAGTTGAATCGGCATTCCGTTTCCTAAACCCACGCACTTTTGGATGGGAATGAGGTCATGCAGAGTTGATGTGGGGACGGCAGAACTGCGGTGCGGTTCCCAGGCGGGTAGCTATGTGGTGGCCATCTGCTACGACTTTGCTGGCCATTTGCTACGATGTGGATACGGACCCAGACCGGAGTACATAGGGAGAACCTACGGAGTACAAGGCTAGCAAAGCCGTGGTGGCAAGGCTGATTGGACTATTCAAGTCATGATGCTTAACAGTAACATTGGGCCTAATACTGGCATAAAACGCCAGAATTCATCTTAAGTTAACGATAACGTATGGCTATTTCGTAATGAAGTCAACTGTAACATAGGACGTCGCATGTTCTGTTTTCCAAAGGAATACGATGTTATAGTAGTCGGTGCTGGTCATGCTGGAATTGAGGCCGCCTTGGCCGCTGCCAGGATTGGATGTCAGACTCTGCTGCTTACAATCAATGCTGATACCATAGGACAAATGTCGTGCAATCCTGCGATCGGCGGCTTGGCAAAGGGCCACCTTGTTCGAGAGATAGACGCTTTGGGTGGTGAAATGGGAAGGACGACCGACATGACGGGCATTCAATTCCGGATGCTTAATCGGAAGAAAGGACCTGCTGTATGGGCTCCACGCGCCCAGTGCGACAAGAAGGCATATCAGTCCATGATGAAGTGGGTCTGTGAGAGGCAACACAACTTGGATCTTAGGCAAGCCCAATGCTCAGGGTTGCTTCACAAGGACGGCTTAGTCTATGGCGTGGACACAAACTTGGGTGTTCGATACCACGGCAAGGCTGTGGTGGTGACAACGGGAACATTCCTGAACGGTTTGATTCACATTGGCCAGAGCCAACAACCTGGGGGACGCGTAGGTGAGGAGACTACCAGGGGCATTTCGGCTTCACTTGCTGAGATTGGACTTGAACTCGGTCGGCTCAAGACGGGCACCCCACCACGCCTTCTGCGTCGCTCGGTTGACTTCTCCAAGACCGAGATCCAACCTGGAGACGAGCCAATCCATTACTTCAGTAATTGGAAGGAGGACTTGTTCCACGTGGAACATGCTGGTCCGGTTGGCAGAAGCCAATCAACAGCCACATACGAGGCGGCGATGTTCCACGTGGAACATCCGCCTAAATACCCAGCGGGATCAATCATCGAACGCATTGGCGGCCAACTTCCATGCCACATCACCTACACAACCACGGCAACGGCGGACATCATCAAGGCCAATATCCACAGGTCCCCTCTATACTCCGGCGTCATCCAGGGTGTTGGCCCGCGTTATTGTCCATCAATCGAGGATAAGATTGTGCGGTTCGCTGATAAGGAACGACACCAAATCTTCCTCGAACCCGAAGGGATCGGCACGGATGAAATCTACGTAAACGGATTCTCGACATCGCTGCCATTCGATGTACAAGTCGAGATGGTAAGGACCATTATCGGTTGTGAGGAAGCAGAAATCATACGGCCTGCGTACGCGATCGAATATGATTACTGCTTCCCAACCCAGCTCTATCCATCGCTTGAAACCAAGGTTTGCAGGAGTCTATACTTGGCAGGTCAGATCAACGGAACATCAGGATATGAGGAAGCGGCAGCTCAAGGGATCATGGCTGGGATCAATGCCGCACGCCGAGTTCGGAACTTGGATCCTGTAATCCTGAAACGGGACCAAGCATATATTGGTGTACTCATTGATGACCTGGTGACCAAGGGCACGGCTGAGCCTTACAGGATGTTCACTTCACGAGCAGAATACCGTCTTCTGTTGCGCCAGGACAATGCCGACGCACGCTTGTCGCGTATTGGTTATGACATCGGCCTTCTGCCTGAGCGCAGCTACCGCCGTTTCGAGGTGAAGCAGCGTGCCGTGGAAAACGAGCTCGACCGCCTCTCAAAGACCCGATCCGGATCGGAGACACTAGCTCAGTTGCTTCGTCGGCCTCGGACAACGTATAATGATATTGCATCTTCTAATGTAGTATTATCAGAAGAAGTTATACTACAGGTTGAGATTGCGTGCAAGTATGCGGGCTACATCGCCCGCCAGGAGGGTGAGATTGCCCGGGTCAAGAACTTGGAGGATAAGCAGATTCCCGGGGACTTCGACTATCAGGCGGTTCCGAGCCTGCGAACTGAGGCGCGGCAGAAGCTGATGAGAATCCGCCCGGCGACGCTGGGTCAGGCTTGCCGGATCTCGGGAGTATCTCCGGCAGACATCGGGATTCTGTTGGTCTGGTTGAAGCGCGCCGGCGCAGATAGCGGGGCGCGCGCGAGTTGAGTTCGAAGGCTCAGAACTCCCAAGCCGCACGCCTGGCTCGGAATGAGCTGAGGAATTGACGTGAGCCCCGCTTCCCTTTCCCTTCCATGACCTCGGCTCGACAGACAGCCCCCTCACCCAGTTTCCATGGGTCAGGATGTCTGCGATTCATCGCGCTGGCGCCAGACCTTGACCCACCCTCGCGCGGCACTTACACTGCCCCCGATTTCACATGAAAGCTGTCTGCGCCATGCTGATTGCGGGGGCTGTGCTCGGCTCAGCGCCGCGAGTTTCCGCCGAGGCGCGGTTGGTGAACGCAGTCCAGGCGGTTGTGAACGATTCCATCGTGACCTGGGATGAGGTGCAGACCATGACCTTGCCGGCGGAGCAGATGCTCTACCGTCAGTACCCTTCCCGATCGGAGACCTATTATAGGAAGCTGGCCGACGCTCGGAATGAGAGCCTTGATCAGTTGCTCCAGCGGCAGTTGATCCTGGGCGATTTCAGAAACATGTTTAGCCAACCAGAGCAGCGAGACTTCGTTGAAAAGGAGATCAATAAAGAGGTGGATCAGGAGATCGAGGGGGAAATCCGCTCGCGCTACGGCGGCAGCCGCATGACCTTCATTAAGACGTTGCAGGCGGAAGGCGTCACCCTGGAGCGGCGTCGCCAGCAAGTTCGCGACCGGATGATCATCAGTTGGCTGCGCCAGAAAAACATCTCATCCGAACTCATCGCCTCGCCCCACCGGGTTGAGGTGTATTACCTAGCGCACCGCGACGAATTCAAAGTGGAGGAGGAAGTGAAGCTGCGGATGATTGTGCTCAGGTGTCCTGGAGACAGTGAGGTGGCCAGGACCGAGAAGTTGGCGGAGGACATCCTGCGGAAGCTCAAGGAAGGCGCCACCTTTGCCGAGATGGCAACGATCCATTCCGAGGGGTCGCAGCGCAGCCAGGGCGGGGATTTGGGCTGGTGGGAACCCTCCCGGCTGAACAAGGGCCTGGCGGATACGGCGCTTTCGTTGCAGGCCGGACAGCACAGCGGCGTGATGAGTCGCTCGATCGGAGAGGATTACTGGGTCTGTCAACACGAGAACGGCGCGCCGATCCTCGGCCGTCATTACACGGCGGACATGGCGCTGAAGAAGGAGCTCCTGGTGGAAGAGCGACGGTTCGAGAATGCCGCGGCGGCCACCAACCTGCCAACCCCCATCGAATTCTACCTGATGCTGGTTGAAGACAAGCGTCCGAAACGCTTCAAGACACTAACCGAAGTGCGGAAGCAGATTGAAGCGGACATGCTGGCGCAGGAGCGAAACCGGCTGGAGAAACAGTGGATTGAGAAGCTGAAAAAGAAGACTTTTGTGCGGGTCTTCTAAGCGGTTGAAAGCTGCTGGCTGAGGGTTGTGGGTGGACCCAGGCACGCCCCTTACCCTCAACCCGCAATTCTCAACCAACAATGACTGGCTGGATTGGCATTTCACTGGGCGACATCACGGGCATCGGCCCGGAAGTCACGCTCAAAGCCCTCGCCCTCGAGGCAACGGCGGACGATACGCGCTACCTGCTGATCGGCGACGCCGGACACACCCGCCGCCTCAACCAACAACTTGGGCTGAACCTTCCTCTGCCGGACTACGCAGGCAAGGACAAGCCCGGGAGGTTCTTCCTCTGCCACCCGCTGCCGGAAGGTTTACCGGATAACCTGCGGGCAGGATCGCCCGCCGCGGCGCGCGCCGCCGTCGCCTGGGTGCGGGAAGGCGCCGAGCGCTGTCTGCGTGGCGAGCTTGACGCCGTGGTGACCGCGCCGGTGAACAAGGAAGCCATCGTGCGCGCCGGCCAGGCCTTCGTGGGTCAAACGGAGTTTCTCTCACAGCTCGCGGGCACCAACCGCACGGCGATGATGCTGCTCGGCCAGGACGACCGCGGCCGGTGGCTGCGCGTGGCGCTGGCGACGACGCACGTGCCGATCAAGCTCGTCTCCGACCACCTGACCCAATCCGGCATCGAGTTGGTGATTGAACTGGCTGCGCAGGCCTGTCGGGACCTCGGCCTGCCGCGCGCTTGCGTGGCGGTCTGCGGCCTGAACCCGCACGCGGGCGAAGGCGGCAAGATGGGCACCGAGGAGCAGACGACGATCGCCCCGGCGGTTCAAGCGGCCCGCGGGCGGCAGATCAATGTCGTTGGCCCGCTCAGCGCCGATGCTTTGTTCTACTACGCCTTCAAGGGCGACTACGACGCCGTGGTGGCCATGTATCACGACCAGGGTTTGGTGCCCCTCAAGATGATCGGGTTCGAGCACGGCGTGAACTGGACGCTGGGCCTGCCGTTCATTCGCACCTCGCCCGACCACGGCACGGCTTACGACATCGCCGGCCAGGGCAAAGCGAGTCCTTCCAGCATGGTGGCCGCGCTCCGGCTCGCGAGGCAGTTGGCGAAGAACCGGTGATGGCGAATGAGCTTCAACGAAGCCAAAACGCGTCACGCCCAGCTCGTCGAGGAAATTCGCCGGCACGACCACGCCTATTACGTGCTCGCGCAGCCGGCCATCAGCGACCGCGAATACGACCGGCTCTACCACGAGCTGCTCGAACTGGAGCAGCAGCATCCCCAGCTCGCCACGCCCGATTCTCCGACCCAGCGCGTCAGCGGCCAGCCGTTGAAGGAGTTCAAGTCGGTGCCGCATCGGCTGCCGATGCTCAGCCTGGACAACACTTACTCGCAAGCAGAACTGCGCGAGTTCGTCCAGCGCGTCCAGAAATTGCTGCCCGGCGAGGAGCTGGATTGGGTCGTCGAGCCGAAGGTTGACGGCGTGGCGATCAACCTGCGCTATGAGGATGGCGTGTTCACCTGCGGTGCAACCCGTGGCGACGGCACGACCGGCGATGACATCACCGCTAACGTCAGGACGATTCGCAGTGTCCCGTCCCGGCTGCATAGCAGGACAGGCGTCTCGCCTGAAGCGGCTCGCGGGGAGAGGCGGGACGCCTTTCCTGCTTTGTTGGAGGTGCGGGGCGAGGTTTACCTGACCAAGGCCGGCTTCCAGAAACTGAACGCAGAGCGCCGCGCCGCCTGCGAGGAAGAGTTCGCCAATCCGCGCAATGCGGCCGCGGGGTCTCTCAAGCAACTCGATCCGCGCATTGTTGCCAAACGCCCGCTCGACATTGTCGTCTATGGCCTGGGCCGCGTCGAAGGCCCCCCCAGCCAACCGCAACAGCATGACGAAATGCTTGCCTGGCTCAAAGCTCTCGGCTTCAAGACCCCGGACCGCACCTGGCACTGCCGCTCGGCGGATGAACTGATTGCCGCCATCGCAGAGCTTGACCGCGTCAGGCACAGTTTCGCCTACGAGACCGACGGAGCAGTCATCAAGCTCAACGCCTTTGCGCAGCGCGAGAGAGCCGGCTTCACCTCCAAGGCGCCGCGCTGGGCCATCGCCTACAAATACGCCGCCGAACAGGCCGAGACGTTGCTCAAAGGCATCACGGTTCAGGTCGGCCGCACCGGCGCGCTCACGCCCGTCGCCGAGCTCGAGCCGGTCTTCCTGGCCGGCAGCACCATCAGCCGTGCCACCCTTCACAACGAAGACTACATTCGCCAGAAGGACATCCGCGTCGGCGACGCGGTGAGGATTGAGAAGGCCGGCGAAGTCATTCCCGCCGTCGTGGACGTGGTGTTGGCGAGGCGGACCGGCAAGGAGGTTGCCTTTCGCTTCCCCCAGCTCTGTCCTGAGTGCGGCTCCAGGGTTTCGCGCGCGCCCGGAATCGTCGAGGGCGACGAGGGTGTGGTCTGGCGCTGCCTGAACCCGGATTGCCCGGCCCAGGTTCGCGGGCGCCTCGAGCATTGGTGCGCGCGCGGCGCGATGGACATCGAAGGTGGCGGCGAAGTCCTGGTTCGCCAACTTGTCCAGACCGGTCTCGTCCGCGACGTGGCGGACCTTTATTCCCTCAAACTGGCGGAGGTCTCCGGGCTGGAGCGCATGGGCGAGAAGTCGGCCCGGAACTTCCTCGAGGGGGTCGCGGCCAGCAAACAGCGCGATCTGTGGCGGCTGCTGTTCGGGCTGGGCATCCTCCACGTCGGCGCCGGCGTGGCCAAGGCCCTTGGGCGCGGCTTCGCCACGCTCGATGACGTATTCGCCTCGGGCGTGGAACAGTTGACTGAGTGCGAGGACGTGGGCGAGGTGATCGCGCAAAGCGTGGTCCAGTGGCACGAGGATCCGCGAAACCGGAAGCTGCTCGAGCGCCTGTGCAAGGCCGGCCTGAATTTCACCTCTCAGCTCTATCAGCCCCGAGCCAAGGCGGGCCCGTTGGCCGGCAAGACCTTTGTCCTGACCGGCACGCTGCCCAATCTGAAGCGCGAAGAGGCTGCCGCAAAGATCGAGGCGGCGGGGGGCAGAGTCAGCGGCGGCGTCAGCAAGAAGACGGACTACGTCGTCGCCGGGGCGGAAGCCGGCTCCAAACTGGACAAGGCCCAGAAGCTTGGCGTGCCGATCATTGACGAGCCCCAACTGCTGCGCTTGTGCGGCGAATGACGATCTGGTGAGTTGAGAACACCCCCTACTGTTGTGTCACAGCCAAGTCTTTGCAATGTGCGAGTTCAGGCAGCCGAGTCAATTCCTCGGTTCGTCCAAAGCCAAGCGCGCGGTTCAGGAGTGCTGAGACGCTTCTCGGCTTGCTCAGAATGGCGCGCGGGCCTGTTGCTCATTCTCTGTCTGTCGGCGTTGTGCGCCGGGTTCCCGGCCCGCGGCGATTTAGTCCTGACGAACTTCAGCAAGACGAACCTCCTGAAGGTCATGGCCGTGGGCGACTCGATCACGGATGATTGTTCGATCAATGGCGCCTGGCGCAGATACCTCCAGCCGTTGCTGGAGACCAATGATTATCCGTTCACGTTCGTTGGCCGCTATAGCTCCTCCCCCTCCGGCGCGTTTACCAAGGTCAAGCACGAAGGCATTTGCGGCGCGGTCATCGCCGCACCAGGCATGATGACCCAGCAAGTCCATGACTACTCCGGGCCCAACACTTACCTCCAGCTCACCTTGATGAACGCCTTGACGAGCGCCATCCCCAACCTGTTGCTGGTGTATATCGGGGTCAATGACATTGGCCGCGGGCGCGACCCCAACGTTGTGGCCACCAATCATCTGCCCGCGCTGCTGGACAGCATTTTTACGCGGGCGCCCGCCGCCAATGTCATCGTCACGAAGGTCACCACCCTGCGTGCCGCCAACCTGGGCACGCCGCTCTACTCGAACTACAGCACCAACATCCCGATCTTCAACACGGCCGTCCAAACCATGGTCAACGCGCGGCGGGCGCTGGGGCAAAACGTGTTTGTGGCGGATACGTTCTCGGCGGTGGACCCCGCAACGGGGCTTCAGGGTGACAACCTGCACCCCAACGCTGTCGGCCTTAATGCCATCGCCAAAGAGTTCCTATCCCGCATTGAGGCCTTCACCCTCCGCACCAACCGCACGGTCACTTACCTTCTGCCCGGCTGCTCCGACTGGAAGTATTCGGACCAGGGCTTGAACCTGGGCACCAACTGGGCCCAGCCTCAATACGACGATTCTGCTTGGAACCACGGCTTGGGGCGCCTCGGATACGGGACCCACGGAATTGCCACCACGGTCGGCTATGGCCCCATTTCCACCAACAAATACATCACAACCTACTTTCGCCGCGGCTTCGTCGTGCCCTCAACCATTCGCTACACCAATCTCAATTTTCGGCTCAACCGCGCGGACGGCGCCGCGGTGTGGCTCAATGGAAGGGAACTCTTCCGGATGAACCTGCCCACGAACCAGCCGCTTTCCCACCTGGTCCCAGCCACGACGGCTGTGTCGAACGACGGCGTTCACACCTACTATCAAACCAACATTCCCGTCTCGTTCCTGCCGCCGGGAACGAATGTGCTGGCGGTCGAACTTCACAAGTTCTCCCCATCCACGGCCAGCCTCAGCTTCGACCTCGAGCTGTTCGGCATGGGGGATTACCCACCGCCCGCGCCGCCACTCTCAATCACTCGGGATGGCGGGGACGTGCGCCTGCTTTGGTCGGCCACGAATAGTGCGGGCTTTGTTCTGTTTTCCGGGGCCGACGTCCTCCAAACCTCCTCCTGGTTGCCGTTGGGCGGACCTTACATCCTCACCGGCGGACTCTACGAGTATCGGGAGCCAATTCTCCTGTCTGCCCCAAGTAACTCCTACCAACTCTTCTACCTCGGCCTGCCCTCCACCGGTCCGCGGTTGGGCATCCGCATGGAAGCCAACGCGGCTGTGCTCTCATGGGGCAGTGCTTTTGCCGGCTTCAACCTCGAGACCACCGCTGCGTTGTCAGGGACTGGCGCCTGGCAGACGGTGAGCGGTCCCTACACCCTGAGCAATGGCAGTTTCCAGGCACGGACTACCAGAACCAGCATCTCCCACGAATTCTTCCGTCTCAGAAAGCCTTCACTCTAACCGACTCCCTCGAAATCCGCACCGAAGAGGCAGCTCTCGCGTGGCTTCGGCAGGAAACCCGGGACATTTCCTGAATGATGCAATCCGTTTGGAATTGAGAATCGCAGGCTTCGACCCTGCGCGTTTGCGCTTTTGCGTGAGACTCCCCATTCCGGAAAGAGTGGGGTAAGGCGTTGCAACCGAACCTGGACGGTTGTCACCAATCCCTGGAAACGCGACGGCATGGCGATCAGGTCTTATTGATCTCGAACGGCGGGGGATTGGTGATCCTCTCCTCTGGCGCGCGGAAAGGATCGTCTTGTTCGAGCAGCCATCTAAGTCCGTCCTCCAAGACACGTTTGGTGTGCTCGAGGTTGATACCCACGTGATCCGATTCGTACCAGGTGATCTTCTTGGGCTCCCGGGCGGCATCCTGCAACGCCTTGCCCGCCGCCGCGGGCACGAGGACGTCGTGCGTGCCGTTCTGGAAATAGACGGGTGTAGGGGAAATCTGGCCGGCGTAGTGAATCGGATCCGCAACTCCGAGGAAGTAGCGCGCAACCGGTATGATGCAGCCAATAACGACCCTCACTTTACGCTCCTGGGATAAGGTCAGTTTCGGCAGAGGCGGCTTCTCAGGATTGAGGTTCCGGCCGTCAATCAGGCCCAGGGCCGCAGCCATACCCAGATGATTGGCATACGAGTGCAGCAGCTTGCGGAAGTCGCCGCCGCCGTACACCAGCACCCCAGCCCGCAGGCGTCTGTCCTTGGCCATGACTGTGCTGCCGGTGACGGCGCCGTAGCTGGCGCCAACCAAATAGATGCGCTGTGGATCAATGTCGGGATGGGTCGAGAGATAATCGAGGAGCCGCCGTGTTTCGTTAACGGTCTTGGCAGCACGTTGCGCGAACGCCTTGCACCGAGCCAGGAACGACTGCTTTCCGCGCAGCCTTCCGTTCGCCCTGTGTATACTGGTCGAAACACAACAAAGCAAAGCCCGTCTGGTTGAAGGGTGAGGTGATCTCTTTCAGAAAGTTCTTATTCTGGCCGATGCCGTGCAGGAAGATGACTGCGGGGAGCTTCTTACCCGTGCGCTTCATCGGCAGCGAGATCAGGGCGGGGATCTTCTCACCCTGATATCCGTCGAAGGTGAACCGGGTAATGGTGTAGCCCTTTTCCGGTGTCTCCCTGTTCACTTCGGTCGTTCCGAGCACTGCAACGTTCAACGGCGCGCGGGGATCGTAGTTGTCGAGAAAGTGTGCGTCTCGATAAGCCTTGGCCGCCCAGAGCAGGAGAACGAGCGCCAAGAGGACGCCGCAAGCGCCCTTCAGGATTTTCTTCCACACCATCATTCCTTAATCAGCTTTCGTGCATGGAATTTTTTTAGACCGCGTAGATTCGTGGGTAAAGGGAAAAACAATACGCCGCCAGCCTGCCGGAAATTCCAGGCGACCAAAGAACTCAGTGAAACTGAATTTCGGCCCAACAGGTTAAATCGCAGTCCTGGGGTCCGCGTGGGCCCGAGAGTGTCCTCAGGATGAGAGTGCGGTCACCCCCGCTAGGAAGTGTGACGGAAAATGTCTTTAGGCCCCGGTCGGCCGTGTTGCTCAGGGGTTTGAGCATCTGCGAGTGGAAGAGCTGCAAGCTGCCACCAAGAGTTTGTCCTTCTATACGGAACTCGGCGCCTTCAGTGGCACCACTGAAATAAGACGAACTGGCAAATCCATAGCCACCGGTTGCAGTGGTCGCTTTCTCGGGAACGGTGAACCGCATATAGCCTCCCGGGCGCACGAGCACCGCTGGCTTGCCCTCAACCCTCAGGACAGCATTGGAGTCGGAAAGGATGTCCACGAGTTCCAATTTGAGCCCGGGGTAGCGCAGCAGGGCTTTCCCTTTGTCGATCACAATGTTATTGGCGGAGCTTACCACGTCGGCGGGCGCTGCCGTAAACCCTGGATATCTTAATCGCTGCAATTCTTGAGGGGCTGATTTCCCGAGCTGGCTTTCTATCTTAAATATTCGAACACGAGCCTGATCCTGCCAGAACGGGCGAGCTTCGGGACCGAGTTCGAGTGAATACGCTCTTGGACGTGCCACAGGTGCTCCGGTATAAAGGTCGACGATGTCCCCGTTGCCCAGCAGGAACGGGCTGGCGACAAACCCGGCCTCAAGCATCGGCGCGGGAGCGCCGAATTCCGCTGCGCGCGCAGTGTGTGGTCCACCCCAGATTTTAAGATGCACTTTCGCCGGTTTGTACAGGAACTGCCTGATTTGGCCGATCAACGTCGGCGCCAGGCCGATCTCCATCCAAAGATTGGTTTCGCCAAAATCGGCAAGATTAATCGGTTCGCCGGGACGCACGGTTCTCTCGCGGAGCAACGTCAGCGCCGCCGGAGTGCGGTGCTTGGCCTTCAGCAAGAGAAACGGCCCCTCACCCCCGACCAGTTCGTAATTCATCAACAGATGCCGCAGCAGCGTAGCATCGTCGAGCGACGGAAAACGATCATCCAGTGACGAGAGAGTGAAAAACACATACTCCGGAGCCTTTGAAGAGAGGTAAAACCTGTCATTCTCGCGCATCAGCCCGGGGGTGTACGCGGTATAGCTCTGAAAGACTGGCCGGGGTCGGTAGTTGAAGCTGTTGAATACAGCATAGGCCTGCGCCGACCCGAAGACATCAGCGCTCGCTGGCCCCACGATTGCGCGAAGCCCCGGCAATTGTGCGCGACGCCGTTCTGACTCCAATTCGCTGGTCATCCGGCGCGAGAAATCGCCCGGCCTGGCGAGGTGATTTAGATTGTGGATGGCGAGACGAAGGGGGCGCCGCAAGCAAAATTCCAGGTATCCTGGAAAGAAGATCATCTGCAAGGTAAAGGCCGCGAGGACGCAGCAGAGTGCGCCGAGCGAGCGAGCCAATTCCTTTGGCACGGCCCGCTGGGAAGGCACCCCTTCCAAGAGCAGGACCAACACCGGCACAAAGAACAAGAAATACTCAATGTGGCAGCGGTCCGCCCGGACAAAAGCATGCTTCCATGTGATGAAGAGGAAAGCGACCAGCCAGCACAGCAGCAATCCTCGGCGCCATCGAACGTTGTTCTCGCTAGCCCCGTACGCCGTCAAAGCACGGACGGCTGTTACCGCCAGGGCCGCCAAAGCGATGGCGCCCCCGCCCCAGACTACCCGGAGAGGGACTTCGGTTCCCATGGTTTGGTTGTATCCTCGAGCGACCGCAAGCCCGCCGCGCACGAAGGACCCGAGGTACCACAGGTTTTGTCCGGCAATGACCCACCCAAAAACAAAGACCGCGAGGAAGCCCAACACAACGCCGAGCCCGGCCTTGAGCTTGCCTCGTAGCGTCAGGTCGCAGACAACGACACCGACGCTCAGGCCAGCCGTAACAAGACAGGTTGTCTTTGTAAGCATAGCGAAGCCCGCCAGAGCTGTGAGGCAGACGCCAGAGACTGCCAGTCGACGACCCGATCCGACCAGGCAAAGCAGCCCCCAGGAAACCAACCCGATATCCATCAAGACGTCAACTGTGGTATGGAGATTGGCAGCAACGAAAACGAAAACGGCGATTAGCAACCACTTCCACACCACGCCCAGACGCCAGGCAGTCGAGCAAACGCCGGAACTCACGACAAGCAACAGCACGACACCAGCCAGCAGTCGCAGACTTGCTGCATGATCCGAGTAGGAGGTGGTTGTTAGGAAACCCAGTGGCCCGTAGGTGAAAACGATATCGCGACCGAACTGCAGACCGTGTTGATGCGCGTAGTCTAAAACGGCAGACCACGAGGAATCCAAATCGGTTCTCAAAGGGGCCCGGGGGAGGGAGGCTAAAGCTGCTGTCAAAAACAACGCGGTGAGGAGGGCTGCGAGAAGGCCCGCCCGCCGCGTGCCAGCTCTTGTTTGCGCAGGTGCAGCTGCAAAAGCAAAGAGTGTGGCGATCTTTCCCCAACTCCCTCCGGAGACACTCTGTCCCAAGCCAGGCTGCACCTGAGCCACCGCGCCGAACTCGGAAGTCGGCTGCCGTAGCACTCTACGCTCGGTCGGACTTGCAGAATTGGTCATAGGCCACTTCGGCTCGGACTGTGTCCAAAGCGCGTATGCAATCGTCCCGAACCAAGACGTTCACAGCCAAAGTGCAATTAGTCGAAATCATTGAGACTCCAGTTCACCGTTCGAGCAATGCGCGTGCCAGAGGACGTACTGACGGCAGACAGGGCGAAGTTCCTGACGGGCGTTAGCTCGGATGAGATTCCGACACAATCTCAAATACCTGTGGATCGTCTCCCGCCCGCTCAAAGCCAGTAGCGGTAGTTCACATCGGGGAAAATGTTGTCACGCCACTCGACCTGCTTCAGCCATTCCTGATCGAGTTGGGCAGACACGAGCTGTTCGTAGAGCCGGGTAAAGCGGAGCAGGTGCTCTTTCACGCGCCGGCGCGCGTAGTCCGGGCTGGTTCCCGTCCGGAGGATGAATGGCCAATCGCTGGCTTGCGCCAGGAGCAGCTCGCGCGCGGCCTGCTTGAGCATCGCGCTCCTGCGAGGCGTCCGGCTGCGAAAAGCGCCGTGCCAGATCCGTCATGCGCTCCTGCGCGATGCGGAGATGCGGATAAATCCATTCGTTGTTCTCGTTGAGCCAGACGCCCCAGTAGCCACCTTCGCCCCAGCTTGAGGCGGCAGGCGTGGCCACCTGCTGGGTCGGATGCAGGCGCAGGTATTCTTCGGGCGTAATCAACTCAAAGAGTTTCTGGTCGCCGCAGGCCTTGCGCACAAAGTAATCGAGGAACTCCGGACCCTCGTACCACCAGTGACCGAACAACTCGGCGTCGTACGGCGCCACCACCATCGGCGGGCAGTTGAGGATTTCCGCCAGGCGGCGGAACTGAGCGAGTCGCGCCTCCAGGAACTGGCCGGCATGTTCGTCAGCAGCCCGGAGGGCCGTCTGCCGATCATAAACCTGCTTGTCCGGCGAACTGCTGGTGATGCGGTAGTACTTGAGTCCCGTGAAGCCGCGCTGGCCGGGCGCGGGCAGATGCGGCTTCAGGTAATCCAAATCGAGATCGAATCCGAGGTCGCGGTAGAAGTCGCGGTAGCGCGGGTCGCCGGGGTAGCCCGCCTGCCGGCTCCAGACTTGCCGGGCAGAATCGGGGTCGCGGCCAAAGGCGGCGATGCCTTGGGGCGTGAAGATCGGCGCAAAGGTCGCGTAGCGCGGCTGTGGGCGCGCGTGCAGAACGCCGTGCGCTTCGGTCACGAACCAGCGGACGCTGGCCTCTTGCAGGACATCCTCCAGGGATTCCGCATAAGCGCATTCCGGCAGCCAGATGCCCCGCGGCTCGCGGCCAAAGCAGCTCCGGTAATGATCGCGCGCCACCAAGACCTGCGCGCGGAGCGAAGGCGGATGATCGGCCAGCAACGGCAGCAGCGCATGGGTCGCAGCGCTGGTGATGATTTCCAGATGCCCTGACTCCTGAAACTGCCGGAAGGCACGTACCAGGTCGCGGCGGTAGGTTGAGTAAGCGTCACGCGTGGCGACCAACCGGCTGCGATAGAAGCGCGCGAGTTCGTGAAAGGGCTTTTCCCAACGGGTGCGATGGATTTCCTTCTCGGCGAGCTCGATCAGTTCGTTGAGATGCCGCTCGTAACGGGCTTGCAGGAGCGGGTCCTGCAGCATCGAGCAGAGCGTCGGCGTGAGGGTGAGCGCGAGGCGGGCGTTCAGGCCGTCCCGCTGCCAGCGCTCCAGAAGCCCCAGCAGCGGCACGTAGGTCTCCGTGATGGCCTCGAACAGCCAGTTCTCTTCCAGAAACTTATCGTGCTCCGGATGCCGGACAAACGGCAGGTGCGCGTGGAGAATGAGAGCCAGATAGCCGGGCATGGGCCGAAAGTCCAAAGTCTGAAGTCTAAAGTCTAAAGTCGGGAGAGTCTGGGGGGCGAGGCTTGATTGGTGAATGGCCGGAGCGCGGGCGCGGGCGGCTCATGGATATTCACCGCCGGGAGGGTGGAGCGATGGGTCTCTTGGAGTGGAGCCAACTTCGCCCTGGTAGTCCGTGCGGCGGCTGACCTTCAGCTCAGCCTGACGCAGTTCACCTTGCGCCGACACGGCGGATACTGTGATGGTGTGGTTTCCATCGGGCAAAGCGAGGCGGCAACTGAACGTGCCGTCGGGGCGGAGCTGGATTGGCTGGCCGCCAATTGTCACCGTTGCGTCCGGTTCCGTCGCCCCGTAGAGGACAAGTTCGGCATTGATGCTAAACCAGAATCCTGCCGGTCGCTGTTCTGGCGCGGCCATGAAACTGGATACGCCTCCCCTCCTCACCCCCGCCACGCACAAGCTCCGCGACCCCCGCCGAGGTCGCCCAGTCTTGTTGCAAGAGGTGCAGGCCAACTAATTCAGCCAGGGCATGCTCCCGCTCGGCATCGAGCGGCGGCAAATCTGCCGGAATCGTTTGTTTGGCCATCTCCACCAGTTGAGCCAGCCTTACATCCGCAGGAATGGTCGCCAACCACACAGATTGCTCGCCCGACGGTCTATCCGCGGGCGTAACTGCCGGAGGCGACGTTGCAATCGTCACCCACTGGCGCCTCGGCCGATAGTAGCCAAGTTCCGCTATGTATTGCGTATCGGCGCGGCCCACATGAACAAACCAATGCCGCGATTCCGGATGCACGTGGACTTCTCTCTCCGGCCGTGCCTCGGTCGTGCCGGGATAAACCCGCACCACCAGATGGCGGTCCGCGGAAAGGGTGTTATACCGCCGTTGCAGATCTGCCGTGAGGTCCCAGTGCGCATATAGGCAGTGCGGGTCGCGCGCGGCCAGGAACAGCCTCCCGGTCCCGTAGGCCTCCGGCAATGCTGCTTCTTCACGTCCACCCTGGTCCGCTGGCGCCGCCGGCCCCATCTCATACCTCTGACCTGGACCGGTTCTGCGGGGCACTGGCTCGTCGCCCTCCAGCAGAACCGGCGGAATTCTCCGGCTGGATTCAGCTCGCCCCGCCTCTTCCGCAAGCTCTGGCTCAAGACCCGCGACTGCCGACAACTCCAGCTCTTCGCCTGCAATCGGAATAGATGGGGCTCTTGCCCTGGTTCTCCGAACACCCCCCCTTCTTATTCTCTTGACCTTGGCCGCCACCCTGGTCCTGCCCCCAGGCCGCGTCTTAGGCTTCCTGGTGGTTCTGCTCTTGCGGCTTTTCCCTTTAGCAGGACTGGTTCTCCGGCGGGGAGACTTTGGCTTTCTCCGAGTCACGCGGCGAACAGGCCGCCCGGCCGCCTTCACGGCTTTTGCAGAGCGCGGTTTCTTCGTTCTCATACCAGGCAGCGACCCCACCGGTGGGTCTCGGATTCTCTCTGATGCCTGCAACCTTACGGGGACAGCCTGACCCCTGCAACGCGAATCTGGCCCGAATCTGGCCCCGTTTGGCCTTGGGCTGTGAGCCGCGCGGAGATATGTTCCAGCAAACTGCGAACACTTGAAATTGGCTAACGAGTCATGAAACCTGAGTTATCCCAACCGTGGACCGCAGAAGCAATACTCGCCCTCGGACGCAGCTACCAGGGCGCCGCAGTTCTCGCCGCCGCGGCGGAGTTGGACCTTTTCAGCGCCCTGACCCGCGCGACGCTGCCTGCGCCAGAAATCGCGCGCGCGCTTGAGTGCGATCTGCGCGGGCTAACCATCCTGTTGGATGCTCTGGTCGCGCTACGGCTGCTCGAAAAGTCCGGGGGCAATTACACCCTTCCGGCGGGCCTGGATGTTTTCTTGACGCCGGACGGGGCGGAAAGCGTTCTGGCCATGGCCCAGCACCAGGCGCATTGCCTCCGCAACTGGGCGCAGTTGGCGCGCGTCGTCAAGACCGGCCGACCGGCGGAACGCCAGCCTAGTATCCGCGGCGAGGACGGCGCCCAGGAAGCTTTCATTGGCGCGATGCACAATGTCTCCGCGCCCAACGCCGACGAGGTCATTCGCGCGGTGCAACCGCTCCAGTTCCGGCATCTGCTGGACATTGGCGGGGCCTCGGGCACGTGGACTATCGCTTGCCTGCGCGCCTGTCCCTCAGCGCAAGCTACGTTGTTCGACCTGCCACATGTCATCCCGATGGCGCGGCGGCGTCTGGCGGCCGCGGGGCTGGAAAAGCGCGTCAAGCTCGTCGCTGGTGACTTCATGACCGATAAGTTGCCGTCGGGCGTTGACCTCGCGTGGGTGAGCGCCATTGTCCACCAGAACTCGCGAGCGCAGAACCGGGCTCTGTTCGACAAGGTCGCTGCGGCGCTGGTACCTGGCGGGCGCATCGCGATCCGGGACATCCTGATGGAGGCAGATCGCACTCGCCCAGTGGCGGGCGCGCTGTTTGCGGTGAATATGCTGGTGGCCACCGAAGGCGGCGGCACGTTCACGTTTGGTGAGTTGCGGGAAGACCTAGAAGCTGCGGGCTTCGCTGAGGTGGCCCTGGCGCGAGCGGACGAGGCGATGAATGCCGTCGTCGTCGCGAAGCAGCCTGGCGCAGGCTGAGCTGCTACTGACCTACCCGAAGCGGCAGTACTAGGTCGCACAGGGGATCGTCGTAAGCCAAGACCACCTCCACCTCTGTCAGCTTTGCTTCGCGGCCCAGTTTGATTGCCCTTTCAACATCATCGAAATCAAATGCGCTCTCAGCATCGGCGGTCCATTGGTGGCGGCCGTCGTAATATCGCTTGGTTCTAGCTTGTCGCAGGAGCGCTCTCATTTCGCGCCCGGTATTATTTTGCACTATTCTCAGCAGGCCAAGGCTCTCGCGCAGCGGCCAGACTGCGGAAGTGGCTGCCCGGCCCCCGAAGGCACCGCCATTCAGCCGGGCTACGGCCAATTACGCACAACGCACCCGCCCCGCCAGACAGCCACTTCAACCGCCAGCCCTGGGTTGTGAGCAGCGAACAAACCATAATAACTCTCACAGGATTCGATTGGCCTGCTCCCACCACAGATGCCGTCACCAACTGAACTGTGGGTGCTGCTGCAGCCTTTCCCACGTCGTCGTCGCCAGCCGGGCTTGGCGATACTCCGGTTCCCACAACGGCTCCGCGCTGCTCGAACGCCGCGCCCGCTGCAGCCAGCGGCGGTCGAGCGGCTCGGCAATAAGCCCCAGCGTGTTTGCGGCGATGGTGGTTTCCTCCTTCTCACCCGTCGCGTGGCCGACCCCGACGTAGAAACCGGCCAGCAACAGCGTGACCCGCAGCATCGTGCTGCGCGAATAGGTCGGCAGCGCGCAGGGCCGGTCCGGGGCCAGCAGCCGGAACAGGTTTGCAAAGAGCGGTTGCGTCCACATCGTGGGGTTCGTCGCCGGCGAGAACGCGTCGAACATAATCACGTGCGGCTTGGAGAATCTCCGCGCCGCCGGCTGAGTCAGCAGGCCCGGGAAGTCCGCCACGTGCACTTCCCACTTCACCGTCTGCGGGCCATCCTCAAACGCGCACTGGCCGCCATGCAGCAAGCGTTCGAGATGCTGCTCGTAGCCGCCCAGGTAGCCGAGCGCGTCACGGTGCTCCAGCGCAAACGCAAGTGGGTCGAGCGTGTGGTCGAAGCTCAGCAGCTGGATCGAGCCCCGGATGCCCCGCATCGCCCGCAGCGCGGTGATCGGGTTGGCCGCCGCTCCCAGGCCCACGTCCCACATCACAAAGTCGCCCCGGTGACGCTGCAACCGCTCGACCAACTGCAGTTGGCGCACATACAACGCCTCCGCCTCCGCCTCCGGGCCGACCACCGGATGAAATGTCTCGTGGTGGGCCAGCGAATGGACGCTGTGCGTCCCGTTCACGAGCTTGACGATTCGGTATCCGGCGGCGGCTTCCACGGCAGGACTTTCAAGCACGCCACCGCCGAGGCCAAGCTCAAATTGGGAGGGCGAGCGTCCCCGCGAGCCCTGATTCCGCAGGGTGCCCGAGTAGTTTGGGCTCGCGAGGACGCTCGCTCTCCCTGGTTTGGGTTTCGTCCGCTGGCGGAAGCGCCTACGGCTTCTCGCGCTTCAGACGGGCTGAGGCCTTCTCGGCCTCGCGAAAGACGCGCAGCAGGTTCCAGCCGGCCACCTTTTTGATTTCCTCGCGCTTGTAGCCGCGCCGCATCAACTCCGCCAGCAATGCCGGGTAGCACGACACATCCTCCAACCCCTCCGGCGCGCCGTGAAAACCCTCAAAATCCGACCCGATGCCAACGTGGTCTATGCCCGCGACTTCGCGCACGTGGTCAATGTGGTCGGCCACGTCGCCCAGGTTGGCTTCATGCGGCGAGGGATGCTTCCGGTGCCAAGCCTCCATCTCCTCCATAAACCGCGCCGAGTTGGCCGGGTAGAGCTTTCCCAGGCGCTCCTTTTCAGCGTCCGACGCCGCCATGGCGACGCGGCCCCGCTCCGTAAGATAGCCGGGCAGGAAACACACCATCACCACGCCGCCGTTGCGGGCGGTCAACTCGAGCACGTCGTCGGGCACATTCCGCGGCGAGTTGCACAGCGCCCGCACGGAGGAGTGCGAGAAGATCACCGGGGCCTGGCTGACCTTCAGCGCCGCGCGCATCGTCTCGTCGGTGACGTGCGAAAGGTCCACCAGCATCCCCAGCCGATTCATCTCGCGGATGACCTGCTCGCCGAACGCGGTCAACCCATGATGTTTGGGCTCGTCGCCTGCGGCATCGGCCCAATCGGTGGTCTTGGTGTGAGTCAACGTCATGTAACGCGCGCCCAGGGCATACATCATGCGCAGGACAGCCAGCGAGTTGTTGATCGAATGTCCCCCCTCCATACCGATGAGCGAGGCAATCTTGCCCTGGCGATGGATGCGCTCGATGTCCGCTGCCGTCAGCGCCAGCTCGAACGCCTCGGGCCAGCGCGCCACCATCCGGTGAACCACGTCAATCTGTTCCAGCACCGCCTCGACTGCCGGTGGCCCGGAAGGGATCGGGGGAACATACACCGCCCAAAACTGTGCGCCCACGGCGCCCGATCGTAGGCGCGGGATGTCCGTCACCAGCGGCGGCTTGACCTTGCTGCAGTCGTGGGCCAGGTCAATCGCGCTGAGATCGTTGGTGTGCTTGCGGTATTGCCACGGCAGGTCGTTGTGGCCGTCAATCAACGGAACCTTGCGCAGCAATTGGCGAACTTCCCCCAGCGTCGCGGCGTCCGGTTTCGGGTTTGGCGCCTGGTCGGCGGCAAAAGCAGTGGTAGCAATCATAGAGAAGATGACAGCTCCGACTTTGGAGCAGATGCTCATAACGACGCCAGACTGCGGTTGAGCGCGCTCGCGGTCAAGCCGCCGCGCACCTTATTCCTCGGTATGGCTTAGCCGCGCCAGGACGCCCAGGTCCTCGAGCGTCGTCGTGTCACCTTTAATCTCCGTGCCCGCCGCAATCTGCTTCAGCAGGCGGCGCATGATTTTGCCCGAGCGCGTCTTCGGCAGTGCCTCGGCGAACCGGATGTCGTCCGGCTTGGCCACCGGGCCGATTTCCCGGGCGACGTGCTGGCGCAGTTCCTCGCGCAGCGCGCCGTCCGCATGCACGCCGCTCTTTGACCGTCACGAAGGCCACCAGCGCCTGACCTTTCATCGCATCCGGCCGCCCCACCACCGCCGCCTCGGCCACTTTCTTGTGGCTTACCAGCGCGCTCTCCACCTCAGCCGTACCGATCCGGTGCCCGGCCACGTTCAGCACGTCGTCTATGCGGCCCACAATCCAGAAGTACCCGTCCTTGTCCTGCCGGCAGCCGTCGCCCGTAAAATAGCTTCCCTCCACCTCACCCCAATACACCTGCTGATAGCGCTGCGGGTCGCCCCACAAGCCCCGCAGCATGCTCGGCCACGGCTTGCGAATCACCAGCTTCCCGCCCGAATTCCGCGGCACCGGCCGGCCATAATCGTCCACCACCTCGGGCACAATCCCGAAGAATGGCAGGGTCCCCGACCCCGGCTTGGTCGGCGTCGCCCCCGGCAGCGGCGTAATCATGATGCCGCCCGTCTCCGTCTGCCACCAGGTGTCCACGATCGGGCAGCGCTTCCCGCCGATCACCTCGTTGTACCAAATCCACGCCTCGGGGTTGATCGGCTCGCCGACCGTCCCCAGCAGCCGCAGCGAGCTCAGGTCATGCTTCTCGCGGCCACTCGACGCCCCACTTCATAAACGCCCGGATCGCCGTCGGCGCCGTGTAAAGGATCGTCACCCCATACTTCTCGACGATCCGCCAGAAGCGGTCCGGCTCCGGGAAGTTGGGAGCCCCCTCGTACATCAAGCTCGTCGCTCCGTTCGCCAGCGGCCCATAGACCACATAGCTGTGCCCGGTCACCCAGCCGACGTCCGCCGTGCACCAATAGACGTCCTCGTCGCGCAGATCGAACACGTACCTCGCCGTCATCTTGGCATAGAGCAGATAACCGCCCGTCGTGTGCAGGATGCCCTTCGGCTTGCCGGTCGAGCCGCTGGTGTAGAGGATGAACAGCGGCGCTTCGCTGTCCATCTTCGCCGCCGGACAATTCGCATCCACGTGCTCTAACTCCTGATGCCACCACAGATCGCGCCCTTCCTGGAATTGCACGTCGTTGTTGGCGCGCCGGAGCACAATGACCTTCTCAATGGACTTGGCCAGCAGTTCGCCCTGCGCATCCTTCAAGCGTGAGCGACTCGTCCACATTCTGCTTGAGCGGCACCACCACGCCCCGCCGGAACCCGCCGTCCGCTGTAATCACCAGCTTGGCCTGGGAATCCTGGATGCGGTCGGCCACCGACTGGGCGCTGAACCCGCCGAACACCACCGAATGCACCGCCCCGATCCGCGCGCAGGCCAGCATGGCGATCGCCGCCTCGGGCACCATCGGCAGGTAAATCAGCACCCGGTCGCCCGGCATGAGGCCGTTGCGCTTCAGCACATTGGCGAAGCGGCAAACCTCGTGATGAAGCTGCTTGTAGGTCAGCGTCCGCTCCTCGCCCGGCTTGCCCGGCGCCGCGGGCTCGCCCTCCCAAATCAACGCCGCCTTGTTCGCCCGCGCCGTGCCCAGGTGCCGGTCCAGGCAGTTGTAACTCACGTTAAGCTGGCCCCCGATGAACCACTGAGCGTAGGGCTCCTCCCACTTCAGCACCGTCTTCCACCGCTTGAACCAGACCAACTCCGCTTTCGCCTGCCGGCTCCAGAACTTCTCCGGCGACTCGACGGATTCACGATACAGCTTCCGATACTCGGCCAGAGATTTCAGATGCGCCCGGCGGGAGAATTCCCGCGGCGGCGGAAAGATGCGTTCTTCGTGCAGAACGGACTCTATATTCGTCGGTGCGTCGTTTTGGGCCATAACATTCAGCGGTTCGTCCAGCCATTCTAATAGCGCCCACCCCGGGCGTCAATATCAGAAGCCATAGTATTGATAACATTCGCGAATGACCCAGCCTGCGATTTGGCCTTGCCCTCCCCCGGCGATCAGGTTGAATGGCGCCGCTATGTCTCTAAAACACTTTGTCATGCTCTCGGCCTGCTCCGCCGCCCTCACCCTGGCTGCGCCCTCCGCCCTGCTCGCCGCCAACTCAATCCCTGAAGCCTGCAAAGCCGGCGGCTTCTTCACCGGTTGCCAAGCCTATACCTTCAACCGCTTCAGCGTATATGAAGCGATCGAGAAGACCGCCGAGGCCGGCGGCAAAGTCATCGAGTTCTATCCCGGCCAGAAACTGAGCAAGGACGAGCCCGACGTGAAGTGGGACCACAACGCCTCGGCGGAGACCATCCAGAAGGTCAAAGACAAGCTCGCCGCCTGCAAAGTCACCGCGGTGAACTACGGTGTGGTGGACATCCCCAAAGCCGAAGCTGAAGCCCGCAAGGTCTTTGCGTTCGCCAAAACCCTGGGCCTGTATGCAATCACCACGGAATCCGTGGACGCCCTGGATACGATTGAGAAACTGGTGAAGGAATACGATATCAAGGTCGGCTTCCACAACCACCCCAAGCGCGCCAACAACCCCGATTACCGCATGTGGGACCCCAAGTACGTCCTGTCCGTGGTAAAAAACCGCGACGCCCGCATCGGGTCCTGTGCCGACTCGGGACACTGGGTCCGCTCCGACCTCAACCCTGTCGAGTGTCTGCGCATCCTCAAAGGGCGCATTATTAGCAGCCACCTCAAGGATTTGAACGAAATGGGGCCCGCCGCCCATGATGTCCCATTCGGCACCGGCGTTTCCGACATCCCCGCCCTCCTGAACGAATTGAAGACCCAGCGTTTCGCCGGCAACATCTCCATCGAATACGAATACCACTGGGAGAATTCGACGCCGGAGGTCGGCCAATGCCTCGGCTTCGTCCGCGGCTACGGTACCGCCCGGAAGTGGTAACCCGGCGTTTTTCTCCGGCTCAAGTCTGAGACTGGCATGGATGCTGCGGCATCCAGCCTGTGTTCTTTGCCAGGCGCAATGCAGAATTTACCCTGCCCTGTTCGTGACCAGCGACCATGAACTCGAACCGTAAGTTGCAAGACTAAACGGAACCCGAAGCTGTGGTTGTGGACGACATGCCTTCAATGGACGTCGAAAGCAGCCCGCTCGTTCCAACTGTTACAACCAGGTTCCATAGAACGGTCCTACACGGCAACGGTGGGGTTTTTTATTTCCTTGGCGCCGCCTTCGGTGGGACCAGCGTCCCCGCGCGCCCAAACTCGCCTTCAGTTGAGTTTCACGCTGGTGCGCTCTCGCATCCAAAGATAGTCGCTCGCGGGCGCGGGCACAAAACCGCCGCTGCCCACGCCACCGCGCACAGGCGGCCGCACGGTTTCCGCTATCCAGCGATGCCGCTCCAGATGCCCATCGGCCCAGGACATGTTGGCCGCGCCGTTGTGCCACGACGCCGGCAGATTCCCCCACTTGATCACATCCCAACGATTCATGAAATACCCGTCGTTGATCGTGTCCGGATGCTCTTCCACAAACACGTAGAAGCCGGCGGGGCCGGGGAACTGGGTCATCTTAAGGAACTGGACCCAGGTGGGATTGAAGCGGTTGGTGCTGATCAACGGGTTGCCCACCAGCGAATTCATCGAGACGCTCCGCAGCCGGGGCCCGTTTTCCGCCGCGGTTTGGTCGGCGGGACATTTATACACGCCGAGATTATTGTTTACGTAGGGGGCCAGTTTTCCGCTGAGCACATAGGCGGGATTGGTGTTCTCCACGCTCGTCGCCCAGTCCTGGATGTTATTGACCCAACTCTGGCGATAGCTGCGGGTGTCCACGGTGCTGGAGTTATTGACCAGCAACTGGTCGTTGTCATCGGCATAAACCACCCAGGCCAGGGACAATTGTTTGATATTGTTGCCGCACGCGGCTCCTTGGGCACTCATTTTCGCCCGCGACAGCGCCGGCAATAGCAGGCTGGCCAGAATCGCGATGATGGCGATCACGACCAGCAACTCGATCAGGGTAAAGCCGCTCCTCTGGCCGGATTGCCGGTTGTTCATGCGGCGGGACTCTAACAAGGTGGCGCCGCCGTTGCCAGCGTCGCTTAAGGCAGGGGGGGCGGCTCAGTGCAGGGGCGCGAAACCTGCTCTCTTAGCTCTCGGAATACCTCAGCGCTATTTTCTCGACCGGCACGCCCGTGACCTCCTTGTAATCCCGGAAGGCAAACGCCAACTCCATGTCCCGCAAACTCCAGGTCTCAATAAACTTGATCGCCCGGTCAATCATCTTGAAATCCAGTGCCCGGTCCGGATTGCTGGTCCACCGGTCAGGACCCTCAAAGTAGAGCCCCGTCGCCGTGTTTCGCAAAAGTGTCTTCATGTCCGCGTGAACTTTGCAGTCATTTGCGTTTCAAGCAGGGTGCGTGACCGCTTCACCAGCCACGCCCTACCGTGCTCTTAGCATAGAAAGTGCCACCCGTGATTTCCCCCAAAACAGGCCGTTTTCCGAGCCTCCGACCGCCAACACTTAGTGATCCTCACTCAGCTTGCGTGAATTTGACGCCTCAAGGCCCCACTTAGCCGTTGCTACCCGGTTTGACGGCTGGGATCGCCGCCAGGTCCGCCGGAAGCTTGTTTGGCTCAAAGGTTTCCACCTGCAGTGATATCAGGCTGAACATCGGCACGCCGAACTTCACCGCGCCCCCGGACCGGTCCACCGCCATCGCCACGCCCACCACCTGGCCGCCGTGCGCGCGCACAATGTCCAGGGTTTCCTGCACGCGGCCCCCTTTCGTCACCACATCCTCAACCACCAGTATCTTCTCGCCGGCACCGATCTTAAACCCGCGCCGCAGCGCCAAGTTGCCCTGCTCCTTCTCCACAAAGATAAACCGCACGCCAAGCTGCCGCGCCACCTCCTGCCCCAGCACCAGCCCCCCCATCGCCGGGGCCACCACCGTCACCGCCCCTAAACCCCTGACTTTCCCCGCCAGTTCGGCCCCAAGCTTCTCCACTGTTCGCATCTCCTGCAGCGCCAGCGCGCACTGAAAATACTGGCGGCTGTGCAATCCGCTGCGCAGCACGAAGTGGCCTTCCAGCAGCGCGCCGCTGTCGCGGAAAATCTGCAGAACTTCGTTCCCGGTCATGCCCTGAATCCTACGACCCGCCGCCTAACTGCAAAGCGCAAAGTGATTCAAGGATCGGGAGGGCGAGCGTCCTCGCGAGCCCTGACTTCCCTGGACATCGCAGACGTTTGGGCTCGCGAGGACGCTCGCCCTCCCGGAAAGGCTGTGGTTAAACTCGGCCCGTGCCCAAATGGTGCAAGACCATCATTGCCCTTCTGTTATTGCCGGTGTGCGCTGGCGCCGTTTCCGCGTTGTGGCGGGTCGTAACGCGCAGCGGCGACGCCGATACGATCTGGGTCGCGTTCTTGTCCGGCGCCGCCTGCTGGCTCACCCTCTATCTGCTTCTGCCCAAACCGATGCGCGTGTATATCTTCGGCCATGAACTGACCCACGTCCTTTGGACCTGGCTGCTGGGCGGCAAAGTCAAAAAGTTCAATGTCTCCGCCACCGGCGGCCACGTGATCGTCAGCAAGAGCAACTTCGCCATTGCGCTCGCCCCTTATTTCTTCCCCCTCTACGCCGTCCTGGTCGTCCTCGTGTTCCTGCTCGGCCACTGGCTGTGGAACTGGCAGCATTACCTCGTCTGGTTTCATCTCCTGCTCGGCGCCGCCTACGCCTTTCATTTGACCCTCACCTGGCACATCCTCAAGCACAGCCAGACCGACATCAGCAGCCAGGGTTACCTCTTTTCGGCCGTGATCATCTTCCTGGGCAACGTCGCCGTCCTCCTGGTCGGCATCCCTTTGCTGGCGTCCAGGGTGGATGTCCCCACCGCCCTCGGCTGGTGGCTCGAAGGCACCCGTGAGACTCTGCACCGATTCGCAGGAATGCTGCAACGGCATTAACCCCCTTTAATTCTGGCTTGATATGTCTGCCGCCTTCAGGCGAAATGCCAAGACGGACTGATTCCGTAGCTTATGGATTTAGGCGACATTCTTGGTAAAGAGCAGATCATCCCGGACTTGCGGGCCACCAACCGCTGGGAGGCGATTGATGAGTTGATCGATAACCTGGTGGCCACGGGCAAGATCAAGCCCGAACATCAGGACGCCATTACCGCGGTCGTCAAGAAGCGCGAGTCCTCCATGAGCACCGGCATCGGCTTCGGCATCGGCATCCCCCACGCCTCGACCGACCTGATTACGGAAGTGGTCGGCGCGCTGGGCCGCTCGAAGACCGGGGTCAACTTCGACGCCCTCGACAACCAGCCGGTCAGCCTGGTCATGCTCTTCCTCGTGCCGCAGGGCCAGTTCCAGAAACATCTCCACACCCTGGCCAACATCGCCAAGCTCCTCCACAAGGCCGAATTCCGCCAGGCCCTCGAGCAAGCCCCCGACGCCGACGCCATGCTCTGCATCGTCCGCGGCCAGGGACAAAAGTAGGTTCGTTGCCTCGTTACACAGTTACATGGCTACATAGGGAAGCCCGCATCTTTGCAACCATGTAACCATGTAGCTCATGTAACTTCCCAGCCCGTGCTCCCCCACAAACTCATCGAACAGCGCCTCCAGGAGGCGGTCCGCGCCATCCTGCCCGACGCTGACATCGCCAGCGTCCTGGTCCGGCCATGCCCCGATCCCAAGTTCGGCGATTACCAGACCAACGCCCTGATGTCGCTGGCCAAGGCCCGGAAGCTGAACCCGCGCCAGGTGGCCGCAGACGTGGTCGCCAAACTCCAGGTCGCTGATTGTTGCCAACCGGTCGAAATCGCCGGCGCCGGCTTCCTCAACTTCCGGCTCAAACCTGAGGCCATCGTCCAAACCCTCCAAGCCGCCGCGCGCGGCGAACACCTCTTCTTCGAGCCTTCCCAGAACCCGCGCACGGTGGTCGTGGATTTCAGCTCGCCCAACGTCGCCAAACCGATGCATGTCGGCCATATCCGCTCCACCATCCTCGGCGACTCCCTGACCCGCACGCTCCGCCTGCTCGGCCACAAGGTCATCACCGACAATCACCTTGGCGATTGGGGCACCCAATTCGGCATGCTGCTCGTCGGCTGGAAGCGCGACCTCGACCGGGCCGCCTTGAAAGCTGAACCCATCGCCGAGATGGAGCGCCTCTACAAGAAGGTCAGCGCCGAGTGCAAGGCCAACCCCGCCACCCTCGAAACCGCCCGCCAGGAATTGGTGAAGCTGCAGGCCGGCGACGAGGAGAACCTCCGCATCTGGCGCGAAATGATCGCCCTCTCCCGCGCCCAGTTCGACACCATCTACCGGCGGCTCGGCGTCAACTTCGAGCACACCCTCGGCGAGAGCTTCTATCACCCCCGCCTCCAGCCGCTCGTCGCGGAACTGCGCGCCAAAGGCATCGCCCGCGAGAGCGAAGGCGCCATTGCGGCCTTCTTCGACGACCTCCCACAGCTGAAAGAACACCCCGCGCTGATTCAAAAGAGCGACGGCGCCTTCAACTATACCACCACCGACCTCGCCACCCTCGCCCACCGGCTGGAAACCTGGCACCCCGACGAGATCATCTACGTCACCGACGCCCGCCAGCAGCTCCACTTCCAGCAACTCTTTGCTGTGTTCCGCCGCTGGCATCCCGAAGCGGCAATCAAGCTGGCCCACGTCTGGTTCGGCTCCATCCTCGGCGACGACGGCAAGCCCTTCAAGACCCGCTCCGGCGACACGGTCAAACTCTCCGACCTCCTGGACGAAGCCGAGGAGCGGGCCTTCAAGGCCGTTTCCGAAAAGAGCCCCGAGTCTGCCGGAACTCGCACCGCCGCGAAATCGCCCGCATTGTCGGCATCGGCGCCGTCAAGTACGCCGACCTGCTGCCCAACCGTCAGAGCGATTACGTGTTCAGTTGGGACAAGATGCTCGCCCTGAACGGCAATACGGCCCCCTATCTCCAATACGCTTACGCCCGCATCCGCAGCATCTTCCGCAAAGGCAACACCGGGAGCGCCGGCACCCCTGCCGGCGAGTTTTTCAAAGGGCATGACGCCGCACCCATTACTACCGAAAGCCCGACCCCGGTGTTGCACCTTGACACCCCCGAGGAGCTAACGCTCGCCCGGCACCTGCTCAACTTCGGCCTCGTGCTGGAAGCGGTGGCCGATGATTACCGGCCTAATTTCCTCTGCAATTACCTCTACGACCTGGCCGGCCACTTCACCGCTTTCTACGAAAACTGCCCGGTGCTGAAATCCGAAGCCAGCCAGCGCGCCAGCCGCCTCCACTCTGCGACCTGACGGCGCGCGTCTTGAAACAGGGTCTGGGAGTGCTGGGAATTGAGACACTGGATCAGATGTGATCCAGGAGCCCGGCCGCCCTCGCGTGCGCTACGGCAGACACACCGCGCGGTAGAAGCGGCTGGGGAAAAGCGCGCCGTTGGTATCCGTGAACGCGAAGGGCGCTGCATTTGTAACCAGGCCCAACCAATCCACCAGGTTGGTGGACGCCTGCACTACGTAGCCAAAACCCGGAACTCCGGTCACGCCGAAACCAAATTGACCGTTCGAGGACAGTCTCAGTGAATTCAGACTCGCCGCCGCAGTCGTGAAGACCTGCAGCACCGCCACGCTGCTGGTGGCGCTGCCGGCAGCATTCGTGACAATCACGGAGTAGCCGCCTGCGTTGGTGGGCTGGGCGTTGGAAACGGTCAGGGAGGGGTTGATCCCGCTGGAAAGGCGATTGGTGCTGTTGAACCACCATTGATAGCTCAAGGGGGCGGAGCCAGCCGCGCCGACGGTGAACAGGGCGTTGCTGCCAGCCACAACGACGTGGTTGGCGGGTTGGTTAGTGATGCTGGGCGGCGAGTTCGTAGGGGTGACCGTGAGGTTGACCTGTTTGGCGGTGTTGGTATCGAGGCTGTAGTTGTAGCCGGGCGGCCTGGTTCCGAGGATAGGGCCGCCGCTCAGGCTGCCGGTGTAATTGAAGAGGGTGTAGGTGCCGGTGCTGAAACCAGCGCCGCTGGTGATGTTGAGGGTGCTGTTGAGGGCGAGGTTGCCGGACACGGACACGGCGGCGTTATTGGTGCCTAACGTGAAGTTCACAACGCTTGATGCGGAGAGGCTGGCGCCGATGCTATTGGAGAGCGTACTGGCGCTCAGGGTGATGGGGTTGCTGCCGAGCAAGGCGGAGTCGCTCATTGTGCTGCGGGTGTTGTAGAGGGCCAGCGAGTTGGTGCCGGCCAGCCCGTCCATGGAAAAGACATTCGTCATCGGCGTGCTGTTGCTAATCGTGAACTGCGCATTGTAGAGCGAAAACGTATTGCCCCCGCCGGTGACTTTGATCTGAGAATCCACAATTCGGACATCCTTGAGGTTGTAGAGATTAAAGTTTTGGGAGGCGGTGAGGTTGAGCTTGGCCAGCGTAACGTTGGTGACAGGCATCTCGGTACGCCCCCAAATGATCCCCGCCTCACCGAGACTGCCCACTGTCGCTGTGATATTGCTGATGACGATATTCCGCCAGATAGGAGTATAGGAGGTGACGGGGGCCGCATTCGTCGCCGCCGCCGCCGCCGGAGTAATGCCGGTGGGGTCACTGTCCGAGTTATAGTAGCTGTGAATGGATATTGGAAAATACCTCAGGTTGGTCATGCTGAGGTTGTAGTAGTAGAGGTTCTGCGAGATGCCGCCAGCGCCCGGAGAAGCTGAGTTGTTATCGGTCTTCATGCGGATGCCATTATCCGTGCCGTTGAAGGTGCAGTTGATCACCGTCAGATTGGAAACCCCGCTCGGCGGTGTTGCCGCCAATGGTCATGCCGTGCCCGTCGCCGAACGCGCAATTGGTGACCAGAATGTCCGCGGAAGGCACCCCGCCGCTGCTGGTGCCGAAGGCGATATTGTCGTCGCCGGTCGAAATATCGCAGTTCTGGATGACACAATTCGTGCCCACCAGGTCAATGCCGTCGGTATTGTGCGATGGGGTTGCGGCGTGGGATGACGGCGCCCGGATAGTAACGCTCTGGATAGTGATATTTCCCCCGTTCTTGCTCTTAAACACGATTTGTTGCTTGGGCGCGTTCGAGACCGTCACGTTCTGGACCAGCACAGTGTTGCAGCTCGTAAAGTAGATCATGTAGAGGCCGCTGCCGGCGCCACTACTACCAACGGCCCACCAATCCGCACCTTGCCCATCAATGCCGCCGCCCCCGCTGATTTGCACGTTATTCAGGCTAGAAAGTGAAAGCAGAGGAGGGTTGCCCCAGTTTGTCCAAGTCGAGTACGGGCAGCATCCTGAGGGTTGCCCCGGCATCAATCTGCAGATTGATCTTGCTCTTCATAGTGAGCGGCCCGGACAGATAGATGCCCGGCCCCGGAATCTGCACGGTTCCGCCGCCCTTTGCGCTCACGTCGTTAATGGCGTCTTGAATCGCCGTCGTGTTGGTCTTCACGCCGTCGCCCACGGCGTAATAGGGCGCCTGGGTCACGTTGGTGGTGTAAGCAGGGATATTCGGCAAGGCGGGCGTCCCCCCGTAGGCCACTTCAACGAAAGTCACAGCCGCCAGGCAAGCAGCGACTCTGCTGTTAATGACAAGACGCTTCATTCTGTTTCAGGGAGCGGGGTGACTCGACGGCGGGCTTCTCCGCAGAGCAACCCGTGCGGCATTTCGTTCAGGCAAGTGTGGCACTTTGGCAATATAAACCGGTTCCAGCGCGTGTCACGGCTTGTATTTGGCAAAGGAGGCTGCCAAGCGGGAGGCAAAGTCCGGCAGCTCCGTCACAAAATGCTCGCTCAGTATCGGGAGGCATGGCTGTGCAATCGCCTCTCGCCGGCCGTTCCGCGACTCAATCCCGCCAACGTGGTTTATGGAAGCGGCGGGCCAACAACAATGCGATAGAAGCGCATCGGGATGGTGCCTGTATCCGGATCAGCCCACTGGAAGGGCATGAGCCGGCGAATTGGTGGTGAACACCGATTGCCAGTCCATGAGATTGGTGGAGGCTTGCACGGCGTAGTCCGGGCCGGCCTGTCCGTTCACAACCAAGCTGAACTGGCCGCCGGCCCAAACCGGCGAGCTGATGTCCGGCTGCGTTAGCGGGTTGACGATGACGCTGAAGCTTTGGCTCGCGCTCAAGTTCCCGGCCCCGTCGTCAGCCACCGACAGGGTGATGGGGTAGGTGGCGCCAGCCTGGCTGACGAGCGGCCTAAAGGAGAAGGCGCCCGTGCTGGGATCAATAGTCGCATTGGCCGGGCCGCTCGTCCGGCTAAAGGTCAGCGTCTGTGGTGGCACGTCCGGATCGGCCGCGAGAGCGGCGACATCGATGCTGACGGTGACGCCGACGTTGACCGTTTGATCTGCGATAACATCCAGGGTCGGGGCCGTGTTGCCGACGGTAGACGGTGGCATTGCCGCTGGTCACGACACCGGCGACATTGGAGACAATCACCGAATACGTCCCGGCCTGGCCGGCATGGGCGTTGGCAATCGTGAGAGTGGCGTTGGTCTGGCCGTCGAGCGGGGTGCCATTCCTGAGCCACTGGTACGCCGGCGCGGGAATGCCAGTAGCAGCGACGTTGAGCGAGATGGTCCCGCCGCCGGCAACGCTTTGGTTGGCTGGATTGGTCAGGATGTTGGGCGCCAGCTTCGGCGTCCAGCCATAGAACCAGATGGTGGCATTCGTCGCCGCCAGCAGGCGTGGGTCGCCGTTAGTCAACGTCACCAGCCCTGGGAATGAGATCGGGTTGCCGAGCAAATCTGTGTTCGAGTATTGCCAGAAGTTGTAGGTGGTCCACAGCGAACTGGCCGGTGCCACATAGGCATTGGTGTCAATCTTGCACAGCGCCCAGGAGACCAGGCCGCCCGCAGTGCCGTTGTTGCCTGCCAGCGTGATGTTGCCAACGCCGGAGTCGGCTTCGAGCGTGCATTCCACGAACGAAATGCCGTTGCTCGACCACTTCGTCCCGTCCGGCGTCTGCCAGTTGCCGGTGGCGCTGGTCGTGCCATAGTCCGTGCGCGCCGCCGTCAGGTTATAGGAACTGGACCCCGTGTTGGTCAGGGTATGGATCGTGCACTTGGCAAAGAACAGGTTGCCCCCGCCCCAGATGTAGTCAAAGTTGCCCCGCACCGTGGTGTCGTAGAAATACCCCTGGGAGGCGTTGATGTTGGCCAGAATGGTATCCTGCCGGCTGACAATGTCGGCGTTATTCACAATGCACCGCCTGGCCGCGGTGGCCGCGCTGTTCCCTTCAATCATCAACGCCTCGGCCTGCGAGCCGCCCTGAGGTGTGGAGTTGAGGAGGGTCAGGTTCTCAATGGCGATGTCATTGGCATTCACCTTGAACGACATGCGGGCGTGGGTGGTGCCGTTGGGGGCGATATTGGCATTATTGGGGTAACTGACGACGGTGCCGGTCCGGCTTTGACCGCGGAAGGTGAGGTTGTGCTTGGACGAGATGTTCACGAGGCCCACATAGTTGCCGTCGCGGATGTTGATCAACGTGTAGGCGGTGTTGTTCAGCGGGATGGAGTCCACCGCGCCCTGCACGGTAACGAAGTCGCCGCTGCCGTCGGCAGCCACCACCAGGTTGGTCGCGTTGGACGGCCCGGTCGGCTTGGTGGTGAACTGCCACGTGTTCGTGGCCGAGATGCCGCCGAAATACGCGCCCGCGTTGTCCGCGACGACGCCCGCCTCCAGCGTCACGTAGTAGGTCTGATTGCTGCTCAGCACGCCCGGGTGCGGGTAGATGGCCGCCGTGCTGCCGGAGATCATGACCGGGTAGTAGTTAAAGGCCTGGCTGTCACCCGGGAACAAGCCGCGCGACTGGACGCCCCGGGCGTTGTTCAAACTCATGTCCAGCGTGTCCACCGGCGTCGCCGAGTTGGTCACATTGTAGATGAGGACCCGGCCGTTGGTGACGGTCGAAACCGCGCTGTTGAAGGTGATACACAACGGCGTGTCATAGCACACCCCGGTCGCGCCGTTGCTGGGCGCCAGGGTAGTCGTGGCCAGTGTCGTGGAGAGGACCGTGAGTCGGGCGGTCGGACTGGTGGCTACGCCGGCGACATTGCTCGCCACCAGTGAATAGTTACCAATATTCGAGCCCTGCGCGCTGGTGATTGTGAGCGTGCCGCCAGTTTCTCCGACGAGGGCCACGCCGTCCTTATACCATTGCAGCAATGGCATGGGAACACCGGTCGCGCCGGAATAGAAGATCGCCGAGTCGCCCACGTTCACCACCAGATTGGTGGGTGCCGGGGTGATGACGGGTGTGACGATGACCGTGAGCGTCGCGGTGTTCGTGGCCATGCCCGCGATGTTGCTGGCAATAACGGAAACTTTCGCGCCGTCGAGGGCATACGGAACGTTGTTGAGCGTCAAGGAAGACGTCATCGCGCCAGCGACATCCACGTCGTTGGTCTGCCACTGGAATGTGGGCTGGGGATTGGCGATCACGACGGAGGTGCTGAAGGTGACATTGTTGCCGGCGATGACGGTCTGATTGGCAGGTCCAGCCAGGACGGGCAAGACGTTGCCGACAATGAGGGTGGCGAGGCGGCTGGTCACGGAGTTGTAGCTGTTGGCGACCACCACACGGTAAAAGCCGGAATTGGTCGCTTGAGCGCTGCTGATCGTAAAGGAGGCATTGGTGGCATCGGTGAGCGGCGTGGGTGAGTTGGTGGGCTGGTCGCCGTAATAATACCACTGATAGGTGATGGGAGCGGTGCCGGTAGCGCTGACGTTGAAAGTCGCCGGGGCGTTGGTGGACACGATGGTATCCGCCGGCTGACTGGTGATAGCGACCTGTGGCACGACAACCAGCTTGATCCGGCCGGGGGTGCCTTCGTCAATGCTGGGCGAGCCGTCAATCGTTTCTCCCACGACCGCGAGCGTCGGATTAAACGAGCCGGATTTCGTGCCGGAGTACTGGATGAGGGTGTTGGTTCCCGGGCTCAGCGGAGTTCCGAGGACCTTGAGGGCGATCGTGACGTTGTTGCTGAGCGCGAGATTGCCCTGAATGACCAGGAGATCGCACCCGCCTGGCGAATTGGTGACTTCGAAAAGATTGGTTGAACCGGATTCGCAGGTAAGGTTGGCTCCCAGGGTCAGCGTGCCGAGGCTCGCGCCCGGCGAGACGGTCCCATTGGCTTTGATGGCCACATTGCCCGCAAGGAGGCCGGTGCCCCCGAGCGTCCCACCATAAACCGCAACGTTGCCCGCGCCCCAGGTAGCAGTGTTATACGCGTTGGTGCCATTAATCAGCAGCGTGCCTTCGTTCACCACCGTCGGCCCGTTGAAGTAATTGCTGGCGGTGAGAGCCAAAGTGCCGGGCCCGGTTTTGGTGAGGCCGCCAAGGTCGCCGATGGCTGCGCCCGAACCCGTGATCACACCAGATTGTGTCACTGTGGTTCCGGCACTGCTGACATCGAAGGTGCCACCGAGACCGTTGCAGGTAACGGCACGAGTGCTGGAGACGCTGCTCCCGGTGTAGCGGAGGGTGCCGGCATTCATAACGAGCGGGCCGCTGGCCAGCAGGCTCAAGTCGCTGACTTCGACCGCACCACCATTGAGGTAGTTGCTGCCAGTCATACCGTTCGAGGCGGGGGCCAAAACCAATTTGCCACTCCCGGATTTGGTCAGTGAAGACGCGGTGCCATTGTCAGCCAAAGCGGAATTGACCGTCAGATCGGCTGAGCTGTTTTGAATGATGACAAGGTCGGAGCCGCTGGCACCTTTGAGGGTGCCGCCCGTGATGGCCGTCGCGCCGCTGCCGGTGACGAGCAATCCCCCCGAAGCGAGGGTGAGTGTCTTGCCGGCGTTGAGGGTGACCGTGGCCGCGGCAGTGAGCCGCAAGGAATTGATGGTGGTGTCATCCAAATTGGCCGACGGGTTGGCGGCGAGGCTGACGTTATTAGCCGCCAGCCAGGTGGTCGGGTCAGAACTCGTGGTGTAGGCGGAATAGGCAGCGAGGGTGGTGCCGACCAGCCAATCGGTGCCGAACCAGGTGGCCCAGCCGCCCAGGATGCCGTTGTTGTTAGCGCTCGTGGTCGTCATCGAGCCGGCGCCGACTTTCTGGAAATCGAAGGTGCCGCCGGCTTTGCGGGCGAAGGCGCCGAAGGTGATGTTTCCCCCCGACGCGCTGACATTCGTGCCGAGGACGGAAGAGGCTCCGGGATTGATCGTGGTGCCGGCGGTGCCGGGGTTTTCGGCGGTAGGGTTAATGCCCGTATTGCCGTTGCTGAAGACGAGCGAGCCGCCACCGAGAGTCAGGAGGCCGTTGTTGAGCAGCCGATTGGCGTTTTGGCTGCTTTTGTCGAAGATAAGCGTGCCCGCGTTCATGGTGACGAGGTAACCGTCGCTGGCCGCCGTGTTCGGCCGGTTCGAAACGATGACGGTGCCCGCCGTCGCTTTGAACAGGTTGTTGGTGATGCTCCGGTACAGGTTGGCGTAAATCGTGCCGCTGCGGGCATCGGTGTTGGTGGGGTTGAAGTAGAAGTTGCCGGGGGGAGGATTGGGCACGCTGATAGAGCCATTATTGTCGAGAACTAGCTTGTTAAAGTATAGATACTTTCCGCTGGCGTTGCCCAACACGTTGCCGCCGTTGACGATCAACGTTGCCGTCCAGGGGATGACCCCACCGGCGGCGCCGCCGCTGGTGAGGCGGAAGGTGCCGGCGGGATTTACGACCAGATCGCCATTGACGTAAATTCGGGTGTCGTTGCCGCCGACGTGGAGAATGCCGTTGTTGACGAAAGTAGTGCCGCTATAGGTGTTGTTGCCGCCCGGATTAAGAGCCAGAATTCCGCCGCCTTCCTTGGTAAACGCCGTGCCGGCAAGGTAGGAGCCGATTTGGTTGGAAGTCCCCGTGGCAGTGGTGATAGTCGGATTGCCCGACAAAGTCAGCGTGTTGCCGGAAAGAATGTAGGTGCCGCTGACCGGAGCGTTGAACGTGAGGTTTGCCACATTGATTCCGCTGCCGACCGAGACTGTGCCCGCCGCGCCGCTGCCCGCTCCGAAGACGGCGCTGGCTGGCGTGGCATTGTCCCACGCGACGTTACTGGCGCCATTCCACCACAACAGGCTGGTCGTGTCCCAGTTACCGGCGCCGTCGGACGGGTTGGGGGCGGTCGAGCCGTTGGGGTCCCAAGTCAACGTCCCGGCCAGCGCGCCGGCGGCGAGCGCCAGATGAACGAGCAACACCAGAGCGACCATGCCAGAGCACTGCAGGAGCCGGACTGGTACGGATCGGCCCTGGTGGGTTTGAATCTTGCGAGGATGTTCAATGCAAAGGTGAGGTTTATTCATAAGGGGTGGAGGTTGTAGTGAATACCGGTGTGCGTGAAACACTGATCGCGCCCACGATTCCTGAGACGCAAATTGCTCGATGTTTCGGCATCTGATCCGGCGCCATCCTAACAGAACGCCGCCGCCGCCGCCCACCTTTTCTTGCAGGCGTGTTTGAGACTTGCGCGCGGACACTTTGCCGGGAAATAGGCCGACCAGCCTCGGGGGGGGCGCCTTCGCGGGAGGACGACCTCGGATATGACAGAACTCAGACCGAGGTCAGTAGGCGGTCTTGAGCCAATTCGTTTTCGCCCAGGTGAGCACACCGGCCCCGGCGCCGAAGTTGGGGTCAGTGACAATGGCTTGAAGCTGGCTCGGGTCATCCATCGAGTAGGAATACGGCAGTTGATTGCCCGGCAGATTCCACGAGAACGGAATGATGGGCGCCTGAAACGGACCCAGCGGGTTGCCGGGGTCCGTGCTGTCGCCGCGGATGACCGTGCTGTCCATCTGGTAGATGGTGTCGAGCGCCAGAATCTTGCCGGTGTAGGCCGGGTTCGAGGGGTCGGTCTGATTGTTTCGCAGCGGGGTGAGGCAATCAATGTAAACCGATTTCTCCACCAGGATGGCGCCGCCTTCAGTGGAGATGGTGCCGTTGAGAAACGGCTTGAAGCTGTACGTGTAGTTCAGCGTGTTGGAGCTGGTCGTGCTCATGGCGGCCTCGCGGGCGTCGCGCAGGCGCCGGGCGGCCAGCCCGAGGGTGTCGTCCACGTAGAGGTTGTAGTTGTGCACATTGCCCGCGCGCAATCGCGGCAGCCGGTCCCAGGGGTTGATGAACCAGTCGTGGTGGAAGGTGATGGTGTGCTGCGCGTTGATGGGGTCGGTGGTCGCGCCGATCAGGTGCGTCTTGCAGTGTCCCTGGATGACCGTGACGATGTCCTCCACGCTGAAACCGTTGTTGCGCAGGAAATTGTACATCGCGTAGCTCGTCTTGTTGGATTCGAGCGTGTAGATCTGCTGCCGGACCCAGCTATTGGGGTTGGTGGCGCCGTCGTCGCCGGTGTATTTGCACCAGGAGAAGGTGATGTTGTAGCTCCCCTGCTTGATGTCGGAGATGCCGTCGTAGGCCTTGGTGAACGTGCAGTGGTCAATCCAGATGTTGGTCACCGTGCCGGCGTTGCCGAGGTCAATGAAGTCCCAATCGTTCCGGTCGTAATCGCCCTTGGTGCTTTCGTCCCATTCCCACATCTCGTCGAACTTGAGGTTGCGGACGATGATGTTGCCGGAGTTCTTGATGTTGAAGGTTGCGTGGCGGATCGCAGCGCCGCTGGCCGAGAAGATCGTCAGGCCGTTCTTCTTCTGGATATCAATCAGGCTGACGCCGCTGGTCAAGAGGACCGGGTGCAGCAGCGGAGAAGTATGCGCGCGGAAGGGCTCGCTGTTGGTCTTTGCGTCCGCGGGGATTTCGTTATAGCCCAGGTTGAGGTCGTTCATGATCTCGATGACCTTAACGATGCCTTTCTTGTCGTTGAGCGCGACAGCCAAATCCACGGCATCATACACCTTGCGGTAGCCGGCATCCGTCTCGGCCAGCACTCCCCCACCGGTGGTGGCTTGGCCGAAGCCGGCCAGGTTATAGGCGCTCAGCAGCAGCCGTGGTCGAAACCGTCAGCATGGCCACGGCGCTCGTCGCGGAGCCGAGGGAATTGGTCACGATCACCAGGTAGGCGCCCGTGTTATTGGTTTGCGCATTAGTGATCAGGAGCGCGCTGTTGGTGTGGCCGTCCAGCAGTGTGTTGGTCTGGTAATACCACTGGTAGGCGAGCGGCGCGGTGCCGCTGGCCCCCACGGTGAAGGTGGCGTCCTGCCCGACCATGATGGTTTGGTCCGTGGGGTGCGTCACGATCACGGGCGCGGCGCCGAGGACAGTCAGCCGGGCCACCGTGCTGGTCGCCGATCCATAGGCGTTGCTCACGACGACAGAATAGCCGCCCGCGTCGTTGGTCTGCGCGTTGACGATTTCCAGCGAACTGCTGGCCGCGCCACCTAACAGCGTGTTCGTGTTGAAATACCATTGGTAACTCAACGGCTCCGTGCCGCTGGCGCCCACGGTAAACGTGGCAGTCTGGCCGGCTGTTACTGACTGGTCTGCGGGCTGGTTGGTGATGGCCGGGGCAAATCCGCGCGGAGGCGCCTGTCCGCCAACGAGCACGGCATAGAACCTCTGGCTGTCCGAGGGGTACACGGGATTGGTGCAAACGAAATTGCCATTGCTGTCGAAGGTATTGTCCGCGACCGCGCTCCATTGCCCCCGCGGCACGGCAAGGGAGGTCGAGCCGATCACCTGGTAGGCTGCACTGGGCGTGCCATTGGTGCCGCTCAGCACCAGCCCGCCAGCTTCTCTCAGGATTTGCGTAATGCACGGCTGGGTTGACGGAGGCGGAGTGGTCGAAGACGGCGTCACGTCCGTCCAGCCGGGCCCGACCCGCAGCGTATCGAAGTTCCAGGTGCCGTAGCCGCTGCTGGATTTGAGGTAAACGTTTTGCAGATCAGCAGCGTCGGTTCCGCCGGTGAGGGTAGCGTCGGGTGACGCAGGCTCGGCGGCGCCCGGCGTCGGGTTGATATACAGGCTCACCACATCGTCGCCCGTCCCCGCGCCAAACACATACTTAACGACGATGAAGTCAGTAGTGTTGAGCGCCAGAACGGTCGGGGCATAGGTAGTGGCCGCGCCAGACTTCCGAATGGCCATCTGGTAACCCGCGCCACTGACCTTTACGTAAACCGCCAGCGAATCGGTGCTGCCGCCCGGCCCGGGGGTCACGCTCGGCAGGAAGCCGGTGAGATACTTGTCGCCGCTGTTCGGCAGCGAAGTGCACTGAACCAAAAATGAGTAATAGACCGACCCGCTGGAGACGGCACTGCTCTTGAAGGGCCGGTAACTGGAGCCGCCTGCCGAGCCGGCAATGCTCGCCATATTCCCGACCGGGGCCAGGGCCATCAGAGCTGAGTTAGTGAGGTTGCCGCTTGCAACCTTGACCTGGCTGGAGCTGCCGGTCCAGGGAGCCGCCGAGCCGAGATTGCTGCCCACGGCTGCATTGGTAATGGCATCCTCCATCCACGGGGCGGCCTGCGCGCTTTGAAAGACCAGCAGGCTGAGGGCGACGAACCGGAGTTGTTGCTTCACAATTTCCATGCCGAAAACCGCAGCTAGCAGGTTGACGACGGGCAAAGGGTGCTGCCGCGGGCAATGGCCGTGAGAATCCGCGGGGGCTTAATGGTACCTGCCTGATTGGCACGCACGGGCTGGGACCTACCTCTGCCCGCGGCGGACGCCAGCATCACGGCTGCCACAAACTCATGATATACCGGTAGCTGGGCCCATCGTTGGCGATACTCCCCCACAGCTTTGCATCGAATGCGGCCGGCAGCCGTGAGGCGCTTTGCCACTTCACGTGCCCGTCGCCGAACAGCGCATTCAGTCCGTCGGCGCTGCCCACCCTGTGGGGAATGGCGTCGAGTGAATGGACCCCGTCCACCACCATGCTTTTGGCGGGGTCCAAATCGGTCTGCTTCAATGGCACCAGGAGAACCCAGCTTTTGGCCAGCTCGTTCTTGTCGGCCCTCACCACTGGCAGCTTCCGGGAGCCAACCCCACCGGGAACGGAAACCGTTTCCAGCTCCTTGGATTGGGGGAAATAGCTGTAGCCCGAGCGAACATTATCATCGGTGGCCGCTGCCCCAAATGGCCAAGGGGCTGTGGCGCTGACAAAATGGTCATAGGTGAAGCTGTCGTTGACTCCCTTCCGGTTGCTGGGGCAGTAAAAGACTTTCGGGGCGGGCACATCCTTGGTTGACCACAGCAGCCCCAGGTTGAACGGGCCCATCGTAATGTTCTGGGGCGGGGAGACTCGCATCATTTCGTAAGGGTACCACGAATTCGCGTCTCTGAACTTGCACGCAGGCAGCGTGCGGTTGTCGTCAGTATACATGACGATACCGATGCCAATCTGCTTGAGGTTGCTGGCGCAATTAACCCGCAGCGCCTTTTCCTTGGCCCGGCTCAAGGCGGGCAGCAGCAAGGCCGCCAGAATGGCGATAATGGCGATCACCACGAGCAATTCGATCAGTGTAAATCCGCGCCCCCGTGAAACACCCTCTCGGCGAGGTTCTAATCTGGATGGTATTTGGGCCTGTATCATAACGTTTTCTTAGACTACGCCAGGCTATACTACCACAGCCCCAACCCCAAGTCATTATTAATCTGTGAAAAAATGCGTGAGGTTTGTGCATTGCGGGGAGATCCGAAAAAACAGACCGGGGCCTTGGCGCTCCACTTCCTCCTTCGGGTGCGGCCCCCCAGCCCCTCCAACCCCGGCCCGGCCCGGCCACCACTGAGCTTGCCTCCAGCGCCTTTTGGTTCTTCGTCGTTCAGTGGAATAGGGCCTGGTTCAGGCAGCCGATCCGAGCCGGCCACTGGTGCTGCCTCGGCTGCCCTGTGCGGCATCAAGGCCGCCGCCGCGGTCCTCCCACCCCAACACTCTCACCAACCCGTCACCAGCGCTCCAAGCATACATCCATATTACCTCCGTGTACTCCGGAGTACGTCAGTAGTACCTCCGTAGTACTCGCAGTACCTCTGTATGACCTATTCAGGTATACGGAGGTACTATCTGGAGTGCCTGCTGGGGGTCGTCCTGGCTGCTGGGGGGGTGCTCTGGTTGCCGAGCCAAAGGCAGGGATGGATGCAGCCGTTAAGGCCTGGGGAGCGGTGAGATGCTTCTTACGCGGTTAATCAGGAATACACACCGCAGCCTATCGAGGGTCCTCCGGATGCCGTCCGGTCCACAAGGTGTTCCGTCGAAAACAGCGAAGAACTACAATTTTGCAGTTGTTGCGGTGACGGCATTTGCGGTATAAACTCCTGTAGATGGCGCCATACTCGCAATTGTGGTCCCTGCAGTCGTTTCAGATGTTCAGAGACATTGTGTGAGACGTGCGCTCGCGTGCAACCAACAACAGTTCAACTCCATCCAAACATATGAAAGACTCCACCTCGCATCTCCACCCATCCACCGCAAGAGTTTTGCGGCGGCGCCGCAGTGGTGCAGCCCTGGCTATTGGGCTAACGGGCTTGCTCTGGCAGACCGCTCAGGCCCAATTTTGCTTGCCGTTTTATGAACCGTTCCCGGGCAATTACACCAACGGCGGCTTGGCCAATACCATCAACGGAGTGGATTGGCCTGGCACGGGATTACGTCAGTCGGGCATTCCTTCAACCTCGGTCTGGACCTGGGGCGGCAGCGGCAACGGCAACCTGACGAACGTCGGCGGCGCCGCACTGAGCTATCCAAGCCTTTCTCAGACCAACGGCTCGGTGGGCCTGTATATGAGCGACTACAATATCACCGGCGGTCGAAGCGCGTCGGTAATCCGTTTGCGACCGTGAATTCCGGCAAGCTCTACACTTCGTTCTTGATCAATGTTCAGGCCTGGCCCACCAATGTAAACCGGCCGGTCTGTCTGTTGAACAGCCTGCTAGCGACCTGGGGGGCAGCGACGAGGTAGGCTTCTTCCTCAGCACGACGAATGCAGGTACTGGAATCAGCAATCGCGTATATGTCATCAAGCGCGGCACTTAGCTAACATGGCTTTGTCCAACGTGCCCCCGGCGGCTCCCTCGATCACTGCCGGCACGACGCACCTGGTCGTGATGCGATATACGTTCAATCCCGCCACAACCAACGACGATGAGCTTGCCTCTGGTTGGACCCGGGTTCGTTGGGCGTGGGGGAGGGGAGTGTCCCCGCTCCCTGCCACCACCACGACGGACGGCGGTGATATAGCCCTCTTTTGCGGCATTCGGTCTGTTCCAGCAAAACGATACCGCCAGTCGCCGGTTCGCGCTTGTTTATTGACGAAATCCGCGTTGGCACGACCTGGGCGGCTGTGACGCCCACGGCCACGTCCTGCATACCCCGCTTTCCTCTGTTCGAACCCGACCAATGTATCCGTGGTCGAAGGGGGGATGGCGACCTTCAGTGCCGCCCGGGGGCGGGTCAGACGCAACGTTTGAATGGCAAGTCAGCACCGATGGCGGCAGCACCTGGACCCCGACTTGGCCCGCCGGCCTTGGCACCAATACGTCCGACTTTAAGCATCCCAGTGGTGACGATGGCTCAAAACGGCAACAAGTACCGGTGTCATGTCGCTGTTAGCTGCGACAACAGCAGCATCAACTCGACGGCGGCGACGCTGACGGTGACGGCGCCGGCGGTCACGCCGCCGGGCGTCCTGGTGGACGACTTCTTCACGGCGCGCGACCGCCTTAGCGGGCCGGTCACCAGTACCCATTCCGTCTGGTTCACGGATATCACCGCTTCACTGTATGAGAACGCCGATCCCGATCCGTTCATGTTGGTTGGCAAACCGCAGAGTGGCACTTCCTGCGTGTGGCTCGGCTATTTCGTCGAAAGCAACACTCCACCCGTGCACCTGGGGGTCGGCTATGCCCTGAAGGCCACCCTGGTCTATACGTGCCAGGGTACTGCTTCACCCACCACCAGCGGCCTCCGACTGGGCCTCTTCGATCACTACGACGCCGGCCTCCGCTTGACGGCTGACGGCACTGCGTCAAGAGCCCGGGCGGTCCCGCCTGCCGTGGCTACGCGTATTACCAGAACTGGGGCACCACGTTCTCGGATGACGAGCCTCAGACCTTGTACGCGCGCAACGACATGGCTGATGCCAGCGCGCTGGCAACGATCGCGGACTACTACACCCTTGGCGCACTCGGCCGCGGGATTCTTAGGCGCGCCGGCATTTTCCGATGGGACTACCTACACCATGGACTTGTATGTGGGGCGGACGGCGTCCGACCGCTGCAGTGTTACCCTAAGCGTCAGCGGGGGCGGCACCAACTACACCATGACAGCGGCCGACAGGTATTTCGGATATCACCGCTTTGACTGCATTGCCGTGCGGCCCAACAACCTGGAAACCACGGCCAACGAATTCGACATCTCCGAGTTCAAAGTGCAGGTGGTGGCCATGCCGGCGCACCCGACGCTCAAGATTACCCAGTCCGGCAGTAATGTGATTCTGAGCTGGACCAACCCGCCGTTGTATGAGCCGTTCGTGCTGGAGCAGGCCCCGGCGGTTAACGGGCCCTGGACATTTGTTACCGGGGGTGAGACCAGCCCGTACACGACTGGAGTTACCAATGCGGCAACCTTCTTACCGGCTGTATTCGCCGTAAGCCGAATCTGACGATCTAGTTCAAACGAAGCCGGGAAGCAATTCCCGGCTTCTGCTTTTTGCGGCACCAGTGTATCTGTTTCCGCCAGAGCCTATATGACTAAGTCCGAGCCAAACCGCGCGCCCGGCAAGGCCGGCCCTTCGCAATCCGGGAACCCGTCCGCGCGAACGACGTTTCACCCGGCATGGATCTGCCTGCTTCTGGCGGCAGTCACCCTTGCCGTTTATGGACGCGTGGTGGGCTTCGAGTTCATCAATTACGATGACACGGACTACGTCGTGGAGAATGCGCCGGTCCAGGCGGGCTTGACCTGGCGCGGCGTTGGCTGGGCGCTGGGAACGCGTCACGCTGGGAATTGGCACCCGTTGACGTGGGTCTCGCACATGCTGGACGTCGAGGTGTTCGGCGCCGGGGCAGGCGGGCCGCACGCGGTGAATCTGGCTTTGCATACCGCCAAGCGTGGTCCTGTTGTTCCTGCTCTTGAATCGGCTGACCGGATCGTTGTGGCGGAGCGCGCTTGTCGCTGGGCTTTTCGGCTTGCACCCGTTGCACGTCGAATCGGTCGCGTGGATCTCGGAGCGGAAGGATGTGCTGAGCGCGTTTTTCTTCATGCTGACGCTGCTGGCGTACGCCCACTACGCGGAACAGTCTAGAGTCCAAAGTCCATCCACCCTCCGCAGTCCACCCTCCGCAGTCGCGCTATGGAGGACGGGTGCTACGGAGGACGGGAATCCAAAGTCTGGTATGGGCTGGCGCTGGCTTGCTTCACTTTGGGCCTGATGAGCAAGCCGATGCTCGTCACGCTCCCGTTCGTCCTGCTCCTGCTGGACTATTGGCCTCTGCGCCGTTTCGGGAGAAGGCAGAATGCAGAATCGGGCGCCACGCATCACGCATCACGCATCTCGGTTCTCCCCCTGCTGCTGGAAAAGCTCCCCTTTCTCGCCCTCTCCATCGCCTCATGCATCGTAACCTTTGCCGTGCAGCGACAGGCCGGCGCGGTGCAATCCCTGTCGCGGCTGCCCTGGCTGGTGCGACTGGAAAACTCAATGGTCTCCTATGCGCGCTATTTGGCCAGGACCGTTTGGCCGGTGGACCTGGCGGTGCCCTATCCACATCCTCTAAACTGGCCCCTGGCCCAAGTGCTGCTCGCGACAGGCTTGATCGCCGTGTTTTCCGTTGCCGCCGTGTGGCTGGGGCGCCGTTGGCCCTACCTGTTTGTCGGCTGGTCTTGGTTCCTGGGGACGCTTATCCCCGTCATCGGCCTGGTGCAGGTCGGGTTTCAGTCCATGGCCGATCGCTACACCTACTTGCCTTTGGTTGGTGTGTTCATCGCGCTCGTCTGGGCTGCGGGCGACCTCGCCGAGCGCTGGCCGGAGCTGAAGCCGATCGCGGGCGCAGGGGCCACCCTGCTGTTGGCGGCGTGCGCGTTTCGGACCGCCGGGCAAACAGGCTGTTGGCGGAATAGCGGCACCTTGGCCAGTCACGCCATCGCCGTGACGAAGGATAACGCGACGGCTTACGCAAACCTTGGCAACTACTTCTTGAAGCTCGGCCAGTTGGATGCAGCGATCGCCACCTTTCGACCGGTCCTCCAAATGGTGCCGGATGGCGCCAACTCGCCGGCGGGCATGGTGGCCGCGTTGGCGGGTGCTGACCGCGCGGGAGAGGAAGCGATGGAGAGGTGCCTGCACGCGTTCCGGACGAAGTTGGGCTTGGCGGCAGTCTTTCCGGATGTGCTAAACAACCTTGGTAGCGCTTTGGCTCGCCAAGGGCAGACCGAGGAAGCGATCCAACACTACCGCGTTGCGTTACGGCTCCGGCCGAACTATGCGGAGGCTTTGAACAACCTGGCTTACGAGCTGGCCGAACGAAAGGATTATCCCCAGGCGATCGAGCTTTACACTGCGGCACTCCGAGCGAAGCCGGATGCGCCGAAAATCCGCAATGGATTAGGCGATGCGTTGGTCCACACCGGTAGAATCGAGGAGGCCATCGCCCAATTTGCGGAGGCCGCGCGGCTGTCGCCGAAGGATGCAGACACGCGCAACCGGCTCGGTCTGGCGCTGGTGGCGGCCGGCCGGCCCGCTGAAGCCATCGCGCATTATGAAGCGGCGCTGCGGGCGGACCCAAAGATGTTTGAAGTCCATAACAACCTCGGCAGCGCATTGCTCGGCGTAGGAAACCTGGATGGGGCTATCCGCGAATTCCAACTCCTCCTCCAATTGCGGTCCGGTCATGCCGGCGCGCGTGACAACCTCGGCGTGAGCCTGGCCGCCAAGGGGCAGTTTGATGAGGCCATCAAACATCTTCGGGAAGCGATCCGGCTTGCGCCGGACAACGCCAACACACATTTCAACCTGGGTAATGTGCTGGCGTCGCAGCGCAAATTCGAGGAGGCGGCAACGGAGTACGGCGAGGCTCTGAGTCTGGTCCCAGCTCATGCGCAGGCGCATTGCCATTTGGGCGCCGTGCTTGCCGAGCTTGGCCGGCGGGACGAGGCCGTAGCGCATTTGCGCAATGCCCTGCGGCTGAAGCCGGATTACCAAGCCGCCCGGGACCAATTGCAGGCGTTGGGTGGGCCTTGAAGCTATCAGCTTGCAGTCTTGGCGGCAGGCGATCGCTCCCGCCTAATCTGAGAACGCTTTTGCACAAAGAGCACAGTGACATCCCTTTCAAATCTGGTAGATTAATACAGTATTAAACTATGTCTCAGCACCCGGTTTTGGATCGCGTAGCCACGCCGCTGAGGGCATCGCGGGTGAACATCGCAGGGTTAGGGCGACACCTGCTGATCCTCCTTCCCTGGCTGGCGTCGGCGCTTGCCTTGCCCGGCGCAACGATCTTCAGCGTCGCCTTTCCCGGCGCGGAAGGCGCCGGCGCTTACGCCACAGGGGGTCGCGGCGGCGATGTCTATTACGTTACCACGCTTGCGGACACCGGGACGGGTTCATTCCGCAACGGCATTTCCGGTGCCCCTGCTGGCGGCCGGACCATCTGCTTCAAGGTGTCCGGCAACATCGCGCTCAACTCCACGATGACCATTAACAAGCCGAACATCACGGTCGCGGGCCAGACCGCTCCGGGCGACGGGATCTGCTTCCAGAACTACTCTCTCAACATCGCCGCCGACAATGTCATTGTCCGGCACGTTCGCACCCGTCTCGGCACGAATGCGCTGCAGGAGGCTGATAGCATGTGGATCAACTCGGGCACGAACATCATCGTGGACCATCTTTCGGCCTCGTGGTCGGTGGATGAAACGCTCTCGGCGAGCAGAACCATCGCCAATCTCACCGTGCAGAATTGTTTCATTACCGAGTCGCTCAACAACTCCATTCACGTCAAAGGTGCGCACGGCTACGGCGGCCTCATCTCCTCCGCCGCCTCGGTCACCTATTCCTATCTGCGCAATCTCTACGCGCACCACAACAGCCGCAACCCGCGCATCGGCAGCGATTCCCAGGCGGGGACCCTCCGCTTGGATTTCCGCAACAATGTCATCTACAACTATGGTGGCCGTGCCGGCTATACGGGCGGGACCAACGAGTTCTGCGAGGTGAACTATGTGGGCAATTACTGCATCAAAGGTCCCTCGGGCACTTATAACTATATTCTCGAAGGTGGTGCGCTTGGAACCCACGTTTACCAAAGCGGAAACTACATTGACCTTAACGAGAACGGCTTGGTGGATGGGGCGAACACGGGCTGGGCCATGTTCAGCGGGACCTATACCCAAACCAACTCACCTTTCTCCGTGCCGACCGCCACAACGGAGTCAGCCGCAACAGCCTACCAGCGCGTCGTGGCACTCGCGGGTGCCATGCCCTGGCGGCGCGACGCCAACGACCAGCGAATCGCGCGCACGGTGCGCCAGCAATACGGCTCGCTGGTTGATTTCGTTGGCGCAACCAATCAAACGACCGAATACATCACGAACGCCGGCTACATCGGCGTGCGCGGCTGGCCCGCACTCATTTCCGAGGCGGCCCCGACTGATGCCGACAGCGATGGCATGCCCGACCACTGGGAACTCGCCGTCGGGTTGAACCCCAATCTCGCCACCGACCGCAACCTGACCAATGCGCTCACCGGTTACACCCGCCTCGAAGAATACCTAAACTGGCTGGCTGAACCGCACGCCCTCTGCGACCGGAACGGCCAGAAGGAGGTTGACCTCCGCAACCTCACCGGCTCGACCACCAATTTAACTTATGCCGTCGCTACCGGCACCAACGGCACGGTCGCGCTATTGTCGAATGGGTACACCGCGCGCTTTACCGCCACCAACAATTACAGCGGCCTTGCCAGTTTCACCTTCAACGCGACGGACCCGGCGAACTCCATCACGTTCGGCCCGCTTAATGTTGGCATTCTGGTGACCATCACCAACGCCCCCAACACGCCGCCTATCCTCGCCGTGATCTCAAACCGCACGGTCGTCGCCGGCACGACCATCACCTTCACCTGCTCCGCCTCGGACACGGACGCACCGCCGCAAACTCTGACCTTCGCCCTCCTCAACGGGCCCACCAACGCCGCGCTCAATTCGAGCAACGGCGCCTTTGCGTGGCGTCCGCTGGTCGCGCAAAGCCCGTCCACCAACGCCCTGGGCGTCGTGGTCACCGACAGCGGTATTCCCAGCCTGTCCGCCACCCAGAGCTTCACCCTCACGGTGCTGAGACCCGCCGAGCCGGCACTGCAGCAACCCGCGCTGCGCGCTGGGCAGTTCGGGTTCAAGGTCACGGGCGACGCCGGTCCGGATTACACGCTCCAGGCGTCCACAAACCTCGCCAACTGGACCAACTGTTTTACGACCAACTCGCCGGGGCTGCCTTTCAACTGGAGCGACCCTGCCGCGAGCGATTACAGCCAACGTTTCTACCGAGTTCTCCTCGGGCCCTGAAGCCATCCGTCCTTTCTGTCCTTTACTTGATGGTGCAGCCCACGAGTTTGACATCGGCCTCTTTGACCACGTCTGGCCCCTTGACCTGCATGAACGTCGAGTCGTAAATGCGCACCCCGCGAATCTCGGCGCCTGGAAAACCTGCCACATTCAACACTCGCGGGGTGTGATTAACCTTGAGGTTCTCCATCACCACGTTGCGAGCCGTCGGTTTATATCGGCCGTTCGCGCCTTCCTCATACAGAAAATCAATCTGGAGCACGGCGTCGGCGACCTGGCCGACGGTCACGTTGCGCATGAAGATGTTCTCGATCACCCCGCCGCGCACCGCGTTGGATTTGAGGCGCAGCACGCGCTCCAGGTTCGGGCTGTCCATCCGGCAGTCTTCAGCAAACACATTGCGGCAGCCGCCCGAAATCTCGCTGCCGATGACCACCCCGCCATGGCCGTCCTTCATCGTGCAGCGGCGGATGATGATGTTCTCGGAAGGGAGCCGCAGGCGCCGGCCGTCGTTATTCCGGCCGGACTTGATGGCGATGCAGTCGTCGCCGGTGTCGAACACGCAATCCTCAATCAGCACGTCGCGGCAGCACTCCGGGTTGCAGCCGTCGTTGTTCGGCCCGTGCGATAGAATGTCCACGCCGCGCACAATCACATTCGTGCTCAACGTCGGGTGCAGTTCCCACATGGGCGAGCGACGGATGCGCACCCCCTGGATGAGCACGTTGCGGCAGCGGTTCATTTCCACGAAGCTCGGGCGCAAGTAGTCCCCCGCTCCAAAGCGTCGCTCTGCGACGGGCGCGTTCTCTTCCACCATCTTCACCAGGCGCTCCCGCGCCGCCTTTTGATTCGGAACGCCGGGCTTTTTCCCCTTCCACGCCCACCAGTTATTGTCGTCGGCCTGTCCATCCAGCAGGCCCTCGCCGGTCAGGGCGACGTTCTCCTGCTCATAGGCGTAAATGAACGGCGAGTAGTTGTAACATTCCATGCCCTCGAACCGGGTAAACACTGCCGGGAGATAGGCCGTGGGATCGGTTTTGAACTTGAGCGTGGCTCCGCTGTCGAGGTGAAGCTCGACGTTGCTTTTCAGATGGATGGGCCCGGTAAGGAACTCGCCCGCAGGCACGACCACCCGGCCGCCGCCGGCCTTGACGCAAGCTTCGATGGCTTTGCGAATGGCCTCAGTGCTATCGGCCCCGCCGTCCGTCGCCGCCCCGAAGTCGGTGATGGGGAATTCCCGGGCTGGCATTACCGGCGCCTGGATGCGCGCCAGAATCTCGGGGACGGTCGCCCACTCCGGCGCTACTGAACTCTTTACGGCCGGCGGCAGGGCCACCGCCTGTTGGCTCGCGGAGGCCGGGACGGCCATCGGCAGGCCAAGAAGTCTTTGCAGTTCGATCCCGGAGAGAATGAAGGGCCCAACACCTTTGAGATCATTATCAACAACCGGTTCTTTCAGGTAATACTCGTACGAACCGTCGCGGCCATAGCCAAGACCCGCCACGGAACAGCATTGGGCCAGGGAAATCTGGCCCTTGCCGTCCGCTTTTATCAGCTTTTCGACAATGCCGCTGTAACCCCGGGCCAGTGCGGGCAAGTAGTCGCGCGTGAGGTACCCGTGGTTGATGCCCTTGGCCAGGGTATAGACGAACATGCTGGAAGCTGTCGCCTCGAGGTAGTTGCCCTGGCGCCCGCCCTGATCGACGACCTGGTACCAGAGTCCGCTAGCCGCGTCTTGATGCCGCATCACGCCTGCGCTGAGCTTTTGCAACATGGCGATAATCTCAGGCCGCGCCGGATGGTTGGTGGGGAAAAAGTCCAGCACGTCCACCATGGCCATTCCGTACCAGCCAATGGCGCGACCCCAGAAATTCGAGGAGGTGCCGGTACTTTTGTTGGCCCACTCCTGCTGCTTGCTCTCGTCCCATCCGTGATAGAAGAGCCCGCTCGCCGGGTCATAGGTGTGCGCGCCAATAATGCGGATTTGCTTCGCAATATCATCGAACGCGGCTGCTGGCTCGTTGAAAAGGCCCGCGTATTGGGCATAGAACGGCGCGCCCATGTAAAGACCGTCAAGCCACATCTGGCGTGGATACCGTTGCTTGTGCCAGAACCCGCCCTCGCCCGTGCGCGGCTGATCGGCGAGTTGTTCACGCAGCAATCCGGCCGCCTTCTGGTAGCGCGCTTCCTTCGTCATTTGGTAAAGCGCCAGCACGGTCTTGCCCGGATTGATGTTGTCGATGTTGTAATCTCCCGCCTTATAGTCCTGAATATGTCCGTCCGGCGTAATGAATGAGCCGATGGCGGTTTCAGCGAACCTGACGTAGCGGGGATCCCTCACGACCTCGTCGAGCTTGAGAAGGGAAAGCGTGAATAAACCAGCGGTGTAGTCCCACTTCGCGCTGCCGCCTTGCTTCCAAGCCAGCCTGTCGCCACGCCGTGCCATCTCGGAATCGGCCAGGCGAACCGACCACTGCAGCGGTGTGCGTCCCGCGAACTCGCCCGGCACCGGCGTATCCGCCGCGCGCAACGCCGGGGCCGCAACCAGCGCGGCCAGGCAGAGGGAACGAAGCCGGAAATGGACGATAGCTTTCATAATGCTCAAATGTTCCGGCCAGTCATCTTGCCGGGTTCTTTGCTACTCGGCCGAGATGCTGACCTCGATCGGCGACTGCAAGCCCTGCGCGAACCGGTCCACGTAGGTCTTCCAAGCCTCGCCATCGGCGAACTGGCCGCCCTTGTCCCAGCCGAACCCGGCCCAATACGACACCCTGTTATCCGGCCCCACTTTCACCAGCAGCAGGTTGTTTAGGGAGTCCTGGGTTTCCTTCTCCAGCGCCTTGGGATCCACGACCACTGCCACGCCCTGCATGCCTTGATTCTTTTCCACCTTTTCCCAGATCGCCATCCAGCCCCCCTCAGCGTTGAACTGCTTGGTTTGCCCGGCAACTTTCTTGAGGCCGACCGCCGATGTCAGCGGCCCGAGCCCGGCTTGCAGCTTGTAGAAACTCTGGAAGTGGTCAAGGTTGCTGCCAGCATCCAGCGTGATGCGCTTGACTTCCGAAACCTTGCTGCCGTTCACGTCGAAGTCATCATAGACCAGCTCGAACATCACGCGGAGCGGGCCGTTTGCCAGCACTCGCGAGTCCACAAAATTCCTCGATACCCAGAGCTTGCCATCGGCCCACAGCCCATTGCCGCCGCAGCCGCGACTCGAGCCGGCGGAATAGAAGTCCGCCCCCTGCCCGGTGTCCGCATGGTAATTGTCCACCATGTACCACTCGTCAATCACCATCGTCGGCACGCGCTTCGACCAAATATCGACGGTGCTGCTGGTCAACGGCTCGCCGGCCCAGGTCTCCAGACCTTTGCCGTACATCCGATGCGCGATCCGGTCGTTCTCCCAGGCGAAATCATCGAACCGTTCCCGCACAAACCGGCCGCAGGCACGAAATTGCGGCTTCGTGAAAATCTGCTTGGGACCGGACGAAACCGTAAAGGTCTTCGTTTCCTCCGGCGCAAAGTCGGCCTGGAATATTACGATGTCGGGCCGATGCCGCGCATCGAAGTCGGTATCCACCGCCTGGCAGAGGAGTTCCTTCCCGGTAGCATCTCTGACGTGAATCTTGTGCAGGTCCATTCCCTCGAACGGCGCCAACTCGCGGGCCGACAATTCGATGGTTTGCCCAGGCCTGGCCAAGGCCAGTTTGTTGGCCGCTTTGACCGTCAGTTGGCTGGTCGCAGCCATGCAGCATGCGGGTGCCACGACATATAATGCGAAGCTAAGCGCCTTTGTTTTTGCGTTCATTTCAGAAGTCCCTGATCATAACTGGAAGGGTGTCAATCCACTCTATCACTTAGAATCGGTCTTCTCCAAGCCATGAACTTGGGCATCCTCGACCACGAACGGGGGACCTTGCTTGGCGGTTACCTGTACTTTCTTGAGTTGAATCTCTTTGGCGTTCCGGATTGCCAGCCCGGTGGTAGCTGCTGTGATCTGGACGTTCTCCAAGACGACATTCGACACAGGACTCTCCGGCAAGCCAATGATGACCCCGGCGGCGCGGGTGCTGGTCGCGGTAAGATTCCGGATGCGGATATTGTGAAAGCTCGGCGTCTCGGCGGTGACCGCCTGCGCCGCGTCCGTCTTGGGAATTTTCGGATAGTAACAGGTAAAGGTGATCGCCCCTTGAACGTTCTTCATTGTGATATCCTCATAAACAAGGTTCTCAACCTTCCCGCCCCTGCCGCGTGGGGATTTGATGCGAATGCCGTTTTCGGTATCTTCAAACTTGCAACGCTTGACTGTGAGGTTGCGGACCCCACCCGCCGTTTCGCTGCCGATTGACAGGCCATGACCGTGCTTGAAAATGCAGTCCGTAATGGTCAGGTCCTCACAGGCGAATTCGCGGCCGGGCATCTTCTTGCCGGACTTGATGGCGACGTTGTCGTCTCCCACGTCAATCAGGCACCTGGTGATGGTCACCCGCCGGGACACCGTCGGATCGATGGCGTCCGTGTTCGCTGCGCCTGCCGGAGCCAGAATGGTCACGTTCTCGATCAGCACGTCCTCGCAATCCTCCGGCACCAGGTGGAACTTGGGTGAGTTCTTCAGCGTGATGCCGGTAACCTTCAAATTCTTGCACCCGACAATCCGCACCAGGTTCGGCCGGGGCAGCGTGTAGCCGGAGACTTTTCTCCGGGCCTCCTCGGCGGGCTCCCACCACCGCGCCCCCGAACCGTCAATCGTCCCCTTCCCACTAATGGTGACATCCGTCAGCTTACTGCCGCTCAGGAAATGGGTGAACGGCCCCTTCGATCGTCCGGCCAGAATGTCCTCCCACTTCACCTCCGCCGGCAGGTAGTCCTTGGGATCGTCCGTGGCCTTCACGATCGCGCCCTCCTCGAGCAGCAAAGTGGTCTTGCTGTAAATCTGGATCGGCTGGCTCAGGTAAGTGCCCGCTGGAACCCGCACCACGCCTCCGCCGGCCTGGCCGCAAGCATCCAGCGTCTTCTGCAGCGCTGCCGTATCAAGGGTCTGCCCATCGCCCTTGGCCCCGTATTGGCGGACATCGAATACCCTTGGCTCCGAAGCTTCCGCCGCAGCCCAGGCCAAGCCGACCCCCCACACCACGGCCAGGAGTCTGCCCCTCACACCGTTCGCCCAGCGCTGTCCCGGCCCCGGAAAAGGAGACGTGTTCTCTGTGCAACCGCAGCCTTTAGTCTTCATAAATGCTCTGCTCACCAAAACTTGCTCATTCCCGAACCCTTAACCCATTCAATGCCTCCACCTTTTTAACATATCCCTGCCCGCGCACTCAACGCCGCATTTCTCCTTACAGGCACTTCCGCCCGCCGGCATATCCCCATGCCTCCTCTGCTTCTGGCTTGCGCCCAACATGCACTTCAGGCGAAATGCCCGCACCAATTGCTCTCGAGGCTATGGCCTTGGCCCGTATTTTTCACACCTCGACTGAAACGCCAACCGCTGGGAAGCCGCTCCGCGCAGTCTCTGCGGCCCGGCCCGCCGGACTGCGCGCCTGGTGGCAACAACCCTGGCTGCCGGGTGCGCTTCTGGTTGCAGCGACTCTCCTGGCTTACAAACCCGCCTGGCACGGCGGGTTCATCTGGGACGATGACGCGTGGACTTCGAATGTATCCGGGTTGCTGCGCAATCTCTCGGGTCTGTGTTTGATGTGGTGCAAGCCAACGGCACTGCAGCAGTACTTTCCGGTGACGGGCACCAGCTTCTGGCTCGATTACCAGCTCTGGGGCTTTCGAACGCTGCCATATCACGTCGAAAACGTCCTGCTCCACGCCTGCGCCGCACTGTTGTTCTGGAGGCTGTTGCTACGGCTCCAAGTACCGGGTGCCTGGTTGGCCAGCGCCATCTTCGCGCTTCACCCGGTTATGGTCGAATCGGTTGCCTGGATCACCGAGCGCAAGAACGTCCTTTCGCTAGTCTTCTATCTCGGCGCGCTGTTGGCTTACGCACGGTTCAGCCGTTTCTGGCAAGAGGATGACAACCTGGCCTTGGCCGCCGGCAATCGCCCCTCGCGCCGCTCGGCTGCTTATGCCTTGGCCTTGCTCCTGTTTCTAGCGGCGCATCTCTCGAAGGCGACCACCTTTTCGCTGCCGCCCCTGCTGTTGCTGGTCGGTTGGTGGAAGCGAGGGCATCTGCGCTGGCGGACAGACGTATTGCCGAGCCTTCCGTTTTTCGCAATCGCTGTCAGCCTCGGTCTGGCGACGGTCTGGCTGGAGCGAAATCACATCGGGGCCAAAGGAGAACAATGGGATATTCCATTTCCCGAACGCTGCCTGATCGCAGGACAGGCATTATGGTTTTATACGGGCAAGCTGCTTTGGCCGGCCAATCTCTGCTTCATCTACCCGCGGTGGCAGCCCAACCCGGGATCGTGGGCGCAGTGGCTCTACCCGGCCACCGCGGGAGGGGTGGTTCTGAGCCTCTGGCTGGCTCGCAGGCGCATTGGGCGCGGGCCGCTGACCGCGGTGTTATTCTTCGCGGGGACGCTTTTTCCCATGCTGGGATTCATAAACGCGTATTTCATGCGGTACTCGTTCGTATGCGACCATTGGGCTTACCTCCCCAGTCTCGGCCTCATCACGCTCGGTGCCGCACTGGTCGTCCGCGCGCTCGAGCATCTCCACACCCCGAGAGCTCTCTATGTCTTTGCCGCATTCATACTGCCCCTGCTTGCGGGTTTGACTTGGCAACAGAGCAAGATCTACCGCGACATCGAGACCCTCTGGCGGGACACGCTGGCTAAACACCCGGCTTGCTGGATGGCCCACAACAACCTCGGCACGGAACTGCTGCGCCAGCGCCGCACCGATGAAGCGCTGGCTGAGTTTAAGACGGCGCTACGCCTCAAGCCGAACTATGAAGTCGCTTGCTACAACCTCGGCCTCGCTCTGCTTCGAAAGGGACGCCTGGACGAGGCGCAGGCCCAATTCCAGCAGGCAGTGGACCTCAAACCTGACTACGCCGGCGCCCACAACAACCTCGCCAACATCTTCCTGCGCCAAGGCAAGCCGCGTGAAGCCCTCGCCCATTACCAGCTCGCCGCCCGGTTTCGTCCCAAGAATGCGGACATTGCCAACAATCTGGCCTGGCTTCTAGCCACCTGCCCCGACGCCTCACTGCGCAACGGCCCCCAGGCCATCGAGCTCGCCCAAAAGGCCGAACGCCTCTCCAGCGGCCAGGAGCCTGTGTACATCGCCACCCTGGCCGCTGCCTACGCCGAGGCCGGTCAATTCTCTGATGCCGTTTTCACCGCCCACCGCGCTCTCCAGTTAGCCTCCGTCCAGCGCAACACTGCCTTGGCCCAAGCCCTCAGCCGCCAAATCGCGCTCTACCAGGCCGGCACACCCTTCCGCGACACCACGACCACCGACGCCCTCCAACCCCAAACCCAACTGAGATAGGCCTCAGTCCCCCGGCCCGATTCCGGCGAATCATATTCTGCCGGCCTTTGGGCAAAATGCGGTGAGCGCCCATTCGAACTGTGCATAAAGATTCAATAACTTTTCCCTTGCATCCCACCTCGTTTCTGCTCTAATTGGGTCAGTAGCTCGGAATTTGAGCATCGCTTTTAAAAGTAACACAACTTAGCCCATGAAAAAGATAATCGCACTCATCGGTACCATAGGAGTCCTCTCTCTCGCAGCGCAAGCTCAGGTTCTGCTGAGCGGCGGCCTGACTTACTCTCAGAACTTTGATACTCTGATAACGTCCAGCACAGGCACGACGATGTCTTGGACTGACAACTCGACTCTCCTGGGCTGGTACGCCCGCCGCGCCGCCACCACTTCGACCGGCCCGTATGGATCATTCACGTATGCCACTCTACGGGTTTCTAACGGCAGCGAAAACAACGGTTGGGTTTACGACTATGGGACATGGAGTGCCACCGATCGCGCGCTTGGCTCCATCGGCTCCGGTACCATCAAGAGCAATGCCGTTGGCGTGGAGATCCGAAATGACCGGGCTGTTGCCGTGACCCTCGACAGCGTCTCTTACAACGGCGAACAATGGCGGGTTGGGCAGGCCAATGTCAGTTCCACCAATATCCTTTGGTTCGGCTACCAGACCAGTTCGAGTGCGATCACTGACCCGCTGAACACCTCGACCTGGACGCCATTTACTGCCCTCAATTTCACGAATCGCGTCTTTCTCACATCTAGCACAGACCCCTATGGCGCCATTGACGGCAATGCCAACAGTGTGGCGATTTCGTCCACCATCACCGGCGTTACGCTCAACCCTGGCGATGAAGTCTTCCTGCGCTGGGTTGACCCCGATGAGCAAGGTAACGACATGGGGATGGCTGTTGATAACGTGGTGGTGACGTTCTCGGAGGTTCCCGAACCTTCCACCGCGGTGCTGGGCGGCTTGGCCCTTTTCGGGCTCATCGCTTGGCGCCGATTCCGTAGCTAGAAGCGTTCACGGTATCTTTTTCTGGAAAGCGTTGCTGGTCTCCGGCAGCGCTTTTTATTTCCTCTTTTTCCTCCTGAAACCGTGAATATCGACTGGTGTGGCGTCAGATTCCGCGGACACTTACGGGCCATAGCGCCAGAGGGCAGGCGGACTCCAAGACGCTAGCGTGCTCCACCCTGCGCCAGAACCAGCGAAACGTACTGGCAGAAATACGGCAGCAGGTCGAGGGGTGGAGTTGCATTTTACCCCGCCCAATGCCTATTTCCCATTCTCCTTTTCGGGTTGCGCGCCCAACCGCCGCAACTCCTTCCCGGCCTCTTCGTAATCCGGCTTGAGCCGCAGGGCCTCCCGCAGGTGTGCCGCGGCTTCGTCTTTCACGCCCTCCTCAGCCAGCACACAGCCTAGATTATAGTGCGCCAAGGCGAACTCTGGCTTGAGCCGCAAGGCTTCCTTCAAGTGCGCTGCGGCTTCGCCCAGCCGCTTTTGCACCCTCAAGGCATAACCCAGGTTGTACTCCGCTTCGGGGTTGTTCGGGCCCAACCGCAGCGCCTCCATATACTGTCCAATGGCCTCATCCCATTTTCCCCGAACCGCCAACGCGATCCCCAGGGCGTAGTGCGTGTCGGCATCATTCGGCTCCTCGGCTGACGCCTGCCGATAGTGGCCGACGGCTTCCTCAACCTTCCCTTGCGCCGTTAGGGCGGCCGCGAGCCCTTTATGCGCCTTGGCGTCATTGGGCTTGAGGCTCAAGGCCCGCACATAATTCGTTAAGGCCTCAGCGGGTTTGCCCAGCTTGAGCAAAGAGTTGGCCAGATTATTGAGTGCCTGATGCTCCTTGGGCTCGATCCGCAGCACCGCGGCAAAATACTCCGCTGCCTTTGCGAAGTCTCCTCGCTTTGCCAACGCATTGCCCAAATTGAACAGGGCGTCCACGTGTATCGGATTAACCACGCTTGCTCCATAGGAGTGCTTGCTCTTCTCCCCACCAGCCATTGCTCCCTTCTCCAAATACCCCGGCTCCACCCGCACCGCCCGCTCATAGTACTCGATCGCTTCCTCCACTCGCCCCTGGTCAAACAATGCCACCCCCAGATTGTTAAGCGCGACCACATTATGCTCGGTCACCGCCACGGCGTGACGAAACAGAAGTTCGCTGTTCTGCCAATAGCCCAGTTGATGCCGAGTCTGAAGCGCGCACGCGCCCAGCAAGAGCAAGGCTCCTGCTGCGGTCACGCCTCCAGGGATTCGCCCACCTTCCACCAACTCCCCGACCGCCCAGGCCACAATAATGAACAGCCCAATCAAGGGCATATAAGTAAAGCGATCGGCCATCGCATGAAGTCCCCATTGAACAACTCCGATTACCGGGACCAGCATGCCAAGAAACCAAAACCAGCCCACAAAAACGTAAGGCCTCTTGCGCGCCAGCAACACGGCCGCCAGACTCAAGCCTCCCACTAGCGCTGCGGCTAACACCTCCCAGCCCAAAGACCAGTGCCACGGATGTGGGTATGGCAGCGCCAAGTGCGCCGGCCAAACCATCTTCCCCAAATATCGAGCATAAGACACCAGAGCGTTCGCAATCCGATCTCGGAGGGGCAAGAGGACGAGTGCAGTAATGGCACCCGACTGCTTGTGCACCAAAAATGTCACCGCGCTCGACAGGGCCCCCAGTCCAAAGAACGGAGCCTTTTCCAGAGCCAACCGCGGGAGAGCCGATAGTTGATAGTTGTTAGTTGTCAGTGGGAAACGCTGGAGCGGCCAATAATCCAGCAGGAGCATCGCGAATGGCAGGGTTACCAGCATCGGCTTGCTCATCAAGCCCAACGCGAAGAACAGCAAAGACAGAGCGTAATAGAGTGACGCGCACTGTGTGACCCTGCTTTTCGCGTTTTCAATTCTGCCTTCTGCCTTCTGCCTTCTGCCTTCCGCGAAGAGCGCATACGCCCACAGCGCCAGCAGGCCGAAGAAAGTGCTTAAGAGTCCTTTCCGTTCCGCAATCCAAGCCACCGACTCTACGTGCAGCGGATGCAGGGAGAACAGCGCCGCTACCAAGGCACTCTTCCACAGTGCTCCGGTCAGCCGTCGCAAGAGCAGGAAGAGTAATACCGTGTTGGCCGCGTGGAGCAGCAGGTTCGTCAAATGCGGCCCCCGCGGCCCCTTGCCAAAGAGCGTCGCGTCCAGCAGGAACGAAAGCCATGTCATGGGATACCAACTCGCATTTTCCGTCACCCGGAACGCCCACTTTACATTTGCCCAGCTTAGCCCGGCCAGAACATGGCCATTATCCGAGAAATACGCGGGGTCGTCGTAGTTGGTGAAGCCGCAGCGCGTCACCGGCCAGAAGACGCCGAGCGTTGCGAGCGCCAGCACCAGGCAGAGGAGAACGGCTTGGGCTGTCCCACCCTGCCGTGCGGTCTTCGATCCTCTATTTCCCATCCCCATCCTTCGGCTTGCCGCTCAACTCCACCAACTTCTGCTTCGCTTCGGGGTAGTTTGGCTGCTGTCGCAAGGCCTCGGTCAGGTGCCCCAGCGCTTCCTCGCGTTGCCCATGTTGAACCAGCACACAGGCCAGATTGTAGTGCGCCAGGGGAAACTCTGGCCTGAGCCGCAGCGCCTCGTCCAGGTGCACCAACGCCTCCGGGAGCTTCCCCGACATCCGAAAGGCATAGCCCAGGTTGTATTGCACTTCCGGGTTCGGCGGCGCCAACCGCACCGTCGCACTGTAATGCGCGATTGCTTCCTCCCACTTCCCCTGCAGCGCCAGCACCAGACCCAGTGCGTAATGGCCAAGCCCATCCTTCGGATCCACTTTCAGCGCCCGCCGATAGTAAACGCTGGCCTCCTCCAGCTTCCCCTTCTTGACTAACGCCGCCCCCAAGTTCTTCAGCACTTTGTCGTTAGTCGGCCTGAGTTGCAGCGCCAGCCGATACTGTGAAATCGCCTCGTCAATCTTCCCCAACGCCAGCCATGCGTTCGCGAGGTTATTCCGCGCCTCATAGTTATTCGGCTTCACTCGCACGACCGCTTCGAAACACTCCGCCGCCTCCGCCTCTCGTCCCCGCGCCAGCAAAGCGTTCCCTAGGTTATACAACGCTCCGCTATGCCCCGGGCTGAATCGCAGCGCCTGCCGGTACTCACCCATGGATCCGCCGCCGCCTTTCTTCTCCAGTGCGGCTCCAAGGTTATTGTGCCCATCCGCATAATCCGGCTTGATTTCCAGCGCCTGCTGGCAATACCTGATCGCTTCGTCTAGCTTGCCCTGCTCAAACAGCGCAGCCCCGATATTGGCCAGGGCGGTATAATTATCTCTGGTTACCGCCGCCGCATGCCGGAACAGCCACTCCGTGTCCCGCCAATAGCTGGCCTGTCGCCACGTCAGGCCCCCCAAGCCCAGCAACAGAATGAACGCCCCAACGCCGCCGGCCACCTTCCCGCCCCGCCAACGCCCCAGCCCCTTAGCCACGCCCCAAACCATGACGATAAACACTCCCACCAGCGGCACGTAGGTGTAGCGATCCGCCATCGCCTGCGTTCCCACCTGAACTATTCCAATCACCGGCACCAGCGTTACCAGGAACCAAAACCAACCCGTAAACACGAACGGCCAGCGCCGCCCCCCCCACCCAGCCAACCCGCACACGCCGACCACCAGTACCGCAGCAGCAGCAACCACCCCTCCACCCCAGTGCGTCGGATGCGGATATGGCACCGCCAGGTCAGCGGGCCAAAACGCCTTCCCCAGATATCGGACATACGAAACCAGTGCGTTCTCTGCCCGCAAACTCAGCGGCAGCCCGGCCAGCGACGGCATCGCCTTTCGCTGCGCCAGCACCGTTACCGCACACGAGAGTGCGCTCAATACCAAAAAGGGAGCCTTCTCCCGAACCAGCGCGTTCAGCCCCTCCACTTTCCCACCTTCCCTCTTGAGTTCGGCCCGCTGCAGCGGCCAGTAATCCAACAGCAACATGACCAATGGCACCGTCACTAGCATTGGCTTGCTCATCAGGCCCAAAGCGAACCAAATCAGCGCCAGTCCATACCAGGCTTTGGATGTTGGACTTTGGACTTGCAACTGCTCTACGTATCGCGCGTACGTGAGCAGTGTGAGCATCCAGAACAGCGTGCTCAAGACATCCTTGCGTTCCGACACCCACGCAACCGACTCCACATGCAGCGGATGCAACGCAAACAAGGCCGCCACAACCAAACTGCGCCCATACGCCCCACTCATCCGCTTCAGCCACACAAACACCAGGGCCGCATTGGCCGCGTGCAGAAGGAGGTTCACGCTGTGCGGACCGGCCGCCCGATTCCCGAAGAGCGTCACATCCATCATGTGCGAAACCCACGTCAGTGGATGCCAATTGCTGGCATGGTGCGCAGTCAGCGCCCACCACACCCCGCGCAAGCTCAACCCTCCCTGAACGTACGCATTCTCCGTGACATACTCCGGGTCATCGTAGTTGATGAAACCCGCCTGCGTCACCGGCCAGAAAGCGACAGTGATCGCGCCCACCAGCAGCGCACACGCCACCGCTGGGTGCGCCATCGCCCGCAGCAGCGCTGTCTTCCATTCTTTATTTGCCATCCTCGACCTTTGGTTTGGCGCCCAAGCGCTCCAGCGCCCGCCTGGCTTCCCTGTAATCTGCCTTGCGGCGCAAGGCTTCGCGCAAATGGGCCACGGCTTCCTCGCGCCGCCCTTTTTCGGCCAAGGCGCAACCCAAATTGTATTGGGCCAGTGGGAAGTCGGCCTTCAGCCGCACCGCCTCAGCCAACTCCGCTATGGCCTCGTCCACGCGGCCCCGCACTCTCAGCGCATAGCCCAAGTTATAGCGGACTTCGGCATTGTTCGGCGCGTGGCGGAGCGTTGCCCGATACTGCTCGATGGCCTCGTCCCATTTTTCCTGAAGGGCAAGCGCAATGCCGAGCTGATGGTGAGTATCCCCATCATTGAGGGTATGAGTTAGCGCTTGGCGGTAGTGCAAAGCCGCTTCGTCCAGCTTTCCTTGCGAAACCAAGAGGGCGGCGAGGTTGCAGTGAATTCGGGCGGCTTTGGGCTGGAGCTGCAAGGCAAGCCGATACTGCGCGATCGCTTCTTCTGGTCTTCCCAGGTTGGCGAATGTGTTGCCAAGATTATTGCGGGCTTCCAGGTGGTTCGGCTGGACCACCAGCACGGCTTCAAAAAGCTTGATGGCCTCGGCGTAATGCTTCTGGCCTGCTTCAGCAGTGCCTAGATTGTAGAGCGCATCCGGAAACGCGGGATCTGCTTGGAGCGCTTTTCGATACCAATCAATGGCCTCCGGGCTCCCCTTGGCCTCCAGTGCCGCGCCTAGATTATTCAGCGCGTGGGCATCGGCCGGATTGATCTTGAGCGACTGGCGATAGCACTCCATCGCTTCATCCAACCTGCCGCGGCCAAACAGTGCAACCCCCAGACCGTCCAAGGCGACACAGTTGTCTTTGCTAACGGCCACAGCGTGTCGAAACAGCGTTTCACTGTTTTGCCAACACCGCAATTGATCCATTGTCCGCGCCGCACACAGGCCAAGGATGGCCCCGCAAAAGAAAGCGATCCCCTTTTGCGCAAGGCACAACCATCTACAGAACTCGGCCAAACCCCAGACCAAAATAATGGACACCCCAATCAGCGGCACATACATGAAACGGTCTGCCATAGCCTGCTTTCCCGCCTGAACCAACCCGATGAACGGCACCAGCATCCCCAGGAACCAAAACCAGCCAACGAACAGCCACGGCCGGCTTTGGGCCGCGTACACGGCCAGACCGGATACACCCAGCAGCAGCAGGCTAGACAGTATCACCTGCCCCGCCGGCCAGGCCCCGGGATATGGGTAAAAGATCGCCAAGTTAAAAGGCCAAATCGTCTTTCCCAGGTAGCGAACATAGGACACCACCGCATTTTCGAGGCGCAGGTCGAAAGGTAACCGCGCCGCTGCCTGGAGCATGCCCAGTCCACGGTGCGCCACCAGAGTGATTATGCAGGACACACCGCCGAGGAAGAAGAACGGCGCCTTTTCCCACACCAACCCCAGGAAAGCCCGTAGTCGCAGGTTGATAGTTGATAGCGGGAAACGTCGCAGAGGCCAATAGTCCAGCAGCAGCAGCACGAATGGTAATGTGACCAGCACCGGCTTGCTCATCAAACCCAGCGCGAAGGATAGCAGAGACAGAACGTAGTAGAGCGACGCGTACTGTGAGACACCGCCTCTCGGCTTTTCAATTCTGCATTCTGCATTCTGCATTCTGCATTCCGCGAAGAGCGCATACGCCCAAAGGCACAGCAGCCCGAAGAACGTGCTCAGCAGATTCTTGCGTTCGGCCACCCAGGCGACCGTGTCCACTTGCAGCGGGTGCAATGCAAACAGCGCAGCCACCAACCCGCACTGCCAAAACGCCCCAGTCAGCCGCCCCAACACTAAAAAGATCAGAAGGGTATTGAGCGTGTGGAAGAACAGGTTCACCAGGTGATGGCCCGCCGGCTTCAGCCCAAAGAGCTGGCAGTCCAGCATGTGCGAAACCCAGGTCAGGGGATGCCAATAAGTCTGCTCACCGTGCACCTGGCCGAACGCCCAAGCCAGCCCCTTCCAGGTCAGACCCGCTTGAACATGGAAGTTTTCCGTGACGTAGCCGTCGTCGTCGTAATGGGTAAATTCATGCCCCGACACCCCCCAGAACACCGCGGTCACACTTAACGCCAGCAGCAGGCAGACCCACCATTTCGGTTTCCGTGCCAAATACTGGGGCAGCAATCTGAGGAGCGACGATGAGAGGCCGTCTGTGTCCACAAGCTTCAGGATTAGCCTAATTCCCAGCACCCTGGCGGACAACGGCGGATTTTATGCGCACCACTGTCCCGCCGCACTACGAAACCATCCGATTCCATTGATCCCCCTCATCACTCCACCCACCAGCGAGAATCTCCGCGACCCAAATTGAAGCCGGCGGCCCTGTCAACTCAGCCGCATCGGCATCACGACGTAGAGGAACGGCCCGTTGATCTTCAACACGCCGGGGCTCAGCTCGTCAATCAGTTCCAGGAAGACCTCGTCGTTGGTCAGCGCGTTGAGCGGATCAATCATGTACTTGGGATTGAAGGCAATCGCCATCTCGGGCCCTTTGTAATTGATGGCCAGGGTTTCCTTCGCCTCGCCCACCTCGGGCGAGTTGGCCGTAATCTCCAGTTTATTCTTCCCGAAGCTCAGCTTCACCGAGTTTGATTTTTCGCTGGTCATGATCTCCGCCCGCCGCAAAGCGTGCAGGAACTCCTCTCGGGCCAAGGCCACTCGCTCTTTGGTTTCCCCCGGAATGACCTGCCGGTAATTCGGGTAATTACCCTCGATTAGCTTGGTCACAATGAGGACCGAAGAGCCTTTTTCATCTTTCAGCGTGAAGGAGGCTTGGTTCTCCGCGTAACGGATTTCAGCCTCGCCCTTGTCCTGCAAGAGGCGATTCAGCTCATTTACCGTCTTGGCCGGCACAATAAACTCCCCCTGGCTCTTGTCCGGCACATCCAGATCCTCGTCCACCAATGCCAGGCGCCGACCGTCGGTCGCCACCATGGTCAGCTTGTGGTCCTTCAGGCTTAGGTAAATTCCATTCAGGACATAGCGTGATTCATCAGTCGAGATCGCAAAGGAGGTCTTCTTCATCATCCCCTTTAGCGTCTCCTGGGCCAGAATCACCTTCTTGTCTTCCTTAAACTTCGGCATGGGCGGGAATTCATCCGCGCTGAGCCCGTTGATCTTGTAGAACGATGCGCCCGAACGCACGCTGCACATGTTCTTTTCGTCCACCTCCAGTTCAATCTCCCCGGTCCCCAGCTCGCGCACAATCCCGAACAGCTTCTTCACCGGCACTGTCGAAGCGCCCGCCTTTTTCACTTTCGCCTCCACGCCGCACACGATCGTCACGTCCAGGTCCGTGGCCGTCAATTCCAGCCGCTCCCCTTCACCGCGCAGCAGCACGTTCGACAGAATCGGTAGTGTCGTTCGTGTGCTCACGACATTCTGCACGGCCTGCAGCCCGTTGATAATTTGCTCCTTCGAGATGGTCAGATTCATCGCGTGCTTAATATATCTGTCTTTATCTGTTAAACACTATCCGTATTAAGGGCTGTGAATAAAGCACACAACCCTCACTGTCAAGGTCACATCAGCTACTTACGTAAGAACGAAAATGCAATTCCGAGAATAATGCCGGTGAGAAAGCGCGGAAAGTCCTAGTTATTCACATTATCCCCAAACCATTCACACAGGACCAGTCGGCTCATTCACAGGTTGTCCAGGGTCGTATCGCATCACCCGCCGTTATGGCGCAAAGACGCCGCACTCCGGCTGGGTGGTCGAGGCGCGAATAAATCTGGTTTGCCCACGACCTCCTTTCACCTAAGTTGGCGCCATGTTCAAGCCAGCGGACCTGTTCGACCTCAGCCAAACCGCTCATGCGGCGATCTTCGACGGCTGCGAATACGCCTGGGATGCGCTCAAGAAGCTACCGGCTTACCTCGACGCGAACCTCCGGCCGGGCTTGCACAACCGCTGCGAAGGGGTTGCGTTCATTGGCGAACGGGTGTTCATCGGCGAAGGCACGGTGGTCGAGGACGGGGCCATGATCAAAGGGCCGGCGATCATCGGCCGCAACTGCCAGATTCGCCACAATGCCTACATCCGCGAGCAGGTCATCGTCGGCGACAACTGCATCGTCGGCAATGCCTGCGAGGTGAAGCACTCCCTTTTGTTCAACGAGGCCGTCGCCCCCCATTTCAACTACATCGGCGACTCGATTCTCGGCTACCGGTCGCACCTGGGCGCCGGCGTGAAGGTCTCCAACATTAAGCTCGTGCCCGGCAACGTCAATGTCGAGGTTGAGGGCCGGCCCTTCGACACAGGTCTCCGCAAATTCGGCGTGCTGCTGGGCGACCAGACTGACATCGGCTGCAATGCCGTCCTCAACCCCGGCAGCATTATCGGGCGTGGCTCGGTGGTTTATCCCAATATTAATTGGCGCGGCATTCTCCCCCCCAACATGATCGTTAAGAACCAGGCCCCCCAGGAAGTCGTCGTGCGGCGGCCAAGGTAGGACAGGCGTCCCGCCTGTCCCTATTCTTCCATGATCAGCGTCATCGAATCTCAACCCGCCGCCTCGGGCCACGACCTCGTCGAGCAGGTTGCTGAAATCTTCTCCCCCAAGGGCATTCTCTCGCGCTCGAAGAACTTCGAGTTCCGCCCCCAGCAGCAGGAAATGGCCGTCGCCGTCGCGCGGGCCCTGCAAGACGGCGAGCACCTCGCAGTCGAGGCCGGGACGGGCGTCGGGAAGAGCCTGGCCTACCTGGTGCCGGCGATCCTGTATGCCGTGGCGAACAAGAAGAAGGCCGTGGTCTCCACCCACACCATCAACCTCCAGGAGCAGCTCACGCAGAAGGACCTGCCCATCCTCGAGCAAATCCTGCCGGTGAAGTTCCAGTTCACCATGCTCAAGGGCCGAGCGAATTACCTCTGCACCCGCCGCCTTCGCAAGGCCCGCCAACAAGCCGGCAACCTCTTCACGTCGTCCGAAGCCGAGGAGTTGGAGCGGATTCATGAGTGGTCCAAAACCACCACCGACGGCAGCCTGTCGGACTTCGACGTCGAGCCGGACGGGAAGGTCTGGGCGCAGGTCTGCTCCGAGCGCGGGCTCTGCGCGCCCAAGCTCTGCGGTCATCCATCCGAGTTCGGCAAGGAGCACGGCGTCTGCTTCTTCCAGCGCGCGCGCAACCGCATCCTCTCTTCCGACGTGCTGGTGCTGAACCACACCCTGTTCTTTACCCTGCTGGGGGGCATCGAGGAGGAGATCGAGGGCGGCATTCTCTTCCGCAACGACTTCGTCATCTTCGACGAGGCGCACCAGATGGAGCACGTCGCCTCCAAGCACATCGGGCTGAGCGTTTCCAGCGGCCAGGTCCGCTACGCGCTGCATCGCCTCTGGAACCCCCGCACCGAGAAGGGCCTGCTCGCCATCCTGCGCCAAGGCCCCGCCGTTAAGCTCGTCGCCGAGTTGCTCAAAGAGGCGGACGTGCTGTTTGGCAACGTCGAAGCCGCGTGCGACGACGTCCAGCGCGAGGCGAAAAAGCGCAGTTTCGGCGGCGGCGAAGCGGCCGCGGGCCGGCGGCGGGAATGGACCGAACTGCGCATCCGCCGGCCAGAGTTGGTCCAGGACAACGTCACGCTCCCTATCCAGCGCCTGCGCGAGGCGGTCAGCGAGCTGATCAAGCTGAGCGAAGACAAGGAGATCGGACAGGAGTTGATGGAATGCAACCGGCGGCTCGGCGAGTTGCGCGACGAAGTGGCCGTCTTCCTGAGCCAGAGCGCGGCGAACTATGTTTATTGGGTCGAGCGGACCGGCCGGGCGCAAAGAACGGTGGCCCTTAATGCGGCGCCGGTTGACGTCGCGGACTACCTGCGCCGCCGCCTTTTCGGCAGCGACACGTCGGTGATCATGACCAGCGCGACGCTCTCGGTCTCGGGCTTGGCGCGCGGTGGCCGCTCCGTCCGTGAGGGTGACCCGCACCACGCACCACGCACCACGAAAACGGGCTCCGCACCACCAAACGCCTCCGGCCTGAACTACTTCGCCCACCGCGTCGGCGCCGAGGCTGCCACGCTGCTGCAAGTCGGCACACCATTCGATTACGAGCGGCAGATGAAGCTCTACGTCGTCGGCAAGATGCCCGACCCCCGCGCCGAAGGCTATCGCGACGCCCTCATCCACTGGATCGAACACTTCGTCAAGCTGACCCACGGCAAGGCCTTCGTCCTGTTCACCAATTTCAAGCTGATGCTGGAAGTCGGCGAGCTGATGCAGCCGTTCTTCGACCAGCTCGGCCTCGCCTGTTTCGTCCAGGGCACCGGCACGCCCCGCTCGCTCATGCTCGAGAAGTTCAAGGAAGATGTGGACTCCGTGCTCTTCGGCACCGACAGCTTCTGGCAGGGGGTTGACGTCCCCGGCTCGGCCCTGTCCAACGTGATCATCACCCGGCTGCCCTTCGCGGTGCCCGACCATCCCCTCATCGAGGCGCGCATCGAGGTCATCGAAGCCCGGGGCGGCGATTCCTTCCGTGAGTTTTCCCTGCCTGAGGCCATCCTCAAGTTCCGCCAGGGCGTCGGCCGCCTCATCCGCACCAAAACCGACCACGGCATCATCGTGGCGCTGGACAACCGCATCCTGACCAAGCAATACGGCCAGGCCTTCGTGGACGCCCTGCCTAAATGCCCGGTGGAAGTAGTAGCCTAGCCTGGTGCCACTGAAATAGTATCCGTAGAAGAGCGACCAGTAGCCCGCTTTCTCCACCTTCGTCTGACTTTCGACCTCCGAGCCGCACCGGATTTCCCACTCGCCTTTTCACCAGTGGCTTGGTCATTTTCCAGGCAGTTCTGCGGCCGAAGTGTCGGCCGTCGGGGCGTCATGTTGAACGAACTTAGGATTTCGGAACTGGTGGCCAGGCTGGCCAGTCGCGAGGTCTCGGCGCGGGCGGCCACGCAGGCCTGCCTGGACCGGATTCAGCGCGTTGACGGGGAGATCAAGGCATTCCTCAGCTACGACGCAGGCGACGCCCTCGCGCAGGCCGACGCGGCAGACCAGGCGCTGGCCTCAGGGCAAACGCACCGGGAGCGGCCTTTGCTGGGCGTGCCGGTCGGCGTAAAGGACGTCATCGCCGTAAAGGGCCAACCGCTCAACTGCGGCTCCAGGATCCTGAGCGATTTCCATTCACCCTACGACGCCACCGTCATTGAGAAGCTGAGGGCCGCGGGGGCTGTGGTGTTCGGGCGGCTGAACATGGACGAGTTTGCCATGGGCAGCTCCACGGAGAATTCAGCCTTCCAAATCACCTGTAATCCTTGGGACACCTCGCGCATCCCCGGCGGCTCTTCTGGCGGCTCCGCGGCGGCAGTAGCCGCGGACGAATGCGTCGCGGCCCTCGGCTCGGACACAGGCGGCTCGATTCGCCAGCCGGCCGCCTTGTGCGGCTGCGTTGGCCTCAAGCCATCTTATGGCCGCGTCTCGCGCTATGGCCTGGTCGCCTATGCGTCCTCGCTCGACCAGATCGGCTGCTTCACCAAGGATGTGCGCGATGCGGCAACCGTGCTGCGCGTCATCGGCGGCCACGATCCCCGCGATTCCTCCAGTGTGCCGCAGCCGGTCGGGAATTACGCCGCCGGCCTGACCGGGGACATCAAAGGACTCAAGGTGGGGCTGCCCAAGGAGTACATGATTGGCGGCCTGGACCCCGAAGTGAAGCAGGCCGTCGAGGCCGCCGTGCAACAACTCGCCAAACTAGGCGCCGAAGTGGTAGAAGTCTCCCTGCCACACACCGATTACGCCATCGCGACCTACTACATCATCGCCACCGCCGAGGCCAGCGCCAACCTGGCTCGCTTTGATGGCATCCGCTACGGCCAGCGCGTCGAGGGGGCGGACCCGATCGAGCTCTACGGCAAGACGCGCGGAGAAGGTTTCGGCCCCGAGGTGAAGCGGCGCATCATCCTGGGCACCTACGTCCTGAGCAGTGGCTACTACGACGCCTATTACCTCCGCGCGCAGAAGGTGCGCACGCTGATCCGTAACGACTTCCTGACAGCGTTCGAGAAGGTGGACGCCATCGTTACCCCGACCTCGCCCACCGCCGCCTTCAAGATCGGCGAGAAGGCCGAGGACCCCTTGCAGATGTACCTGATGGATATTTTCACCATCTCCTGCAACCTGGCGGGCATCTGCGGGTTGGCGGTGCCCTGCGGGTTTACCAGTCGTCAACCGCGCCTTCCCATCGGGCTGCAGCTTCTCGGCAAGCCGTTCGGTGAGGAGACGATCCTGCGCGTCGCCCACGCCTACGAGCAGAGCACGCCGTGGCATAAAGAAAAGCCGCCGATCAACGGCTAGTCGATCGGCGGCTTCGGGTTGGGGGTGGAGCTACCAGGGACGTCGGACGCGGAAAAACTCGTTGCCCGTTGCGGGCAATGTGAGGCTGAGCAAACTCGGCCCCGCAGCAGGAGTGTTTGTGACCCACAGCCATTGCGCGGATGGACCGAGGACGCCGGTGCCCTCCAGGAGCGTGTCGGCGATGGTGTTCGGCCAGGAGAGAGTCACCTGGCTGCCCGCGCGCGCAATGCCGAGCTGCACGGGGTTGCCGATCACGATGCTGCCGTTGGCGGTGGTGGAGGCGGTGGACACGGTCGAAGTCACACTCCAGTTGTAAGTGCCGGGCAGTGCGTAGGCGTGGGCGGCATACTGGTTCGTGCTGTGAGCCGAGCCGTCGCCGAAGTTCCAGTCGAAGGTCACGGGCGCGGCATTGTTAGTGACCGTGGGCACCACGACGAAGGCGACCGGCCAGGCGGCTGGATACGTTGGCGGAACATGGGCGACGGCCCCGATGGAGAACGGTCCCTGGGCCACGGTGACCGTGCCGGTGGCCAGAGCTGAGTTCTTGGAGCCGTCATAGGCGGCAAAGGTGAAAGGTCGGTGCCGACGAAGCCCGGGTTGGGGAAATAGGTGGCCACAAGGTATTGGTGTTCAGGCCGACGGAGCCGTTGCGTGGCCTGGGTGATGATTCGCGGAGTGGCGTCCGGCCCCGGTGACGGGCGAGCAGGATGGCCACCGACTTGTCGTTGGTGGTGTTGGTCAGCAACGCCGGTCACGGTGGCCGGCGCGGCGTTGGTGATTGCCGCTCACTGCCCGGGCCATTGTGGCAGTTATAGCAGCTGATGATGGCGCCCGCGGAAGAGGTCGTGCGTGCCGAAGCGTCTCAACGTGCGGGCGCCCAGCATCCGCGACAGGACGGTGCCCCGGTAATCGGTGCCGTGGCAGAGCTGGCATTGGGCGCGTGGTGGCCTGATCGCTCGAGGTCGCCGTGGTGTCCGCTGACCCAGGTCTGTCCCACCGGGTGCATGCCGTGCGGGCCGCCGGTGACGGTGTTGGGCGAAGTTGGTATGGCAGGCGGTGCATTCGGACCATCACGCCGGCGTGGCCTTGCAGGCGCGATGTTGCGGAGGTTGTCATTGGCGTGCGAGCTGGGGAACTCGGCGTGGGTGGAGCCGTGGCAGGCGGAACATTGCAGGCCGCCGTGGCCGATCGAGAAACGGTAGAGCGAGAGATTGAGGAGGGCGGCCCGGTGGGCGGAGTGTTGGGCGTGGTGGCGAAGGTTTGATTCGCCGGCACGCGCGGGTGCGCCGTTGGTGTCGAAGACGGAGGTGTAGCGAATCTGGCCGCTGTTGCTGGTGGCGGTGCCGGTGTGGCAGCCCTGGCAATTGGGTTCCATGATCCAGCCGACGCGGCTGGAGGAGCCGACGGCGCTCATGTTGCCGTGGCAGCTCTGGCACTGCATCTCCATCGAGCCGTCGGCGGCAATCGCGCTGCCCATCGCGCCGCGCAGGCAACGGGTCGTGGAGCCGGGATGGCAGCGGTAGCAGGCGGCGCGGTTGGCGGCAGTTGTTCAGGGTGGTGTTCAGCACGGGGTCCATGACGTTGGCATGCCGGGAGTGGACGGAGGTGGTCAGGGCGGGACGCCGGGGTAACCTTTGGTCTGCAGCGCTTCGGAAGCGTGGCAAAGGGCGCAGAGCACCGGCTTGCCGTCGGCCGTGACGCGGCGGTACAGCCCCGCCGGGTTGTAGTCGTTGGTCGCCAGCGCCGCCGCGTAAACCGCCGCATGCTGGGCGAACTGGCGCTCGTCGTGCAGGCGCAGGATGTTCAGCCGGTAGTCGCGCTCAGGCAGGCCGTCCCAGACCCAGCCGGCAGCCGGTTTGGCATCA
>CAWGGD010000003.1:0-84687 GCA_963822005.1 uncultured Verrucomicrobiae bacterium | reverse complement strand
ATGCACTTCCTGGATGATGTGCGGGTCGTCTGCTCCGCCTGCAACGGGCAGCGCTACACAGACGAGGTGCTGGGAATGCGCTGGGAGGGCCACAACATCCACCAGGTGCTGGGCCTGACGGCGCAAGAGGCGCGTGAGGTCTTCACCCAGCCACGCGTCCGCAGCGCGCTGGAACTGCTGTGTGAAGTCGGGCTGGATTACCTCACGTTGGGCCAGCCGCTTTCGACGCTTTCGGGCGGCGAATGCCAGCGGTTGAAGCTGGCCGCCGAACTGGGCAAAACCGGGCGAGTGTACGTGCTGGACGAGCCGACGACGGGGCTGCACCTGGCGGACATCAGCCGCTTGATGAGCATCCTCAACCGGCTGGTGGAGGACGGCAACTCGGTGGTGGTGATCGAGCACAACCTGGACGTTATTGGGCAGGCCGATTGGGTGATTGACCTTGGGCCGGAGGGCGGCAGCCGGGGAGGGCGGGTGGTGGCGGTGGGGACCCCGGAACAGTTGGCGGAATGTCCGGACAGCCACACGGGGCGATATCTGATGGCGCTAGAGGACGTTGATCAGGAGCCGTTGGGGAAAGAGATCGGGGACGGCTGATTCGCGATCCAAAGGAGCCGTGGTTGAGCCGCAAGCTGCGCTGGGCTATTATGATGGCCAACTACTGGGAACACGCAGTCGAGCATGAAAGATTATCACTCCAGAGTCGGGAAACGCCCGTACGTGTTCCTGCTGATTTTTGTGATGGCCTGGTGCGGCCACAGGTTCAGCGCCTCTGCCATTGTGGACGCCAGCTCCCGCACCAACACCGGCGCTCCCCCCGACGGCTCACCGTGGGCCAGCATCGGCCAGGTCAACGGCTCCAGTGGTGTTTATCTTGGTGCCGGCTGGGTGCTCACTGCGGCTCACGTGGGCGCCAACGATGCCAACTTCGGCGGCACGCTCTTCCGTTGGGATGGCACCTCCCTGCGCCTGACTAACGCTGATGGCTCGGTCACGGATATGGTCATGTTCCACCTCCGAACCCTGCCACCGCTGCCCAGGATGTCCCTGGCCACGGCTACCCCAGCGGCCTCGTCTCAAGTGACTTTGATCGGCTGTGGCAGCATCGCCGGCTCGGCCCAAACCAACATCGGCACTTACACCGGCTTCTATTGGTCGGTCAACGGGCTTAAGAGCTGGGGGAATAACAAAGTGGATCCGGGCGGCACCAGAATCATCAATGCCGGCCTCGGGAACGTCACCACATTTCAGTACCATGTTTTCCAGCTCGTTGCAAACCTCCGATGAAGGGCAAGCCGCTGGGGGTGATTCCGGTGGCGGGGTGTTCCAAAAGAACGGCTCAACCTGGCAACTGGTCGGCATGCTGGATGCCATCGGTAACCTGGCCAATCAACCCAGCTACACGGCGGTGTACAACGACTTAACCTATTCAGCCGATATCGCCACTTACCGTGCACAGATCGTTTCGACCATCGCTGCCACAGTCCCCGCCTTGACCATTAGCCGCTCTGGCACCGGCGTGATGATCTGCTGGCCGGACACCGGCATTACCTACAACCTCCTGGCCAGCCACAACGTTCCCACGACCAACTGGAACCTCCTCAGCCCCACGCTCACCTTGACCAATGGTCAGTTTTGCGCGTTCCTGCCTGCCACCACCGGTGCCAACTTCTTCCGCCTCCAGAAGCAGTGAGCGGCGTCGTTTGCGCCCCGGGTCATAGTCGGCTGCGGTGGACCAATGCTCGGAATCGCTTCGCTGCGCGAAGGTCGCGCCGGAAATGGCCGGTCTGTGCCAGTTTCCTGACTTCCTCCAGTGACAACGGCCCCATGTTCCGACCGTCCTGTCCAGACACAGTATATGTATCTCGGGCTATTGGCGTCACTGTTTGCCCTCAGGCGCGAATGCGGGCGCAGCTAGCCGAAAGAGGTCACGATGGCGACAGCGGTGACCAAGGCTGTACCAAGCAGGCCGAGCAGGGCCAGGCGAGCGCCCCAGCTCAGGTAGGCCTCGGCTGGATTCCACTCATTGGGGTAGCGCCGGCGAATGTGGGCCCAACAGAACAATGCGTAAAGCCCGGGCAGAAGGCCGATGAACGGCAGGAACCCGAAAAACCCGCAGACGAAGGCCGTCAGGGATTTGCGAATGACGATGATGCGGGCCATGGGGGGGGCGTGGAGTGATGGAGGGATGGGTGCCGGGTTAATTGGCGGGGGACCTGGGAACGGTGTTGGTGGCAGCGGTGATGGCAGGCGGGGAATGGGTTGCCCGGGTGGCGGCGTGCAGGCGGCGGGTCTGCTGGCGTTCAAGGAGCCGCAGTTCGCGCCCGAGGCTATGGAGGGTCCGGATGTTGGCGGCCATGTAGACCAGAATGATGGCCAGCAGTGCCATGACGACGATCACAGCCGAGCCGGACTGGCGACGCGGGGGGAGGGAGACGTGAAGCGTGGAGCGTGAAGCGTGACAGGAAGACAGTTTCATTTGGCTGATGTCCCTTCGGGGACGGCGAGGAAGGTGAACAGGGGGCGCACGCGGCCGGGCTTGACGCTTCCCTTGGCGCGGGTCTGGAGTTCGAGTTCCCAGCGCCAGGCGGTGACGTGTTCGCGCGGGTCGGCGGTCATGGTGGAGGACTTCGCATTGGGCAGGAGGCGCACCCAGGAGCCCGTGTCCAGGCGGCGGAATATGGCATTGGTGGAGAAGCGATAGACAATTGCGCCGCGGGCGCCGTCGAGGTAGAGGAGCTGCCCGGCATCCGTGTTTTCCACGCGCGGCGGGCTGGTGGCGGCGCGGACGTCAGCCCGCCAGCGTTCGCCGGCGTGGAGGGCGCTGGTGATGTCGTCGGCGTTGCGGCGCAGGGCGAGCGAGCTGTCAACGCAGCGATACATGGCCGCGTAGCCGGCGCCGAGCAGCGCCACGATGACGGCAATATAGACGAGGGCCTCGATGAGCAGGTAGGCGCGTTGGCCGGGGCGAGAGGCCCGCGGCGGGCGTGAGGGGTGAGTTTTCATTTGAGGACCGCCTCCCGGGTGACGGGGCCGCCGTGGTCTTTGACCGCAGGCTGCCAGCGGAGCCGGAGCTTGCTTGGCTGGACGGATAGGGTGAAGCGGCCGGGCGGCAGGTTGGTGGCAGCGGCGGCATGCGCGGTGTAATCATGGGTGCCGGCGGAGAAGGCGCGCCATTCGCCCGCCAGCAGGACCTCCATCTCGCCGTCCACGATCTCCATCGCCACAGCGCGCTGATAGTAGGCGCGGGCCAGGCGTCGTTCGCCGACGAAGGAGTAGGCGAGGGGCAATAGCACGCCAATCAGGATGGCCAGGGCGACCAGCATCTCGACCATGAGGGAGCCGGGCTGGCGGCGTTTATGCGGCGCGCAGGGGACTGCGCGCCCTACCCAGGCGCGGGATGGCTTTGAAATCACCATATGCTGGATCCGTTGATGACTGGATAAGGACCAGGAACACGGCGATCAGGATGGAGGCCACGATCAGCCCGTTGATCAGCACCAGGACGGTGGTGGTGACTTGGGCGGCGGCTTGCTGCAGTTGAAAGGCCCTGGCATCGAGGGCCTCGTGCCAGCCGGTCAGGGCACGGACAAAGCCGGCGCCACGGTGCAGGGCGTTGGAGAGGCGCCATTGCAGTTCGCGTGAGTTGTCCAGGGCCCGGATGGCTTCGGGGAGCTTGACGCCCTGCCCGAGAAGGGCGCTGACTTTCTGCGCGCGGCGGATGATGGAGGAGTTGGCCGTGGATTTGGCGGCGAGGGTGACAGCTTCGGCTTCGGGCACTTCGGCAGTCGAGGAGGACGGCGAGCATGGCGGAGAAATCGCGGTGGAGGCGTTTGCGGCGCCAGGGCAGGAGAGCGAGGAGCCAATCCTGCGTGGCGGGGAAGAGACGGTGAACCCAGCCGTGCAGGCGCGGGCCGCCGACATAGGCCAACGCGGCCAGCCAGATGACAGAAACGACAGCAACCTGAATGGCCAGGATTATGGTGTCTCCGCCAAAGACGAAGCGGGTGAACGCGGGCAGGCTTTGCCCCTCGAGCATGCCGGCGAAGATTTCTTTGAACTTGGGCAAGACGTAGGTATTGAGGAGGAGGGGCACGGTGACGATGGCCGGCGAGATGGCGAAGGCGACGAGAATGAGGTAGTTGTGGGCGCTGCGGACATAGGATACGCTGTCACGGAGGAGGAGGCGGCCGGCAGGGATGACCTTGTTGATGTCACCGATGCGTCCGCCGACGCTGAGTATGGCGCAGACTTGCGGGGGAAGGAGGCGGGGCACCTTTTCGAGGGCTTCGCTGAGGCGCAAGCCTTGTTCGATGTGCGCGGCCAGGAGATGGAAGCGGACGCCCAGGGAGCGGTCGCGGCTGGCGGCGGCCTGGGTAATAGCGGCTTCCGGGGTGTGGCCTTCGTTGATGCCCAGCTCAAGCAAATCCAGGAACAAGCGGGCGCGCTCGTTGCGGCGGAGGGGGAGCGTGAGAAGGAAGTAGATGAGGTAACTGGCGCCGCAGACGGGCAGGAGCCCGGCAAAGATGTAGGCGAGGAAGGTCAGGACGCCCAGGACGATGGCCTGGAGCGGGTCGGATTGTAAGAGTTGGGGGAAGCTATCGTTCATTGGTAGTCAATTCCCGCCGACGCCGGTGTCCGAGCCGAGCATGTTCATCATCGAGTTCATGGTGAGCACGAGAGGAAGGGCTTGCCAAAGAATCATCTGACCGAGGAGGAGGATGGAGACGGGGAGGGCGCCGTAGAGGGCCATTTCGATGCGGTAGGAGGCGCGGGCCTGGTAGATTTCGGCGGCTTTGCGGAAGCCGGCGGCGAGGTCTTCACCGCCCTTTTGGACCAGCCAGAGGAAGAGGGGCGGGAAGGGGCGGGTGTCGCCGGTCCAGGCGGCGGGTTTACCCTGGCCGGCTTCAGCGAGCTGGCGCCAGCGAGCGAGGGTTTTGGCGGCGGGGGTGCCGCTTTCGAGGGCTTCGGCAAGGGCAAGGGCCTGGGGCAGGGTGGTTCCGTTCTTGAGCATGAGGGTCATGGCGGAGGCGAGCTGGGCGAGGCTGGCATCGCGGAAGGCGGGGAGTCGCCAGCGCAGGCAGGCGCGCCAGCTCGGAATGCAGGCGGCAGCCACGCCGAGGATGGCGGCGAGGGCGAGGACGACGGACGGCATCCAGATGCGGTGGGGGAGGCGGCGAGGCTGGGTTGCGTGCCGAGGTCATGGGTGATACGCGACAGGAACTCGTTGAAGTTGAGGGAGATGACCACCGTCAATCCCAAGGAGAGGAGGATGACAATGAGGGGATAGACCATCAGCCCCTTGAGCCGAGTCCAGAGGGCGTTGGCGCGGTGGTAATGGTCCGCCAGCAGGGTAAGGACGCCGGGGAGGTCGTTGCTGCGGGCGCCAATCTCTAACATCTGGCGGTAGAGGTCCGGCAGGGTACGGCGCGCCAGGGCTTCCTTGAGCGGGGTGCCGCGGGCGAGGTCGGCCTCCAATTGCTGGATTTCGGTCCGCAAAGGACCCGAGCGCATCCCGACGCACAACTGCTTGAGGGCGCCTTCCAGCGGGATACCCTCGCGGAGCATCGCCGCCAGTTGCTGGTTGAAGAAGGCAAATTCGTCGTAGTTCATGAGCTTAGTCCCAATAGAGCATCATCTGCAGGGTTAGACAGGGCAGGGGGGGAGTCGTCACGCGCAATTGCAGGAAACTCCGGCCCGGGAGGGCGAGCGTCCGCGCGAGCCCTGACTTCAGCGGATGTCCTACGAAGTGTGGGTTCACGTGGACACTCGCCCAGACAGGTGGTTGCGAGAGGCTAAAGCGTCAGGAAGCGGTCAAGCCGCGGTGCTGGGGAAGCCGAGAACCCTGGCCACCTCCGCGTCGGTGGTCAGTCCGGCCTGGACGAGGGCGCGGGCGCTCTCGGCCAGGGCGGGGCGGGCGGCCAGGCCGTCGAGGTCGCGGGCGGCAATGCGGCGGCGAAGGGCGTCGTTGAGGCGCAGCCATTCGACGAGGGGCAGCCGGCCGCGATAACCGGTGGTCAGGCAGGCCGGGCAGCCTTTGCCGGAACATTCGGCGCAGCGGCGGCGGAGCAGGCGCTGGTTAAGCACCAACTCCAGGGAGGAGGCGACGGCTGAGTGGTCCGCGCAGAGCACGAGGAGCCTTTCGAAAACGCCCTGGCAGGAGCCGGCGTGGAGGGTGGAGATGACCAGGTGGCCGGTGAGCGCGGCGCGGACGGCGATGTTGGCGGTCTCTTCGTCCCGAATCTCCCCGATCACGAGGACCTGCGGGTCCTGGCGCAGGAGATGGCGGGCGGCCTTTGCGAAATCCAAACCTCGCGCCTCGCTGACCTCGGTTTGCATAACGCCGGGGATGACTTGCTCGGCGGGGTCTTCGACGGTGATGATGTGGCGGCCGCCCTGTTCCGAGAGGTGGCGCAGGCAGGCGTAAATGGTGGTGGTCTTGCCGCTGCCGGCCGGGCCGGTCAGCAGCAGCAGACCGGCGGTCTGGCGGAGGAAGCGCTCCAGTTCCGCCCGGACTTCGGCGGGGAAACCCAGTTCGCCCAGCGTCCGGATGCCAGTGGTGTCGAAGAGGCGGAGGACGATTTTCTCGCCGGTGACGGTCGGATAGGTGGCGACGCGGATGTCGGTGTGGGCGTTGAGGGCGGTCTTGTCAATCCGGCCATCCTGGGGCAGGGACTCCTGGTAAGTCTTGAGCCGGGCCAGGAACTTGATGCGGCCAAAGACACGTTCGGCGATTGCGGCCGGCAACTCTGCCGTTGGCGTCATCACGCCATCGAGGCGGAAGGTGACCGAAGCCGAACCCGGGCGCATATGCAGGTGAATATCACTGGCCCCGGCGCGTTCGGCCTGCTCGACCAGGCGCTCCAGAATCTGCGGCGCGGACTGCCCGGAATCCGCAGCTTCCCCACTCGGCATGGTACGATGTTTAGCCACGACGTTTCCTGGGGCCATGATGACATCGCGACCGGGGCGGGAACAACAATAAAGGATACAGCCTTGAGCCACGGTATTCCTCCCGCACTCCGCGTCGTGTACAAGGGGTGCTCACCGGATGCACACCGGATGTACAAGGGGTTTCCCCTTGTGCATCCGGTGAGCATCCCTTGTACACCCCTTTGTACTCGACCCTTGGGTGTCTCAGGGGGGCTGCTTGTGAGGGTGGGGATGCCTGGGAATGTGTCTCAAAAGTGGACAGCCCGACGCACTGATGGGTGTGGGGCTGCTGGCAGCAGAGGGATCTCTGGCTCGGCGCTGCGGCAACGGAGGATTGCGCGCGAAGAACGGACCCGCGAACCCGGACGGTTCGCGGTCCAGTCAATCACGGGGCGACCTGGAGGCGGAAGAGGTGGGCGGTGGCCGGGGCGGTGGGGGGGAGTTGGTAGGTGGTGACGACGGAGCCGGCGCGGATCCAATCTGAAACGGGGGTCCAGACGAGGCCGTTGGTGCTGCCCAGGACGCGATAGCCGTGGCCGATGGCCGACGGCCAGACCAGGCGGATGGGGCCGGTGGGGAGCTGTTGCACCGAAAGGCGCAGGTCGGAGGGCAGGTTGGGGGTGGGGGCGGGCATCCAGGTTTCGACCCTGAAGAAGGCACGTTTGCCCAGTGAGGTCAGCGGGAGATCGAAGCGGTTGGTCTCCAGCCAATTGGTCGCATACAGATTCCAGGTGATGGCGTTGGTGCTGTAGTGGAGGCGGAATTGCTGGCCCGGGTTGGCGGGCCAGGTGAGCCGGCAGAGTGTATTGGACAGGATTTGAGCGGTGAGGCGGAAGTGCGGAGGCGGGTCGTTGGGGTTGCTGCCGGCGATGAAGCGGGCGTAATCGGACACACCGGCGCCGAAGGTGCTGGTCGTGTGGGTGCGGTTGGGGGAGACGTTGCCGAAGAAGTTGGTCTCCCAGAGGTCGGAGATGTCGTTGTGATTCACGTCCGGGAAGGTGTAGTTGCCCTGGAGGACGATGGTGTTGCCGGAGGTGAGGGTATTGGTCTGTGGTGCGGGCGTGAGGTAGTAGGGCACGTCGGCGAACTCGAGGACGTATTTGCCGGGTGGGGCATTGGTGATGGTGGTGCCGAGGCCGGTGCCTTTGAGGTACTGCGGGCCGGTCAACACATAGACGGTTTGCCAGAGGTTGTTGGTGATCCGAACGGTGCCGGGGGCGACGGTGGAAACGGTGACGGAGACATTGTCAACTTCCCAGCCCGGGCGTTCGCGGGTGTCGAGGGAGAAGAGTTCGTAGTCCCAGACGAGATAGACGAGGTGGCCGGCGAAGGGCGTAAGGTCAATGACCTGCTGTTCCCAGCCGAAGGAGGCGTCGTCGGAGTAAGTGGCCAGTGTGGTGTAAGCGGTGGGGTTGTCGTCGGTGATGAGGAGGACCTCACCGTATTCGAGGATGTCCCACTCGGAGCCCTGGAAGAAGTCGTAGTTGTGCCAGAAAGTGAGGGTGGCGACGTTGCCGTTGGTGAGGTAGATGGCCGGGCTTATGAGGAAGGTTTCGCCGGCATCAATGAGGGCGCCCTTGGGATTGGTGTACCAAGCGAAGGGCTGCGAGTAGGCGTTATTGGTGCCGAGCGCGTTGGTGGCGGTGGAGGTGAGGATCCAGTCCACCTGGCTTTCGGGGCTGGTCGAAACGCTCCAGTTGGTGGCGCCATTGTTCATGGTGTCCGACCAGGGCGGAAGGATGGGGCGCAGGGTGGTGAAAAAGTAGAGGTTGGTGTGGTTGTCGTCGAGGGTAAGGTTGCCGGCGGTATCGCGGCTCAACACCTGGAAGTAATACGTTGTGTCCGGTGACAGAGAGGTGAGCGTAACTTCGTGGCTGGTGACGCGTCCCGGGTCGGAGGTGTTGCGGTTGAGTGGCCGGGAGGTGCCGAACTCGACGGTCGAATCAGCGGGTTCGGGGGTGTTCCACGTGATGGTCGCCTGGGTGTAGTCGGGCACAGCATGGACAGCCGAGATGGCGGGCGGGGCGGTATCCACGGTGGCCGTCGCGCGGACCGTCGTGCCGGCGGAGGCGTCAAAGTAGTCCACCCAGACGGTGTCGCCGGACTTGACGGGCAGGTTGCCGGCGGGCGGCGAGTTGGTGTCCGCGACGAGGTCAATGCCTCCGCGGAAGAGCCCCGGAACGGAAGTTTCGTGGAGCGTTACGGCGATGCCATTGGTGTGGGTGGTGCTGTGGAACGTGACGAAGGCGGTGCCCTGGCCGGCGAGGTTGGAATCGCCGATCTCGACCGTGGCGACGCTGGGGATGTTGTAGGCGGGCGAATCCAGCGCGACGGAGCCGTGGCCATTGATGCCGGGAACGAGGAAGCTGATGATGTTGCCCAGGAGGGTGGCCCGGTTGTTGGGCGCGGAGGCAGTCGGGGACACGGCATCGAGCGGGAAGGAGAGGAAGACGACGCGACCGGCGCCGTCCTGGCCGGTCCTGGGGTATTTCATGCCGGCAGCGGCACCGGAGAACGATTCAATGAGAATGGGCGTGGCCTCGGGCGAGAGCGTCATGGTGTCGGAGATGTCGTCCGGGACCTCGCCATAGAAATGCCAGAAATTGGAGGTACTGCAAGTAATCCAGGTTCAGGTCCATGCCGGCGGTGATGGAATCGCCCGGGAGGCCCTCGGCGCCGGGCACCCCGGCGTCTACGGCAACGTCGGTGACATGCAGGACCTGGTTGCGGAAGAAGCCGTTGCCCAGCCGGGTTAACTGTTCCATGGAAGCCATGAAGAACGCGCCGCCTTCGCTCAGGTAGGCGCGGATGGAGTTTTGCTCCGTGGCGGTGAGGGTGGTCGTCGGAGGGTAAACGCCGTCAGTGAAGCGCCAGATGACCAGGCGGTAAGGGCGGAGATCGTTGGTGGAGGGCGAGCCGGCGACGGCCGGGTCCCACACCGTGAAGCTGATGCCGAGCTGGTTGAGGGTGTCGGTATAGACGCTCAGCGGGATGTCATTGTCGAAGAAGTTGGACGTGAAGGCGTCCACCAGGAGAACGGTGCTCGGGGGATGGACCACGAAGCTGAAGAGTTTCCCGCCGTTGTCGTTGGTGGCGCTGTTGCCGGCGGCATCAGTGGACGCCACCAGGAAGTAATAGGTCCGGCCCGGGATGAGGCCGGAGAGCGAGATGGAATGATCCGTGGTGAGGGAGTTATCGGTGACGATCTGAGTGAGGTTGGTAGTGGTGTTGTAGCGGACGGTGGAGGTGGCTGGCTCGTCGGTGGTCCAGGTGATTTGGATTTGGCCGTAGTTGGTGGTGACGGCCACGCTCGAAATGACCGGCGGCTGCAGATCGGCGGTAGCAGTGGCGAGGAGGTTGGTGCCGTAGCGGGTGTCGAGCCAGGCGACCTGGATGGCGTCGCGGTGGGCAACCTGGAGACGGCCATCGGCAACCGCCGGGCCGGCGGCAGTAGCGACGGCGCCGGTGAAACCGCCAGCGGCGCCGGCCGGGTGCAGGAGAACAGTCTCGGCGACCGCTTCCGTGGTGCTGATGGCCGAGACGGTGACGGACGTCTGGCCCGCGAGGTTGGTGTTCAGCAGCGAGATGCGGATCTGGTCCGGCGCGGTGTAGAAGTTGCGGTCGAGGTAGATGAGGCCGGCGCCCGGCGGCGGCATGAGGCCCGAAATCACGAGCGCAAAGTCCTGCCCCAGCACGTTGGTATCGCCATGGGTATCCGCGACGACATTGTGGGCGCGGACGCGCACGGTGTATTCGCCGGGGAGCGGGGCGGCGAGGTGGACGGCCTCGACGTTGTTGAGGTTGTCGGTGCCGGGGGCGTCGGGGACGGAATCCCCGTTGCCGTCGAACTGGTTGCCGCGGTAGAGCTGTCCGCTGGGTGCCAGGACTTCGAGGTCGAGATCGTTGACCAGGGCCCGGGCGGCGCCGGGAAAGCCGGGCGGGTCGGTGTAAGCGAGGGTCACCTTGAGGGGTTGGCCGGGACTGGCGATGACGACACGGCGCTCCGCGACCTGACCGCTGGTGAGCAGGGAGGATTGGTCAACGAAGTCAAAAGTGCGTGGTGTATCGAGGATGGCGGGGAGGTCAACACAGCCCCAGCCGGCGTCCATGTTCGGCGAGGGGCCGGCCTCGAACAGGTCGAAGGCGGAGTTGATCAGGGCGGCTTTGACCAGGGCAGGGGAGGGGGTGGTGTTGGTGTGGGTCTGACGGTGATAGTGGACGAAGACCGCGGCAGCGCCCGACACATGCGGTCCGGCCTGGCTGGTGCCGCCCTGGTATTGGTAGTAATTGTCAATCGGCGACCAGGCATACATGTCGGTCGCGGACTCCGATTGGAGGGAGGCAATCCAGGTGCCGGGTGCCACCACGTCGGGCTTGATGCGGCCATCCGCGCAGGGGCCGCGACTGGAAAAGTCCGCCATGAAGTCCGATCCATCCTCATAGATCATGAAATCCAGGCGGTTATTCTGGTAGGCGCCGGTGGCGATGACATTCTTGGCAACGGCCGGGCTGCCGATGGTCTGGGCGGCGGGCCCGGCGTTGCCGGCGGAGAATTCGAGGATGTAGGGCTGGTCGCCGTAGGCGAGCGCGTCGGCATCACGCACCAGCTCATCGAACTCCATGGCGCTGGTGTCGTAAGCGCCCTGCGTATCGTCCCCCCAACTGTTGGAGCCGATCACGGCGCCGTCGCGTATGGCGTCGCGGGTGAGCTGCTCGAAGCTGAAGGGCGGTTCATAGCCGCCGTCGGCGTCGAACAGGCGCTGCGCGATGATGCTGGCGCCGGGCGCGACGCCCAAGCCGTAAAGCGCGCCGTTGTCGTCCGTCTCGCCGGTGGCGCCGTCCCCGGCGATGATGCCCGCGACATGCGTGCCGTGGCTGTGCTCATCCGCCGCATCGGTGAGGGTGCCGTAGTGATGGAAAGCCGGGGTGCGGCCATACAAATCCGGGTGCATGGTGGCGGCATCGCCGTTGTTCAAACCGCTGTCGGCGACCGCGACCTTTACGCCGGTGCCGTCGAAACCGAGCGACTGGGTGAGCAACCGCTGCGGTCCGCCGTCGCCGGCGACGAGCTTGGAAGCCACTTCATCATAGAGCTTCATGCCGCGCGCCGGCTCGATCCAGAGAACCGCATCCGAGCGGGAGAGGGCTTCGAGCTGAGCTGGGTTGATCTTGCCGCGCAGAACGGTGCCGGCGCGAAGGGTGGATTGTTGCTGTACCACCGTCAGTAAACCGCGGGTGGCGGCAATCTCCGGCTGGGGCGCGCGCGGGGCGAGCAAAACGGTGACGGCGAGTGGTGCTTGGGCGGCGCGGGCTTGGCTATTGAGCTGCAAGGCGCGGTGGACTTTATGCCCGGGGCTGTATTCGCCGAGCCACAGCACGAACGGGAGGGCGCGCAGTTGGTCGAGGCTGGCATTGCGGAGGCGGGCGACAAAAGTGTCCTCGGGCACGTAGTGGAGCAGGTCCACCCCGGCGGCGGCGATCTGGGCGCGGTCCCCGGCCGATGGGGCGGCGTTGAATTGGATGAGAAAGAGTCCGGAGACGACTGAGCGCGCTTGGGCCGAATTTGCCCTGGCGGTGGCGGGCGCGGCGGGCTCGGGCGTAATGACGGTGTGGCGCAGGCGAATCGGTTTGGCTTGCGCTACGGGGAGGTCGAGCAGCGCCAAAAGCAGGGTGATGCCCACCACACTACCGGCGCTACTCGGAAACAACCGGGGCTTCACCCTTCGACTATAATTGGCTTCCAGCGGTAACACAAGTTTTGCTGCGTTTTCTGCGAGAAGTCGTTGACGTTCGAGGTGGATTATGCTTATTAATGTTCCTGTCGGTTGTGGTGAAGAGAAGAGACACCTGGCCGGACCCGGGAAGATCGGGGGAATCGGCGTGGGCGCGCGCTTTCTTTGAACCACTGGCTAAACACAGGTACACAACGCTAAACCATCAGGACTATAACAGAGTATGAGAACCAACTATCTGACCACAGGCGCCCTGGCCGCGTTTGCCGGCCTGGCGATGCAAACCTCGGTCCTGGCCGCGAGCCTCGAGACCGGCGGTGTGAAGTTCATGTTTCCCATTGGGGTGACGTACGCCAACGGTACGTATGACGTCAACGATGAGCTGAAGGACAGCTTCGAGGCTAACGGCTACACGATTACCGACGACTTCGTCTGGCCGATCGGCCTCTCCTTCAATCCGCGGGTCGAATTCCCGTTTGGTCTCGGCGTCGGCCTCACCGTCGGCCCGACGGAGTTCCTCGCGGTGGATATTGACAACGGCAATAACGATGACGACGACGATGTGAATCTCAACTTCAGCATACCCGTGGGGGGCTATGTGCAGTACACGCTCCTGCGCGATAAGACGGTTTCACCTTATGCGCGGGTGGGGGTGCGTTATCCGATCACGGGCGGCGATTACTTCAAGTCCGGCAGTGTAGGGCCGTTTTTTGCCGTCGGTGTGGAGTTTTATCGCACCAAGAAGGTCGGCTTCGGCGCTGAGGTGGGCTACGACTGGAGCGAAATCAAAGTCAGCGCGGGCCCTGTAGGTGGCGAGCACACAGTGCGGCCGATCGGTTTCAACGTCAGCGTCTTTGCCCTTTTCTAAGGCGGGAGGCAGCGACATATGCGCACGGACTATCTAACGACCTGTGCCTTGGCCGCGTTTGCCGGCCTGGCCATCCACACCTCTGTCCTTGCCGCCGGATTGGAGACTGGCGGTGTAAAGTTCATGTTTCCCGTAGGGGTGACGTTTATGGATGGGTCCTTTGAGTTGTACGACAAGGTGAATGACGGCCTCGACAAGCTCGAGGGACCGGATTACGATTACGACGTCGGTGCCACGTTTGTCGGTATCTCCTTGAATCCGCGGGTCGAGTTCCCGTTTGGTCTCGGCGTCGGCCTAACCGTCGGTCCGACGGAGTTCCTCTTCGTCACGAAGGACTACAACGATGACGACGATTACGACGATGACAACGAGACGGATGTCAGCTTTATCGTGCCAGTGGGGGGCTATGTGCAATACAACTTCCTGCGGGACAAGACGGTTTCGCCTTATGCGCGGGTGGGCGTGCGCTATCCGATTACCGGCGGCGATTACATCAAATCCGGCAGTGTCGGCCCGTTTTTTGCCGTCGGTGTGGAGCTTTATCGCACCAAGAAGGTCGGGTTCGGCGCTGAGGTCGGCTACGACTGGAGCGAAGTCAAGGTCAACACCGGCTCCGGGGGCGATCAAACCGTTCGGCCGATCGGCTTCAACTTCAGCGTCTTCGCCCTGTTCTGAGGCGGGAGCCACCGCCAACGATGGTCGGCTGCCGGTGATGAGAGCGCGTGTTGCCCGAATCGCCCGTTCGCTCGTCGGGGGTGCGGCGGAATGCGCGCCCGGTGAATCCGTTTGGCCAACCAGCCCATCAGGTGTGCCTACCGGGTGCAGGGATTGCGGACTGCGCTTGAAAATGGGCTGAAGTCGGTTATCCTACGTCAAGTGCGACAGCGCGGGAAGCAAGTAAGGCCGCGCGGCGACTCAGCCTGTATGAAGAAGATACGTGTATTGCTGGCGGACGACCATGCGGTGGTCCGGCAGGGCCTGCGCGCCCTGCTGGAAGCGGAGGGAGACATCGTCGTAATCGACGAAGCCGAGAATGGCCGGCAGGCGGTCGCGCAGACCAAGAAGCACCTGCCCGAGGTAGTAGTCATGGATGTGGCCATGCCGGGGCTGAACGGATGCGAGGCGACGCGCCAGATTGTTAAGAATGTGCCTTCGGCCAAGGTGCTGGTGCTGACTTCCTACGGCGACGACGACTGCGTGGCCCAGTTGCTGGAGGCGGGCGCCAGCGGGTATGTGGTCAAGCGAACGGCGGCGGCGGACTTGTTGAAGGCCATTCGGGAGGTGCGGCAGGGGAATGGGTTCTTCAGTCCGGAGATCGCCCGCCGGCTGCGGCACCAGGACCGCGAAGCGGTTGCGGGCGGGCTGCAGCCTGGCACGATCAGCCGGTTGACTTCACGGGAGGCGGAGGTGCTGCAACTGGTCGCCGAAGGTTTCGCCAACAAGCAGATCGCCGCCGAGCTGGCCATCAGTATCAAGACGGTCGAGAAGCATCGCCAGCAGGCGATGAACAAGCTGGATATCCACGATACTGCCGGCCTAACCCGCTATGCGATCGCCAAGGGCTGGGTGGAGCGGAGCATGCCGGCAGGGGTTTGAGCTGGCATCGGGTGCGGAGCTGGGTCTTCCGGGCCTTCGAATCGGGGGCTACCCCCCATCGGCTGGGCCAGCCATGTACACCGTATGTACGCCATAGGTCACTCCCTGCTTACCGCTCGGCGGCACATCCAGGTTGCCCGCGACGCTGCCATCGTCTATGCTCCCACCCATGAATCTACGCATCAGCTAGCCGTGCACCATGAAGAAGAGCCACGCGCCAACTGAGAAACAACCGCCCGCCCCTGCCGCGCCGCCCGCGGCGGCTGAGCCGCTCATGCCCCTGGAGGCGGCAACTGTCACCCCCGAGCAACTGCAGGAGCTTAAGGAGCGGGCGGCCAAGGCAGACGAACACTGGGACCGTTTGCTGCGCACCACCGCAGACTTCGAGAACTTCAAGAAGCGGGCCGCCCGCGAGAAGCAGGAGGCCATTAGATACGCCAATGAAGCTCTGATGCAGAAGCTGGTCCCCGTCCTCGAGAGCCTCGACCTCGCCCTCGCGGGCGCCCAGACGCCCACCCCCGACGCCGGCCAGTCTTTTCAGGCCGGCGTAAGCCTCATCTCCCAGCAACTCAAAGGCGTGCTGGCCGAAGCTGGCCTCGAGGAGCTGGACGCCACCGGCAAGCCCTTCGACCCCCACCTGCATGAAGCCCTGTCGCAACAGGAAACCCCGGAAGTGCCCGAAGGCCACGTCGTCCACCAGGTTCGCAAAGGCTATAAGCTCCGTGATCGCCTCTTGCGCCCAGCCAGCGTCGTCGTCGCCAAGCAACCCGCCGCCTGATCCATGGCCAAACGCGACTGCTACGAGGTGCTTGGCGTCCCGCGCAACGCCGACGCGGATGCCATCAAGAAGGCCTACCGCCAGCTTGCCCTCAAATATCATCCGGACAAGAACCCGGGCGACAAACCGGCCGAGGAGAAGTTCAAGGAACTCGGCGAGGCCTACGAGATCCTGAGCGATCCGCAAAAGCGCGCCCTCTATAACGAGCACGGTCACGCCGCTTTCGACCGTCGCGCTGGCGCCTACGGGGGCGGGCCGTTCCATGATCCGTTCGAGATCTTCCGCGAAGTCTTCGGCGGCGGCGGCCTCTTCGAAGACCTCTTCGGCGGCGGCCGGCCCGATTCAACCCAGCCCCACCGCGGCAACGACCTCCGCTACGACCTCGAAATTACCTTCGATGAGGCTGCCCACGGCTGCGAAAAGGAAATCACCGTCACCAAGCCGGAATCCTGCGAGGCTTGCCAGGGCTCCGGCGCCGAAGCCGGTTCCCGCATCCGCACCTGCCAAGCCTGCGGCGGCCGCGGCCAAGTGGTCAATTCCCGCGGTATCTTCAGCATCGCCCAGACCTGCGGCCATTGTCAGGGCGCCGGTCGCGTTTTCGAACGACCCTGCCGGCCCTGCCACGGCGAGGGCCGCCGCGACCGCCCCTCGAAAATTAAGCTCCGCATTCCCGCCGGTGTGGACACCGGCTCGCGCCTGCGCTCCGTCGGCAACGGCGAGGCTGGCTTCCGCGGCGGCCCGGCGGGAGACCTCTACGTTGTGCTCCATGTCAAAGCTCACCCCATCTTTCAGCGGGACGGCGACGACTTGCTGTGCGAAGTGCCCGTAAGCTTCGTCCAGGCTGCCCTCGGTGCTGACATCGAGGTCCCGGCGCTGGAAGGAAAGACCGCGATCAAGATTCCGCCCGGCACGCAGCCCAGCACCATGTTCCGCCTCAAAGGCATGGGCATCAAGAACGTTCAAGGCTACGGCCGCGGCGACTTGCACGTCCGCGTCAATGTCGAGGTGCCCACCCGCTTGTCCTCCGCTCAAAAGGCCAAGCTGCTGGAATTCGCCCAACTGTGCGACGGCAAGGAAAGCCCCCTGGCCCATGGCTTCTTCGAAAAGGCCAAGAACCTGTTCCAGTGAGCGCGACCGCATGAGGGAGTAATGGACCTTGGGAGCGTCGCCTGGCCGCCACGTGGGCCGCGGACGCGCGTCTCTGCCATTCCCCAAATACCCAAACAGGTCACCAATCCATCCCTCATGCACCATTTCTTCCTGCCGCCAGAACAGTGCCGGGGAACCCACCTTCTCCTGACCGGCTCCGAAGCGCACCATGCGCGCCACGTTGTGCGCATCCATCCCGGTGAACGCGTCACGGTGGTGGACGGAGCCGGTCAGGCGTTCCTGTGTGAAATGCAGGATTACGACGGCGACAAGGTCAGGCTAGCCGTGCTCGAGAACCATCGCCAGCCCGCCCCGCCCGGCCAACTCACCTTGCTCCAAGCCGTGCCCAAAGGGAAGCTCATGGAAACCATTATCCAGAAAGCAACCGAGTTAGGCGTGGCTCGCATCGTGCCCTTGCTCTCCGAGCGGGTGGTCGCCCAACTTGATGAAGCAGCCGCGGCCCGCAAAGCACAGAAATGGAGACTGGTAGCCCTGGAGGCCATCAAGCAGTGCGGCTCGGCCTGGCTGCCGGTGGTGGAGCCGCCGTTAACCCCCGCCCGGTTTCTCGCACGGCAGGAAAGCTTCGAACTGCCGCTCATTGCCTCGTTGGAACAAGGCAGCCGCCCGGCCCGCGATTACCTCCGGGCCTTCTCCACCGAGCGGGGCCGCAACCCGGAATCAGTCTGCGTTTGGGTTGGCCCCGAAGGCGATTTCACCCCCGCCGAAACCGAGGCCATCCAGCTTCACGGCGCCCTGCCCATCACCCTCGGCCGACTCGTCCTGCGCTGCGAAACCGCCGCCATCTACTGCCTGTCCGTGCTCCATTACGAACTCCAGCCTCCCTCGGATCAATCCTGATGCGTTAGGGCCCGGGACAGGCCCGCTCCTGCACCAGCACCCGAAACGATCGTCCTAGGTGTTCCGGATGGATCAGGGTTTGAAACTGTCGAGTCCGCCCCGGAGTCCACCTGCCAAACGAGCCTTCATCCGCCCAAGTCCGAGCGGCGATCGCGGTCAGGAATTGCGCCTGAGTCAGAAAAGCCTCTGTTCTTAAGCCGGCTGATTCCCCGGCAGCCCGAATGGCAGTGAAATTGACGTTAGCCGTGATGTCCTGATCCCCGGGACACGCGAGCACGTCGCTGCTCAAGTGGTGGCGATGATACCCCCGCACCGTGCCCTCCTTCCTCGCCGGCGCGAAAGACTCCTCCGCCGCAAGACCATAATCAATCGTGAGCAACTTGCCGTAGCCCAGTGCCAGCGCCGCTGCCCGCCACCATTGTTCTGCCGCCGGAGACCACTCGATCGTGAATCCGTCGGGCAACATCTCCAGCATTCGGCTGTCAATCGGCGTTTGGAAAGGGGAAATCGCCCAGGGCGCACCCGGGGGCTGACCACCGTCCACCCCTTCTGGGTCCGGCATTCGCGTCCAGACCAACCGCCCGGCCTGCAGCGTGACGCCCCACTCGAACCAGATCCGGGCTTTCGCGTCCCACGCCAAGCGGCGCACCGGCATGGCATCCAGCAACTCATTGGAAAAGAGCACCCCCCTCCAACCAGCCGAGTGCGGAGTGCGGAATCCGGACTCTGCCCCGACGCTCAGCCCGGCCAATTCCGCCACCCAGCGCACTTGATCGCCAAACTCACGCAGGTTTTGCTGTTGTCGATCTCGCCGCCGCTCCGAAGGCTCTACGATCCAGTATTCTAAGCGCTTAAAGAGCGACGGCCGACGTTGCCGCAACCATCCCAGGATGTCCCTCGCCAGCACCCCGCCATGCGCGCCTGCCTCCACAATCCGCATGGTCTCGCCCCCTCCTGCCTTCCCCGCCGGGCTTGCTCCCGAGCCCCTGATTCCCGAGGCCGGCAACTCCTGCAGCCACTCCGCACACTGAAAGGCCAGCAGCTCCCCAAACAGCCTCCCCACGCTCACGCTCGTGTAGTAATCGCCGCGCCGCCCGATAATGTCCTCTTCCCTCTCGTAATATCCACAATTGGGACAATAAAGCGCCAGCTCCATGAAGCGCGCGAATGTAATGGCGCCTCGTTCCCTGATCTCTACCACAATTCTTTCGCCGACTTCGTTCAATGGTTGGGCGGCTGGTGCGGAACTAGCTACCAGTCGCCCAGACCATACGGAATCTTATGGCGAAAATCGACGCTTTCTTTAACTTGATGTTCGAGCAAAAGGCCTCGGACGTGCATCTGTCCTCAGGCAACAACCCCATGCTCCGCGTCAACGGTGAGCTGCATCGCGTGGACCATCCCCCGCTTGAGAACGATGATCTCAAGAAGATGCTCTATGAGATTGCCCCCGAGTACAAGATCAAGGCTTTTGAGGAAACCGGCGACGTTGATTTCGGCTACGAGATCCCGAACATCTCCCGTTTCCGCGTGAACTTCTTCAACCAGAAGTACGGCATCGGGGCCGTGTTCCGCCAGATCCCGACCAAGGTCCTGTCCTTCGAGGACTTCGAGAAATTCGACGCCCCTCTTCCCAGCGTGCTGAAGAAGTTCTGCATGCTCCACCGCGGCCTGGTCGTGGTCACCGGCCCCACCGGTTCCGGCAAGTCCACTACCCAAGCCGCCATGGTTGATTACGCCAACAAGAATCGCCGTGACCACATTATCACTGTCGAGGACCCGATCGAGTTCGTCCACGAGAGCAAGAACTGCCTGATCAACCACCGCGAAGTTGGCCTGCACACCAAGTCGTTTGCCGCCGCCCTCCGCGGCGCCCTGCGCGAGGACCCCGATATCATCCTGGTCGGCGAGCTACGCGACCTGGAAACCATCGAATTGGCACTCATAGCTGCCAGCACTGGCCACTTAGTCTTAGGCACCCTCCATACTCCCAACGCCGCCAAGACGGTGGACCGCATCATCGATGTCTTCCCGGCCGAGCAGCAGAACAAAATTCGCGCGACCCTTTCGGAAGCGCTCAAAGGGGTCATCGCTCAGAATCTCTTCAAGCGGATTGACAAAAAGGGCCGCGTCGCCGCCTTGGAAATTCTGGTTTTCACCTCGGCGATTGCCAACCTCGTGCGTGAAGGCAAGACCCACCAGATCCCTGGCATGATCCAGGTCGGCAAGAAGATCGGCAATCAACCCCTGGACGATGCCATCATGGAGCACCTCCGGATGAAACGCATCTCGCCCGAAGAGGCCTACGATAAGTGCACGGACAAGAAGAAATTCCGAACCTTCCTGCCGCACCCGCCGGATGAGGAGGAAATGTAACCACTGATTTATGCGCCGCCCTGAACTTGACTACCTGCTCACCACGATGTTGGACTCCCAGCCGGAGGTGTCCGACTTACTCTTCACGGTTGACCGACCTTTGCAGGTCGAATCGTTCGGCGACTTGAAACCCGTCGTCTCGGACCCGCCGATCGACAAGCTCACCCCGTTCCAGACTGAGATGGTCGCCCTCAATTTGATGGGGGACAATCTCTGGCACCTCGGGGATCTGTTCCGCCGCGGCTCGTGCGACACCGCCTACACGCTCACCGACAAAGCCCGGTTCCGCATCAGCATCTTCTCCCAGCGCGGCAACTACTCCGTCGTCCTCCGCAAGCTGAACACCATCATCCCCACGCTCGAGTGGCTGAACTTCCCGGAGATCATCAAGCAGATTCCTCGCGAGAAGACCGGCCTGGTGCTCGTCACCGGCGCAACCGGCTCCGGCAAATCTACCACTCTGGCCGCCATCCTCAACGAGATCAGCCACACCCGGCCTGTCCATATCGTCACCCTTGAGGACCCCATTGAATATGTTCACGGGCACGATGTGGCCACCTTCAACCAGCGCGAATTGGGCACCGACTTTGATAGCTTCTCCACGGGCTTGCGGGCCGCCCTCCGTCAGGCCCCCAAAGTGATTCTGGTCGGCGAAATGCGCGACCGCGAAACCATTAAAATCGCTATCAGCGCCGCTGAAACCGGCCACCTTGTCCTTAGCACGCTGCACACCCCGGATGCCGGCCAAACCATCAACCGCATTCTGGGAATGTTCGAAACCGAGGAACAGGAGCAGCTCCGCGCACGCCTGGCGGACACCCTCCGCTGGGTCATCAGCCAGCGCCTCGTTCCCAAGGCCGACGGCGGCCGTGTCGCCTTGCTCGAAATCATGGGCTCCAACCTCCGCACCCAGGAAAGCATTCGCCTCGGCGAAACCGAAGGCAAGAGCTTCTACGAAATCACCGAAGCCAGCCAGCCTTTTGGTTGGCGCACCTTCGACTTCTCCGTTCTGGAAGCCTACGAGCAGGGCAAGATCATCGAAGAAACCGCCCTGCTCTACTGCACCAAGCGCGGCCCGGTCACGCGCGGCATTGACAACATCAAGAAGGCCCGCGGCCAGGCAACGCATAATATGCATTCGTTGCGCATGAAAGCCGCCCAGGATCGCAACCGGCACGGCGCATCGCCTACTCCCGTCGCGCTCAAACTCAAATAGCCTATGTCTAATAAATTCGACTTCATCAGCGCCGCCGACAAACCTGCCCTGCTGGCCTTTTCCACCCCCGAATGGCTCGAAGCTGCCAAAACGGCTTTGGCCGAACTCGGATATAAGGTCCACACCGCGGCAACCCACTCCGACTTCCTGATTCGTTTCAGCCAGGTCCGCTACCAGGTCGTCATCCTCGAAGAGTTGTTTGCCGCCAACAACCCGAGCGAGAACCTGACCCTGCAGGCGCTGCAGAACATGCCGATGGGCGAGCGCCGCCACGCCACCATCATTCTCTTCGGCAACTCTTTTCAGACCTTTACCCCGCTGCAGGCCTTCCAGCAGAGCGTTCATGCCGTCATCAACTCCTCTGAATTGTTTCTGCTCAAGCAGCTCATCGAAAAGGCCGTCGCCGATAATACCCTCTTCCTCCACAGTTTCCGCGAAGCCCACGCCCGGGCCTATTCCAGCGCCACAAACGAGGCCTGACCCCGAACACGGTCGCCGCGTAACCCCCTGCCCGGCGCCGGCCGCGCTCCCGCCAATACCCATTTCCGTCCTCGACCTCCGCCCGTCGAGCGGGCGAAACCATCCGCCATCGCTTTAACCTCGCGTTGCGAGCTGCGGTCACGCATACTCGGGCCATGCGCCGTTTGGATCAGGCATTGGTCGAGCGCGGACTCTGTGAGAGCCGCGAGAAGGCCAAACGCGCGATCATGGCCGGCCAAGTCAAGATTAACCAGTGCCTGGCCCGTAAACCCAGTGACTCAGTCGCGTCGGATGACCAAATCACCTTGGCCGCGCCCGAGCGATTTGTTAGCCGCGGCGGCCTCAAGCTCCAGCATGCGCTTAGACATTTCCAGCTCGACCTCTCCGGCCTGACGGCTATTGATCTTGGCGCCTCTACCGGCGGCTTCACCGACTGCCTTCTGCAATCCGGTGCCGCCAAAGTTTACGCCGTAGACGTTGGTCGGGGCCAGCTTGCCTGGAAATTGCGTCGCGACCCCCGGGTGGTCGTCATGGAGAAAACCAACGCCCGCGGACTAACCCCGGCGAAATTCCCCCCTCCCTTTGTTCCAGCCGACTTGATCGTGATTGACTGTTCTTTCATCTCGCTGCGAAAAATCCTCCCGCCCGCGGTTGCATTGCTTCGCCCATGCGGTAGAATCGTCGCGCTAATCAAACCGCAGTTCGAAGCCGGCAAGGCCGAAGCCGATCGCGGCGCGGGCGTCATTCGCGACCCGGCCATTCACCAGCGCGTGTTGCGCGAGTTGAATGAGTTCGTCGCCGCCCGCACGGACCTGCGGTGGCTGGCCGTCACCGAATCCCCGGTGCTTGGCCCCGCCGGCAATAAGGAATTCTTGGTGCTGATTGAAAGCGTTGGCTGACAGAATCAAACGCGTTGGGCTGATCGGAAACTCCAGCAAGGTGTCCGGGGCCGCCGCGGTTAAAGAAGCGGCTGGCCTGATTGCTGCCGCGGGTCGCAAAGTTTACAGCGACGCTGCCACCGCCCGCCTGGCGCAGTTGAGGGCGGTCAGTTGTGCCGACGCCGCCGCCTTGGCCGGCCAAGTGGACTTGCTCGTCGTCTTCGGCGGGGACGGCACCATGCTGCGGGTCGCGCGCGAAATCGCCGGCTCACGCACTCCCATATTGGGGGTCAACATTGGCGGCCTGGGCTTCCTGACCGCCGTGCCCTCAGGCAGCCTCCGGCAAGCCCTCAGGTGTGTGTGGAACGGCCGCTTCAAGTTTGAATCCCGTGTCCTGATTGAGGCCAGGGGACGCTCCGCCGGCCAGCGGTTTGCCCAGACCGCGCTCAACGACATTGTCATCGGCCGCGGCATTACTCCTCGCCTGGTCGAGCTGGATGTCAGCGTTGATGGCGAGCCGCTCACGCACTACCGGTGCGACGGCTTGATTGTCAGCTCGCCCACCGGTTCCACCGCCTATTCGCTGGCTGCCGGCGGCGCCGTGGTATTCCCGACCGCCGAGGTCTTTGCCCTCACTCCCATTTGCCCGCATACGCTCTCGAATCGTGCGTTGATCCTGCCGCTGACGTCCACCATTGAGGTCAAGGTCGCCAGCGCCAACCCCGCCAGCATCCTCAGTGCGGATGGACAGGTTGTGCGCGAACTGGCCGCCGGCGACCGCATTACCATTCACCGCGCCCGTCGTACCGTGCGCTTGCTGCATCTGGCGGGCAGTTCCTTCTGCGAAACCCTGCGCTGCAAACTCCATTGGCGGGGAGCCTCCTTATGATACGGCTGAAAGACATCGCTCAACGCGCCGGTCTGTCCACCATGACCGTTTCCAAGGCCTTGCGCGACGAACACGACGTTTCCCCCAGCACCAAAGCCCGCATCAAGCTTCTGGCCCAGCAAATGGGCTATGTCCCCGACTCCACCGCCCGGGGCTTGCGCACGCGCAAAAGCAAGCTGTTTGGCCTGGTCATCTCCTCGATGACGAATCCCATTTACTCCCGCGTCGTCCTCGCCATCGAAGAGGAAGCCTATGCCCTAGGCTATGAGGTCTTGCTTGCCCACACCCTCAACCTCCCGGAGCGCGAAGAAGCCTGCCTGCGGCGGTTGCTGGCGCGCCGGGTAGATGGCCTGTTCATCTCACCCGTCTATCGCCTGGGCACCGAGGCGCGCATTTATCAGGAGTTGCTGGCCCGCCGCGTCCCGACCGTCCTGCTCGGCCATACCGCCCCTTTCTGCACCCAGTTTGTCAACGTCGCGGCGGACGACTTGCTGGCCAGTTACGCCGTCACCCAGCACCTCCTCAAGCTCGGGCACAAGCGTATTGCCTTCCTGGCGGGCCCCCCAGCCGCACCCTGGACTCAGGAACGATTCGAGGGCTATCGCCGCGCCCTGCGCGAGGCTGGAATCGAGGTGGACGACCGGCTCGTGTTCCAGGCGGGCCGCACCATCGAGGAAGGCGCCAAAGCCGCCGCGCAGATGATTAACGAAGGCTCGGATGCAACTGCCGTGCAAGCCATCAATGATGTCGTAGCGGTTGGCTGTGCGGAGACGCTCCTAAGCCACGGCCTCAAGATCCCGCGCGATATCTCGGTGGCCGGCTTCGGTAACATCCTGCTCGGGGCGCACTTCCGCGTGCCCTTGACCACCACCCGCCAGCCCAAATTCCGGCTGGGTGCCGCAGCGGTCGAGGTGATGCAAGACCTGCTCCGCGGCCAACGGCCGGAACCCAGGCGTTTGCCAGCCGAACTCCTTGTTCGGGCCAGTACCGGCACTGCTCCTGCTACACCTCACCTCAAACAGCCGAAATCGTAGTAGCGAGCAGAGATTATGAAACGAACCGTTGCCATTATCGTGGCCGTGCTGGGGATCACCGGTGTCCTGTGGGTGGCTAAAGCTTGGACACCCCGCCGCGTTGACCCCAAGATTCTTAAATTCCATACCGACTCCGATAACCTCATCCTCGGTCTCCAGCAATATCGGGAATTTGTCGGCAGCTACCCTACCGGCAACAACGTTACCATCGCCAGGGCGCTGCTCGGTCAGAACGATAAGAAGGTCCTCATCCTGGCCGTCCGCAACAAGAGCGACGTCAACGACAAGGGTGAGATCCTCGACCCATGGCGCACGCCGTTCCGGTTCTACTTTTCCGAGAACGAAGTGATGATTCGCTCGGCGGGACCCAACAAGGTCTGGGAAGACAGCGATGTCCCTACCGCCGACGATCTCTACCGGACCACCGCGGCGCCAAGGAAATAGGGTTCAGCCGGGAAGTTTGGGCCTGGAGCGGGGCCTGAGTGACGGTCCGCCCAAAACACGCCTTCCACCGAGCCGCCGAACCCGGGCAGGGTAGGGTGGGCCAACCGCATTATCAGCGTGGGGGTCTCTATTGCTTCTCTATTGCTCCTCTATTGTTCCTCTATTGCTACGGGGATTTCCCTTGCCGCCTCCCGGCCCGCGCGGCGGGGCCTCGACCTTCCGCGCCCCCGCGCGCCGGGTCCTTTGTAACGGACGGTCCAGGCCTGGCGACCGTTCAAAGGCGAGCGCTTTTTGTCTCCGAATTCCGCGGCCTGTGCGTGGCGGTTACCCTATTCCCGCGGCTTGTGGGTTGGTGCCATCCCCCGCCAACTGGCGCAGCACGTAGGGCAGAATCCCGCCATGCTGGTAGTAATCAATCTCGATCGGCGTATCAATCCGGCAGGTCACGATCACTGTCTCCGCCTGCCCGTTGGCACGCGTCAATCGCAACGGTCAGGTCCTGCTGTGGTTTCAGGCTGGGCCCCAAACCGAGCACGTCGAACGTCTCGGTGCCGTCCAGCTTGAGCGTGTGCGCGTTGGTCCCTTCTTTGAATTGCAGCGGCAGCACGCCCATGCCGACCAGGTTCGAACGGTGGATGCGCTCGAAGCTTTGGGCGACCACGGCCTTTACTCCCAGCAGGGCCGTCCCTTTGGCCGCCCAATCGCGCGAGCTGCCCGTGCCGTACTCCTGCCCGGCAATCAACCACCAGCGGCGTCCCCTCCTTCCGGTAAGCCATGGCCGCGTCGTAGATGGGCACCGTCTCACCCGGCGCGCACGCGCAGTCCTTGACGGCAAAACATCGGGTCACCCCGCCTTCCGTGCCGGAAACCATCAAGTTCTTGATGCGCACATTCGCAAAGGTCCCCCGCGTCATCACCCGGTCGTTGCCCCGGCGCGAGCCGTAGCTGTTGAAGTCCGCGACGGCCACACCCCGCTCGAGCAGGAACCTTCCCGCGGGCGAGGTCGGCTTGATGCTGGCCGCAGGGGAGATGTGATCGGTCGTCACGCTGTCGCCCAAAATGGCCAGTGCGCGCGCGCCTTTAATCTCCCGAATCTGACCGGGCTGCAGGCCAAACTCCTGGAAGAAGGGTGGCTCTTGAATATAGGTGCTGCCGTTGTCCCATTGATAGACTTCGCCGGACGTGACTGGGATCTCGTTCCACTTCGGGTTTTGCCCGGCGAAATCGCGATAGAGCTGCCGAAACACCTCGGGCTTGAGCGCTGCGCCCATCAGGTCGCCGCACCTCCTGCAGGGTTGGCCAGATGTCCTTGAGATAGACGTCCTGGCCTCCGCTGCCTTTGCCCAGGGGCTCCCGGGTGAGGTCCACGTCCACCCGACCGGCCAGGGCGAAGGCCACCACCAGCGGCGGCGACATCAGGAAATTGGCCTTGATGCTCTGGTGCACCCGCGCCTCGAAGTTGCGATTGCCCGACAGCACGGATGCGGCGATCAAATCGTGCTGGCCTAAGGCTTCGTCCACCGGCGCCGGGAGCGGCCCGGAATTGCCGATGCACGTCATGCAGCCATAGCCGACCAGGTTGAAGCCCAACTGGTCCAGATACTTCTGCAACCCGGTCTGGTTCAGATAGTCGGTGACCACCCGCGAGCCGGGCGCCAGCGACGCCTTGACCAGCGGATTGACCTGCAGGCCGCGCTCGACCGCCTTCTTGGCCAGCAACCCCGCCGCGAGCATCACCGACGGGTTGCTCGTATTGGTGCAACTGGTGATCGCCGCAATCAACACGCTGCCATGGCGAATTTGCCCCGCGCGTGACGACACGGCGTCCCGGCTGCCGCCTCCGGCAGGGAGGCCCGCCTTCAGGGAAACCTCGAAGCTCTTGCCCACCTCTCCCGGCGCCCGGCCAAAGCCGTTCTCGGTAATCGGCTTCGTAAGCGCGGCCAGGAACTCCCGTTTCAGGTTCGGCAATTCAATGCGGTCCTGCGGCCGCTTCGGCCCCGCCACGCTGGGCATCACGGTGCTCAAATCCAGTTCCAGTTCGGCCGAGTAGTCAATCTCGCCCTTCTTGGGCATGCCGAACAACCCCTGCGCGCGATAGTAGTTCTCGTAAATCCGGCAGTGCTCCTCGCTCCGGCCCGTCGCCCGCAGATAAGTCACACATTCCCCGTCAACCGGGAACAAGCCCATCGTCGCCCCGTATTCCGGCGCCATGTTCGCAATGGTCGCCCGGTCCACCACCGGCAATGCCTGCGGCGCCGGGTCCGAAGTACTCGACGAACTTGCCCACCACCTTCGCTTTCCGCAGCATCTGGGTCACTGTCAGCGCCACGTCCGTCGCCGTCACTCCTTCCCGCAGCGCACCGGTCAGGTGCACGCCCACCACGTCCGGCGTCAGGAAATAAACCGGCTGGCCCAGCATGCCGGCCTCCGCCTCGATGCCGCCGACCCCCCAGCCCACAATTCCCAGGCCGTTGATCATGGTCGTGTGCGAATCCGTTCCCACCAGCGTGTCGGGGTAAAAGAGCCTTGGAGCTGGATCGTTGGCAGTGGACGGGCACGAGAGGACACCCTTGGCCAGGTATTCCAGGTTGACCTGGTGCACGATGCCGATGCCCGGCGGCACCACCTTGAACGTCTCGAAGGCCTGCATGCCCCATTTAAGGAACTGGTAACGCTCCCGGTTGCGTTTGAACTCCAAGGCCAGGTTCTGGCTCAACGCGTCCGCGGTGCCGTAGTAATCCACCTGCACCGAATGGTCCACCACCAGATCCACGGGCACCAGCGGCTCGACCCGCTTGGGGTCCCGGCCCAGCCGCGCCAGCGCCGACCGCATCGCCGCCAGGTCCACCAGCAGCGGCACCCCGGTAAAGTCCTGCAACACAATCCGCGACACCACAAACGGGATTTCCTCCTTCCGCGGCGCCGCGGGCTTCCAGTTGGCCAAGGCCCGCACATGTTGTTCCGAAACCCGTTTGCCGTCGCAGTTGCGCAAGACCGATTCCAGCACCAGCCGGATGGAGACGGGCAAGCGGGACACCGGTCCCACCCCGGCCTTTTCCAGCTCGGGCAGGGCATAGAGTGCCCCCGGCTGGCCGTTGCCGAGGTCAAACCGCCGCAGGGTGCCAAACCGATCCTGTGTCTTGCTCATAAGATTCGCCTACTTACAATATAATCGCTTCCGCGCAAAAGAGAGTGGCGCTTCGGCGCCGGAACGTCAAGCGCCTCCGCCGCCGGGAGCGCATCGGTAGACTGCCACCGTAGCGCAGATTTGCAGTCTGCCGTGCCGCGGAGTCCCAGTCCGCCGGGCTGGGCAAACTCGCGGCGCAGCGGCAATGGGGACGCGGTGCTGAATCCAATTCAGCGAAACAGCAGATTGCAAATCTGCGCTACGCAAGTTGCTGCGGACAGGAATGTCCGCGCTCCGCTGTGTTCGGAGCCGCCATTACTGCCGATTACCCCAATCCTTAGCGAATAGCTCGGAAGCATCACTTGGATGTGAAAGCGGCGGCGAGACATCGCGGACGCCTGGTGAAGCCGGGAGCGCTAAGCCGGATAAATCCGGCGCTCCGTTCGCCGAGGATCGAGGCCGATTACCATCCCGCCACTTTTGTGCTCGCAAACGCCGCGGCGAACGGTTATGAGTTAGGCTGCCGTTTCACAGCAAATGCAACGCACCGGGCCCAACGCTTTGAACGCCAGACGCACCGTTCTGCTGGCCGCCTGGCTGCTCGCGGCGGCGGCGACCGCGATGGCCCAGACGCTGAACCTCCCGCCCCGCCCCCCGGGCGCCCCCACGGGCAGCCAGTTCCTCAAGCTGATCACGCCCATGTCCCGCGCCGAGCGGGAGAATTGGATTTACGCGCAAGTCCTCAGCGGCAACGTGCCCAACTTCCAGCGCACCCTGGTCCCAGTCTCCGTGAGCGCGACGATCAACGGGACGAACCACTCCGCGACATACTACGCCGCCCCGGACTACCTCGCCATCGGCACCGACGCCGATTACTTCCTGGAACCGACGACGCCGCTGCTGGCCCAGCGCCTGTGCGATGCCCTGGGCTGCAGCCTGCCCACGCGCAAGATGGTGAATCAGATCTGGACCAATGCCGTGGTGAAGCTAAACCCCCACCCGTTCAGCCCCGACGTCTACGCCATCATGAGCGTGGAGGTGTTTGCCCTTTCCAACGATGCGATCCGTTCTGACCGTGACGGTCAAACCAACGCGCACCCTCTGGGAGCACTGGTCAGCGGGGACAAGAAAGACGTCATCATTTCCAGCAAGATTTACACGAACTTCTCCGGGCCCACCAAACCGGTCGTCATCTATGGCTGGCACCAGATCTCGCCGACGAATCAGTATGGTCTCCCCATTCAGCCGCTGTACAACGGGCACGAGGAAACTTACATGGATTACAGCCACGGCATTCGCCTGGTCCAGAACAGCCTGACTGTGGATGGGGGGCCAGCGACGATCAGCCAGGTGTTGACCAATCCCAATCTCGCTGCGCTCCTCAGCAACGAAGGACCGAGCGAGGGCACAACCAGCGACGGCGTCATCCGGGTTCCGCGGTACACGATTTCGGCCTTGGCCCCCGCTATCGTCACGCAGCCCCGCAGCCAGACCGTGCTCCCGGGTGCCAGCCTCGTGTTCCAAGCGTTCGTCGCCGGCGATCCGCCGCTGACCTGCCGTTGGCTGTTCAATGGCACGCCGCTTTCAGGCGCCACCAACGCCAGCCTTCTCCTCAGCAACGTCCAGGCCGCCCATGCGGGCAGCTACACCGTCGTAATAACGAACCTTTCCGGCTCCGTGACCAGCCGGCCCGCATTGCTCCGGGTCAACACGAATGTCCACCCCGTTCTCTTCGCCGACACCTTCGACACCGACACCGCGGCAAACTGGAACCTGTTCTGGGGCGCGGCCAACAGCATCGCCGATTACACGGCGGATTGGGCTTTTGACTATGGCGCAACACCTTACACCTTCAACGGCGTCACCGGCCCCATCCCGCCCGCGCCCAATTCGGCTGACGGCAACACGCGCGCTGTGCGGTTCACGGTGAACAACAATGACACCACCGCCGCCACTGCCGCCGTGAACATCTATCCCAAGGGCCAGTCGTTCAGCGGCAACTTCGCCCTCAAGTTCGATCTCTGGATCAACTACCCAGGCGGCGCCGGCGGGACCGGCTCCGGGGTCGCCGGCAGCACCGAGTACGCGATCTGCGGCCTCAACCACCTCGGCACCCAGGTCAACTGGGCCGCGCCCTCAGCCTCGTCTTCGGACGGGATTTGGTTTGCCGCGAACGGGGAAGGCGGCACGACCAACGACTACCGCGCCTACCTGGGCAACCTCTCCGGGACGCAAACCGAGCTGACACCGCTCGGCACCAGCGGATTGACCGCCTCCAACAACACGGCCAGCATCTATCAGAACCTGTTCCCCTCCACCCGCTTCGAGACCGCCGGCGCGCCCGGCAAGAACTGGATCGAGGTCGAGCTGCGCCAGACGAACAACCTCATTCTCTGGATTCTGGACGGAACAGTTGTGGCGCAACGGACCAACACTTCAGCCTTCACTTCGGGCAACATCATGCTCGGTTTCATGGACCCGTTCTCTTCCATCGCCAGCCCCGCCGAAAACGCCTTCGTGCTCTTTGATAACGTGCGCGTGGAAGACCTCGACGACTCGTTGCTCCAGCCGCCCGTGATTACCTTGCAGCCGGCCAGCCAATCCGCTGCGGCTGGGGCCAACGCCACTTTCACCGTCGCTGCCACCGGTTCAAATCCCCTGAGCTACCAGTGGCGGTTCAGCGGCACAAACCTCGCCGCCGCCACCAGTGCCTCCCTCTGGCTGACTAATGTCCAGACCGTCCACGCAGGGACCTACGATGTCGTCGTCAGCAATGCCGCGGGTCTGGCCACCAGCGTTCCCGCCACTCTGACCGTGGGCCTGCCCGACGTCCGCTTCCTCTCGGCGACGATGCTGACCAACGACCAGGTGCAACTGCTTTTCTCCGGCGTCCCGGGCGAGGATTATGTGATTCTGGCTTCGACCAACCTGGCGGATTGGAAACCCATTTCGGTGCTCACAGCCAGCAATGGTCCTTTGGCGTTCGTTGATCCCGCGGCAACTAATTGGCCCCAGCGCTTTTACCGTGCCCGTCAGGTCAGCTCGCAAACGTTGACCGATTTCGAGGCCTTTGCCCCCGGTGCCCAGGTCATGTTCCAGCCGCCCTCCGCCTCCGGGTCGACTTCCGGCTTCCTCAATCCCACTCCCAACCTTGCATACGTTACCAATGCCTTTCCTGGCGGTCACTCCAGCGCCAAAGTGGTGGCTGCTGCCTGGAGTTTCAAAACCGGCACCACTGATCCCTGGCTTCGTTTGACGACCTTCTCCGCCGCCAATATCCCAAACCCAACCATTCACACCAACCAGGTCTTACAGTTCGACGTTTACACGGATAAGGCCCTGTATGTGGCCATCGGCTTCCGCGAAACGAGCACCAGCGCCGCCATTGGTGCCGACGGCGGAACGACTGGTGCCGTTGAGCTCATCGGCGGAACCACCGACAACGCCAGGGTCCCGCCGAAGGGGCGCTTGGTGCCCGCGGGCCAATGGACCACGCTGGAATTCTTCGTCCCCTGCGAGCCGGTGCTCGGCCTCAGCGGCAACGGGGTGCTCGAAACCACCACCGGCAAGGGCGTGCTGGAGAATCTGACCTTGGTGCCGGCGGCCGGACCCGGCACCTACAACCTGCACCTCGACAATTTCCGCGTGCTCGACCCGGCGCTTTAGTAGCCCGGGGCCAGACGCTCAAGACCAGGGGGGAGCTAGCGAGGGGCGACCAGTTGCTGGAACTCGGGGAGTTGGCGGATGGGGGCAAAGCGGGAGTCCTGGGCGGCTTCGGCGCGGAGGTCGCGGGCTTTGGGGTTCTGCTTGCGGCGCTGGTCGCTGAGGTCAACGGCGCGGCGGAGGGCGGGCAGGGCCTCGGGGGATTTGCCGAAAGCGGCCTTAAGGGCCGCCAGGTCGTACCACACCTCGGGCATGTTCGGGGAGAGTGTGGTCATGCGATCGAGGGCAAATTCCAGGCCGGTGTAGTTGGTGAGGGCGGCGTATTGCTGGGCGGCCTGGAGGACGGTGTTGGCATCGGCCTGGGGGTGGCGAACGATCTGATCCAGGGTCCGACTGGCCACCTCAGGCTGCTTGAGTTGCTGATAGGCTTCGGCCAGCCCCAGGCTGGCCTGGAAATCGGCGGGGTTGGCGCGCGCGCGGTCTTGGAGTTTGGCGAGGGTGCGCTGGAGTCCGTCGAGGTTGGGGATGCTGGCGTAGGCCTGGAGGAGGGCGCGGAAGGCCTGGGCCTCGGCCTGGGGATGGTTCAAGATGCGATCGAGGACCCGCAGGGCAGGGCCGGTTTGGTGGACTTGGAGGTAGGCGACGGCGAGGTTGAAGGCGGCCTGGAAGTTGGTCGGGTTGTCCTGAACCGCGCGCTCCATTTCGGCGAAGCTCAGTTGCTGGGGATTGAGCTGGGTCTGGCGCTTCTTAATGTCCTCCAGGTTTTTGATCACGTCGGTGACCTGGCGGCTGTAGGGGTCGAGTTTCTGGCAGGTCTTAACGATGAGCAGGGCGTCGTCCAGCCGCTGCAGGCCGAGCAGCAGGTTGACGTAGCGGAAGACGGCCTCGGGGCTGTAGGGGCAGAAGGCAAAGGCCTGGCGGAAGGCAAAATCGGCCTCTTTGATCATCCGCTGCTGGGCGACGGGGTCCTGGTTTTCGGGGTCGTTGACGCGCCAGGCGTAAAGGCCGGCGATGGAGCTGCGGAGCTTGGAGAAGGCTTTTTGGGCCTGGTCATCGCGGATGAACCGCCGGTCGCCCTTAAAGCCACGGAAGTCGCGGCGTAGGTAAACGCGCTCGACGAAAGCGGCGATGTCCTTGACGCTCGTGTCGTAGGTGATCCAGTTGCCGATGAGGCGCTGCGAATACTGGGTCCAGAACTCGTGGTCTTTGCGCACGACCTCGTCGGACAACTGCGGCAGAGGCTGGCGATTGATTTTCATGATGATGCCGAAGGGCGTGAGGTGCCGATACATCCATTTGAGCGGGAAGCTCTCCTCGACAAAGAACTCATTCTTGGGGTTGTGATCGAAAATCACCTTGGTCAGCAGGCCATTGATGTTCATCACCGCCACCTGGCCCGAAATCTGGACCTTGTCGCCGACGTAGCGGACCTCCTCGCCCGGGTCGAGCTGTTTTAGTTCGAGGCGGCGGGCGGCATCGGAGAGGTATTCGGCGTAGCAGCGCTCCGAATCGCCGGGCATGGGGATGTAGATCTCGCGGTCCGGGTAGATGCCGCCCAGACTCGGGGCGATCTCCTTCGGGTAGGCGGCTTCCAAGAGCAAGCGGTTGAGCCGGATGCGGGTCCAACCCTGCGGGTTCTCCTTGATGAAATCGGCCAGGTAATCCGAAAGCGGCAGGTGCTTGAAGCGCTCGGGGTCGTAGAGGGCGCTGGGCTTGGACAACTCGGCGATCCGGGCGACAAGCTGCTGCTGCTGGCGCAGGCGCTCGGACGTGCTGCCATCGGCGATCTGCTGGTCCACCACCGCCTTTTCCTGCCGCAGGGCCTTGAGCTGCTGCTGGAATGTGAGTTCGCGTTCCAGCAGGCGGTTGAGGTCATCCGCCAGGCCGCGGCGCAGGCGAGTCTGATTGCCAGTGCCGGCGAGGAGCTTCCGGGTGTCGGCGCTGAGGTTGTCATAGAGGTATTGTGAGAGCGGATCCTGCCGGGGGCCGGGGCGCAATTTGGCGGTGAAGGCCGGCAGATCGAGGAAATCCTTCTCCGCAAGCCATGAAGTGTAGGTGCGCCGGCGCTTTTCGACGCGGTCGCCCAGGTCCGTAAAGAACTGGTCGAGGGGCGCGACGGCGCGGGCGAGGAGGTTGGTGTGGTAGTTTTGTTGGCGCTCCTGCTGCGAACGGCAGAGTTCCTGGAAGAAGGGGGGATCAATTTGCTTGCTGCGGTTGTATTGGGCGCGCAGGTAGCACAAGTAGGTGCCATCGGCGAGGGCGTTCTGGGTGATGATGTAAACGTCACGGCGATCGAACTTCTGGTCCTGGGCCGGCTGGCAATCATGCGGGGTGAAGCTTTCGCAGAAGATGGCGTAGGTGGGGCAGAAGCGGCCGGGATCGGTGCCGCCGAAGAGGATGGCGTCCTTGGTCATCTCGGGGTAGAGGGGTTTGCCATCGGCGCCCTGGAACGGGGGGGTGAACATGTCGTGGCCGAACCAGTAACCGAACCAGTGGTCGCGCTGCTCGTTATCGGACCAATGGGTCATGATCGAGTAGAAGGGCATCAGGGCAAAGATGACCAGGGTGATGGCCAAGGGCGCGCGGCGCCGGTAGAGGGCGACCGCCAGCAGGTAAGCGCCGGTCATCCCGATGAGCATGAGGCCGGCATAGACGGGCAGGGCGTACTGGTCCTTGTTGGTGAAGGCCTGGAGGATGAAGGAGCCGAGGGCCGGCAGGCCGACGGATGCCGCCTCACCGAAGAAGGTTCGCTCGACCATTTCGGCCAGCGAGTAGATGGCCAGCGCGAGGGCGACGGCGCCGCCGACGAGACCCCAGGTCCGGAATGCTTGATAATGCGTGGCCATGTAGGCGGCGACGAGGGTAAGGCCGTAACCGACGAGGAGGGCGACCAGGGTGTGGGAGGCGGTGAAGAAGACGCGGTTGAGTTCCTGGGCGGCGCGGTCGGCGGGCGGGTTGAGCAGGATCAAGAGCAAGACGCCGAGACAGAGGTAAATGGCGGTGATGCCGATGAGCCAGGCGCGCTCGCGGCGATGCAATTTGCGGAAGAATAGGAAGGGAACCAGGGCGAGGAAGACGTAAACCCAGTTGAACTCCTCGACGATGCCCAAGCCCATGTTCTTGAGCTGGATGAGGAAGATGTCGGGACGGTGAAAGACGTCGCTGGGGATGGTCTGGCCGTATTGGCCGCGGGTGAAGGCGTGGATGAAGCCTTCGACGGTGCGGGGGTAGCCCCACTGCATGGGGGGATTGGTCATGCCGGCCAGCGGCATGTAAAAGTAGAACGCGGCGCCGAGGCACCACGCCACGCCGCAGAACAGGACGACGACCCATTCGACGCCGAGCTGGCGGGTGCGGCGGGCAAACCAGATGAATCCGGCCAGAGCGCCGAGAGCCAGCGCCCAGGCCCATCCGCCAGCCGCCGGGGCGGCGGCGAGCAGGAGGAAGAGGGCGGTCTGGGAAGCGTCGAGGCAGAACTCGGGGAAGGTCGCCTTGGTCAGGAAGGCGAACCAGACATAGGCAGCGAGGGAACAGATGCCAACGACGTTGAAGATGACGAAGACGGCATGGTTCTGCTCGAGGGCAGTGAGGATGTGCTGCTGTTTGAGAATGAGGCCGGCGAGGTAGATGATGCTGTTGCCGAGGAAGAGGCAGCGGCCGAGGCGGAAATCGGCGGCGGCGATAGCGACCTCGATGCCCATGGCGGCGACGATGAGGGTCTGGTGGTTGGTGAAGCAGATGCCATGGAAGAAGAGGGCGTAGTAGAGGTAACGGCGCTGGTGGGGCGCGTAGATCCAGCGGAGGAGGCAGAGCAGGACGGCGACGAGGGAAGCGACGCTGAAAGAATAGACCTCGACAATGACGGATTGGCTCCACATGTAGCCGTTGTAGCCGAGGAGCATCCCGGCGACGAAGCCGGAGACCATGCAGATGGCGCCTTCCCAGCGGCCGCCCATGGTTTTGAGCTCTTCGATCCCCTCCATGAGCAGGCTGCTGCCGCGCGAAACCAGCAGGCCGAGGAGGCCGGCCGCCAGGGCGCCGCCGGTGGCCTCGCCCAGGGCGACGCGCCAGGCGATGTTCTTGAACGGCAAGACCGCCGTCCAGAGCCAGGTGTAGAGGGTCCAGACGGGGTAGCCGGGGGGATGGGGAATGCCGGCGTAGAACGAGCCGGCGGCCAGCTCGCCTGAATCTTCGAGCGTCAACTCGGGGGCGAGGGTCAGGTAATAGCCTATCCAGACGCCGGCAAAGGTGATCAGGAAGGTGAGCCAGTCAAGCCGGCGGAAGAGCGGGGGCGGGTTCGGGGAGGCGGGCGAGTAGGCGCCGCGGGGCTTGGCGGTTGCGTCGCTCATGGCCGGTGGTTCGCCCGGGAGGGCGCAAGAGAGGGGGTGCGAGGAGCCGCGGCGCGACTGCTTGCGGAGGAGAACGCGCTAACCGGCAAGTTGTTTTGCTCGGGCTGAAAACTGCCAGGCAGATAGGCGGGGGCGCTCTGGTTGCTGAGGATCATGGCGACCATGGGGCTGGCGGCGGTGGCGGGGGAGAAGGTTGCCACGTAGCGCTGGGTGAAGAGGACGCAGAGCAGCGCCAGCACGGCGGTCGCCGGCGTCAGCCAGGCGAAACGGAATGCTGGCAGGGCGTCCGCCACGAGGGCGGGGCTGGCGGCAAAAAGCCGGCGTTCAAGTCCCGGGGAGGGGCGGCGCGGCGTCCACGAGAGCAATTGCATCTCCCACTCGGTCATCTTGTTCATACGATTCTCCTTTCAGGAGGGTTCTCAGTTTCTGCAGGCCGTAGCGGTAACGGCCCGCGGCGGTGTTCGGCGAGATTTCCAACAGCTCGCCGATCGCTTCAAAAGTGTGGTCATGCCAAAGCTTGAGCACAATAACCTCGCGCTGGTCGGGCGGGAGGGTCGCCAAGCCGCGCATGGCGGCGCGCTCCGCCGGGTTTTCGGCGGGCGAGCGCTCGAACCAGCGAGCGGACTCCAGCTCGCGGGTCAGCCGGCGCCACAGGCTGCGGCGATAATTCAAAGCCCGGTTGCGAAAGCTGCGCACGCAGTAATGTTCAGGCAATTCCGGCGGCTGCGGCCGCTGCATCAGCGCCACAAACGTCTCTTGCAGGACGTCCTCGGCTTCGCCATGAGACAGGCCGAGGGCGCGTCCGTAGAGGATGAGTTCGGACGCCTTCGCGCGATACAAGGTTTCGCACCAGCCGGCTGGCTCAGGAACATTCACAAGTTCACCCCAATAGACACCTGGGAACGGGAATTTGTATAAACTGCTTCAATGGGGGCAGCGTAGCGGGCGGGAGCGGGGAAGGAAAGCCGGGAACGGTGGGGCAACGCGGGGGATACGGGTGGGACAAGGCCGGGGGAGGATGCAGCATTGCGAATGCTCCAATTAAGCGAGCACGCGTTGGCGCCGGACTGAAGCCCCCAGTGCTAAAGCGAAGTGGCCCCCAGCTATCAAAACACCCAAGCTAAACCTTCGGATTACTGGGTGATGACGCGGAAGAACCTGGCCTTCTGGGTGCCGGGCGGGACGCTGAAGGTGAAGGAGCCGGTGCCACTAATGTCGCTTTGTTCCGGCGTCCACTGGTTCAGCGCTTTCTGTGCGTTCGTGGAACTCACCAGCGCGAAGGTATGGCTGACGGGTCCTGTGCCGGAGATGATGATCGGATTGCCATAGAGAACTCGGGTGATCCTGGCCGGCGTGGCCGGACTGGCGCCGAGGTTTTCAAAGCGCACTTCGTCCATGTACCACTTCTTGGAAGCGTCGCCGGAGACGTAGGAGAAGGTGATGCTGGGCGTGGCCGAGGTATTGTTGATGATGCAGACCGGCGTCCAAACGTTGACCGAGGCGCCCTGCTGAAACGCAGGGGTGTCAACACCCGATGGTGCAGGGACGCCGTTGGTGTCGTACAAAGTGCCACCGCTGGTGGCGACGATTCGCACGATGAGGTCCGTCGGGCAATCGTTGGCAGCGTCCTTGGACACATAGACTCTGTACGCCCCCGGGCTGGTCCCCAACGTGGGCGTGACGGTCCAGGTGGCGCCGCTGAAGATGCCGAACCGGCTCTTCCGCGGAGCAACGCCGGCGGGAATGGCCTTTGAATACCAAGCTGAGAGCGTTGATATCCCGAGGTTGGAGCAGCAGGAGGGCGGGCACGGCGTGACCGCCCCGCTGGTGTCAGGGCAGGCCGTAATAATAACATCCTCGGCCTGGAGTAACACGGCCTGGGGGGCGACGAGAGCCAGCAGTGCGAGGAGCAGCCGGCGGGAACGGGATGAGGAATTGCGCATAGTGAGAATTCGCAGGTTCGCTGCGTTCATTTTTGTTGATAAGCGAGACGAGTCTCCTGACCCTTTAATTGAGGGCGAACCTAATGGATCCGACGGAGCCTGTCAAGCCTGGATCTTCAGCCTGGATCTTCAGAATCGAAAAGGGCCGGGTCTGGCGACCCGGCCCGGAAGATTATGCTTGGTAACCGAAGCCGCCGGTTAGTCGTTTCTCACGCGATAGAACTTCGGCGCCGCCGTGCCCACCGCCGGGATGGTGAAGCCGCCCGGGGTGCCGGTGTCGTTGGTCTTCACCGACGTCCAGGAACTCAGCGGTAGGGCCGGGTCCGCGGACTCCAGGAGGACGAACCGCGAGCCGACACCGCCGGAGTAGCTGAGGGTAGTGGTGCCGACCTGCCAACTGCCCGCGCCGGTGCTGATGATCAGTGACGGCACCGAGACGGTCAGCTTGTTGGAGGGGGTGTTGAGGGTGCTGACGCCATTGTAATAGACGCGGGCGGTGATGTTGTAAACGCCGCCAGCCGGCGGGGTCCAGCTCTGGGTGTAGGGCGAGGAGTTGGCGGTGGCGATGAGGTTGGTGGCGTTGTTGTAGAACTCTACTTTGTCAATGGTGGAAGTGAAGGGCGTGACGCTCGCGGTGAGGGTGACGGGGGCCCCGATGTTGACAGTCGTGTTGTTGACGGGCGAGCTGAGGGAGATGAGCGGGGGCACCGGGTCGGTGTCGAGCGCGGCGCACAACTGGGTGGTGGGGATGACCTCCTTGTACAAACTCTGGCTGCTCCAGGAGAGGATGACAGAGGCGCTGCTGGTCTGCTCGAAGTAGTGGAGGAGGATATCCACGGGGGCGCCGGAGGAGAGTACGATCGAGCCGCTGGATTCGCTCGAGCCGGTGGACCAACGGTTGACCAGGAGCTGGCCGTTGACCCACAGGCGGGCGCCGTCATCGGACTTGACATAGAAGGTGTAGGTTTGGCCGTTGTAGGGGGCCTGGACCTGGCCGAACCAGCGGGCGGTGAAGTAGTTGGTGCCGGCGGGCCACAAGCCGGTGTTGAAGCCGCCGGTGGTCCAGTTGAAGTTGACGGTGGCATCGGTGTTGGTCCAGGTGGGCGCGTTGAGGGTGAAGGCGTTGCCGGAGGTTTGGTTGGTCCAATAAAGGCCAAGCAAGCCGTTTGGGCGGGCGCCACAACTGGCGGCGACCGGGGTGACGGCGGGATCGTAAACGGCCAACTGGACGGCGGTGCTGGTGGCGGTGCCGGCGTTGCAGGTATTGCTGACGAGGACCGTATAGAGCCCGGCATCGGTCAACTGGATGGAACTCAACGGGTAGGAGGTGTCGGTGGCGCCGGCGATGTTGGCCCCATTGAGGCGCCACTGATAGGTCAGAGCGGGGGTGTTGGCGCAGGGGCAGAGGTTGGTAATGTACGCTGACACACTGAAGGTCCAGGCGGAACCGATCGCGACCGCAATGCCCGGGCCGGCGGGCTGGGTTTCGATGGTGACGGCGGCCGGGACGGTCAGGACCATGCTATTGGTGACGCTGCAGGTGCCATCGCTGATGATGCAGGAATAGGTGCCGGCGTCGGCGGCGGCCACCGAACTCTTCGAGTAAACGTGGTCGGTGGCGCCGGCAATGGTACTGGAGCCTTTCTTCCAGACAAAAGTGTAGGAGCCGGTGCCGTTGGTGGGGACGCTCAGACTGAGGGCGGTGCCCAGGCAGTTGGTCTGGTTGGTCATGGTGCCGATCTGGCCGAGCGAATGGCCGGTCGCCGAGCCGACGGGCAGGAGCAGCACGCTGACGCTCACCGGCTGCCGGGTGTCAACCTGCGGATAGATGAGGGGCGCCTTGCTCATGAGGAGCCGGCACCAGCGAATGTTCGAGTCGTCCGTGAACTGGAACTGGACCCGGCAGGAGTTGGTGCCGGAGGCGACGTTGTTCTGGGCGATCTTGGTGGACATGGGGGCACTGAGGAAGCAGCCCGGGGCTGGGGTCGCTGTGGCGTTGGGGTTGGCGAAATTGACGTTGGCTGTGCCATTCGCGTAGCCTTCGAAGTCGGCGAGGACGGTATTCCCGTTCATGATATTGTCTAGGTAGATATCATAGGGGCCGCTGTCGAGGGCGTTACCATCAATGCCAATCGCGATGGATTCCAGCACGGCAAACGGATTGGCTTCAGTATAAGTGGCGCTGCTCTGCCAGTTGAGGCACGGGTCGGTCCAGTTGAAGTAGAGGGTCTGCCAACAGGTGCCGGGGGTGACTTCCCAGCCGCCGACAGGAGCGGTGGCAGAGAGGCCGGCAGCGGTGTCGGTGGCTTTGACCCAGTAGAGGGTGTCGGTGCCGGGGCTGGGGGTGGGTGTGCCGATCGGGCCGGTGAGGCTGTTGTTCTTCTGACAACCCAGCGACAGGATCAGCTTGGGGTTGGCTCCGCCGCCGACGACCGGGCCGGAGGTGGGCGGTGGGCTGGAGCAAGGATCGCCGGCCGGGTTGAGCTTGATCTGCGTGGCGGTGATGCTATCTCCTTTGACCAGCGGGGTGGTGGGCACCGTGAGGGTTCCGGCGGCAAAGCCGGCGGCAAAGTTGGTCGAGCCGATTTGATTGGTCTGGTTGGCGTAAACCGTGACATTGGTGGCGCCCAGGACCACGCCGGTCACCTTGACATAGGTCTGGCCGGCGGCCAGCGGGCCGGTGATGCCGGGCTGGGGAGCAACGCCTGAGCAAGGATCCAGGGATTCAAAGCGCACTTCGTCCATGTACCAGCGGTCAAAGCTGCCGGACGCATAGGCGAACTTAATCCTGGGATTGGTCACGGTGTTGGTGATGATGGCGACGGCATACCACTGGTTAAGGAATGCGCGCTGAAAATAGGGCGTGCGGATGAAAGTCCGGGCAACGCCGTTGGTGTCTGCCAGGCCACAGCCGCTGACGGCCGTAACGTCCACGAGGATGTCCGTGGGGCAGGTTCCGGTGGTGCCTTTGGACACATAGACTTTGTAGCCGATGCCGGTTTGCAACAAGGTAGGTTCGACTTCCCAGGTGGCGGTGCTCGTGGTGCCGAAGCGGCTCTTGCGCGGAGCGACGCCGGCGGGCGTGGCCGTTGAATAAGTTGCGGACGTTGTGGTTGTGCCGAGGCTGGCGCAGCACGACGGCGGGCAGGCGGTTAAGGTTCCGTTGGAGTCAAGGGTGGCTGTGACGATGACATCTTCGGCCCGGAGCGACACGGCGCCGAGGGCGAGAAGCACCAGCAATGCGGAGAGCAGGCGGGCCAGAGCAGTGGATGGGGAATTACGCATAATTGAGTTTTCGGTTTCCATTGTTGTTCTGTGTTCGGTCAAGCGGAGTCGGCGGACTCTTACGGCGGGCGCCATCGTTGCACAAGCGGCACAGGAGATCAATGATGATTCCTCGACTGCGTCCTCCCATATTCATGCGAGGAGTACAGAAAAAAGGACCGGGTCTGGGGACCCGGTCCTGTGAATCGAACCGTGCTCGTTAGCGAAGCTTCGGTTTACGGATCAGTAGCCGAGATGTGGTAGAACACCGGCGTGCCGGTGCCCACGGTCGGGATGGTGAACGATCCGGGCAGGGCAGGTACTGGTGGCTATCTCTGTCCAACTGGCCAACGGGAGGGTGATGTCGGTGGACTTGAGGAGATGGAACGTGCAGCCGTTACCGCCCTCATAGGTGATGGTGGTGCCGCTGATGCTCGTGATGGTCACGGCCTGGACCGAGGCGTTCAGGTTGAGGGCCGGCGTGGTCACGGGACAGGTTCCATCACTGACCGTTACAGTGTACGGAGGGTTAATCGAGACCACAGGGACGGTCATGGTTCGGGCGGTCTCGCTGGGGAGCTGGCCGCCGGCATCGGACCATAGATAAGTGTACGACCCTGAGCCAGTGACCGTGACACCCATGGTGACGTTGCCGCTGGAGCAGAGCGGCGTCGAGTTGGTGATCTGGCTCACCTCGCCGTTGAACCTGTGAGCGAAGTCAGCATCGGCGGGCAGCACCAGCACGCTCATGGTGACCGGTTTGGTGGTGTCCACCTGCGGATAGATGAGCGGCGCCTTGTTCATGAGGAGGCGCGCCCAGCGGATGGCTCGCATTGTCCACGAACTGCCATTCGATACGGCAGGAGTTGGTTCCCGTAAACGCCGCATTGGTGGAGGTCGTCGTGGTCATGGGGTTGCTGAGGAAGGTAGCCGGGGCCGGGGTGGCTGTGCCATTGGCGTTGGCGAAGTTGATGTTGGGCGTGCCGTTCGGATAGCCATTACCAGCGGCATCGCACTCGAAGTCGGCGAGGACGACGTTCCCGTTCATGATCTTGTCCACATAGACGAGGTAGGGACCGCTGTCCAGGTCGGTGTCATCAATGCCAATCGCGAGGGATTCCAGAACGGCAAAGCGGATTGGTTTCGGTATAGGCGGCATTGCCGAGCCAGCCGATGCACGGGTCGGACCATTGAAAAGAGATCGTCTGCCAGCATTTGCTGGGAATGAGTCTCCCAGCCGCCGACGGGTGCGGTGGCGGAGAGGCCGCCAGCGGTCGCGGTGGCCTTGACCCAGTAGAGGAGGTCAGTGCCGGGGCTGGGGGTGGCTGTGCCGATCGGGCCGGCAAGGCTGGTATTCTTCTGAACAGCCCAGTGAGATGATCATCTTGGGACCGCCGCTGCCGACGATCGGGCCGGAGACCGCCGGCGTGCTCGCGCAGACGTCTCCAAGCGAGTTGGTCGCGAGGATCGAGGCGGTAATCGTGTCGCCTTTGTTCAGCAGGTTCGGAGAGGTGAGCCATACCTTCACCGTCGAGCTGCCAAAGCCATCGGCCTTGTTGGTGACGGCGATTGGAGTGCTCAGGTTGGCATAGACGGTAATATTGGTGGCCGCAGCGGCGACGCTGGTTACCATGACGTAGTTGCTGCCGGCCGCCAGCGGGCCAGTGACCCCGGGCTGGGGCGCAACGCCGGCGCAAGGATCCATATATTCGAACCGGACCGCGTCCATGTACCAGCGGTTGAAGCCGCCGGAAACCCACTCGAACTTGATCCTGGGATTGGCAGCGGTGTTGCTGATGATGCAGACCGCGTACCAATTATTAAGGAATTGGCGCTGGAAATAAGGCGTGTCGATAGAAGTCTGTCCCACGTCGTTGGTGTCCGCCAAGGTACAGCCGCTGACGGCAGTAATCCTCACGACGATATCTGTGGGGCATGAGCCGGTGGTGCCTTTGGCCACATAGACTTTATAGGGCCAAGGGCCGTTGACATTGGCCAACGTCGGCTCGACTTCCCACGTGGCGGTGGTGACGATGCCCATTCGGGACTTCCTCGGAGTGGGGCCGTTCGGCGACACGATGGCATAGCTTGATGAAGTCGTGGTTGTGCCGAGGTTGGCGCAGCATGAGGGCGGGCACGCTTGCAGATGTACCGTTGGAGTCAAGGGTGGAGGTAACGACGACGTCGTCGGCCCAAGCCGAAGCGGCGCCGAAGGCGAGGAGAGCCAGGACTGCGAGGAGCAGGCTGAGCCGGGGCGGGGATTTGGATTTATGCATAGTAGGAGTTGGTCTATTGCTATTAGTTATGTCTGTGACTGAAACGAGTCTGGTGACCCGTACAACTGCGGCCATTTTGAGACAAAGGCGGGCAGGAGTCAACAGGAATTATGGCGGGGATTGCCTCACATAAGCATGTGAGGCGCGGAATTGGTTTTACGCGGCAACAGGGGGGCGAGTAGGCTTATGCCCGCATACATGAAGCAGTCCGGGCATCAGTTTCTGATCGAGTTGGGGCGGTTGCTGTGTTGGGCCTCAGGCGGGGCTGAAACCGGCTGTGTGGGCCGTATTCGGCGGGCTGGCGACGTTTTCGGGTTTGGGGGCGTCGGAGGGTGTGATGCCGTATGGCGTTCGTGCCTGGCAGACCGACGACGGACTGCCGCAGAACTCGGTGCATGCGATCACCCAGACCCGCGAGGGGTATTTGTGGGTGGGCACGCGCGAGGGGTTGGTGCGGTTCGATGGGGTGCGGTTTGCGACGCTGGGCGAAGCGGCGCCGGCGGAGATACGGCAGGGGTGGATCACGGCGCTGTGCCCGGGGCGTGACGGGAGCCTTTGGGTTGGTTGCGAGGGGTATGGGTTGGCGCGTTTGAAGGACGGCAAGTTCACACGATTCTCGGAGGCCGAGGGCCTGCTGAGCAACCAGGTGCGGTGCCTGTGGGAGGGGCGGGACGGCGCGCTGTGGATCGGCAGCGAAGGCGGCTTGACGCGATACGAGGAGGGGAGGTTCAGGAACTTCACCGAGAAAGACGGGCTGGCGGCGAACTCGGTGCGGGGGCTGTGCGAGGACGAGCAGGGGAATCTGCGAGTGGCGACGCTGCGGGGACTAAGCCGGCTGGACAAGGAGGGAACCATCCGCAACCTGAATATCCGGCCGGGAACGCCGGCGAATGCGTTGAAGTTCGCATGCAAAGACGGGCGCGGCCGGATTTGGACGGGTTCGAATGAAGGGCTGAATTGCGTGGAGGGGGAGAAGGTGGTGACCTACGGCGTGGCGGAGGGGCTGCCGGACCGGATCGTGACCGGCGCCCTGGAGGACCGGCGGGGCCAGCTCTGGATTGGAACTTATCATGGTGTGGCGCGGATGGTGGACGGGAAGGTGATTCGGCGGGGGAGCCGGGAAGGGGTGTTCGGTGATTTGATTTACACACTGTTTGAGGATGGGGAGGGTAATCTGTGGGTGGGGGCGCAGGACGGCTTGTATCAGTTGAACCCGGCGCGGTTTACGGCGTACACGACACAACAGGGGCTAACGCAGAACAACGCGATGTCGGTGTGCGAGGACCGGTCGGGGACGATCTGGATCGGGACCTGGGGCGGCGGTTTGAACCGGTTCAAGGACGGGGAGATGGCGGGCTATTGGGCGGAGGGCGGGCCGACGCGCGATCTGGTTTTGGCGCTGCACCAAGGGCGGGACGGCAGCCTGTGGGTGGGGATGGACCACGGCGGGGGCTTGCGGCGGTTCAAAGACGGGCCGAAGAATCTTTTCCCCCGGCAACCGGGCCTGATTCAGGCGGCGATCCGGGCCATACACGAAGACCAGCAAGGGAGGCTGTGGATCGGCACGAGCCAGGGATTGAATGTTTACCGGGAGGGCAAGTTCGAGACCTACACCACCGCCAACGGACTGGCGGGGAATATGGTGTTGGCGCTGCTCGAGGACGGGGAGGGGGGAATGTGGATTGGGACGGACGGCGGGTTGAGCCGGTGGCGGGAGGGGCGATTCACCAATTACACGACGCGGGAAGGTCTGTCGCACAACGCGGTGGATGCGCTTTACGAGGACGGCGAGGCAACGCTTTGGATCGGCACCAAGGGCGGGGGGCTGAACCGCTACCGGGGTGGCAAGTTCCGGGCGTTTACCAGCAAAGAGGGTCTGTTCAGCGATGAGGTCTATGAGATCGTAGAGGACGATTTCGGGCACTTCTGGATGAGCTGTCGGAAGGGCCTTTTTCGGGTGAGGAAGAAACAACTGGAGGACCTGGATCGGGGGGCGAGGAAGGGGATTACCTGCACCGCCTTTGGGCGGGGGGACGGGCTGCCGAGCGTGCAATGCAATGGGGTGGCCAAGCCGGCGGGGTGGAAAGGTCAAGACGGGCGGCTGTGGTTTCCGACCATCCGGGGCGTGGTGGCGGTGGAGCCTGGGCTCAAGACCAATGGCCGGCCCCCGCCGGTGTTGATTGAGGAGGTGACGGCCGACGGGGTGCCGCTGCGGTCGGAGCGTCTGGCGGCGAGCGAGTCGTTGAGCCTAAGGGTTCCGCCCGGCCGCGGCAGCATCGAGATCCAGTACACGGCATTAAGCTTTCAGGCGCCGGAGAAGAACCGGTTCAGGTACTGGCTGAAGGGAGTGGATGCCGGGTGGGTGGACGCCGGCGGCCGGCGGTCGGCGGCGTACAACAATCTTCTGCCCGGGACGTATCATTTTCAGGTGATCGGCTCGAACAATGATGGGGTGTGGAATGAGACGGGCGCGACGCTGATGCTGGTGCTCACGCCGCATTACTGGCAGACATGGGCATTCAAGCTGGCGATCGGAGGGGTTGCGGGGCTGTTGCTGGTCCTCCTCTACCGGCTACGGGTGACGCGGCTGCGGGCTTTGGAACGGCTGCGGATTCAGATCGCGGCCAACCTGCATGATGACGTGGGCGCGCGGCTGACGAAGGTGGCGATGGTGACAGAGTTGGTGGACCGCGAGACGGCGGACAGCGACCCGAGCAAGCCGCACGTGCGGAACATTTTCAAGACGGTCCGGGAGATCACGCAGGCGATGGATGAAATCGTTTGGACCATCAATCCCAAGAACGACACGCTGGACCATCTGGCCAACTACGTACTCCGGTACGCGCAAGAGTATTTTCAGGACACCGGCGTCAGTTGCCGGCTGGATGTGCCGGCGCAGTTGCCCGACCGGGCGGTGTCCACGGAGGTGCGCCACAACCTGTTCATGGCGGTGAAGGAAGCGTTGAACAACGCGTTGAAGCACGCGCAGGCGACGGAAGTGCGGGTTGGCCTGGGCGTGACGGACGGGCGGATGACGATCACGATCCGCGACAATGGCCGCGGCTTTTTGGTGAGCGAGGCGCGCGCGAAGGGAGAGGGTCTGGGGAACATGAACCGAAGGCTGGAGCAAATTGGCGGGCGCCTGGAACTGGAAAGCGAGCCGGGCCGCGGCACGTGCGTCCGGATGGAAGCGGGGGCCGCGTGAGGGGCATACGCCAGGGCTGCATCAAGCACGATGGAAGGCGCGCCGGTCAGGTAGGGACGCCTCGCCGAGGCGTCGGCACTGGCCCAAACATGGACGTTTCGGCGAAACCTCGCCACCTCGCTGGGTGAAATCGGGAACTTGATGCACCCCTGCGCATACACATATTCATGCGATTGCGGCGGGTTGCGGAAGGTGAAAGAATAGGGCTGAGCTAGTGTCTATGGCCATTAAGGTTTCCATCATCGAAGATGACGCCTGGATTCGGGAGAATCTGGCGACGCGGATTACGCAGACCGAAGGGTTTGCCTGCGTGGGGAGTTACCGGACGGGGGAGGAGGCGGTGGCGCAGTTGCCGGGGCGGCTGCCGGATGTGGTGCTGATGGACATCAACCTGCCAAAGATGAACGGCATCGAATGTGTGCGGCAACTCAAGTCCCGCGTTCCTTCCGCGCAGATCCTGATGCTGACGGTGTATGAGGACAGCGACAAGATCTTCAACTCGTTGCTGGCCGGGGCGAGCGGCTATTTATTGAAGCGGACGCCGCAAGCGGAAATCCTTGAGGCGATTGCCGATGTGCATCGCGGCAACTCGCCCATGACGGGGCATATCGCGCGCAAGGTCGTGCAGTATTTCAATCAGCGCGGCGGGGCCAAGGGCGAGATGGAGAAGCTCTCGAGCCGGGAACGGGAGGTGCTGGAACACCTGGCGCGGGGAGTCCCTTACAAAGAGATCGCCAATCTGCTCACGGTCAGCATTGACACGGTGCGCGTGCATATTAAGGGGATTTACGGCAAGCTCCACGTGCATTCTCGGGGCGAGGCAGTGGCCAAGTACTTGCAGCAGTGACGCCGTGGTCAGGGCCGGGTGGCTCCGGGTTCGGGGAGGTGGTAAGGCTGTCCGGCACGATAGAGTTCCAGCCGAGTTCCAAGTGAGGCTGCGGGGCCGGTCTGTCCCTGGGCCGCGGCGAGGTCGCAGGCTTTCTGCTGGGTGCTGACCGCTTCGGGGAAACGCCCTGCCTCGGCGTAAGCGGCCGCCAGGGTCGAGAGCAGCCAGAGATTAGTGGAGCCGGTCAAGTGGCAGGCGCGCTCAGCCAGTGGAACGGCCTGGGTACCGTCCCGCGCCGCAGCGGTTGGATGGGTCGCCAGCAGCCAGGCCAGGTTGTTGAGCACTTCCGGCCAGTCCGGGACCAGGCGGAGGGCGGCCTCGTATTGGGAACGGGCCTCACGCGGGCGGTTCTGGCTCTTATAGATCGTGGCGAGGACCTGATGGGCGTCGGGGTTGTCGGGCTGGAGGCGCAAGGCTTCACGGATCTGGGCCTCGGCTTCGGCGAACTCATTCAGGCCGGCGAGGGCTTTGCCAAGATTCATCCGGAGTCCGGCTGAATTGGGCGCGGACTTGAGTGCGGCTCGGTAATGGACGGAGGCGGGCTCAAGTTTGCCTTGGAGCAGCAGAGCATTGCCGACGTCGAAGTGGGTTTGCGGAGAGTCCGGTTTCAGGCGCAGGGCCTCCAGACCGCGCTCCACCGCCGGCTGCAGCTTGCCTTGGGTGAGCAGCAGGTGGGCGAGATCGCTGTGCGCTTGCACGCGGCCGGGCTGGAGGCGGATGGCTTCGAGGTAATGGGCGGCGGCTTCGTCCGGGCGGTTCTGGCTGGCCAGAGTTGCCGCCAGGTTCGCGTGAATCTCGGGATCATCCGGGCGCAGCTTGAGGGCTTTGCTGAACCAGTCGGCGGCCAGGTCGAACTTGCCCTCTTCATGCGCAAGTTTCGCCAGGTTGGAATAGGGATGGGCAAAGCCCGGCTTGATCTTCATGCCGGCCGCGAACTCAGCTCGGGCTGCGTCGCGCTTGCCCCGGGTGGCGAGCGCGTCACCCAGGTTGTCGTGCGCCACATAGTTGTTGGACGTCACCGCCAGTGCGTGGCGGAAGAGGACTTCGCTGTCTTTCCAGTAGCTGACCTGGACCCACGCCCGCCCCAGGCAGAGGAGGATGACCAGTGAACTGAGCGCCGCCAGCGCAACGTGGCGATGCCGCCACTGACCCAGCCATGAGGGCACCAGCCAAACAATCAGGACAAACAGCCCAATCAGGGGGAAGTAGGTGTAGCGATCGGCCAGAGCTTGCGGCCCAACCTGGACCAGTCCAATCACCGGCACCAGCGTGCCAACGAACCAGAACCAACCCACGGCCAAGTACGGCCGACTGCGGGCGCACCGCAAGGCGAGGAAGGAGACGACTGCCAGCGCCAGCGCCGCCAGCAGGACCGTGGCCACTGGCCAGGACCCCGGATACGGGTACGGCAGGGCCAAATGGCTGGGCCACACCGCTTTGCCGAGGTAACGAACGTAGGACACCAGGGCATTAGCCAATCGCGACCAGAGCGGGAGGGCATCAACCGACAGCAGCGCCTGGCCGGATTTCTGGGCCAGCACGGTGATCGCGCTCGAAACGGCGGCCAGGGCAAGATAGGGGAGCTTCTCCCGGAACAAGGGCAGGAGAGTCTTGAGCCTTGAGTCTGGAGTCTGGAGTCTGGAGTCTTGAGTCTCGAGCTGAAGCCGGTTCAGGGGCCAGTAGTCGAGCAGGAGCAAGAGGCAGGGCAGGGTGACCAGCATGGGCTTGCTCAGCAGGCTGAGGGCGAACAGGAGGAGCGAGAGGAGGTAGAAGCGTGAAGCGTGAAACGTGAAACGTGAAAGGGGCTGCGAGGTGCGGGTTGCGGGTTGCGTGGCCGGAGCTCCCGTGACTTCGGACTTCGGCACTTCTGGACTTTGGACTCGCCCACCCAGCGTGCGTAAGCCCAGATGGCTAGCAGGCCGAAGAATGTGCTGAGGACATCCTTACGCTCGGCGACCCAGGCGACGGATTCCACGTGGAGGGGATGAACGGCAAAGAGGGCGGCGACAAAGGCGCTGCGCCAGGGGGCCCGGGTGAGGCCTTGAAGGAGCAGGAACAGCAGGAGGGTATTGGCGGTGTGGAAGAGCAGGTTGACCAGGTGGTGGAGTCCGGGCTGCAGCCCGAAGAGCTGGACGTCCAGCATGTGTGAGAGCCAGGTCAAGGGATGCCAGTTGGCGGAGTGGCCCGTCTGGAAGGCCCAGCTCACGCCCTGCCAGGTCAAGCCCGACAAGACCTGTGGATTCTCCGAGACGTAGTCCGGGTCGTCAAAGTTGATGAACGCGAAGCGCGCCACCGGCCAATAGACGGCCAGCGTGGCAGCCACCAGGCCGAGACAAATCCACAGCCTGGCCCGGGAAGAACTAAGTTCAGGTTTGATGGTAAGCATGTCCGGAGCGAAACAGTTCAAGCCAGCGCTGGTAGACTCGTGTGCATCTCTAAGGTTCGCGGAAGGGTTGTTGGGAGCGGTACAGCTCGAGCCGGTGTCGGGCGAGCGCTGCCTGGTTATCCTGGCCTTGGGCGGTCGCGACGTCGTGGGCCATCTGCTGATAGCTGACGGCCTCCGCAAACATGCCGGCCTGGGCATAGGCAGCGGCGAGGGTTTCCAGGAAAGCGGCGTTGGTGCTGCCGGTCAGATTACACGCGCGCATGGCCAGTTGCACGGCCTGCGCCCCGTCCCGTATTGCCGAGTTGGTATGGGTGGCGCGCAGCCAGGCCAGGCTGTTCAGGCCTTCCGCCCAATCCGGATCGAGGCCCAATGCGGTGGCATACGCTTGGGTTGCCTCCTTGGCCCGCTTTGACGACGAGTAGATGGCGGCGAGGACCTGATGTGGCTCGGCATTCCCGGGCTGGATCCGCGCGGCTTCCTCGAGGTGGGGTATGGCTTCTTCGAACTTGTTCTGGTTTATCAGCGCTTTGCCCAGGTTCAACCGGACTCCAGCATGCCCGGGATCGAGCCTGGCCGCGGCGGCGTAATGGGCCACGGCGTCGGCGAATTTCTCTTGGAGAAACAACGCATTGCCGGCGTTAAAGTGGGCCTGGGGGAGATCCGGCTTGAGACGGAGGGCGGCCAGGGCATGCGTCAGTCCATCCGCGGCCTTGCCCTGATCGAGGAGCAGGCTCGCCAGGTTGTTGTGGGCCGGCGCCAGGTCAGGGTCGAGGCGGAGCGCTTCGTTGCATTGCGCAATGGCCTCGCTGACTCTTTGCTGGTCCGCCAAAGCGATGGCCAGGTTGTAGCGAGCCGTGGCGTCCTGCGGGCGCAACCGGACCGCCTGGCCGAACAGGCTCAGAGCGGCCTCGGACTTGCCGCTCGCCCTTAACCGGCCAGCCAGGGAGCACAGGATCGGAAAGTAGGCCTGGTGGATCCTGATGGCCTCGCCGAACTCAGCCTCGGCTTCCGGCAACCTACCGCTGGCGGCCAGCGCCTCGCCCAGTTTGCCGTGCGCGAGGAAATTGCCCTCCGTCACGGCGAGCGCGTGCCGGAACAGCGTCTCGGTGTTTTGCCAATGCGCCACCTGCGTGCGGGCGAGGCTGGCACACAGGAGGAGGAGGACGACGGCCCCGAAGGAGAGGACTCTCGACCGGTGTGGCCACCGGCGAGACCATTCTGCCACGGTCCAGACTAGGGCGATAAACAATCCGACCAGCGGCAGATAGGCGAAGCGATCGGCCAGGGCTTGCGCGCCAGCCTGGATCAGGCCGATGCAGGGCACCAGCATCCCGACAAACCAGAACCAGCCGACGAACAGATAGGGACGACTGCGCATGGTTGCGATCGCCAGCGCCGTTGCCGCCAGCAGCAGCACAGCGGAAGCGGCCACGGTCCAGAGCGGCCAGGCCGCCGGGAGCGGGTAGAAGACGGCGAGCTTCGAGGGCCAAAGCGCGTTGCCCAGGTAGCGCGCATAGGACACCAAAGCGTTTGCGAGGCGAAACCCCAGCGGCGGTATTGAGCCGGGCTCGAGCATCCCCAGGCCGCGGTGGGCCAGGATGGTGACCAGGCTCGAACCGGCCGCCAGTACCACAAACGGCAGCTTCTCCCAGACCAGCCTCGTCCAAGGCAGGGTCCACCCCGGCGCTATGCCACCCGTCTCCGACTCCGCATTCCTTCCCAGGGGCCAGTAGTCCAGCAGCAGCAAGAGGAAGGGGAGCGTTACGAGCATGGGCTTACTCATCAGGCTGAGGGCGAACAGGAGGAGAGATAGGAGGTAGAAACGTGAAGCGGGAAACGTGAGACGTGAAATTGGCTGCTGGTTTCTGCTTTCCGCTTTCTGCTTTCTGCTTTGTTCCCTCTGCATTTTTCCTGCTGCCTTCGCATATGAGGCGTAGGCCCAGATTGCGAGCAAGCCGAAGAGCGTGCTGAGCAGATTCTTGCGCTCCGCCACCCACGCCACGGTGTCCACCTGCAACGGGTGGAGCGCAAAGAGACCCGCCAGCACCGCGCACCGCCAGCCGGCGCCGGTCAGCCGTAGGAACACCAAGAAGACCAGCAGGGTGTTGAGCAGGTGGAACAACACGTTCATGAGGTGATGGCCGGCCGGTTTGAGACCGAAGACCTGGCAATCCACCATGTGCGAAATCCACGTCAGCGGATGCCAGTAGGTCCGCTCACCGTGGAGCCGGCTGAACGCCCAACCCATTCCTTCCCCGGTCAACCCCGGCAAGACATGTTGGTTCTCGGTCACGTAGGTGGGGTCGTCGTAGTTGATGAACTCGTACCGCCGGACCGGCCAATAGACCGCCCAGATGACAAGCGCCAGCGCGAGGCAAATCCAGAGCTTTGCCCGCCAGGAGGTGACTTCAGAGGCGATCGCAGGCATCTCTGGGGTGATCCTACTGCGACTGGCGGCGGGCCCGGGCCGCCGCCAGGTTGGTCTGCGCCGGCGCGTACTGCGGATCCAGCCGGAGGGCGGCCTCGTAATGCGCAATCGCTTCGTCCAGATTGCCTTGCTGTGCCACCGCCGACCCCAGCCGGCAGTGGATCGCCACATCATTGGGTGTTGCTTCCAATACTCTCCTGAACACGGCAGCCGCCATATCCAGTCGTTCAGCGGCGCAAAAGGCTTCGGCCATAGCGGACAGGGGTTTAACGAAAGCCGGTCTGAGGGTCAAGGCGCGCGAGAACTCGGTCAGCGCATCTGCCTCGCGGTTCTGATTCACGAATGCGGTGCCCAGGCAGGCATGGGCCATGGCATTGCCGCTAGTCACCGCCAACGAGTGTCGGAATAGAGTCTCACTGTCTTGCCAGTAGCCGGCCTGGACTCTGGTTCGCCCCAGGCAGGCGAGAATGACGGCCGAGCCGACCATCCCCAGCGCGACTTGGCGATATCGCCAAGTCCGCAGCAGATCAGGCACCAGCCAGGCGACCAGCACCGAGAGGCCGATCAAAGGAACGTAGGTGTAACGATCCGCCAAAGCTTGCGAGCCAACCTGCACCAGGCCGATGACCGGCACCAGGGTGCCCAGAAACCAGAACCAGCCGACGGCCACGTAGGGCCGGCTGCGCGCCAGCCGCAACCCTACGAAGGACACGCCGGCCAGCACCATCGCCGCCAGCAGGATCGTGGACAGCGGCCAAGTACCCGGATACGGATACGGGAGGGCCAGATGACTGGGCCACACCGCTTTGCCGAGGTAACGCACATAGGACACCAGGGCATTAGCGACTCGCGGCGCGATCGAGATAGTTTCGACTGACAATAGCGCATGGCCCTGGTTTTGGACTATCACGGTGATCGTACTCGAGACGGCGGCCAGGGCGAGATAGGGAAGCTTCTCCCGAAGCAAAGGGAGGAGAGTCTTGAGTCTTGAGTCTTGAGTCTTGAGTTGAAGCCGGTTCAGGGGCCAGTAGTCGAGCAGGAGCAAGAGGCAGGGCAGGGTGACCAGCATGGGCTTGCTCATGAGGCTCAGCGTGAAGAGCAAGAGGGAAAGGAGGTAGAAACGTGAGGGGTGAAGCGTGAAACGTGAAACTGGCTGCTGGTTTCCGCTTTCTGCTTTCTGCTTTCTGCTTTCTTCCCTCTGCATTCTTCCTGCTGCCTTCACATACGCGGCGTAGGCCCAAATGGCCAGCAGGCCGAAGAACGTGCTTAACACGTCCTTGCGCTCGGCCACCCAAGCGACCGATTCGACGTGCGACGGGTGCAGGGCGAAGAGCGCGGCCACGAACACGCTGCGCCACCGCGCCCCGGTCATGCTCTGGAACAGGAGCAAGACAACCAAAGTGTTGGCGATGTGGAGGGACACGTTCACCAGGTGATGCGGTCCGGGCTGTGCACCGAAAAGCTGCACGTCCACCATGTGGGACAGCCAGGTCAGCGGATGCCAGTTGCCGGCGTGGCCCGTTCGCAGCGCCCAAACTACCCCCGGCCAGGTCAAACCCTGCAGCACCGCCTGGTTTTCGGCCACGTAGTCCATGTCATCGCACGTGATGAAGTCGGCGCGTCTCACCGGCCAGTAGGCGGCGACAGTGGCCGCGGCCAGCGCGAGGCAGAGCCACAGCCTGACCCGCCGGGAGGCGACTTCAGGGTCGGTGGTAGGCATGTCCGGAGCGAAACAGTTCCAGGCGGCGCTGGAATAAGTCAAGCTGAGCGCTCGGTCCCTGAGCCGCAGCCAGGTCGCAAACCTTCTGCTGGGTGCTGACCGCGTCGGCGAAGCGGCCTGCCTCGGCATACGCAGCGGCCAGCGTGGCGAGCATCGCGGGATTGGCGCCGCCGGTCAGTTGGCAAGCGCGCTCGGCCAGCGGGACCGCTTCCGGACCGTTGCGGAACTCAGCGCGCGGATGGGTGGCCAGCAGCCAGGCCAGGTTGTTGAGGACGCCGGCCCAGTCGGGACGGAGGCGCAAGGCCTCACGGTATTGCTCAACGGCTTCGCTGGTGCGTTCCTGCTTCAAGAGAGCCTGCCCCAGTTCATAATGCGTCTCGGGAACCGATGGCTGCAATTGCATGGCGGCGGTTAAGTGCGACCTGGCTTCTTCAATGCGACCCTTTTTCGCGAGCGCCTCCCCCAGGTTGTGGTGGGCAAGGTAGTTGCCGGCAGTCACGGTCAGGGCATGCTCAAACACCGTGATGCTGTCTCGCCAGTGCGCGACCTGCCGGCGGCTGAGCACGGCGCACAGCAGCAGGAGCAGGATCGCCGCGCCACGCAGGATTCTGGACCGATCGGGCCATCGGCGGGATGATTCTGCGACCGTCCAGACCAGGGCGAGAAACAGTCCGACCAACGGCAAATAGGCAAAACGATCAGCCATAGCCTGCGTTCCCACCTGCATCAGCCCAATAAACGGAACCAGGACCCCGACAAACCAGAACCAGCCCACGAACAGATAGGGACGACGTCGTGCAACTCCCAGCGCCAGGGCCGATGCCGCAAGCAGCAGCACGCCGGAGAGTGCCACGGTCCAGCTTGGCCAAGCGTCCGGCAGCGGGTAGAAGATCGCGAGCTTCGACGGCCAGAGCGTCTTCCCCAGGTAACGCCCGTAGGATACGAGGGCATTCTCAATGCGAAATCCCAGAGGCCGCGTCGAGGCGGCCTCGAGCATCCCCAGGCCGCGGTGGGCAAGAATCGTAATCACGCCCGAGGTGGCGGCCATTAAGAGGAAGGGGATTTTCTCCCGGACGAGGGGGAGGAGCGTCCTGAGGGTTGAGCTTTGAGTGTTGCGTTGGAAGCGGCTCAAGGGCCAGTAATCGAGCAGCAGCAACACGAAGGGCAGGGTGATCAGCACCGGTTTGCACATCAAACCCAGGGCGAAGAAGCACAGCGATAGGAGATAGAGGACACAGGCGAGAGACGAGAGACGTGAAACGAGAAACGTGCAACCCGTCCTCCGTAGCACCCGTCCTCCGTACCAGGACTGCAAAGGGTGGACTTCTGAGGGTGGACGTGAAATTGGCTGCGGCTTTCTGCTTTCTGCTTTCTGCTTTCTGCTTTCTTCCTCCCGCCTTCTTCCTTCTGCTTTCACATACGAGGCGTAGGCCCAGATGGTCAGCAATCCGAAAAGGGTGGCCAGCAGATTCTTGCGCTCGGCGACCCACGCGACTGTATCCACCTGCAACGGGTGGAGGGCAAAGAACCCGGCCAACACGGCGCAGCGCCACGGCGCGCGCGTCATCTGCAAAAAAACCAGAAACACCAGCATGGTGTTCAGCGTGTGTAACAGTAGGTTCACGGCATGATGGGCCCCCGGCTTCACGCCGAATAGCTGGCAATCCAGCATGTGCGAAAGCCACGTCAGCGGATGCCAGTAGGTTCGCTCGCCGTGGATCTGGCTGAACGCCCATTGCACGCCTTCCCAGGTGACACCCGACAGGACGTTTGGATTGCGGATGATATAGGCTGGGTCGTCGTAGTTGATGAACTCGGCGTGCGTTACGGGCCAGTAGGTGGCCACGGTGGCGGATACCAGCAGGGCGCAAACAAGGGCCGACTGGAAGGTTTTGTTCCTGCTTGCTGTCATCACGCCATCGCATCATGCAGGGCTGCCGGGAGTTGTGCAAGGCGTGAAAGAGTTGCCGAGCCGATTGGGTTTGACCTGGCGCCGTGCGGCCCCATAGCCTGCGCCTCGCAGCATGAGCGCCATCGAGAATTGGGGAGATAACCTGATCTACGCGGTGTTGGTGGCCTTGCCGTTTGTCAGCGGCGGTCTGCTGCTCTGGCTGGTGCGTTGCTGGGGGCGGGCCGGTCGGCCCAAGCGAGGGAGGGTGGTGGTCTGGGCCAACCTTGTGCTGTTCGTCTTCCTGGCTGCGCTCGTGCTGGCGGGGATGGAAACCTACTATCGGTTCGGGGTGGACACGACGGACTCCTTCGGGCGCACGCGGATCAACACGCGGTGGTTTCAGCGACACTGGAAGTTGAACCAGATGGGGTATCGGGACAGCGTGACGACTTACCCGCTGTGGCGTGCGCCCGGCAAACGGCGGATCACCTTGCTGGGCGATTCCTTCACGGCGGGTCATGGCGTGGTGGACGTGGAGGAGCGGTTCGCCAACCGCATTCGCAACCGCGGGGAGGAGGAGGTGCACGTTTGGGCCGACCTGGGCTATGACACGAGCCACCACCTCCAACTGGTGGAGGGCCTGATCGCCAAGGGCTATCAGTTTGACACCGTAGTGCTGGTTTACACGCTCAACGACATTGGCGATCTTTCGCCCGAGTGGAAGGCGATGAACGAGCAGATTCGGTCAGCCCCGCCCCCAGCTTTCCTCATCCGGCACAGTTACTTCCTGGATACCTGCTATTATCGGTTTAAAGCCCGCCTCAATCCGGACATGTCCAACTACTGCCAATCCATGCTACAGCATTACGATGGCCTGCTCTGGGAACAGCAGCAACGTCGGCTGAAGACCCTGCGCGAGTTGGTGGAAAGCCATGGCGGTCATTTCCTGGTCGTGACGTTCCCTTTCCTGCAGCACCTGGGGCCGCGCTACGAGTTTCGCTCCGTGCACGCCAAGCTGGACGCGTTCTGGAAGCAACTTGGGGTGCCGCACCTCGACTTGCTGGCCCTTTACGAGGCGCACCGCGGCGAGACGCTCACGGTCAATGCGCATGATGCTCATCCGAACGCGCGGGCCCACGCGCTGGCGGCTGAGGCGATCAGTGAGTTTGTCCAGAAGAGCCGCGGCTCGGAAGGCCATCCGTGAGCGCCGGCTGGGAGTTTATCCCAGCTCCCAGTTCGGAAGGATGTCCGCGTCGCGAGGGGTGACCTCGGTTTGAAACCGCAGCTTCCGCTCTGCCAGGATGCCGATCATGGCGGCGTTGTCGGTGCAGAGGGCTTTATCGGCCAGCCGGAGCGTGAGCCGCTCGCGGGCGCACGCGGCGGCGAGGCTCTGGCGGAGGGCGCGGTTGCAGGTGACGCCGCCCGAGGCGGTTACCCAACTGACACGGAGGCGCCGGGCTGCGCGGATGGTCTTGGTGACGAGCACCTCGACGATGGCGGCCTGAACGCTGGCGCATAAGTCGCGCACGCGCTGCGCGTCGTTCAGCAATTCGGGATGGTCGCGCAGGAAATAGCGCACGGAGGTTTTCAACCCGCTGAAGCTGAAGTCGTCATGGGGATCGTCCCGCATGGGCCTGGGGAAATCAAAAGCCCTGGGGTTCCCCCCTTCGGCCAGGCGATCAATCTCCGGTCCGGCGGGGTAGGGCAGTCCGAGCAGCTTGCCGGCCTTGTCGAAGCATTCGCCGGCGGCATCGTCCACGGTCGAGCCGAGCAGGTGGTGATCCAGTTCGGCCCGGACGTGGACGAGGAGGGTGTGCCCGCCGCTGACAATCAGCGAGACGTTGGGCTGGAAGTCGGCAAAATCGGCGGCCGGCGGTTGGCCCTGAATCCAAGGTGAATAGAGGTGGGCTTCGTGGTGATGAATGCCGAAAAAGGGCCGTCCCAGAACAAAGGCGGCCGCCTGGGCCGCCTTGAAGCCGATCAGCAGCGCGCTGGGCAGGCCCGGCCCGCGCGTGGCGGCGACGGCGTCGAGCTGGCCGACGGCGACCGCGGCTTGGCTCAGGGCAAGCCGCGCGACCGGCATCAGGTTCCGCAGATGCTCCCGCGCCGCCAGCTCGGGCACGACGCCGCCGTATTCGGCGTGGAGCTGAACCTGCGACGAGACGACGTTGGACAGCACGCGGCCCTGCTGCACGACCGCCGCGGTGGTTTCGTCACACGATGTTTCGATAGCCAACAGCGGCATGGCTGAGAGGGGCGAAGGTCTCGACCGGGCATTCGAGCAGTCGCATAGTCCGCCGATGGGAGGGCGGGCGTCCCCGCGAGCCCTGATTTCGCGGCCGATGTTCCGCGCAGTGTGGGCTCGCGGGGACGCTCGCCCTCCCAGGCTCACTTTCTAACACAGCGGGAGGTGTGCTCACTTCGCCGCCATCTTCCCGGATTTGGCCACGCGCTCGTCCGGCACGGGGGCGCGCTGGGTGAACAGGGTGATGCCTTTGAGCAAATCTATCGCGCGGTCGAGCTGCGGGTCGCGGCTGTTCAGGACGCGCTCGCGATCCGCTTCCTCGAGCCCCTGAATTCCGCCGGGGGCCTGTTTGAGCTGAATGTCCCGCTCCTGCTCATCCGTCAACGGCACGATGATGTCCGGGGTAATGCCTTCCTCGTGGATGACCTTGTGGCTGGGGGTATAGTACTTGGCCGTGGTGAGCCGCACGGCGGAGCCGTCGGCCAGCGGCAGGATGCTCTGCACCGAGCCTTTGCCGAAGGTCTTCTCGCCCAGGACGATCGCCCGCTTCGAGTCCTGGAGGCAGCCGGCGACAATTTCCGACGCGCTGGCGCTGCCCAGGTTGACCAGCACTACCATCGGCATGTTTTTCAGCTCATCGCCGTGGCCCCGCGCCTTGCGCGCGATATTCTGGTTGGGGTTGCGGCCTTCGGTGGTGACCACCAGGTTGCCCCGCGGCAGGAACTTCTCGCAGACATCCACCGCCTGCTCCAGCAGCCCGCCCGGGTTCCAGCGCAAATCCAGCACCAGCGCCTGCATGCCCTGGGCCTTGAGCTTGTTGATGGCGGCCTCGAGGTCAGCGCTGGTCTTCTCGCCGAACTGCACCAACCGGATGTAGCCGATCTTGGTGTTGTCGAGCGGGAACTCCTTCTTGCCGTTGATGTCCTTGACCATGTCAACGTTGATGACGGCGCGGGTGAGCTTGTAATCCTTGACGCGGCCGGAGGAGGGGCGCAGGAGGGAGAGTTTCACTTCGGTGCCGGGCTCGCCGCGCAGGTACTTGACCGCGTCCTGCAGGCTCATCCGCTCGGTGCTCTTGCCGTTAATCTTGACAATGCGGTCCCCGGACAGAATGCCCGCCTTGAAGCCGGGGCTGTCGTCCATCGGGGCGACCACGGTGATGAAGTTGTCCCGCATCGAGATCACGATGCCCAGACCGCCGAACGCCCCCTGGGTGTCGTTCTGTAGCTCCTTGTATTTGTCCGCCTCCATGAACTCGCTGTGCGGGTCGAGGGTGCTGAGCATGCCCTTGAGGGCGGCGCCAACCAAATCCTTATACTTGAGGTTCTGCCCATCCACGTAATCCGTGCGCACCTTCTCCATCACGTAAGAGAACAGCTCGAGGCTGGGGTAGGCGGAATCCTTCTCCGCGGCCTGGGCGGAGGTCAGATAAACGTGGGCGCCGATCAGCAGGTTCACGGCCAATGCGGCTAACACCACCCCGTAGAGCAAACGTTGTTTCATATCGCGCAAAGAATCTTGCTTCGGGGACGATAATGGGCCGCGGCAAACTTTGCAAGGGCACCGGTCCGGCCGCGGGATTTCGGATTTCATGGCCGGAGGCTTTGCTTCGGCTGCAACCCGCCGGACCTTCGGGCAGCCCTGCCGCAACCAAAGTGACCGCTTGCGCTCTGGCTGCGGCCCGCTAGCCTCCGCGCTGGTGAGCGCTTCAGAACCAACCTCAGCCTCTGAAACGACCGGTCCTGGGGACTCGTTGCCCCGTTCGCCGGCCTTCCTTACGACTCACTGGTCGGTCGTGCTGACCGCCGCGGGCCGCGACACCATCCGCGCCCGGCAAGCGCTGGCAAAGCTGTGCCAGGCCTACTGGTATCCCCTTTACGCCTACGTGCGCCGGCGCAATTACTCCCCGCCCGACGCCGAAGACCTGACCCAGGAGTTCTTCGCGCGGTTTCTGGAGCACCATTGGGTTGGCAACGCCGACCGCGATAAAGGCCGCTTTCGCACTTTCCTGCTCTCGGCCATGAATCACTTCCTCGCCAACGAATGGGACAAAGCCCGGGCCCAGAAGCGCGGGGGCGGCGCGCCTTTGCTCCCGCTCGAGTTCGACACCGCGGAGACCCGCTATAGCCGGGAACCCGCCGACAGCGTCACCCCCGAACAGCACTTCGAGCGGCGCTGGGCCATGACGCTGCTCGAAACCGTGGTCAATCGGCTGCGGACGGACTACGAGCAGGACGGCAAGGGTGACCTGTTCGCGGCGCTGAACCCGTGCCTGGTCGGGGATCGCACCTCGCAGCCCTATGAGGCGCTGGCCGCCGAGCTGCGGATGAGCGAGGGCGCCGTCAAATCCGCCGTGCACCGCTTACGGCAGCGCTACCGCCAACTGCTGCGGGACGAGATTGCACAAACCGTCGCCAGCCCGGCCGAAGTGGAGGAGGAATTGCGCCATCTCATTGCCGTCTTAGGCGGTCGGCACGCCGCCTGACCTGATGGATTGGTGGATAGGTGGATTAATGCAGGCGTTAATCGAAGAGCCAGCGGCTGGGAACTGCCTGGCCGTTCGTTCACCACTCCACCACTCCAATAATCCATCATCCATTGATCCAGTTCTCTTGTTTGCAACCTTTGGCCGCCGTTTCTTAAGGAACAGGTGAAGAGAACATAGTATGGAAACGGAACGCATTTGTCCGAATTGCCACAAGCCGCTGCCGCCGGATGTGCCGCTGGGCCTCTGTCCGGAGTGCCTGATGAAGTCGGGCCTCAATACGGGCACCGAGCCGGGCGGCGCGGGGCCCGTCGGGGTTTGTGCCGCCGCCGGTTGCGGACCTCGCGAAGTTGTTTCCCCAGCTCGAAGTGCTTGAGTTCGTCGGCAAGGGCGGCATGGGGGCTGTCTATAAGGCGCGCCAGCCGGCCCTGGATCGGCTGGTCGCGCTGAAGATTCTGCCGCCGGCCGCAGCGGGCGACGCTGGCTTTGCCGAACGGTTCAACCGCGAAGCCCGCGCCTTGGCCCGCCTGAACCACCCGAACATCGTCGCGGTGCATGATTTTGGGCAGGCCGGCGCCTTGCACTACCTGGTGATGGAATTTGTGGACGGCGGGAACCTGCGGCAAATCGAGCGCGCCGGCCGGCTTGCGCCCGAGCAGGCCCTGGCGATCGTCCCGCAAATCTGCGAAGCGCTCCAATTCGCGCACAACGAAGGCATCGTCCATCGCGACATCAAACCCGAGAACATCCTCCTCGACAAAAAGGGGCGGGTGAAGATCACCGATTTCGGCATTGCCAAGATGCTCGGCCTGACCGCCGAGGCGGCTCCGCTGACGGGGGCCCGGGATGTTGTCGGCACGCCCCACTACATGGCCCCGGAGCAGATCGAGAAGCCCCGGACGGTGGACCACCGGGCGGACATCTACTCGCTCGGCGTGGTCTTCTACGAAATGCTCACCGGCGAGTTACCCTTGGGCAAATTCGCCCCGCCGTCCCGCAAGGTGCAGGTGGATGTGCGGCTGGACGAAGTGGTGCTCCACGCGTTGGAGAAGGAGCCGGAGCTGCGCTACCAGCAGGCCAGCCAGGTGAAAACGGCGGTCGAGACCATCGCGAGGTCCGGAGGCGGAAGGCTGTCCACCCTCCGCAGTGCCGCTACGGAGGACGGGAAGTCCGAAGCGCCGGGTCCAGCGCCCGACGCTGATGCGCTGGCGCAGGAGGTCCTGGCCCGGGATTATGTCTTGGACATCGGCAATTGCCTGACGCCGCGGCTGGGCGTTGGTGCGGAGCGATTTCTGGCCACTCGTCGGCATCACCGCACTCGTCCTGGCGCTGCTGTCGGCAGTGAGTTCGCTCGGCGAGGTATCACGCTCCGTAGGAAACGTGCATTTCAACACATCGGTCCTGGGCATCCTCCTGGGTGGCCCGCTCATGGGCGGGCTGTATTTACACTTCCTCAGGAAGATCCGGGGGGAGCACGTGCGCGTCGAGACCGCCTTCTCCGGCTTCAGCAACTCGTTCCTCCATCTTGTTCTGGCCAGCTTCGTTACCGGGGTGCTGACGACGCTCGGGTTTATCTGCCTCATCCTGCCCGGCATTTATCTCTTCGTCGCGTGGTTCTTCACTCTGCCGCTGGTCATTGACAAGCAGCTCGACTTCTGGCCCGCCATGCGCTTAAGCCGCCAGACCATCTCCAAACATTGGTGGAAGTTCCTGGGTTTCCTCCTCGTCCTGGCGCTGGTCAACCTGGCCGGGATCATAGCCTGTTGCGTCGGCTTCTTCGTCACGTTCCCCCTCTCGTTAGCGGCGCTGATGTATGCCTACGAGGATATCTTCAACCCGTCCGGGCTCCCTCCCGTCGCGGCGGCTTAGACTTATCTATGCAGAGTGGAACCACAGATAAACACAGATTGTTGGCGCCGGACTCCGGGCTTCCATCGGCTTGAGTTGGGTCCCAATCCAGTGAGCCGATTCTCGCCCGGGGAAAGCGCGGTCGGGAGCAGTTCGGATCTGTGTCTATCTGCCCCGCTACTTCTTTGAAACTGTGCGCTGCCTGCGCAAACCCTCTCCGCCTTATTTAACATTGTAACCCATGCAACTTATTTAACTCTTTTCATGCGCCATGCCGCGCAGCAGGGCCTCCACGTAAGGCAGATCCTCCGGGCGGGTTACTTTGGGATTAGGTTCTGCCCTGACTACGAGCTGGACCGGCTGGCCGATCAACTCGCACGCAGCGGTGTCGTCGGTGACGACCAGGCCGCGTTGCCGCACTTCCGACAATGCCCCCCGGATGATCTCCACCCGAAAGGTCTGCGGGGTTTGCACCGCCCACAGCCGCGTTCGGTCCAGCGTCCGCTCAATGAGTTTGCCGTCGTGCGATTCCTTGATGGTGTCCGTGACGGGCTGGGCGGCGACGGCCGCGCCGGTCTCCCGCGCCGCGGCCACCGTGGCCGCAATCAGCCCCTGGCTCGTGCAGGGCCGCGCCGCGTCCTGAATGGCAACCATCTCCGCGTCCGGCGACAACGCCTCCAATCCGTTCCAGACCGAGTCCTGCCGCTCCTTGCCGCCGACCACCAGCCGGAACGGCTTCTTGAACTCGTGCTGTGCGGCCAGCTTGCCGAAGGCGGTCTGCGTGCCATCGCGGACCACGATCACGATTTCGTCAATGCACCCGGCCTCCTCGAATCGCCGCCAGGTGTGCGCCACGATGGCGCACCCCTCCAGTTCGAGGAAGAGCTTGTCCACCCTGGACCCCATGCGGGTCCCTTTCCCGGCGGCGACGATGATGGCGGAAATCATAAGGCGGCTGTAGGTTGCGGTCTTAAAGCCGCAGTTTCAAGCGCGGTGTATAGCGGCTACGACCGCCGAGAAAACAGTGGCTTTCCACCTCGCTCCGGCACAGCATGAATCCTGGAAACACTCAACCAACATAATCATGCCCCGATCCAGCCTCCTCAACGGCAAGGTCCTCAAGCGGACCCTCCCGGTGCTCCAGTTGCCTTTGGGATCGGATGCGCCGGATTTGCGGCGGCTGCTGTTGCCACAGGGCGAACTGGCTCAGTTCCACAACGCCGATGAGGGCATCCGTTACATCGCCTTCATCGAACTGCTCCCGGGCCAGGTCCGTGGCAACCATTACCACAAAGTCAAAGAAGAGCTGGTTTACGTGCTTCGGGGCGAAGTCCTGCTGAGCGTGGCCGACGTTGATTCCAAAGCGCACGCATCCGTGGGGCTTCGAGCCGGGGACCTTGCGGTAATCCGGACCGGCGTCGCCCACGCCTTACGAACCGTCGAGCCGGGCCAGGCAATTGAGTTTTCAAGCTCGCGGTTCGACCTGGCTGATATTCATCCATTTCGTGTAGGATAACATAGCAAATGCAGGGCAGGGGATGGAGAGCCTCGCTTCACAACCTTCATCGCGACCTTTGTCGAGACGTGGCCAACCCGAAGCAGCAGTCTTACGCCAGCAGTGCCTTGAAGCCCGCCTGCTCAAAGTGACTGTCGCCCGTGAGGGCTTCCGTGAGACCCTCATCCTGCATCACGACAAAGGAAATGCAGTCGGTGAGTGACCAGTTCTTGTCGGGCCGGCCGGCGAATAAGTCCAGACCCCGCTGCAGCAAGCGCGAATCGAGCGGAATAATGCGCGTGCGTGGACTGGCGCGAATCCCGGCCAACAAGGCAAGAAAGTCAGCATGGTCTTCCGCTCGGGCGCACGCGTTTCCCAACTCCAGGAGAATAAACTCCGTGGTCAGGATCGCCTGTTTGACCTTGGCTTGCCCCAGGGCGTCGCTGTGCGCCGGATCGCGCTCGTCCAGGAGCGCCTGGTAGAAGAACGTGTCGCCGAAGACGGCCTTCACGATCGTTTGGGCAGGCCGTACAGGTAGTGGTCGAGGTTGCGCGTATAATCCTTGGGCCAATGTGGACGCGGCTTGGCCACTCGCAGCACCGCCGCGACAAACGGATCATCCTCCGCCCGCCATGGGTCGGCAACCACTTCCACCGCCGTTCCGTCCGGCAATTGAGCCTCGGGCGGCAGCACCACCACGCCATTCTTGACTGTGCCTTTGAAGCTCACACCGATTGTTTACCCTAGAATCTCCGCCAACGCAAGCCAACAACAAGTGTCAGGACTGCCGCGTAGTTTTCAAAGCAGGAATATTCTGTAGTTAGCAAAGCAGGACAGGTTCATTTGGGGCGATTTGTAAAGAGGAGCACCGGTTTCACTTTTCTGTCGGGTGGTGCGTCCAGGACGGAATGATGGCCGGTGGGATGGAGGCAGAGGACTATCTTGGTGCCCGGGGGCCGTTCGACGCGCAGGCGTTGGGTGCCGATCGGCACGCGGCCGTCGGAGCCGACCTTGAGTGTCGTGCGGACACTCCAAACATAAGGCCACCAAGGGCAGCGCGGGGCGGGGCGCAGGACAGAGCGCTGTTCCTGCTTGGCGAGTTGCCAGGCTTGTTCCGGGGTCATGCACAGTTCGCGATGGGTTTCGTGGGCGTTGCGATGGAGTCGCAAAGCGTCGATGTGTGGGTTGGCGGTTTCGATCTCGGTAATTTGTTCGCTGGCGAAATAGGCCGGGAGCCGACCCTGCCAGAATTGGTGTTCGCGCTCGATTTTGCCCTTGGCTTGAGGGGTTGGGGCATAAAGGAAGCTGATGTCGTAGAACTTGAGCGCCCAGCCGAGTTGGGTTAGCGCGTCGGGATTCTTGGTGAAAAAGATGGCGTGATAATCGACATAGATTTGGAGCGGTCGGCCGTAGATCAGGAAAGCGGCGGGGAGGAAATCGAGATAGGAGAGGAGGAGTTCTCGGCCATAGAGTTTGGAGCCGACGAAGACGCGGCTACAATCGTCGAGCATGTTGAGCATAGGAAAGTCCAGCAAGCTTCGAGGGAACCAGCGATGGGGCGAAGCGTCCAATCGCCAGAGTTCGCCGATCTGGGAGCGCTGCCAGCGTCGGACTGGGGCGGGCGGGCGTTTGGGCGGAGTCGCATGCGCATAACCATTTTCAATGGCCCAGCGGCGGACCTGGGCGCGGTCCAGCCTGAAGGCGAGCAGTCGCCAGACATCAGAGGCGGCGAAGCTGTAAGGGCAAGGCGGGGAGCAAGCCAGACGCTTTTTGAGGAGGTCGGTGACCGGCTCGGGCCAAGTGGTGGTGTGGTCACCGCCCGAGCTTCTCGGAATCCAGCGCTGCTGTGTCTTTCGCGCGCAGGCGCGGAGGTAATCGGAAAAGAGTGTATAGAAGCGGCTGGTGGAGAGGCCGAGCTGTTGGGCGGCTTCGGCGGCCCTCAGGGAGTGCTGCCGGAAGGAAGCCAGCACATGCCGGATGAAGGAGGGTGCGTGGCGATTGGATAATTGTTGGTACCTTTCAAGAGCGTAAGCTCTGCCAATCGCATCCCCCCGCCCAGTCCTTTCGTCGGCCTCCGCTACGCTCCGGCCTCCTCAAGGACTGGGCGGGGGGATGATCCGCAGCACCTTGTAGCACAAAAATGTCCTGCTTTGCTAACTACATAAACTGTCCTGGTTTGCTCGCCCCGCGACACAACAAGTGTCAGGACTGACACTTGCACTTCGAGCACGGCCAGGCCATTGAGTTCTCCGCCGCGCGCTTCGACCCGGCAGATATTCAACCATTTCGTGTAGCCTAACGATGAGCCCCGCCACGCCGGGCCGAAGGCGCCAGTATAGCAGACAGGCACTCTCCCGGCGGTGGCTGCCGCGACTGGTTAAGCGATGCCACAACCGCACTCATCCAACGGTAAACGCGAGCACTACCAGAACGTTACAGTGCCCCTGCGACTACGACGGCTCGCCGGAGCCGCGAGGGCATGGCAGCAGCCCCGGCTGGCAGGTGCATCTGCCTGCGAGCCCAGAAGGAGAGGCCCAGCCATCCAACGAGGCAGGCCACCGCTGCAAGCATCATCCTCCAGCGCAAGGCATCAGCACAGGGAGAGGGAACGAAGTCCATGAGGGAAACGCCCACGACTCCTACTAAGCTGGCGACCGAACATACCGACGCAGTAATAAAGACGGCTCTCATAGTACGAACGCTTAACGTCCAGAGCCACGCCGGATGTGTGATGTCAACCGCGAATGTGGAACTGAGACGGCCATCCGGCGTTGGCTCCAGTGACTGGCCACGTGGTAATCATCTGCTGAAAAGAATACCCAAAATCGTCCCAAGGACCAAGAGTGCAACCAAGCACCAACGTGCCGGTGTGGAAGTGAGAAACCGACTCCACGGCCAGAACGGTGGCAGCCAGCGCCACAGGCAAGAGTGTGCTCCGTCAGCAAACCACATCCAACTCAGCAAGAGCACGCAGCCGACTACCGCAAGAACGGTGGCTGCGCGCTCCACAATCTGGCGGCGGTCAGTGTCCGCAGATACGAGTAGCGCCGGAAGAATCACAGCACCGGCAATGAGCGTAACGACGAACCAGTCCATCGTTCGCATCGCTCTCGACTGTTGTGTGGACTCGTGCATGGCGTGCGCGTGTGGCCTAACGCTCACGGTGAGTGGCGCCGGGCCAACGACGCCCAAATGCAAGCGGAGTGGCGCGTCCGGCGTCCACTCCAGCGCGGTAGTTGGGTTGCCGATTAGTGGCGACCATACTCCTGAATCCATGCGTTGAGGTCACCACCCAGATCGTTCGTTGTGACGCGACGAAACGCAGCCAAGCTGTTGGTTAGGGCATGCTCATAGTCCCTCTGCACAACGCGGTAAACGCGTGATTCTGCCAGGGTCCCAGTGCACCCACGGTAACAGTCGCTGAGCCATCCAAGGCGATTAGCGAGATGCGCAGGATCAGGGTCCCCGGCGGCAATGTTTTCTGTAATTTCGCACTGAAACGACATGAAAGATGCAGTAAACATCTGCCGGGACAGCGTCAAATGTCGCCATCCGAGAAACAGGACGGTACAAGCCAGAACCCCAGTCACCCATTTGTATGCTCGAATGCTCATCGCGCGCAGGCAGCCCAACAAGTGATTAGACAGACCTGTCTATCTTCCCGTTTTGGGATGATAGGCCAACGGTTTCCTGCTGCCGATGAATCCGTTCGCTTCATCACGGCCACTTTTACTCCTCGCGGGTTGTGTTGTAAAGGCCTCTATGGCTGCCTTTAAGGCTTGCCCCAGTCTCTTCCACGGCGCTTGCACGGCGCTTATACGGCTATTGCACAGCTATTGCACGGCTCTGTACCGGCTCTTGTAAGGCTCTTGCTCGGCTCTTCACCGGCTCTTCAACCTCCCTCGCAAAGGCAGGGCAGGGGGCGGGGATTTCTCCCTAGTCAAGGAGAAGGGGGGCCGGGGCTGTGCCAAAGCGACTGCCAGTACCTCCGTTCCGCCGCGTAGCAGTCCACTTGCGCGGCGGGGTCCAAGTCTCCGGGCAGAATGTCGTAACGTTTCAGCTCGCGGACCCAGTCCCCGCGGGGCCGGAAATCAGGCATGTCGAAGCGCCGGGTGCCTTGGGCCAGAAACTGTTTGCCGGCGACGCAGAGCGCCAGCAGGTCCCGGTAGCCGGGATCGGTGGTATCAGCAAAGACGGTCCGGGGCTCGTGGGTTTGCGGGTCGCGACAGAGGCCCCACCCGCCGGCGGACTCCGCCAGCGGCGCCAGCAGGATGAGCGACCGTTCGGGACGGGAAAGGTTGAAGACGATATGGCGGCTGGTGAGCAGCCGCGGGTCGTCGAGGCTGGGCTGCCAGAAGGACACGCCGCGCTCGTCGGCGAGGCTCCGTGGCAGCAGGCGGCCCGGCGTCGCGTGGCAGGCAGCGCAGCGTTTCTCAATCACGTCGCCCGCAGCGCGGGTAGCGGGCCAGTCCTCACCGGTGTTGATCTGCTGGTTTTGGGAATAGTTGCCGATCATGCCGCAACCGAGTGCGGCGTAGGTGCCGGGATAGGCGGCGCCGCTCTCGATCCAGAGCCGCAGCAACTGTTTCTGGTGCGGCGTGGCCTGGACGCCGTAGTGCGTGCCGTCCAGCAGCGTCAGCAGCCGGCTGGCCGACGACCCGAGCGTGCGCGGGGCGTAGTTGCTGCGGGGCTGATTGCGACCGTCGGAGATCAGCCAGGCGGTGGTCAGCATGTAGTAACTGTGGCTGAATAGCGGCCCGTGGTCGCCGGTCAGGACCAGCCGCCCGGCGCGCGGTCCGCCCGCAGCGGTCTTTTCGTAACCGTGGCAGCTCGCGCACAGGGCGTCGAGCACCGGCTGGATGTCCCGCGGGTAATCCAGCACGTCGGGCATGCCGGCGATAGGCTCGAGGCGGCTCGGCGGGCGGCGCAGTGCCGCCGGCTGCGGGGCGGCGGCTCGCGCCGTTTGGGTGCGCTGTTCATGGCAGCCGACACAACTGGTCGTTTCGCCGGGCTGCACCGTCAGAAAGCTCTGCATGCGCTTGACGGAAAGATCGTTCTCGTCGAGCGCGACGAAGAAGAAGCTGCGCAGGGCGGGCAGCTCGAAGTAAGCCGAGCCGTCCTCCTCGACCGGGACAGTCCCGACGAGCCGTTCCAGGGTGAAGGTGCCGCCGTAGCTGATGGGTTCCATGCCGCCGGTGTAGTGGATCGGCATGGGGAGGGATTCGAGCACCAGCAGCTTCTTGATCTCGCCGCGTTGGACGCCGGCCATGTTGCGGCCCTCGTAGATGTCGGCCAGCACCAGCCGGCCGGTGGCCGCGCCGGGTTTGACCCGGTCGGGGATGATACGTTCGCGGGGCCGAGGCGCGAGCGGGCGGGGTTCGTGCAGCATCAAGCCAGCCTGCCGGTCGGCTGGCGGCAGCTTGAAGACTTCCTGCTGCGCGCCGGCTGCGTCCATGACCACGAGCGACGCTCCGAGCGCCGCCATGAAGCAGTCCTCCGAAAATGCCCACGGGTCGCGGAAGTGGTTGCCCTGGCTGACAGGTTGGGCGAAGGATAGCGCGTCGGGACCGGCTTTGGGGTCCACGAGGGTGATCTCACCGGCATGCTCGGCGAGGCCATGCCCGGGCGAAAAGCTCGCCACCACCTTGTCCGAGCCCGGGATGGGTTTGGCATCAATCATCACAATCCCCGGGTGGAGGTTGCCGTACCAGGTCATTTGGGCCGTGCCGTCGGGATTGGCGACCCAGAGATGGTGATAGTGAACCTGGCTGCGATCCACGTATTCCCAGCGCGTGTAGAGGATGCGACCATCGGGCAGCGGCCACGGCGTGTTGTCGTGTTCGTTGCTGCTGGACAGCGGATGGATGTTCCCCCCGGTGGCGTCGCAGCGGTACAGGACGGCGACTTGCGTTAGCCAGCAGTTGACCCAGCGTTTGCAGCGCGTGGAAACAAACACGATGTCGCCGTCAGGCAGGTACGTGGGCTCGATATCGTCATAAGGGCCGTCGGTGAGCGGGCGCAACCCGGTGCCATCGGCGTTGATCTCGTACAGGTGATATTGCTCCGTGCCGCCCCTACGATAGCTGAAGAGGATTTTGTCGCCGTCGTAGTGGACCTGCGGGTCGCGCACACCGCCGTGCGGGTCATCGAGCAGGGTGGTGAGTTTGCCGGTGTCCAGGTTCAGCCGATAGAGCCGGCCGCCTTCCCGCCAAGCCTTGCGGTTCGGGTCGTGGGCGTAGTATCCGAGATTCGCATACCAATGGCCGTCGCTCTCGTTCGGCTTGCGGGCCGCGAAAATGATTTCGCTCACCCCGGCCATCGGGCCGGCGCGGAACTGATCAAGCAGGGAGTCCGTGGCAGCACTCGTGCGCGCTGAGGGAACAACCGCGGCGGCTGCGGCAATTAGCGTCGCTAGGCTCAGCTTCATGGCCGCGCATACTCCTGGATGAAGGGGCAAAGTGCGAGTCCAAAGTCCCCAATGCCATGCGACATGGGCATTCGAGCTAGCCAAGTACGCCAAATGTTGTGAAGAAAGAGCGTTCCCACAACCAGGGACTTGGCTAGCGGTCTGCACCTAGCGCCAGTCGAGTGCTAGTCTGCGGGCTAAGTGACCGTTGGGGACAGGGCGGCTCGATTTACGCCGAGCGGACGCGGTAGGAGCGGCGCGGGGTGTTGGTGGCCGGCGGATCGGTGAATTGGAATTGGCCGGGGGAGACTTAGGTCAGACCGGTGATCGCACTTCAGTTGCTCAGCGGCACGGCTGGGCTTGTCGCGGCCACCACGCCGAATAACGCGCCTGCGGTGTTGGTAAAGCTGAACCGGAAAGTTGAGGGTGAAGTTGACTGTGTTACCAGTGGCGGTGTAACCGTTGGCCGTGACCGGCAAGCCGCTGGGAGCATCCCAGACGGCGTTCACCGTGCCCGCCTCTGCCAGCTTGGCGGCCGGGAGAGAACGGCAATGGGAACCAGTCGGTTCAGGTTCACGGCAGTGGATACTCCGGCAACCCCCGCCAGACTTCCAGATCAAAGCTTAAGCAGAGCTTTGCCGTTTGAAGGCTTTGGGACAGGACAACGACGAGGTTGCCGCGGCAGTGCCTCATCCCAGACCCCCCCCCGGCACACTCCAACCTCCCCCAACCCCCGAACTTCGGTTGAGCTTGCTTTGGCGGGCGATCCATGCTAAAAGACCGCTCGTAACGCAGGCTCATTTAGCGGGCAAGAACTTGACTTTGGGGTCTTATGAGGACCAACGTAGATAGCTGCGGGCTGACGGGGTCGATTCGCACCAAGGCGCCGGACACACGTTCAAGGCCCCGGCGGGAGCCAGGGTGCGTTGGTGACGGGGGCCGCAAAGGCCGAGCCCTTGGCCCTTTTCACCTTCAAGGAGTGTCGGGACCTGCTTCGAACGCGCTTGACCCGTCCGCTGCGCGGACTTATTCCGCGACTGACCGGCCTGCGTCTCCAGGTCTTTTGGCATCGGCCGACGGACTTCCAGGGACCTGGCAGAACACTCGTACTGTGCCCGAGGGCGCGGCGGCGAGCGGGTGCAAAAGGCCGGCAACCCGGGCGCTGCGAGCGCTGTTTGAAGTGTCGCTGGCACCCGGCCTTGTCCCCAGGCAACCAAGGTCGGCGGTTTACCGGGCGGTGTGGTGCCACCAACTTCTGTGCGTGCCTTCAGGTGGACAAAGTCTGCCCGCTCACGCTTGTCTTGCAAGCGAGGGTGCGCGCTGGCAGATCTGTTTCCGTCGCCGGTGTTAATCATGCGGTAGCTTTGGCGCGGCTAATCTTCCACGATCTGGCATGCACTGCCCAGGCGCGGCTGGCCAGCAGCCGATTGGATACTGCCTTGCGGAGGTTGACGGACACTCAAGTCGAGGCGGAGCGCCTGCACGCGGAACTGCGCCAGTGGTTGCCTGGCCGCCCGGAAGCCACGGCTCGTCCCGGTTCGGGGAGCCGCGCCCAGAAGCTCGTTGCGGCGATGCGCGACTTCGTGCATCAGCATTATCACCGCCCGATCGGCTTGAGTGAGGTGGCCTCGGCCATGAAAATGAACGGCTCCTATGTCTCCGCCCTGTTCAGTCGAACCACCGGCGTGACCTTCCACCACTTTCTGAAAGAAGTCCGGCTGTCCAAGGCCAAGGAGTTGCTGCGCGATCCGCGCAATCGTGTAGGGGAAGTGGCCCGCGCGGCGGGCTACGCCAGCCCGGACGCCTTTCGTCACGCCTTCAAGGCCCGCGAGGGTCTTGCGCCCGAGGCCTGGCGGACGGGGCAATAACAGATGAGGAGGGCTTTCGCCAGGGGGCGGAGCGGTAAATAGGGGCCACTGACCGCCCAAAAACCAAAGGATCGTCCGCTTTTCCAAAATCTTATCCGTTGCGCAAACCGCGCCATTGGTGGTGGAATAGAGCCTAAGCTATGAAAACTGCAATGAAGACAGTTGGGGTAGCAACGCTCTGGGCGTTGACGATCACGTTGGCTCAAGCCGATCCGTTCATCAAGCCGCCGGAAACCTATGCGCCGCATGTGGTATACTCCCTTCCCATATCAGCGCAACATCAACGTGGGATTTGCCGTCAACCCGGTGGCGTCCCCCGGCAGCGGCATCCCTGGAGCTGTCTACGAAGGCTGGCTCGATCCAAGCCTAAAGGTTTCTGACTTCGTCTCGTTTACCGGCTCTGTCAATTGGTACGGGACGGTCCCGGGAATCAGCCAGACCGGGCTGATTGGCATTGATAATCGTTCTGGAAGCGGGGTGCTGACGGGGACAGCCACCTTCCACATTGACAACACACCGGCTCTCAACCAGTTCAAGGATGTATGGGTCGAAGCGCTTGCGCTCACTGGCTATCAGGGGGCGAATGCCTGGTTAAGCGTTCTCGACCCTCAAGGTAATCCAGCCACATTTCTCGGTGGTCCGGGCGCTGTTCCATACAATGACTGGTGGCTCAGTGATTACGAGTTTCGAATCACACCCAATCCACTCTATGAGACCGTCATGTGGGAATTTGAGGTCCCGGCGGGGACATACATGTTCCTTGACGAAGCCCACATCGCGACCGAGTGCGTACCGGAACCTGGCACATTCAGCTTGCTGGCGCTGGGCGTGTTGGCGGTGTTGTGGCGGCGGGTAAGAATAACGGTTTAGGGAATCCCCGCCTATTATCTGGCGAGACGATTGAGCCATCCGTGTGGGTGGCTCGTTTTGTTTTATGAACGGGGCAGTCCTGAGTTGAAGCTGTCGCCGGCCTCAATGGCGCGTTGGGCGAGTGCGCCCTGGCCTCAGGGCCGGTGAGTCTGGGCGTAGGCGCACAAGGCGCGGAGATTGTCCGGCGGGGTATCGCGGGGGACTTCGCAGCCGGCACCCACGATGAACGGCGTCCCGCCTTGGCGGTGGCACTCGGCGATGGCCGCCGTCACTCCTGCCGGATCGCCGTCCCGGAGCACCGTCACCGGGTTGAGATTGCCAAGCAAGATCGCCTTGGGCCCCATCTTCCGACGCGCCTCGGAGACCGGCACCATGGAGTCAAGGTCCACGACGTCGCAGCCGAGCCTGCCGATCCCGTCCAGAATCCGGTTGATGTTGCCGCAGATATGCAGGCGCACCTTTCCGCCAAGGGCATGAATGCCGTCCACGAGCTGCTTCTCGTAGGGCCAGACGAACTCGTTGTAGATATCGGGGCCGATGAGGGAGGCCGCGGCATCGCCGACACCGATGACATCCGCGCCAGCCTTTAGCTGTTCGCGGGCGAAGCGCAGCTCCATTTCCACCACGAAGGCAAACAGGTCGCGGATAAAGGCCGGGTCGTCGAAGAAGTCGAGCATCAGGGTGTTGATGCCCCGGAGGTCCGCTCCCTCGGCGATGGGGCCTTCGATCCAGCCTTCGATCATCTTGTCCCGGCCAACGCGCTCTTTGAAGAGCGCCAGCGCCTTGATGCCGTTGTGCATGCGCCCGCCGCCCAGCGGGTCGGGCACCTTAAGGGAGGCGAGTTTCGTCTTATCCGCCAGCAGGGCCTCGGTCTTCGACCAGGGCGACGGGCTGGCTGTCGAAGTATTCGACCGCCGCACCGCAATCGGCCGCCTCCCGGGCAGGGTCGGACATCGTGTTGACGTAATCGAAGCCGAACGTCTCGGCGGTGCGAATCTGCCCCTCCACCAGGACACGGTAATCGGTGCAGTAATCGCGGTAGCGCGCCCCGATCTGCGCACAGGCGAACATCATGGTGATCGGCATCAGGGGCAGGCGGTCCACCGGCCGGCCTGCCAGATGGGCGAGCACTCGTTCTCGGCTGGTCATAGGGGGAACACAGCGGGGGAATGGAGTAATGGAGTGGTGGAGCAATGCAGCGATGGGATAGGACGGTATTCCCCATACCTCACCATCCCGTCGGCCCTTAGGCCTTCACTCCAATACTCCGTCACTCCATCACTCCGTTTCTCGTTGCGACGGGCCGTTGGATGAGCGAGTGCATTGCCAGCAAGGTGGCCGGCCCGCGCCGTTTATGTCCCTGCGACGGCCTTCTTGGCCAGAGCGACAGCGCCGACGGCGTTTTCGCTGTAGCCGTCCGCGCCGATTTCGTCGGCGTATTTCTGGGTGATGGGCGCGCCGCCGATGAGGACTTTGACCTTGCTGCGGACGCCGGCCTGTTTGAGGGCGTCAATGGTGGTCTTCATCGAGGGCATGGTCGTCGTGAGCAGGGCGGACATGGCGACGATGTTGGCCTGCTTGGCGTTGACGGTCTCGATGAACTTCTCGGGAGACACGTTGACGCCGAGGTCAATGACCTCGAAGCCGCCGCCTTCGAGCAGAGAGGCGACGAGGTTCTTGCCGATGTCGTGGAGGTCGCCCTTGACGGTGCCGATGGCGACGCGGCCGACGGGCTGGTCGCCGCGGGCGGTTAGCAGCGGGCGGATGAGTTCGAGGGCAGCCTTCATGGCCCGGGCGGAGATGAGGAGCTCGGGCACGAAATATTCGTTGGCCTCGAAGCGGCGGCCGACTTCATCCATGGCGGGGACCATGTGCTCATTGACCAGTTTGAGGGGGTCCACCCCTTCGGCGAGGGCTTGCTGGGTGATTGCCTGAGTGGCTTTCGCGTCACCGCTTACCACCGAGTCATAAAGTTTCTTCAGATCGGCCATAGGAGTCCTTTCATTAACATTTGCACGTGTTGGCGGCAACACTAGACAGGAGCGTCAATTTAAGTCAACGGCCAATTGTGGATTTTCCTTGAACCGCAGAGCGTCCAAGCGTAGGTTCCTGTCAGCCAGTTGGCCGAGTTTTGGCGCTTCACGTCCCCCTGGCTGCAAAGCCAACATGATGCGTGTGCCGCGGGTGAAAGCATGAAACACCGGATCGTCTGCATCCTGCTTCTGTTGCGGGCGGACGGGCTGTGCGCGGCGGCGCCGGCGCTCGTGCCGTTGCCGCAGTTGATGCAGTCCAACCCGGGCACTTTCACGGTTAGCCCAGCCCAAACCATGCCCGGCGCGCCCGCGGTCGCCCCTACGCGCATCCTCGTGGACGGCGCCGCGCGCGAAACCGGACAGTATCTCGCGACCGTCCTGTTCAAATCCACCGGCTACCGCTTTCAAATCGCGACGAACGCCGGGGCCGCGGGGGTGCCCCAGGCGATTCTGCTGACGACGAACAACTCGCTGGGGATTCTCGGCGCCGAGGGCTACGAGCTGACCGTGGCGACCAACTCGGTCGTCATCCGCGCGCCGGCGGCGCCGGGGCTGTTCTACGGTGTGCAGACACTGCTGCAATTGCTGCCGCCCGAGGTCTATGCCCCGCGCCCCGTCACGGGTGTGCCGTGGACGGTGCCCTGCGTGTACATCCAGGACCGGCCGCGCTTCCCATGGCGGGGGTTCATGCTGGACAGCGTGCGGCATTTCTTCACCAAGGATGAAGTCAAGGTGCTGCTGGACGCGATGGCGCTGCACAAGCTGAACATGTTCCACTGGCACCTCGACGACGATTCGGGGTGGCGGCTGGAGATCCAGAAATGGCCGCTGCTGACGCAGGTGGGCGCCTGGCGCACGGATATGATGTGGGACCTGAACCCGCGCGCGAGCCTGTGCTGGGACGGCACCAACTACGGCGGCTTCTATACCCAGGCGGAGGCGCGGGAAATAGTGGCCTACGCCGCCCAGCGGCACATCACCGTGGTGCCGGAGATCGAGATGCCGGGGCACTCGACGGCTGCCATCAAGGCCTACCCGCAGTTCGCCTGCGGCTGTGTGGGTTGCTCCAACAGCACCCCCAGCCTCGACATCACGAACTCGAACGCGAGCGGCGTCTTCTGCGCCGCGCGGCCCGAGACGATGTCCTTCCTGCAGGATGTGCTGACGGAGGTGATGGGGATCTTCCCCGGCCCTTACCTCCACATCGGCGGCGACGAGGTGAATTTCAGCAACTGGCAGAAACATTCGCTGGACCAGGAGCTGATGAGTTCTCTTGGCCTCTCGTCCTATCAGCAATACCAGGGCTACTTCACGCAGCAGATCGCCAACTGGATCAAGAGCCAGGGCCGCACGATGATCGGCTGGAGCGAGATCATGAACGGCGGGGTGGTGACCAATGCGGCGCTGATGGATTGGCTGAACACCCGCGCCGTGCAGACGGCCACCAACCGGCAATACGTCGTCATGGCCCCCAGCGCGACTCTGTATATCAACAAGTATGAGACTGGCGGTTCGGCCGGCAACGGTGTGCTTTGGTCCAACGAGCCGCCGGCACAGTCGGGCTATGTGCCGCTGACCAATGTGTATGCGTTTGAGCCCATTCCCGCGAGTCTCCCGCCGGCTTACACCAATTACATTCTCGGGGCCGAAGGCCCCTGCTGGTCCGAACGGATTCCCTCGCTGCTGAACATGGAGTTCAGGATGTTTCCGCGCCTGTCGGCGATTGCGGAAGTGGATTGGACCTCAGCGGCGCTGAAGAACTGGACGGATTTCACAAATCGGCTCCAGGTTCACAAGCAGCGGCTCACACAGATGGGCGTAAATTATAACCCCAGCGCAACGCCGCCCCAGCTCGGGACATGGTCCCCCGCTCAAACGCCCGCGACCTATGCGACGCTGACCTGGGACATCACCTCCAGCGTGACCATGCCGGGGGAAATTGACGTGAGTTTCTGCTATAAGACCGGTTCCCACGGGCTCTACATCGCCTGGGCTGCGCTGCTGGAGAACGGCGTCGAGATTGACCGTGACACGCACGCCGGGTACACCGGATATACACCCGCCAGACCGACCTACGTCCTGCGTCTGCCCGCGCGGCGCCCCAGCGCGACCTACACGCTGGCAGCCTCGGTACAGGGACGCGGCGGCACGGACTCCAGCGGCGTCGTCTATCGCCCGAACTGGAATTGAAACGCATGAACTTAGCCCTGTTCAAACCAGCCATTGCCTGCGGCATCTTGCTCGCAGGCGCAACCGGCGTGCGTTCGCAACCCCTCTCGATCAACACGCTGGCGGGCAATGGCACCCAGGGCAGTGCGGACGGACTCGGCAGCGACGCGCGATTCAACCTCCCGCTCGGTGTCACCACGGACAGCGCGGGCAATGTCTATGTCACCGACACCCTGAACGGCACGATTCGGAAAATCACCCTAGCGGGTGCCGTGAGCACCTTCGCTGGATACGCCGGAAATTTCGGCAGCGCAGACGGCACCGGGACGAATGCGCAATTCTACGCCCCGCAAGGCATCGCCGCGGACAGCGGCGGCTTCCTCTACGTGGCGGACACGGCCAACGCGACGATCAGGAAGATCTCTCCCGCGGGATCCGTCAGCCTGCTCGCCGGGTCAGCCGGGAACTTCAACAGCTTCGACGGCGCGGGCACCAACGCCGGCTTCTATCAGCCGGAAGGACTCGCGGTGGACGGCGCGGGCAATGTTTATGTCGCGGACGCGTGGAATCACACGATTCGCAAAATCACACCGGCGGGCGCTGTTAGCACCTTGGCCGGGTTGGCCGGGAATTTCGGGGCCGCGGACGGCACGAACAGCAAGGCGCGCTTCAATCGGCCGGCGGGAATCGCCCTCGACAGCGCCACCAATCTCTTCGTCACCGACTTTCTTAACCACACGATCCGCAAGATCACGCCCGGCGGCACGGTAAGCACGATTGCCGGCTTGGCGGGCGTCTGGGGCAGCGCCGACGGCACGAACAGCACCGCCCGCTTCTTCCAGCCGCAGGGGATTTGCGCCGCTGACGCGGCCACTCTGGTCGTCGTGGATTCTGGCAACCAAACCCTCCGCAAGATCTCCGCCGTCGGCACCAACTGGGTGGTGAGCACGGTCGCCGGATTGCCGGGTATCGCCGGATACGCCGACGGCACCAGCACCACCGCGCAGTTCACTTTTCCCGCTGGCGTCGCGCTGGACGGCGCGGGCTATCTCGCCCTGGCGGATTCAGGGAACCATGCCATCCGCACGACGCGGGTCGTGGCGCCCCTGCTGCAATTCTCCGTCGTGGCGAATCAACTGGTGCTTGCCTGGCCTGCGTCTTCCGCGGGCTTCGCGTTGGAGACAGCCGGCACGGTCTCTGCCGGCGCCCTGTGGACGCCAGTCACGGACGGGATCACGATGGCGGGAAGCAACCTCGTCTTCACCACCAACCTGAACGGCGCAGCGGCGTTCTACCGGCTGCACAAGCCGTAGCGTTTATCTGAGCCGCGCAAGGAGCTGACGGGGCGGGAGAATCTCAATCCCGAACGGCTTCTCGAGCGCCAGCAAATCCTCGTCCTTGGAGACAACGAACTTTGCGCTGCAGGCCAGGGCGCAGGCCAGGAAAGGGTCGTCTTTGGGATCCCGGCTCCGTGGCTTGCCGAGCGAAGCGGGCTCATAGACTTTGGCTTTGCGTTCAATCCAGCGCAACCACGGCTCCGGGTCAACTTGCCGGATGCGGCGGGCAAGCCGATGAGCGATGGCGCCGTATTCTTGGAGAACGGGAACCGAAACCGCGAGGTCAAATCGCCTTCTAGCCCAAAGCACCAGGCAATCCCTCGACTCGCCGGGCCAGAAGATGGCAGAGACGACGACGTTGGTGTCCAGAACCACGTTCATCGCCTGCGAGAGCGGCGATTACCCCGATGTTCGGTGATGATAGCCTGAACCAGTTGCTCCTCGGCGGGCGTCTGCCGTCGCCGGAGCGAGCCGGCGCAGGCAATGACTTCCCTTAACTCCTGTTCGCTCGGCTCGGCAATCGGTGTCACATAGAGGCCGTCAGCGACTTCCGTGACCCGCAGGGCCGTGCCCGGCTTGATGTTCTTCCGGTCGCAGAAGGTCTTCGGCAAAACTACCTGGCGTTTGGTGGTAACACTGATCGTTGTCGTCATGCTGTAAGGTTATCTTACGCTGTCGGAGCGGTCAAGTCTCGCGGGTTGGTCGCCGCGGCGTGCGACCAGGGCGAGGAACTGCGGGTAACATCTGCGGCCGGGGCTGCTTTGAAGACCCGATACTCTTGGCTATACAAATGCCGCGGGTTGTGGTGTCTAGTTAGGTAAGAGTGCATATTGACGCATGACCAGGAAAGCAGATGTTCCGCAAGGCCGCCTCCCTCCCGGGCGTGGCTCGATCTGGCCCTGGATATTCGGTCTGGGCTGCCTGCTGGTCATTCTCCTTGCGATTGTTCTGCCGCGGCAGGCAAGGGAACGGCCTGACCTTGCCAGACCTGGGCAGGCGCCGGGCACAGCCACGTCTGCACAACGGCGTGGTACCGGAGGCGGCCTGCGACCTTACGTCCGGGGCGGTGCTCCGGCAGGGCCGACGGCGCAGGAGATCGTAGCCGGGAAAGTCAGCCAATTTGCGCGCAATCGGCGGGAGATCGTCCAGGCCATGGCCCGGCACTTCAAGGTGGACGTGCCCGATGAGGTGAAGCGCTATTTTGATGCGGTGGAAGCCGGCCGGCGGGAGGAAGCCGATGCCCTGTTCAAATCCATGTCAGAGAAACGCAAGTCCCCCGACGCGGCGCCAGGGTTCAAGGTGCTTTGGCCTGCTATCATGGAAACCTATGGTGTCACCGATGTGGCGGAAGAGTGGCCGGCGCAAAGGCTCCTGGATTACGGCCACGCGGTACTGGACTCCCTCCGGCCTGGCATGGTCTATGTGGGCGGCACTGATCCGGGCCGCTTTATCCCCACGCTCCTGAATGAGACCGGTGACGGAAACCAGTACATTATCCTCACCCAAAACGCTCTCGCCGACGGCACCTATGTTGATTACCTGCGCTTTCTTCACGGGGACCGCATGGCGATGCTGACGCCGGAGGAATCCCAGCGCGCCTTTAGCGATTACATGGCCGATGCCACGAAGCGCCTGCAACACGACGAGCAGTTTCCCGATGAGCCCAGGCAGCTTCGCCCCGGGGAGGAAGTCCGCATGACTGACGGGCGCATGCAGGTGTCCGGGCAGGTCGCCGTCATGGGCATCAACGAGCTGTTGCTTCAGACCCTCATGCAGAAGAACCCGGCCGCCGCGTTCGCCCTGGAGGAATCCTTCCCGTTCAAATCGACCTATGCTGGCGCTACCACCCTGGGGCCCATTATGGAGATCCGCAGCACCGACCCGCAAGCCGCTCTGACCCCCGAGCGCGCGGCGCAGTCGCTGGACTATTGGCGCACGACCGCCCAAGAACTGCTCTCCGACCCGGACACTCCCGAGGGCTCGGCGCCGCGCCATGCATACGCCAAGCTGGTGCTGGCGCAGGCCAATCTGTTCCTCGACCGCAATTACACCGGGCAGGCGGAAGAGGCCCTGCGCCTCGCCACTGACCTGACCCCTGCCGGGCCGGAAGCGGTGTTCAGATACACCTCGTTGCTCATCAAGCAGAATCGGTTTGCCGAGGCGGCGCAGTTGGCGGCAACAGCGGTGAAACTCGCCCCTGGGAACCAGCAGTTTGAAAACCTGTTGCAGGCGCTGAACAAGCGGAAGTAGATCAGCGGCGCGAGGGCCGGGCCCAGCTTCGCTCGATTTCCTCGAGGGAGCGGCCCTTGGTTTCCGGGACCAGGGAACCGACCACCACGATCAGCACCAGGCAGAACACCGCGTAGATGTAGAACGGGAAGGCGTGATTGAACCGGTGCACGAACCAGGAGTCTTGGGCGTCCATCATCGGGAAGGTCTGGGTGACGGCGTAGTCGGCCATCCACAGGAAGAACGTGGCCAGGCCCAGGGCGCGCCCGCGAATGGCCGTGGGGTAAATCTCGGACAGAATCACCCAGGTGACCGGCCCGACCGAGAGCCCGAAGCAGACCACGTAGATAATGATAAAGCAGAGCATCCAGCCGCTCACGGTGCTTGGGTCGGGGATGTTCTGGGCCATCAGGCCCATGGCCAGCAGGCTCAGGCCCATGCCCGCGGCCCCGAACAGCATCAGCGGCCGGCGTCCCCATTTGTCCACGCTGGCGATGGCGACGACGGTGGAAAGGGCGCTGGCGCCGCCAATGACGATCTGCTGGAGCATCCCGGCATCCACACCGGTCGAGGCGCTCATGTTCTTGAAGATGGTGGTGCCGAAATAGAGAAAGACATTGATGCCGGTGACCTATAGCATTTTTAAAGTTTCCTGATAATTTATTATGCTTTTCTGCTACACAATTACATCTTTGTATGAATTAATATTGCTTATGTTAATTAATTATAAACAATAAATATCCCACTAGTATTTAATATCTAGTATCTATTAACTAGAATAACCCGTGAAAAAACCTATTTCAAGAAATCAAAGTAGATCAAATTTCGAAGGTATTAGCTATGAGCGTGAAAATTAATTACAGAAATATTGTGGAGGGACCGTAGAGGTATAAGTGCAGCTTTGTCCATTTGGGCAATATCCATCTACATCACCACCGCATACTTTACAGGCGGAAAATCCAAATTTCGTAATGCAATTTACGCCCGTAAGATCAGCTACTATGTTTACAATCATAAAAGAGAATAAAACTACGATTAATCCAATAACCGCAAAAGTAATAGTTTTTTTAGCACTTTGAACATTATCTTGAGCTCCGCCCGAGGTAAGGAATTTAATTCCACCAAAAATTATAAAAAACACAGCTATGGTTCCTGATAAAATAATTAACCAGTAAATAACATTTGCAAATAATGGAGCAACACAGCTCATGGTAACTACGTCACCTTCATATAGACAATTATTTCCTCTAAGCTTGTTAGCGTCTTGTGCAAAGGTAGGTAAAGCAAAACTTAGAAAAAGAGTTAAGGAAACAAATAACAAAAGAAACTTTTTAGACATATCTATATATTAAAAGTAACAAATAAAAAAATAAAAAACAACGCGGTAAATTTAAAACAGCTTAATTTAGTTGTTGAAGAGTTTTAGTTCTGCCCAGAAGTTACCAGCAGCAAAGTCTAGACCGAATAACTGGAAGATTATTCCTACTATGAAGTATGCTAGAAACGCTATTACTAATCCTACGAGTGCCGCTACAATCATATTCCTAGCTGATTCAACTCCTGCTTTATCTCCACCTGAGGTAATCCATTTGATGCCTCCATAGACTAAGAAAGCTAATGCTAGAATTACTACTACGATAAAAATAATATTAAAAATATTTCCTATTAAATTTCCCGAAGAATAATAAAGCTGACAAAGTGGATTAAAGTTCATTGATGCTTCGCCTGTTGTGGGGTTAACAGGGCAAAGATTTCCTGTAATCTGTGCTGAAGCAGGAAAAGCTGTAGCTAGATATGCAGATACTGTTAATACTAGGGCAGATAGTTTTTTCATGTATAAATTTATCCTAAGACATTTTTTGAATACTTGTCAATAGGCAATTTTAAATACTTAACCTAATGTTGGAATTACGAATGTCCATACATTTGGTAAGCCAAAGAAATTAAGAACAATGTTCACTATAAAGAATGATAAGAATGTAAGAACTAGACCAATTGCTGCAGCTACTATAGTATTTCTGGCAGTTTCCAAAGCAGCTTTATCTCCTCCTGAAGTAATCCATTTTATTCCCCCATATATTAAAAAGAATAACGATGCAATAGTAGCTATTATAAATAAAATAGTAATACCATTTCTTATAACAACTCCAACTGTACTAAGATCATAGTTACATAATTTCCTAAAATTGGTTCCACCTATTGGACATGGATCAATATTTTGACCAAAAGCAGGGAAAGCAAGGCTAAGATACGTAAGTCCAAGTATAAATAATGCGGATATTTTCTTATACATAATTAAATAGTAGGTTTAATAATTTAAAAAGTCAAGCAATTTTTTTACTAAAAAAAGCTCACCCCAAAAAAACCACCTACAATATTTATAATCATAAAAGCCCCAAGTGAAATTATAAGTCCAATACCTGCAAAAATTACTTTTTTCTGAGCACCTGCTAGTTTTTCCTTGTTTCCACCTGATGTTATCCATTCAATACCACCCCAGATTAAGAAAAAAAGAGTTAAAATAATTGCTGTTATTAAAAGCATGGTAGTGCCCCATCGTACAATATATTGAAGAGTACTGACGCCTCCGTCAGGCATACCGGCTACCGGCTGTAAATTAAAATCTCCTGGTGTTTTTAGTGCTAATTTCATAATTAATTAATAGCTACATGGATTTAAACTATTATAACCATTTTAAATTGATTTCATCAGTTTACCCAAACCCCGGTATTCCTATAATATCTGTTGTTATCAGCTGAAGAATAGATAGTGAGAATATGATAAGAAGTATTCCTGCTATAGCAGCTATTATTCCTTCTTTGGCATCTTTTTAGTTTTTCAGGATCTCCCTGAGAGGTCATAATCTTATAACCGTTAATAATTATAAGAATTAAGAGTATTCCCCCTGCAAGACCTAAAAGAATTCTAAGAACATTCTGGACAAACTTTTCAGGATTAGTTTCTATTGTTCCAATGGCAGTTTGACATCTATAATGACCATTGGAATATTTCTTACACATAAATGAAGTAAGTCCATCATTTTTGCAATATCCATCTATGCATATTCCACTTAGGCAATCTTCTGCAACTGTACACTGCTTGTTTTTATCCACACAACCAATGCCAGGTTCACAGATTTGACTTTCGGTGCAGGCTATTGTTTAACCATCTACGGGATCTTGTCCTGAGACCCCTCTGCACTTTTTTAGTTCTTGTTCTTCATCCCAGGTATAGCCATTTGGACATACAATACATAAATTCTGTCCTGGTCCACTACCTGTAGGTTTTTTACAAATGCCATTGGTTGCAGCTCCAGCAATATCACAAATAAGT
>CAWGGD010000002.1:0-96497 GCA_963822005.1 uncultured Verrucomicrobiae bacterium | reverse complement strand
GCCGTATCGCAGGCTTCTAACCTGCCGGAGCTCCGGATGGCGACCAGGAGCAAAGGGAGCCCAAGCCGGAGCTTAGTCCGAGGAATCTGTGTCCATCTGTGTCCATCTGTGGTTGTCCTCCGCATAGAGACACCTCAGCTTTCCTTCCTTGGAAACAGCGGGGCCGGGGTGCCGATGGACTGCCCGGCCGCCAGCCCGCCCCATTGCGCCGCGGCCGACTTGTCGGGCGCGCCGGCCAGGCCAAGCTGGGCGTTGATCTTCGAGGCCGTGCCCGGCAGGAACGGCCAGAGCAGCACGGCGAGAATCCGGCAGACTTTCCGCCAGGTTATACAGCACTTCGTCCAGGCGCTCGGCTTTGGACGGGTCTTTGGCCAGCTTGAACGGCGCGGTGTGGTCCACGTATTGATTGGCCCTGGTGACCAGCGACCAGATCGCCTGGAGCGCTCCCTGGAGTTGGTTTTGGTCCAGCAAAGCGCGTGTTTCGGCAATCACCTTCTCGGCCTCCGGTGCAAGCTCGTTCGAAGCCTTGGGCACCACGCCATTCCGATAGCGCTTGAGCATCGACAGCGAGCGGTTCACCAGGTTGCCCAGACCATTGGCCAACTCCGCCGAATAGCGCGCCTTGAATCCGGCCTCGGTCCAATTCCCATCGGGGCCGATGTCCAGTTCCCGGAGCACATAAAAGCGGAAGGCATCCACGCCCCACTCGTCAATGACCGCCACGGGGTCAACGACGTTGCCGGTGCTCTTGCTCATGCGCTGGCCATCCTTCTGCCACCAGCCGTGGGCCAGGACCTGTTTCGGCAGCGGCGCGCCCATCGCCTTGAGCATGATCGGCCAATAGACCGCGTGGAACTTCAGGATATCCTTGCCGATAAGATGGATGTCGGCGGGCCACAGAGCCAGTTGAGGGTCGAGGGTTGAGGGTTGAGGTCGGAGCGGGCTCGGGACGCCGGGGTCGCCCTGGGCGGCGGGGACGGTGATGTAATTCGAGAGCGCGTCGAACCAGACGTAGGTGACGAATTCAGGATCGAACGGCAGCGGAATGCCCCAGTTCAAGCGCGCGGCCGGGCGGCTGATGCACAAGTCCTCCAGCACATTGTTCTTCAGGAAGCCGAGCACCTCGTTGCGCCGGTTGGCCGGGGCGACAAATGTCGGATTCTGCTCGATGTAATCAATCAGCCATTGCTGGTGGTCCTTGAGCCGGAAGTAGTAGTTCTCCTCGTCCAGTTCGATGACCTCCCCCCAGGCGGGATCGAACGTGCCGTCTGGCCGGCGATCTTTGTGCGTCAGGAAAGTCTCCTCCCGCGTCGAATAGAAGCCGCGATAGACTTCCTTGTAAAAGTGCCCCTCGGCATGGAGCTTGGAGAGGATGGCCTGCACCACCTGCTTATGCCGTGGCTGGGTGGTGCGGACGAAATCGTCGTTGGTCAGCTCCAGCTTCGCGGCAAACGCCTGCCAAATGGCCGCCAGTTCGTCGCAATACACCTGTGGAGTTTTGCCCTCCGCCACGGCTGCCTGCTGAACCTTCTGGCCGTGCTCATCCAGGCCCGTCAGAAAGAAGGTTTCCTGTCCCAGGCTGCGGCGCACCCGCGCGATCACGTCGGCAACGACCTTCTCGTAGGCATGACCGAGATGCGGCTGGCCATTGACGTAGTCTATGGCGGTGCTGATGTAAAAGCGCTTGCTCATCCGCCCTATGTTGACGGACAGAAGCTCCCTTGGCAACTGCTTCAGCCTTGAAAGAGCATCGCAACCCGCTAAAACAAAGAGACGCTAAACCCTCATTGAGTCCAAAGGGCCTACCCTGATTGCGGAACTGCTGGCACCCTCCTGGCAACGCGTCACTGACGGCGGCCTTCGACCCGGGACGCACACCGCAGCCGTTTACGGCCCGGGGACAATTCGCAGGTTGCCGGGCGGGGCTGGAGCACCCATGGCGGGGGCCTGCGGTTTGCGCAGCCCATCATACAATTTCCATGCCTTACTGATGTCGCCGGCTTGCAGGGCCGCCAGCGCATCACTCTTGGCTTTCTGCCCTTCCGCCGGCGGGTTGTATCGTTCCCACTCAAGCAGCAGAAACCGGTAATCAATCACCGCTCCGCGAAGTTCCTGCACGAACTCCCCGGCCCCCGGCGGCGAGCCGTTCGCAGCACCTTGCACGACCTTCTCAATGACTCCCACCGGAACTCCGAACTGTCCTGCCAGCGCTTCCTGCTGCTCGCCCGTGAGCTGCGCCAGCCGAGCAAGGTCCAGCTTCGCCGCCCCGCCCACCTCGAGTATCGTCGTGTTAGTGACCGTGATGGGTGGCAGTTCGGCCTGGCGGACAAACGCCTGGTAACGCTCCATCTGTCGGCCTTGCGACCCGCCGGCTGGTTTCTGAGCCTGGGTTGGCTGGTTGTCCGGCGCCTTGGCGGCGAAAACCTCGGCGGCATAGACCGAAGTCAGGCCGTGCATGACGACCGCCCAAACCGCCAGAGGGTAAGCCGCCAACAGGAACCGGGTGGCGCTCGAGGTTCTGGTCGGGTTAGCAGCCCCGTGCCGCCTCAGAACGGCCTTCTGATTTCGCATCATCATCTTCATATACGCCTCAAGCCTGTTAATCTTGCACGCGGCGGACGGGAATTCCCGCGCCCAGCTTGCCTGCCTGCGATTCTGCGCCGCCGGGCCCTTTCGTCAATCCGCAGTTCTGCGGACGCGGCCATCCGCACCTTTCCCCGCGCCCGCGGCGGCGGCAAGAAGTGAGCTGCACCCGCGCACGTCAGGACTGCATCTCATCAGTACCACCATCGCCGGACCACGCCAGATCGGAGCGCCGACTTCAGTCGGCTTAAACTTCGCGCAGGTCCAAACGGCCCCCCCCTTAGCCTCTGTTCACCCTAAGCCGACTGAAGTCGGCGCTCCGGTGGTACTGTCGAGATGCGCCCGCGCGCGTGGCGAGCACCCATTTGGGCTTTACTTCGCCTCCCCGACAGGCTTACTCAACCGAGTCGTGGTCACCTCAAATCAGTCGCCTGGACGAATGACAATGCAACGCCGAGACTTCCTGAAGGCAATGGGTTCCAGCATGGTGCTGGCCCTGGCGCAGCCGCTCGCTCGACCGGCAATGGCGGAGGAGACGAAGCCGGGCTTCGACACCGACCCGATTGGCGGCTACGTCAAGCGCCCGCCGAAGGCCTACCTCTTCACCGATCACCGCCTGATTCGCCCGAGCGACTTGTATTGGGCCAATCCCGAGGGGAAGGGGTTGCCCCTCAACAATCCTCCTTACCCGGTGGTGGACGCCCACGCCGTCGCGAACAACGTGCCGTACGGCATCCGCCTGGTGGCGCAGCCGGCGCGCACAGAGCCGGTCGAGGGCGATCCGCCCTTGCCGCGCCGGCCTCGTAGTCGAGGCCGATGGCTCGTATTACGCTTTCAACTTCGGCATAGATTATCCCCCGGGCCAGGACCTCGGCGCCTACTCGACCGCCGATCCCAACGCGGTGTGGATTTCGGCCAGCCGCTCGCCCGACCTCCAAAGCTGGGCCGACCTGGGCAAGTGCCAGCTCGACATCCCGGGCCAAACCCGCATGGACGGCTTCACTGCCTTCTTCGATCCGCACGGTTCCCCGGACGAACGATTCAAGGCTGTTTACATGGCCCACCCGCCGAAGGCCAGGATCCCCGCGCTTTGGGAAGCTTACCAGAAGCTCCACCCGCGTCACCGCGACGTGCGCATCAACGCCGAGCGCCTCACCTGCATTTATGGCGTCACGTCGCCGGACGGCATCAAATGGACGCCGATCCAGGAGCCGCTCTTCACCCATTACAGCGACACCGACACGACGGTCTGCTACGACGAGTGGCTCGGCAAGTACGTCATGTACACCCGCCTCTACCTCACCGATCGCCGCATGGTAGCCATCTGCGAGGCCGATGACTTCCGCCACTGGGGCCCGGTATCCCCGCTGATCTGGCCCGGGCTGGACGAGTCGCTTTCCACGGACGTTTACACCAATGCCCGCACCAGTTACCCCGGCATGCCTGAAGTCCATCTCATGTTCCCGATGTTCTACCATCGCTTCGACCAGACTTCGGACATCCGGCTCTTCTCCAGCATTGACGGCCTGCACTGGAGCCAGGTGCCGGGCGGGCCGGTCCTGGCGCGGAGCAGCTTCCACGACAGCAGCATCGAGTACCTCGTCGCCAGCAAGCCGCTGCTGCCGCTCCCAAAGGACCGCGTGGGCTTCAGGTACTCCGCCTCGCTCTACCCGCACAAGTATCCGCGCTGGAAACAGGGCCTGAAACCGGGCAAGAGCGGCTGGGCCTGGTGGGAAAAGGGCCGGCTCGTAGCCGTGACTGCCGCCGAGGACGGCGAGTTCGTCACCTTCCCAATCCCGGTGATGGGCCGCGAACTTCGGATCAACGCGCGCACTCCCCGCGCCGGCATGGTTAAGGTCGGTTTCGCCGGCCGCAAGCTCGAAGACTGCGACCCGATCGTCGGCGACAGCCTGGCCCACCCCGTGCGGTGGAAAGGGAATGCCGACGTGGGCCTCGATCCGGGCAAGACGGTCTTGATCAAGTTCCATCTGCGCAAGGCAGAGCTGTTCGGCCTTGAGTGGGTAACATGACAAGCCCTATTTCGCGGTGTAGCCGCCATCCACGGGCAGATTGACGCCGGTGATGTAGCGCGCCGCTTCGCTCAACAGGAACACCACCGCCCCGCCCAGGTCGGTCTCGCCGGCCATCCGCCCCAGCATCGTGCGGCGGTTATACCGCTGCAAGAACGCCTCCGGCTGCTGGTTGAAACACCCGCCCGGCGACACGCAGTTCACCCGCACTCCGCTCGGCCCGAAGACGCTGGCGAAATAGCGGGTCAGGTTGATCATGCCGCCCTTGTGGAAGAAATAGTCCGGCGCCGGCGTGCCCATGTCCGCCCCTTCGTAGAATTCCAGGCTCGGCCCCACCATGCCCATCATCGAGCCGATGTTCACAATGCTCCCGCCCCGCTGCTCCAGCATCGCTTGGCCAAACGCGCGCGTCATCAGGAACACGCCCGTCGCGTTGACGCGCAGGGACTCCTCCCACGCGCTCACCGGGCCATCCAGACTTTTCATCGGACGCAGCACCGAATTGTTGACCAGGCCGTGCACGCGACCGAACTGATCGAGCACCTTGTCGCGCAAGGCGAGCACGGAGCTCTCCTCGCCCTGGTCCAGCTTCTCACACACCACCGAGAAACCGCGCTGGACCTGGGTGCGGGCGATTTCCTGCAACCGGGCCTGGTTGCGCGAGGCAATCACGAGCCGGGCGCCGGCTTCAGCCAGCGCCGCCGTAAGCTGTCGTCCATACAGGCCCCCGCCGCCGGTCAACACCACCACTTTGTCTTTCAGACTGAATTGCTCAAGGATGTTCATGAAACTGCCTCATGCGCCGCTACATACGGCATTTCCCCGCTGCGGTCAATCCGCTGCCCGCTGCCCCCGGACCGCGAGCCATCCTCGGCTCGCAGCGCGTTCGACCGGGCGGGACGCTGGCAAGGAAATTCCTAATGGTCAATATATGCAAATCTTTTGGCAAGAATTGTAAAGCGGGGTGGAACGGACCAAGCTTAAGTTGGGCACCATAAGCGATCAAATCGTTAACAATCAAAAACCGTAATTATGAAACAGAGTAAGCGCACCCAACGTGTCCAAGCCTTCATAGGCATAGCCGCCGGTCTAACGCTGGCGGTGATTGGCATCAATACCGGCCAGGCGTATAATGCCTACAGCGACGGCTGTAACCAGGCTAGCTGCCACGGCGACTTCCGCGGCCCGACCACGAGAAAAGGCACGGTGTTTCCTATGGGCAAGAACCACGAGATGCATCGGGACGCCGCCAGCATGTTCACGGATTGCGAGCTTTGCCACACCACGGGCGGCCGGACACCTGTTTACATTGGCTCCTCGGACGGCGTAGGCACTGTGACCGGCGTGGGTTGCTCGGGCTGCCACGTGGGCTCAGGGCTGCGCAAGCACCATGCGACCAGGGGTGTCACCGCCTGTTACAGCGGCGGCGCCGGCTGCCACGGCACCGGAACCGGCGATAACCCGCCAAAGGAGAATGTGATCAGCCCGCCTTACTACGGAACCGCTTACACCTTCGCCGAGCATCCCGCCAATACGGCGCAGGTGGCCAATACCAATGAGAATTGGTCGGTCGGTGACTTTCTGGGCCTGGATAACGACGGCAATGGTCTCGCTGACCTGGCCGACTACACCATTGGTCCGTTTCGCGTCCTGAGCACGGTCCCAGTGGGCAATGATGTGCGTGTCACCTGGCAGACGGCGGGCGGACGCACCAATACGGTACAGGCGGCTAGCAATGTGTCGGGAACATATGCAAACCTGAGTTCGGCCATTACCAGGACGAACATAGGCGTGTTCACCACCAACTACCTCGAGGTGGGCGGGGCCAACAAGGCGGCGCGTTTCTACCGGATTAAGTCCACGTACCCATAAGCCGAGCCTGAGCCGTGCTTCCCGGCTGGAGGACACACCTCCAGCCGGCGCGGCTGGCCGGGGCCTCAGCGGCCTGATCGGAATGCGTCCGGCTTCCGAAAGATGACTTCGCGGACAGTGGTGTCGTTAGTTCCTGCGCAAAGCTGGAGGAGCGCCGCTTCGTCGTGTAGCAGCCCCACCCGCAGGCTTGCCAGCAGGTAGCGCCCAAACGCGTCGCGTCGGGCCGGATCACTCTTGCCGCAAGCCCATTCCGCCGCGCGGCTCGTCGGGTTTTCTGCGTCCACATGGCTGGCATTCTTCACCGCCAGCGAGAATGCCGGCCCGGGCAACGCCGCAAAAGTCTGCCGGGCAATGCCGTTCGCGTTCCAGGGCGCCGGTTCGGCCCGGAGCACAAAGCACGGGATGGCGAGCGACTCGGCCGCCCGGGTCGCCGATTGGCCCATCGCCACGGGATCGAGGCCGACCCAGCAGGACACGTTGGTGTTGCCCGCCGCCGCCAGCAGTGTCGAGAAGCCGCCTGCCGAGAAACCCACCAGAGCGGCACGGCCCGAGACTTTCGGCTGCTGAATCAGCTTCCCAGCCTGCACCCCGGCCAGCAGCTCGACCAGCGCGCGACCGTTGCGCGCATGGTCCGCCCAGGTCGGCAGATCGGGCACCACCGCGAGGAAGCCATCCCTGGCCAGCAGGTCACCCCAGCCGACCATCGTCTTCCGGTTCCGCGAAAACCCATGGGCGATCACGACGACCGGTACCGGGCCTGGTCCCGGCGGCAGGTAGAAATCCACCGTCACGGTCTTGCCAGTGAGGGCGAGCTTATCGGTGCGATGGCTGACGCCCGCCGGCACCGGCAGCTTTGGGATGTGGAGGAAGCGGTAAACCGCGCCGGCGGTAACCAGCGCGGCCAACGCCAGCACTGCGCCCAGCGAGATCAGCCAGCGCTTTCTTCGGGACCAGTCGCGCCACATAGCGGCGGCGGTAGCCGCGCCGTTCAGGACTCCTGCCGGCGCACGGCTGCGCCCTTTCCGGACGGCGGAGATTCGATCCGGTAGAGGTGTGTCCGGGTCCGCAGGAACAAGGCCTTGCCGGAGACCGCGGGCGAAGCCATGAAACCGTCCGCCAGCGTGTTCGTCGCCAGCACTTCGAAGGTGCGGCCGGGCTTGAGAACGGTGGTCGTGCCCTGCTGGTTGAAGAAATAGAGCCGCCCATCCGCATAGACCGGCGAAGCCGCGTACTTGCCGCCAATCCGCTCTTTCCAGACCACCTGCCCCGTGGCAGCTTCCAGGCAGGTGACGTAGTTCTCCTCGGCTGCCGTGTAGATCAGGCCATCCACCAGCAGCGGCGAGGCGTACTTGCCCACCTGTGTCTTGAACTTCCACACCACCCCGGTGTCGGTGATGTCGCCTTCTCCGTCCGTCTTCACCGCCCACAGTTCTCTCATGATGAGGCCGGTGACGAAGAAGGCCGTGCCCTGGTCGAAGAGCGGCCGGGGCGCGGCCGAGTAGTCCCTGTATTGGACCTGCCAGAGTTCGCGCCCGGTCCGCGGGTCGTAGCCATAGGCGGCCTTGGCGCCGGCGCTGAGCATCAGAGGTTTCCCCGCCGCGGTCACGATCAAGGGGGTGCTGTGGGCCTTGCGATGGTCCCCGTCCCGCGCCATCTGTCCGGGCTCGTGCTCGTCGTTCCAGGCAACGGAACGATTGGTCTTCCAGATGGTCTGGCCGGTCTGCTTGTCGAGGGCGACGTGATACTGCAGATCGGCGCCATCCATCGTGAGGATGAGCAGGTTCTCGAACGAGACCGGCGATGAAGACGGGCCGCGGTAATGGCGGCACGGCAGGTCGGTGCGTTTCCAAAGCACCTTGCCCGTGCTGGTATCCAGGCACGCCGTACCAAAGCTGCCAAAGTGCACATAGACCCGCCCCGGTTCGATGACCGGCGACGGCGTCGCGTAACAGTTCATGGAAGCGCCATTGCCCAGCGGCTCCGGGTTATCGCTGTGAAACACCTTCTCATTGAAGCGAATGCGGCCGGTCTCGGCGTCCACGCCGATGGCGAAGAAGTCATGGCCCTCCAGCGTCGCCGTGGTCAGCCACACCTGGCCGCCCATCACCACCGGGGTGGACCACCCGCGATGCGGAATCTCCGTCTTCCACCGGACGTTGTTCGTCTCGCTCCAATGCAGCGGCAACCCGGCGCCCTTGGTCTCGCCCGCTGCCGACGCGTGGCCATCCCCGCGCGGTCCGCGGAACTCCGGCCAGTCCGCTTGTGCCCTCCGCCCGCCCCAGATCAGGAGCACGAGCGTCAGGGGCAGAAGCAGTCGGCCCCGGTCGCCGCGGCCCAACCCTTTGCCGAAGATCGAGAACAGGAACATGTCGCAATTCATGCGTGAAGCGTGGGCTGACACCCGAGGCAAGTCAATGATGCGGGCTATCCGCACCCCTCCGTGTAAACAATGTCCGGGTGACAGACGCCAAGGAGGTGGGGGTGGGGAACCCCGCTGAAGAAACGTTCTATCACCCAGACACCCAGAATATCGCAAAAGGGCGTGCCATCGTCAAGGGGTGGCTTGTGCTTTTTTTTGCGAATTGGCTACAGCGGACAGCCCGAGGGGCACTGATAGAGCCGCCGGCACCTTGACAGGCGGGGGCGCTGTGCGACACTGCGCGCCCTATGCCTGAACCAAAAACCAGCGAGTTGATGGAAAAGATCGTTTCGCTCTGCAAACGGCGGGGTTTCATCTTCCAGTCGTCGGAGATTTACGGCGGCCTGAACGGTTTCTGGGATTACGGCCCCTTGGGCGCGGAACTCAAGCGCAACATCAAGGAATGCTGGTGGCGCTCGATGACCCAACTGCGCGACGATGTGGCGGGCCTGGACGCCTCGATCATCATGCACCCGAAGATCTGGGAGGCCAGCGGCCACACGAGCACCTTCAGCGATCTGATGGTGGATTGCCTGCTGACGAAGAAGCGCTTTAGGGCCGACCAGGTCGAACCGCAAAGCGGCACAACTTACTCGTACACCGGCGCAAGCGACGGCAGCGGCGGCAAGGAATCCAAGGATGCATTCTCCGTTCTGATTCCGACGGGCAAGCACGCGGACTATGCGCGCAAGGTCGCGAAGCAATTCTACCAGCAGCGGGGGATTGAGAACCCGGCGCTGCTGGGCGAGCGCACCGAGGAAGTCAAAGACACCACCCGCTACAACCCCGAGAACGGCGGCCTGCTGACCGAGCCGCGCCCCTTCAATCTGATGCTCAAGACCTACGTCGGGCCGGTGGAGAGCGCCGACAACCTTTCCTACCTGCGGCCCGAGACGGCGCAGGCCATCTTCGTGCAGTTCAAGAACACGCTGGAGGTGTCGCGCCAGCGGGTGCCGTTCGGCATCTGCCAGATCGGCAAGGCATTCCGCAACGAGATCAACCCGCGTAATTTCACCTTCCGCTCACGCGAGTTCGAGCAGATGGAACTGGAGTTCTTCATCCGGCCGGACGAGGTCGTGCAGAAGCTGGCCGGCTCCGTCGCGAGCCTGTCCGACTCTCAGCCCTCGCCCCTCGTCCCTCAGCCCTCCTGGGGCTGGGAACTGTGGCACCAGTACTGGGTCGAACAGCGCATCCGGTGGTATGAGAGCATCGGCCTGGGCCGCGACACGCTGGTCGAGTATTGGCAGAAGAAGGACGAGCTGGCGCACTACGCCAAGGCCACCGTGGATATCCTGTTCAAGTTCCCCTTCGGCACGCAGGAGCTGGAGGGGATTGCGGCGCGCGGCGACTTTGACCTGAAGCAGCACCAGCAGTTCAGCGGCAAGTCCATGGAGTATTTCGACGAGGAAGCGAAGGCCAAGTACGTGCCGCACGTCATCGAGCCGAGCGCCGGGGTGGACCGGCTGGCGCTGGCCCTGATCTGCAACGCCTATTGCGAGGACCAGGCGCCGGACGAGAAGGGCAAGCTGGAATCGCGCGTGGTGATGAAGTTCCATCCGCGGATCGCGCCGATCAAGGTGGCGGTGTTCCCGCTGCTCAAAAACAAGCCGGAGCTGGTGAAGAAAGCCAAGGCGGTGCGCGATTTATTGCGCCCGCAGATGTCGGTGTTCTACGACGAGGCCGGCGCGATTGGCCGGCGTTACCGGCGGCAGGACGAAGCCGGCACGCCTTTCGGCGTGACGATTGATTTTGATACGCTCGGCGAGCAAGGCCCGGAGTTGCAGGACACGGTGACTTTGCGCGACCGCGATACCATGAAACAGGAACGAGTGAAAATCGGCGACCTGGTGTCTATGTTACTGGAGAAGATCCGGTAATGGGCACGGACACCGAGCTGATCAAAAGGAGAGCGCCGACGCTTTATGCGATCATCGCCATAAAGCTGCTGAAGGGGTTGCTGTTTGTGACGCTGGCGATCGTGGCCTACACGCTCTCGGACAATGATCTGCCGGCGGAGTATAGGGAGTTGCTGCACCATCTGCGGTTCAACCCGGAACGAAGGTTCTGGGCCGACCTCGCGGTTCAAGTCGGCCATCTCACCGAGGCGAATGTCCTATGGGCTGCGGCCGGGACGCTGGTTTATAGCCTGTTTTCGCTCGTCGAGGGGGTGGGCCTGATGTTTCGGGTAAGCTGGGCCGGCTGGCTGGCGATCGGGGAATCGGCTTTCTTCATCCCCATCGAGATTTACGACCTGGTGCACCGGACCGTTCCCGACCGGCCTCGTCCGGGCCACACCCTGACGGTGCTGATCATCCTGGTGCTCAACATCGTGATTGTCTGGTACCTGTTCCAGAACCGCCGCCGGCTCTTCCGCCATCATCATCATCACTAGCCGCTAATTTAGCCGTGACCCGCGGGCCCTCTTGTGGCAAGGTGACGGGGTGACCACGACGGAAGCAATCAAACTCCTGGAGAAGTTTCGAGCGGGGGGTGTCGGCCGTGACGAAGTCCTGCGGACGTTTCAAGCGGCGCCGGTGGCGGACCTCGGGTTTGCGCAGGTGGATACGCACCGCGCGCTGCGGCGCGGGTTCCCTGAAGTTGTCTTTGGCGCGGGCAAGACGCCGGCCCAGGTTGTGCAAATCGCGGCCAAGCTGCTGGCCCGCGAGCAGCGCGTGCTGGTCACCCGTGTCGCGCTCGAACATGCGCGGAGCCTGCGCCGGCGCTTTAAGCGCGCCGTTTATCACGAACTGGCGCGGTGTGTGACCATCGAGAAAAAGCCCTTGCCCAAGCGGCCCGGGACCATTGCGGTGGTCTGCGCCGGCACCAGCGATTTGCCGGTGGCCGAAGAGGCGGCGGTCACCGCCGAGATCATGGGCAATCGCGTGGAGCGGATCACCGACGTGGGCGTGGCGGGCGTGCACCGGCTCTTTGGCCGCTTGGAGACCATCCAGCGCGCGAACGTCATCATCGTGGTGGCGGGCATGGAGGGGGCCTTGCCGAGCGTGGTGGCTGGACTGGTGTCCAAGCCGGTCATTGGCGTGCCGACCAGCGTGGGTTATGGGACCAGCTTCAGCGGGCTGGCGGCGTTGCTCAGCATGCTCAACAGTTGCGCCAGCGGCCTGACCGTGGTGAACATTGATAACGGCTTCGGCGCCGGCTATGCGGCGAGCCAGATCAACGCGCTGGCCCAGCGCTCGTGAAAGGTTACATGGTTACCGAGGGTGCGTGCCTGAAGGGAGCCCAACTCATGCAACGATGTAACAACGATGTAACTTCCTGACTATGCAACCGCTTTCGCATTCCACCAACCCACCGCGATGAAGACCCTCTATCTCGATCTCATTAGCGGCATCAGCGGTGACATGTTCATTGCCGTGCTGATTGACCTGGGGGTTGATGCCGTCCAATTGGAGCGGGCGCTGAGCAAGCTGCGGCTTGACGGCTATCACCTCCACGTCGCGCGCGAACGCAAAACCAGCCTCGAGGGCGTGAAATTCGATGTCCACCTGGCCAGTGATCATGACCACGGGAAACACGTGCATGCCCATAGCCACCCGCACTCACAGAGCGATCCCCACCCGCATGAACACGGCCGCACCTTCGCTCAGATCCGGCAACTGATCACGGAGAGCGAGCTTTCCGATTGGGTGAAGCAAAAGGCCGTGGCGGTCTTCCAACGCATCGCCGTGGCGGAAGGCAAGATTCACGGGTTGCCGCCCGACCAGGTGAGCTTCCACGAGGTGGGCGCGGTGGACTCGATCATTGACATCACCGGCGCGTGCCTCGCGCTGGAGATGCTGGGCAAGCCGCGGATCCTGGCGAGCCCGGTGGTGGAGGGGACCGGCTGGATTGACTGCGCGCACGGCCGTTTTCCCATTCCCGCGCCGGCGACGCTGGCCATTCTGGGCGCGCGCGGAATTCCCCTGTCGCAGTGCGACGAACCGAACGAGCTGGTCACGCCCACGGGCGCCGCGCTGCTGGCCGAACTGGTCGAGACCTTTGGCCCGATGCAGGGACTAGTCGCGGAGAAGATCGGCTATGGCCTGGGCAGCCGCGACAACCAGACGCGGCCCAACGTGCTGCGCGCGGTTCTGGGCGAGTCGAGGATCGAGAGCCAGGTGATGGGCGCCTCAACGGGGACGCACGACTGGGAAACTGACACCATCGCCGTGCTGGAAACTAACCTCGACGACATCAACGCCGAGATTCTGGGTCACTTCATGGAGCAGGCGCTCGCCGCCGGCGCCCTGGACGTGTTCCACACAGCAATCCAGATGAAGAAGAGCCGGCCCGGCGTGCTGCTCACGGTCTTGTGCGCCGAAGCCGAGGCGGACAAGTTTTCGGAGCTGCTGCTGCGCGAGACCAGCGCATTCGGCATCCGCCGTTATACGACGGAGCGGCGCAAACTCCGACGCGAGTTCGTCGCGGTCCAAACGCCCCACGGCGCCGTAACCGTGAAGGTTGGCAAGCTCGACGGCAAGGTCCTTCAAGTCGCGCCGGAGTTCGAATCCTGCAAGAAGCTGGCCGACCAGGCAGGTGTGCCCATCAAAGAGATTTATGACACAGCCCTTCGCGCCTTCCCGCCGTCGCTCTTAAGATGATCGACCCTGACCTGCTGAAGATACTGTGCTGTCCGGAGACGCATCAAGAGGTACGGCTGGCGGAACCGGCGGTGGTTGACAAGCTCAATCAACAGATTGCTGCCGGCGCGTTAAAGAATCGCGCCGGTCAACTGGTCCAGGAGCGAATCGAAGGGGGCTTGATTCGCGCCGACCGGAAGTTCCTGTATCCCATCCGGCGCAACATTCCCGTGATGCTGGTGGACGAGGGCATTCCGCTGGCGTAGCTGCACTGGCAGTAGTGATGCTGTAGATATGAGCCTGTCTGTGAGCACCACAGCCCCAAGCCACGAGGGAGACATCTGCACCAGGCTGCCGTGAATGTTATAAGAAGCACCGCCGGCACGCTCGCGGCCCTTCTCTTGTCGCTGGGCCAAAGGGGACAGCGCAGATCGCTTTCGAGGGGCCGCCGGTTCTGCCACCGGGCACTGGCGTTTACGTCGGCGAGTAGCACGAAGGCTCCGTGTGGTTCGTAGCCATCCCGGGCACAGACGGATTCGTGCGGAGGTGGTCCGGGGACCCCCGTGATCCCTACAATGGCACCGCCGCTTTCCTCCAAGCAACGGTGGGAGACTCATTGATGTTCGGCTTGGACGACGGTTCCTCGTTCGACCCGGTTTCGGTGGATCTGGCCGAATACAGCACGGCGGTCACTGAGCGTGCGCTCCAGGGTCAGGGTTTCGGCGGTGAAGGCGCGGGCGGGCTCAAATCTGCCGGAGTCCTATCCCTTGTCACTTGGCCAGTGAGGACTTGCCCTTGCCGGAGTCATGGCCCGGCCCGCGGCGCAGGAGATGGCTTTATGCGCCGAAAGGTCACGCGGATTGAGTGGCCGTCTTGTTTCCAGTGCCCCACCACTTTCGTATGGGCCGCGTTTACCTTGCCTTGGAACGAGCCGTCGCCTGACAGGGCCATCACCTCCACGGTGGGACGGCCATAAATAACGCACAGCGGCGCAGCTTTCACGTCCAGGTCGGGGCAATCCAATTCCGCCTGGAATGCGCCCGCCGACGGCTCGGCAATCCTGACCTTCACGTGCAGGGCGTAGAATGGCCAGTACCAGGGCCGCAACGTGCTCTTCCAGACACCTTGCAGATCGGAACCCTCGCGCGGCGGACAATCGCCTTCGGTCAGCGGCGAGGCGGAGGGTGGGACCACCTGGCCGGGAAGCCTCACACCGCGCCAGCCGCCGACCATCAACTCCCTGGCCCGGCCGGTGTCGTCGGCACGGACGAACGTGGCCCGGCAGTCGAACAATTGATTGTAGAAGTTGGTTTCCGATTGAGGGAACAGCTCGCAGCTCGCTTTGCCCCACTCTTGGAGCAGCAAGCGGGCGCCCTCGCGGCGCACTGTTCTGATGCGATCCTCCCGGGCATAGTATTGGCCGCGGTATCGGTCATAGACCTCGGCACTCACCGGGATGGTCCGGGGTGGCTTGGGAGACTGGTTCTTCAGCAGAGGTCGGAAATGCTGGAACACATCATCGTTCCGGCAATTGGCCAGCACCACCAACGCGCGGCGCTGCTTTAACTCAAAGGCGAGCAGGGTGCTGAAACCGAAGGTGCCGCCGGCGTGCTCGGCGGCCCTCTTCACCACCGGTGTGAGCGCGAATGGGGTCAAGCCCAGCTTGGCAGAAGCGAACTTAAGCATGTCATTGGCCGTCGAAAACAGGGCGCCGGAGCCAGGAAGGGCCTGGAGGCCGATGTAGCCAGCGGGCCGGCTGGCGGGGGCATGGCCGATGGCCCGGCGCGCCTCCAGTTCGGGCGTCAGCGTGATGGCCGTGCTGTCCATCTTCAGCGGACGGCAAATCCGCCCGCGGACCAGCGTCTCATAATCCTGGCCCGCCTTTAAGGCGATGACGTGGCCCAGCAGCGCCACCCCGGTATTGGAGTACTCGAACTGCTCACCGGGATCACGGCGGAGTTTGTGGCGCCCGAGGAAGGCGTATAGATGCTCGACATTATAGGGGCCACCCATGTCGCGCGGCAGGCCCGAGGTGTGCGTGGCCAGGTCCCACAAAGTAATCTGCTTGCCGTGTCGGGTGGGCATCCGCACGGTCGCCGGCAGGTATTTTTGCACCGGGTCGTCCATGTCCATCTCTCCACGCGCGACCATGTCATGCAGCAGCAGGCGGGTGAACACCTTGGTAATCGAGCCGATCTCGAAGAGCGTGTCCCCGTTCACCTCCGGACTGTTCCCGCTATCGAGCTTGCCACAACTGATGACCCGGCTTCCCTCGGCATCTACCAAGCCGATCACCAGGCCGACACCGAGTTTGTCGGTATTGATCCAGTCCTGGAGGACGGTTTTGATCTCGGCATCGGACAGACTGGCAGGCGGCTCGGCGACCTTGGAACCCGCCTGGGAAGCCGTAGGTGCTGCGGGCATCTTGAACGCTGAGCCGTCCACACAATTTACCTGGACCGAGTTCAGGCGGATCACCCACTCGCTTTCTTCCGTCCGGCCGCGGAAGCGCGTCGGGAACTGGAAACCAGCAGACCTCCGGTATTCCAGAAAGCTCATCACGCACCAGGTGGGTCCAGTCTCAGTGGTGACCCTCTCCGACATGCCGGCCAGGAGATAATTGCTCGCATTGTAGTAATGCGTCTGTTCAAGGCCTGACTGGGTTATCAACTTCAGCACGTAGCATTTAGTGCCTTCGAATGAGGTCTCCCCGGCATACGTCACTGAGCGGCAAGTGCGCGGGTCATCACACCAGGCGAAGAACGCTGCTCCGTCCCGGCGTTCCCGCAGCTTCTCGCCGCTCTGTGCTTCCGGGGCGCTCCCCGGTCGGGATTCCCAAGCCGTCTCGCCATCGAAAGCGAATTCGTATCGGTTGCCACCCCCGTTGTCAAAAACCTCCCGTGCCTGATTGGGCCGGGCGGCGAGCCACTCGTAGCCGCACCGGCCTCCCCCCGCGAAATCCGCAATGCCCTTGCATTGGATGGACTGAATGCGCGCAGCGGCAGCCTCCCCGCCGCGGGCGTCCAGGGCCCGGCGCAGGATCTCATCCGCCGAGATCGTCGTTTCCTGAGGCGCGAGGCGCCGGTTGGGTGCTTCGGCCTTGGGCCGGATATCGCCGGCCGCGAGGCACCCCGCACACAGCGCGACCAGGCCGCAAAGGGACACGAGGTGACGGGCGTGTCTCATGAGGATCGCTGGGGTCAACCGGCCTCCGCGTCGGGCGTTGGGCAAGCTGTTGCACTCTCGGGAGGCGATAGAGCCGCCAGGTCCGGTAGTCTCGCCTGTGGGAGAGTTGATCATATTACGGGGGCCGGGATGGGCATGCGGGGCGGCGGCGGTCACCGGCTTCTTCTTGCCCCGGATGCGCTTCACTTCGCTTACCCAGGTGTTGGAGTCCAAGTCGGCCAAGGCGAGAAGCTCGTTGCCGGGATTTTCGCTGCCGGATTCCACTCGCCGCCACCGATAGAATCGCGCAGTGTCACTCTGGTGCTACCAGCGGAATCACCTGCCGCTCGAAGCGCCGATAGACCTGGAACTCCTGCTGGTCGAGGGTGAAGACGCGGCAGTCGCGCTTCAACTCGGACATGCGCACCAGACAGGCATCCGCCAACTGCATCCCCTGGTCGTGGTATTTCTCCAGCAGATGCGCCACGGGGCCGGCGTGCGCCTCCAGGGAGAACGGAACGGTAATGACCTTCCGCTCGAAGAGCGCCAAAATCTTCTCACTGGGCAGCCCGGCATGCTTTCGCAAGAGATACGCCGCCTCGGCCAGCACCGCTTCGCACGTCAGCATCGGCACCGGCGCCTGCGCCCATTGCTCCTTGGCCCATTCATGGCCGGCATCGCTGCGATCGAAGAAGGCGACCAACGGCCCTGTGTCCAGCAGCCAGGCGGTCATCTCCCAAAACCCTTCAGGTGCTTCTTGTTGCGGGAAAGGTCACGCAAGCCGCTCTGGACGCACCCGCACAAGTCTGCCGCCAGGTCGAGAGCCGATTGGTGCTGGCGCTGCTGGTGTTGCTGCAAAATCTCCCGCACCAGGGCAGATTTCGGCTGCCGGGCGCGCTTGGCCTCGTGTTCCAGCCACCCGAGCAATCCGTCCGGGAGCTTCATCGTCAACGTTTTCATGCCTGGACGGTAACACCGATGTGCCAGAATGGCAATACCGTTCCCAGCGGTTTGCTACATGAGTTCAATCTCCGCCGGGGTCAGGCCGCAGGCCTGGATGACGAGGTCACTGAGGGTGCGCTCCAGTTTGAGGGTTTCGACAGCGAGGGCGCGGGCGGGGGGGCTGAGAAGCTGAAATTGGGAAAGTAGAAAGCAACAATCGCAACGCGTGAAATCCGGCGGCGGTCAGCGGCAGCTTCTTGCCTCGGGTGCGCCTGACTTCAAGTTGGGGCTGCTGGGAGGAAATCCGCGAATCGGGCGAAGGCAAGCCGAACCGGCAGAAGGGCCAAACGCGATAAACTGCTTGATATGCGGTGAGCCTACGCCAGAATACGAGAGCATCAGATAAAGTAACATCTTTGAGACCGGCACCCCTGCCATGAACTATCTCCTCGCTGAATCAAAAGGCGCCGCCCGCTGGGTGCTGGCGGCTGCGGTGTGCGTGTCAAACCTGGAAACGGCTTCCGCCGTGGTCACCAACGTCGTGGTTTGGGGAAATGCGTACGGAGCCACACCGGCCAACCTGCAGAGTGTCGCGGCCATCGGGACCGGCTGGTATCACAGTTTTGCGCGCCGGGGTGACGGCTCGGCGGTGCTGTGGGGTTACAACTCATACAATGACTGCGTCATCCCGTCCGGGGTGAGCGATATGGTCGCGATGGCGGGGGGCCAGGAGCACACCATCGTCTTGCACGGCAATGGCCGCGTGGACGCCTGGGGGGAAGATTTTTACGGGCAATGCGATTTGCAGCCGGGCTTGGGGAACATCGTGGCGGTGGCAGCCGGGACGTTTAATTCCTATGTGCTCACGGGGAATGGTTATGTGTACGGCTGGGGCGACGATACCTACGGGCAGGTCTCCCAGGCATTCGCTTTGTACAACGTGATCAGCATCTCCTCGCTCGTCAATCATGGCTTGGCCTTGTGCCGCGTAGTTTTCAAAGCAGGAATATTCTGTAGTTAGCAAAGCAGGACAGGTTCATTTGGGGCGATTTGTAAAGAGGAGCACCGGTTTCACTTTTCTGTCGGGTGGTGCGTCCAGGACGGAATGATGGCCGGTGGGATGGAGGCAGAGGACTATCTTGGTGCCCGGGGGCCGTTCGACGCGCAGGCGTTGGGTGCCGATCGGCACGCGGCCGTCGGAGCCGACCTTGAGTGTCGTGCGGACACTCCAAACATAAGGCCACCAAGGGCAGCGCGGGGCGGGGCGCAGGACAGAGCGCTGTTTCTGCTTGGCGAGTTGCCAGGCTTGTTCCGGGGTCATGCACAGTTCGCGATGGGTTTCGTGGGCGTTGCGATGGAGTCGCAAAGCGTCGATGTGTGGGTTGGCGGTTTCGATCTCGGTAATTTGTTCGCTGGCGAAATAGGCCGGGAGCCGCCCCTGCCAGAATTGGTGTTCGCGCTCGATTTTGCCCTTGGCTTGAGGGGTTGGGGCATAAAGGAAGCTGATGTCGTAGAACTTGAGCGCCCAGCCGAGTTGGGTTAGCGCGTCGGGATTCTTGGTGAAAAAGATGGCGTGATAATCGACATAGATTTGGAGCGGTCGGCCGTAGATCAGGAAAGCGGCGGGGAGGAAATCGAGATAGGAGAGGAGGAGTTCTCGGCCATAGAGTTTGGAGCCGACGAAGACGCGGCTACAATCGTCGAGCATGTTGAGCATAGGAAAGTCCAGCAAGCTTCGAGGGAACCAGCGATGGGGCGAAGCGTCCAATTGCCAGAGTTCGCCGATCTGGGAGCGCTGCCAGCGTCGGACTGGGGCGGGCGGGCGTTTGGGCGGAGTCGCATGCGCATAACCATTTTCAATGGCCCAGCGGCGGACCTGGGCGCGGTCCAGCCTGAAGGCGAGCAGTCGCCAGACATCAGAGGCGGCGAAGCTGTAAGGGCAAGGCGGGGAGCAAGCCAGACGCTTTTTGAGGAGGTCGGTGACCGGCTCGGGCCAAGTGGTGGTGTGGTCACCGCCCGAGCTTCTCGGAATCCAGAGCTGCTGTGTCTTTCGCGCGCAGGCGCGGAGGTAATCGGAAAAGAGTGTATAGAAGCGGCTGGTGGAGAGGCCGAGCTGTTGGGCGGCTTCGGCGGCCCTCAGGGAGTGCTGCCGGAAGGAAGCCAGCACATGCCGGATGAAGGAGGGTGCGTGGCGATTGGATAATTGTTGGTACTTTTCAAGAGCGTAAGCTCTGCCAATCGCATCCCCCCGCCCAGTCCTTTCGTCGGCCTCCGCTACGCTCCGGCCTCCTCAAGGACTGGGCGGGGGGATGATCCGCAGCACCTTGTAGCACAAAAATGTCCTGCTTTGCTAACTACATAAACTGTCCTGGTTTGCTCGCCCCGCGACATCATGGCTTGGCCTTGCGGTCCGATGGCAGCGTGGTCGGCTGGGGCGACAATTCGCACGGGGAAAAGAATGTGCCGCCGGGCCTGGGCAGTGTGGTCGCCGTGGCCGCCGGAAACGGAGACTCGATGGCCTTGCGCGCCGATGGCACCGTGGTGGTGTGGGGAAGCAACACGTTTGGCCAAACGAATGTGCCGCCGGGGCTTTCCAACGTGGTGGCAATTGCGGCAGGCTTTTACCATTGCCTGGCGCTTCGTAACGACGGCACGGTCGCGGCCTGGGGATGGAATAATTATAACCAGACGAACGTCCCCGCGAACCTATCCAACGTGGTGGCAATTGCCGCGGGCGGCTACCAAAGCATTGCCCTGCTGGGCGCGGGACTCGCGGCGTTGCCGATGCAAGTGACGAACGTTCAAAAGGCCAGCAGTGTGTTTTCCGTGCAGGCGCCGACGGTGCGTGGCAAAAACCACTACCTCCAATACCGGGATGCTCCGGACAGTGGCTGGTGGATGACAGGACTACCCGTGCCAGGTGACGGCACAGTCAAAACGTTCACCGATCCCGGTGCAACCGGTGCGCGGCGATTCTACCGCGTTTGGCGGAAGCCGTAGATTGGAAGGCGGAAACGGCGTCCCTCGCGTCTTTTGAGCTCAAAGGGCAATGGTTCGCCAGGTTCGCCCGGAAAGAGAAGTCAGTTCAGCTCCAGTTCGAAGGGCAGCCGCGCGTAAATGCCGTGCGGATCATTGAAGCTCGAGAGCCAGCGCCATTCGGCCATCACCTTCTGCGTCACCCGACTGGCAAGGTCCTGTTTGGTCAGCGGCCTCTTTTCTCCGCCGAACGCCTCGGACAGGCTCTCCATGAGACCTTTCTTCTCCGGAAACTCAATGACCGAGTAGTTGGCGCCCAGCTTTGCCTCTTTGGCGGCAGCGGCGATCGCTTGTTGCAGGCCGCCTAACTCGTCCACCAACCCGAGCTTCAGCGCATCCGCGCCGGACCAGACCCGGCCTTGGGCAATCTCGTCCACCCGGTTGGTTGTCAGGTTGCGGCACTGCGCCACCCGCTCGACGAACTCGTCATAGATGTGGTCCACGAGGTTCTGCACCACGGCCTGTTCCTCGGGCGTCGGAGGCCGAGACAACGTGCCCAGCTCGGCCAGCGCGCCGGTCTTGACGGCGTCGAACGTGATGCCGTGGTCATTCGCGAGCTTCTTCACGTTGAGCATCAGGCCAACCACCCCGATCGAACCCGTAATCGTGCTGGGCTCGGCGATGATCCGGCGCGCCGCCATGGAAATGAAATACCCGCCGCTGGCTGCCACGGTCCCCATCGAAACAACCACCGGGCGGTCGGCTTTGAACCGGCGGAGCTCGACCAGTATCGCCTCGGAGGCTTGGGCGCTGCCGCCGGGGCTGTTCACGCGCAGCACGACCGCCTTCACATCCTTGCGTTGTTGCAGCTTCCGGAGCATTCGCGCGAATCGGTCGCCAGCCACCATGCCTTCCGACCTCGGATCGCCTTCGCCATTCACGATTGCGCCTTCGGCATAGACTACGGCAATCTTGTCCTTGCCGTGCTGCCTCTTTGCCGCAGCGGCTTGTGCTTCACCTGCGTATTTGGCGAGCGAAACCTGGGGAATCGGTGCGTCCGCCGCGGTCTTGCCACTCAGTCGGCGCAATTTGTCGAGCGCCTGCCCCTCGTACGCCGCTTCCGTGACCAGGCCCTGCGTCTTGGCCGTCTGGACACTGATCAGGCCCGCTTTATCGACCAGCGCCTGGAGTTGGTCCGGCGGCAGCTTGCGCGCCGCGGCCACAGCGTTGAGCATCTCACCCCAGATGGTCTTACAGAGCGCCTCGAGCTGCTCCCGGTTTTCCGGGCTGAAGTTCTCCCGCGCGAAGGGTTCGATGGCCGACTTATACTTGCCATGCCGAATCGGCGTAAACTCGATGCCGTATTTGTCACCTGCGCCCTTGAAGAAGGTTCCCTGCGCCGCCAGGCCGCGGAAGGCCAGCAGCCCGAAGGGATTCAGCAGAATCTGGTCCGCAACCGACACCAGGTAGTAATCCCGGTTGTCGGCGTTGGCCATGTAGGCGATGACCGGCTTGCCGCTCTTTTGGAATTCCCCGATGGCTTCCCGCAGTTCCTTGAGCGCCCCGTAGCCGGAGCTATAGCCGCCCGTGACCAGGTTGCCGTGGAGGTAAAGCCCCGAAATGCGTTTATCCTGGGCGGCTTCCCGCAAGGCCGTGGTTGCCGCGCGTAACTGGAGGGTTGAGCTGCGGCTGCCCAAGAAACGGGCCAGCAAGGCAGAGCGTTCATCCACCGGCCGGTCGGTGATCTGCGTGTTGAGGTTGAACACCAGCACCGATTTGTCTGCGATCTTATGGCCTCTTGGCGCGAGGATGGCCGCCGCCATCGTCACCAACACCCCGAGCACCGCCAATCCTCCTATGGCAAACAATGCCACCTTGATGATTCTCCATCCGATTCGCAGTAATGTTTTCATTTAAACCTTTCGTTCGACCGACCTCGTTGATGTTATGCACTGATTTACCATTGGTCAGCTATTCTGTTCCGGCCATCTGCCTCCCCCGATTCCCTCATCCCTGGCGCGAGAGCCGGACCGCGTTTGAATTCTTCGGCACCACCATGATATAGACAGGACACCCCTCGTTGTCTCACGCGGCAATCCTCGAGGGATTCGCGCGGGGAAATCAGGGTGCGGGCCGCGGGATAGGCATGCGGGGCGGGGCGGTTTGCCACATGTGATCACTCTCCGTCGGGCTCAGACCGTAGCACCCGCAGGAAGATCATTCTACCTTCTGCATTCTGCTTTGAGCGTGCGCTCCAGGGTCACCCTTTCGACGGCGAGGGCGCAGGCGGGTTCGAGGGTGCGGGTGTATTCGTCGCGCAACGCGTGAAGGCCGACGGTGGAGGGCTTCAAGATTTCCTCCTGATGCGTTAGCGAACGGCCTCTTCCTTAACATGGAAGCCGATTTCGGGCTTGGGCAGTGGCGGCGACGGCTCAAGCAACGGCCGCAGTTTCTGGAGGATTTCACGCAGCGCGCCATCGTGGATGAGCAGGGCTTTGTCAATCTCCGCCATGCGCTTCAGTATGGCGGCGTTAGCGGCAAGGTCTTCGCGCAATTTGACGAAAGCGCGGATGAGGTAAACACTCATCGCCACCGCGCGCGGGCTATTGAGAACGGTGGAAGCCATCAGCGCGCCGTGCTCGGTAAAGGCGTAGGGAGCATACTTGCGGTGCTGACCACGCCCGGCCTTTAAGGTTCCAAATTGGCACCTTAGAGCGGCTGCTTCCTCCGGCTCCAGTCGGAACGCGAATTCGGGCGGGAATCGCTTTGCATTCCGTTTCACCGCCCGGTTGAGCATCTTGGTTTGGACGCCATAAATGGCAGCCAAGTCGGAATCGAGGATGACTCGTTGGTCCCGGATGGAGCAGATGAGCTGGGCGACATCACGACCAATGGCCTCGTTTGGTCTTGTCCGCTCCAGAAACACATGCTCTCTACGCCGGCGATCCACAACGGCCTTGCCTCCATAGCCGACTTTGGGCGTAAGTCCCATTATGTGGACGCGCAGACCGGCAAAGCTTGCTGGACGTACGAAACCAAGGGCGAAGCCTGGGCTTCGCCCCTGGTTGCCGACGGAAAGGTCTCTCTCGGCACACGCGCCGGCATCTCTTACATCTTTGCCGCGAGCCGGGAGAAGCGGGTCCTCAGCACCCTTGACCTCGACCGGCCGGTCAGTTCAACCGCCACTGCCGCGAACGGCGCTCGGTTCATCGCTACGATGAACCGCCTCTGCGCCGTGCGGCAGGGGCGGGATCCAAATAGATCGGATCAGACCTTCTCGACCTCGATCTTGATCTTCACCGGATTGGCAAGCGTGTCATAGACCGGTGACTTGCGGAGCATCTCCCGGATCGTGGCCTCGTCCGCGTCGCCCTTGACCCGGAACTTGACGCGGATCTCGCGATAGCCCGGGCGGACGTTCGGATCGAGGCCGAGGAAGCCCTGCAGGTCGATGTCGCCCTCGTATTCGCTTTCGATGCTTTCGATGTTCAGGCCGCGGCCGGCGCTGTGGTAGGCGAGGGTGCCGGTCAGGCAGGCGGAAAGTCCGGCGAGCACAACTTCCGGCGCGTTGGCGGCCCGGTCCTCGCCCAACAGCACGGCGGGCTCGTCGGCGTGCACCGTGAAGGACTGCTTGTGCTCCATCTCCTGGCCGGTGCCGTAGAAGTCGTCCACGGTCGCCACGTTATGTGCGCCCGTATCCCACTGGTTGCGGGCGCGGAACTTGAATTGCGCCAGCTTCGGCTGCTGGCGGATGGCTTCGATGGTCGCCATGAGGGCGGTCACATTCACACCATTTCGTATCATTGCTTTGCGATCAGTCGTATTCGTTGTCATGTTCTTGTTCTTTCTTCGTTATCGGTTATCGTTTGTTCGTTCTCCGCGATGGCAATCTCTTCCACCGCGGCGACAGGACCTGTTTCGCGGGATCGGTGCCAACCCATGCCAAGGAACGGAACACGCTGATAATTAACAACTTACGCAAAGCCCGCTCGGCGGTAACGGGTCGCGAGATTTCGGGACTGACGGGATTCCGGGAGCCAGGCCCGCGAGATAGCGTGAGTGCGCCGGGCCGCAACGCCTTTGTGCGCGATCAGGCTGCTGGACGCCGAATCTTGAGGACTTTCATGCGCGAGCTTAAAGTCGTGGGTGGGATCCCCAGCAACCGCGCCGCGCCGCTTTCACCGGAAATGCGCCAACCGCAGGACCCCAACGCGCGAATGATATTTGATCGCTCGAACTCCTCCAACTCGCGCGCGGTGAGAACGCGGATGGTGTCCTCGGCCGTGGGCACAGCGGCCCTGGTCCCGGCAAGCGGCGACGCCGTGAAGCCGGCCATGGCGCGCTCCAGTTGCAGCTCTGGGCCGGAGCTCAAGATGATGGCCCGTTCGATAACGTTCTGCAGTTCGCGCACGTTGCCCGGCCAGTCGTAGCTGCGCAATCGCTTGAAGTGCTCGTCATTCAGCGGGCCGATTCGTTTTCCCAGGCGGCGCACGAAGCGCCCGACGAAGGCCGCGGCGAGAGGCTCAACATCCCCTCCGCGCTCCCGCAACGGCGGGATGTGAATGGGAAACACGTGCAGGCGGAAGTAAAGATCCTCGCGAAACTTCCCTTCCGCGGTCATCTGTTTGAGATCACGGTGGGTGGCCGCCAGCACGCGCACGTCCACCTTGATGGTCCTGCTGCCGCCCAGCGGCTCGAACTCGCCCTCCTGGATTACGCGCAGCAGTTTGGGCTGAAGTTCGAGCGGCAGCTCGCCCACTTCGTCCAGGAATATCGTGCCGCCATTCGCCAGCGCGAATCGTCCCTCCCGCCGCGCCACCGCGCCAGTGAACGCACCGCGTTCATGCCCGAAGAACTCGCTCTCGATCAGGTTGGCCGGGATCGCCGCGCAATTGACTGTCACGAGGGGTTTGTCGGCGCGGTTGCTGGCGCTGTGGATCGAGCGCGCGACCAGTTCCTTGCCCGTCCCGGTCTCGCCGGTGATCAGGACCGTGGTGTCGGTTTTCGCCACCTGCTTGATGGCGCCAAATACCGCCTGCATGCAGTCGCTGCGGCCGATCAGATCGCCGTGGCAGGGCATTTCTCTGACTGCTTCGCGGAGGTATTCCGTCTCCTGCGTCAGCAACTGAATCTGCCGCTCCGCTTCCAGGCGCTCATCCGCGTTCCGGAGAATCAAGGTATAGAACACCTCGCGCTGATTCTCGAACCGCGAGAGCGTGGCCTCGGCCGGGAACACCGAATGGTCCCAGCGCCGGGCGACGAAGTCCTGCGGCACCCACAACTGCTGCCTCCCCTGAGGCCGGTTTTGGATCTCCTTCGCGAACGCCTCCACCCGCCCCAGGCTCTCCGGCGCCAGGAAGTCCTGGAGGCTTTCACCGAGCAGATCCTCCGCGGTGCAACCGAACAGGCGCTCCGCCGCGGGATTGACGCGCACGATGTCCAACCGGCCATTGACGACCACGATGGCGTCCATGGCGCTCTCCAGGAGCAGAGCCATCTGCTCCTCCCGCGCGTGCGCCGCCTGTTCGGCCTTCAAACGGCGGTACTCCGCCGCCGCGCGGGCAGCGAAGATCTCGAACAGTGCAATCGCCCGCGCGTCCCTGGGCATGGGCTTGTCATCCAGAACTGACAGATGGCCCATGACTCCACCGTTGGTATCCAAGAGCGGTGCCCCCAGATAGCTGACGGCGCTGCGCGGCACCAGATCGTCGTTCCGGGGAAAGAGCTCAAGCAGCCGGTCGGGGATGTGGACCAACTTCCTGGATTCGACCACATCCGCGCACGCTGTGCCGACGATGGGGTATTCAAAATGCTCGACAAAATCATCCTTGAGCCACATCGCCAGGGCGCGCAAACGTTTCTGTTCCGGCAGATATTCGGTCACCCAGGCGCCAAGGGTGCCCAGCGCCTGAGCCAGGTTGCGGACGAGCCCGCGGAAAAACTCACTGCCCGTCTCCGCGGCAGTGCCGGCGACCACCAGTCGCAAGGTGGCCTCGATTCCGGGTTTGGTTGAATTACTCATCATGCATGCCCGCCTGAATTATAACTCCAAACCTCCTCGTGACAAACTTCGTGCTCGATCCGGCCGCCACAGACCGCTACCGGACCCGCGGCTTGGAGCTAAGGGCCTTGTCATGTACAGCGTGGCTGCCCTTCGGGCCGGCGGGAGAGCAGCCACGTCAAGTAGCCTCGGCTGCGGGGGAGCCGATCATCTCGCGGGCGGGGGGATAGGCATGCGGGGCGGGGCGGTTTGCCACATCAGGGCGACCTCGGCTGGGGTTAGGGCGTAGGCCTGGTTATCGAGGCGCACTTACAACAGAGCCACCGTGGCTTTCGCGGCCCGGGAATCAGGGCCGTGCGGAGGGCATCTGCCGCGAGGCGGTTTGCCACATCAGCTCAATCGGCGCTGGGGTCAGGCCACAGCAGCCTCAGAAAACACCTTTCTGCCTTCTTCCTTCCCCTAGCAGCCCCGGATGCGCTTTGCCTTGGTCAGCCATCAAGCGCTCATCGGGGCCGAGCCGCCTCCGGTGCAAACATGACATTCTCACGACCCGACCCTTTCACGGTTCAAGTGTCTTCTTCGTCCAGGTTCAGCTCGGTTGCGGAAACCACCTTCCCCTCAGGTTTGATGTGGAAAGGGTTTTCCATTTCTTTGGTTTTGGTGTCGGTGATGAAGACAGTAAGTCTGGGTTGGGCGAGGGCCTTCTTAATCTTTTCAACATCGGTCTTAGAGCCGTCGAAGAAGATGATGCCGCTGGGCACCTCGAGATGGCGCGTGGAGAAGCGGACAACGGCGTCATCGGCCGAGAGATGGCTGACCAGCAACCCCAGCGCCCGTCGGTATCTCGGCGAGCCCGCCTCGGGCATCGCAAAGATGAAAGCGGAAAGCTGCTCCTTCTTGTACTTGGCATAGTCGTTGAATTCGCTGTCGTATGTCTTGAACATGCGCTTCTTGAATTTCGGGATCGTCAGTTCTCCTGAGACCTTGCCGCTATCGACGGTCCTAAAGTTGATCTTCACCGTTTCGACGGCTTTGCCCGCGTTGACGGGCATTTGGATTTGCTTGGTTTCGATGTCTTGCTTGATGGCCGGCGGCGCGGTTTTGTCCGCGTCAAAAAAGACGCTGACCATCACCGGCTCGCCGTAGCGGCTTTCGATTCCATAGATGCCTTCGTTGTTCTTCAAGGCATGGTAGAGATGCACAAAGTCGTACGAATCGAACATGCCCGCGACGCCGACTTCGTAGACCGAGAGGGCTCTTGGGGTCTGTGCGGCGATGACGCGCACCTGTTCGCGCATGGGCGAGAATAGGGAGGCCATCACGCGGCCTTCGGAAATCTTTCCGGGGTCGTAATAGACTTTGACGGTGTGGGAGCTGGCATAGGTGTCCAGCCCGACGATGCCCGGGACAGTCTTGAGCTTCCCGCGCAAAGCCACGGAACTGCCGTAGCACTTCACGTTCTTCAAGCCCGTGCGCTTATACATCTGCACGTTCTTGAGACTGGCGAAATCAGCCCACCGGCTGGAAAGGGTCGTGAAGGTGAATTGGGTGGAAGCGCCCAAGCTGGCCAGCACCAGCAGCACCACGCTCGCCGGAGCCAAATACCGGAGATGGCGGGTGCCTTGAATTTCGAGCGTGTGCTGGCCCGGACAGGCATAAACGCAATCGGTGCACAGGGTGCAGTCAATATGCGTGACCTTGCGGCCTTTGGAAATGGCAATGCCCTGGGGACAACTCTGGTCGCAGTTGCCGCAGCCGGTGCAGGTCTCTTCGTTGCGAACAATCCTTGGAAGCGGCAGCAGCAGGCTTCGCATCCAGCCCAACTCCGTAATCAACCCCGCCAACGCGAGCCCGGCGATGAGCCATATATAGCTGAGGTGGGCTCCGGCCAACTTCGCGACCACAAAAGCAGTCACCACCGTGCCCGCGCCGACCACGTTCAGGAACACGTTGCTTACCGCGCCGAGCGGGCAGAGGTAACGGCACCAGGACAGCCTGAGGAAAACCGAGCCCAAGGCCACGATCGCGAGCGCCGGAATCGCGTAGTAAAGGACCAGGTCCCGGTTATGGAAAAGGTTGGCCGTGGCGAAGTAAGGATCGAACTTCTTGCAGAACAACTCGCTCGCGGTCGCCGTGAAATACAACGTCACGAACAACAGCACGTACTTGAGCGCGCGCAGCGGCCGGTCTGCCCACCCGGGCAAATCCAGCCGGACCTTGCATGTGGCGCCCAGCCTCCCTAGCCATTCCCCCACCGTTCCGACCGGGCAAATGTGGCTGCAAAACAGTTTTCCCACCAACAGCACCCCGAGCAGCAGCCCAACCCCCAGTGCCACCTGCACTTCGCCCATCGTGCAAGACATGGTACCGCGGTTCAATTTGCTGAAGAGTGAGCCGATCCCGCCAAACGGGCAATATTTCTCGAAATCTGCCGCAAACCCCTTATCGAAAACCGGCCGCAAGCCCACATACAAAACCGCGCCGAAGAAGAGGAACTGGAGTGCAAGTCTTAATTTGTTCTTCATAGATGCTGTCCGTCTCTAACGCTCTGCAACTCATCGCGGGCGGTAAGCCCGCGAGGGGAATTATTGGTGGCACTCGGCCGCGATGTAAAGACAAAGCATCTTTATGGAATAGGATTAATCAGGCAGCGCTAACCGATAGGGATGGGTGTTTGCGCCTCTGCCGGTTTGGGGAGAATGGGTTATTGGCACCCCCATCCATCGGATCCACCTTCTCACATAATTCTTAGGTTTCCTTGAACTCATCGGCGCGGCCGGAAGCGATGAGCCTGGCCCGATGCTGGGGTTTGTGCTGCCAGGCGGGCACGTGCTCCGGCAGGGTGAGAGGCTCTTCCACCGCCACCTTCGAGGCAGATCAAAACGCGTTTGTAGCGATTTGGCTTCAAATTTGCTCTGGCTCCTGTTCGGCTTTGCCCGCGCACAGGATTCCGCTTCTGGGAACTCCACGACCGTGCCGTGACAAAGGTTGCCGTCTGGCTGGCCAAATGGTAAACGCTGCCCGGGTGCCATGCACAAGTACCGCATACTTCTCCGCTACGCCGGCCGACAGCGCCGTTCGTTCCTCGCCATTGCGGTCCTGACGGTTGCGGCCTCGGTGCTGGCGGCGGCGCAGCCCTGGCCGATGGCCATCGTGGTGGACCAGGTGCTCAAGAAGCTGCCGCGCCCGGCGGCGATGGAGGCGGCTTTTCAGTGGCTAGGGGTCAATCCGACGCCAGCGGCGCTGCTGCTGATAGCCGTTCTCGGTGGCCTGGCTGTCTTCGTGCTGAACAGCGCGCTGGAAATGGCCCTTACGACGGCCTGGACGCTGGCCGGGCGGCGCATGGTGTATCAACTGGCAGAAGACCTGTTTGCCCGCCTCCAACGCCGCTCGCTGCTCTACCACAGCCGCAACCCGGTGGGCGATGTCATGAGCCGCATCACCGGCGACTGCTGGTGCGTGAATCAAATGGTGGACGCGCTGGTGTTTTCGCCTGCCCACGCTTTGCTGACCTCGGCCATCATGGTGTTGCTGATGGCCCACATGGACGGCAGCCTCACCTTGCTGGCGGTGGCGGTGGCGCCGCTGATGGTGGGGGCCTCGTTCTTGGTCGGCAAGCCGCTGGAGCGGACGGCTAAACACAAGCGGGAAATCGAAAGCCGTATCCAGGCGCACATTCAACAGACGCTGACCGGTATCCCGGTGGTGCAAGCCTTTGTGCAGGAGGACCGCGAGCGGGCGCGGTTCAAGCAATTCGCCGACGCGGCGATCCGGGCGCAGCAGCGCAGCACGCTGCTCGGCAGCCTCAACAGCCTGGGCACGGGCCTCATTACGACCGCGGGCACGGGCGTGGTCCTGTGGTTCGGCGCGCGGCACGTCCTGGCCGGCCAGCTTACCATCGGCAACATATGGGTCTTTATCGGCTACCTGGCCGCCCTCCAGGCGCAGATGAAGATTCTGGCGCACACCCAGACCACCTTCCGCACCATCAATGTCAGCGTCAATCGCGTCATGGAAGAGCTGCTGGCGCCGCCCGAGGTGCCGGAGAAGGCCCAAGCCGTCGCGCTGTCGGCGGCGCGGGGCCATGTGGTGTTGGAGCGCGTCAAGTTCGGCTACGAACCGGAACGGCCGGTCCTGCGCGATGTCAGTCTCGAAGCCAAGCCCGGCGAAACCATTGCCATTGTCGGGGAGACCGGCGCCGGCAAGAGCACGCTGGTCAGCCTGGTACCCCGTTTCTTCGATCCCTGGGAGGGGCGGGTGTTAGTGGACGGCAAGGATGTGCGCGACCTCCAGCTCCTCAGCCTGCGCCGGCAAGTGGCGGTCGTTCTCCAGGAGCCGTTTCTGTTCCCCTTCACCATCGCCGAGAACATCGCCTACGGCCGCCCGGAAGCCACGCGGCAGGACATCGAGGCGGCGGCCCGCACCGCCAACGCGCACCCGTTTATCGAACAATTGGACGAAGGCTATGACACGGTCATCGGCGAGCGCGGCGCGACGCTGTCGGGCGGGGAGCGCCAGCGCCTGTCCATCGCGCGCGCTCTGTTGAAGGACGCGCCGATCCTGATCCTGGATGAGCCGACCAGCGCGCTGGACGCGGAGACCGAGAATCTGTTGCTGGAAGCACTGGAGCGGCTCATGGCGGGGCGGACGACCTTCATCATCGCCCATCGCTTGTCCACCGTGCGCCGTGCGAACTGCATCCTGGTTTTGAAAGATGGGGGGATTGTCGAGAGGGGAACTCACCAGGAGCTTCTGGCGCGTGGGAAGTTCTACGCGCATTTGCACGAAATCCAGTTCGGGACCAAGGCCACCGTCCCCGCGAATTGAGAGGCCCGATGCCCACCGCTGCTCAACACCTTCAACGGAATGCGGCTACGAAGTCCGAAGTCCGAGGTCCGAAGTCCGAAAGAAGCCCGAAGCCCGAAGCCCGAATTCACCAACCACTGCGCCAACCTCAGAGCGGATTACACCGGCGTGGCCTGTTCGGCCAGCCTCAGCTCCCGAAGGGCCTGCCTTCCAGGAGCACGGCCTCCCTGCTTCGGATTTCGGATTTCGGCCTTCTTTCGGACTTCGGACCTCGGTCTTCGGATTTCTCCCGTCATGACCCTATCCGCTGAAACCATGACCACCCATACTCCAACACCCGACTTGAGCCTGACGCGGCTGTGCCGCTGGGTGCTGGGTTATGCGCTCCGGCGGCGGCTGCCGTTGCTGGCGGTTCTCGTGACGATGTTGCTCCAGGTGGGGCTAGGCCTGCTCAAACCGTGGCCGCTGGTGTTTCTGATTGATATCGTGCTGGACGCCAAGCCAATGCCGGCCTGGTTGCAGCACCTGGTTGACCTGTTGCCCGGCCCCCACGGCCCCTTGAATCTGATCGGGTGGAGTGTCGGGGCGACGGTCCTGATCTTCCTGCTCAGTTGGGCCCTGGGCCTGGCCAATGAGTACGCCGGCATCAGCCTTGGCCAGCGGATGACCTATGACCTCGCGGCGGATCTGCTGGCGCGGCTCCAACAGCTCTCCCTCCGCTTCCACACCAGCAAGTCGGTCGGGGACAACATCCGCCGCGTGACCGCCGATTGCGCCTGCATCTCAACGATTCTGAAGGACGCGCTGCTGCCGGTCTTATTCTCGGCGGTAACGCTCATCCTGATGTTTGGCGTGATGTGGCAGATCAATATCGCGCTGACGCTCCTGTCTCTGGCGGTGGTGCCGTGCATGGTCTGGGTCTTCCGGCGCTACGCCCAGCCCATGATGGACCTCAGCTATCAGCAGCAAGAAACCGAGAGCCAGATCTATGACGTGGTGGAACAAACGTTCTCCGCGATGCCGGCCGTGCAGGCGTTCTGCCGCGAACCGCTCAATGACCAGCGCTTTGCCCGAATCAACCGCGACACGCTGGCTGCGACCATGACGCTGACCCGTGTCGAACTGCGGTTCAAGATCCTCATGGGCCTGGCCACGGCGGTCGGCACGGCGGCCATCCTTTGGCTCGGCGCACGGCTGGGCTTGAGCGGGCTGCTGAGCATTGGCACCATCATCGCCTTTCTCTGGTATCTGGGTTCCCTTTACGAGCCGCTGGAATCCATGATGTACACCCTCTCGACCATCCAGGCGGCGACCGGCAGCGCCCGGCGCGTGCTGGAGGTCATGGAGACGGAGCGCGAAATCTGTGATAAGCCCGGCGCGGCGCCGGTGGGCTCCGTGCGCGGCCAGGTGCAGATCGAGGGCGTCACGTTCGGCTACGAGCCGGACCATCCGGTACTGCGTGGCATCAACCTCGAGGTTCAGCCGGGAGAATCCGTGGCCCTGGTGGGCGCCACCGGCGCGGGCAAGACGACACTGGTCGGGTTGCTGCCCCGGTTCTTCGATCCGTGGCAGGGGCGGGTACGGCTGGATGGGCAAGACCTTCGGGATGTGACGCTTAAGAGCCTGCGCAGCCAGATTGCCATCGTGCTGCAGGAGCCGTTCCTGTTTCCGCTGACCATCGCGGAGAACATCGCTTATGGCCGCTTGCACGCCACGATGGACGAGATCGAGACCGCGGCCCGCGACGCCCGGGCGCACGAATTCATCATGGAACTCCCCGAGGGCTACCAGACCCTCATCGGCGAACGCGGTGCTACCCTTTCGGTCGGCCAGCGGCAGCGGCTCTCGATTGCCCGCGCCCTGTTGAAGAACGCGCCCATCCTTATCCTGGACGAGCCGACCAGCGCGCTGGATGCGGAGACTGAGCAATTGCTGATGGAGGCCCTGGAACGACTCATGGCCCAGCGCACGACATTCATCATCGCCCACCGACTCTCGACAATCCGCCGCGCCAGCCGGATCGTGTTTCTCAGGGACGGTGTCGTTGCGGAAAGCGGCACCCATCAGGAACTGCTGGCGCGCGGCGGTCTTTACGCCGGCTTCTACACCGCGCAGTTCGGATCCGGCAGCCGCTCGTCCCCCCGGGGGCCTTCCTAATCGCACTCCGCATCACTACGGATTTACGAGCGCAGAACACTTGCCGTAGAGTGTCTGGTAGTAAATGATGCGATGCTTACAGTCCTCACGACCTGGCGCGGTTAAGGTCGGGACGCTCCGGAGGCAGGTTCTTGTGCCCTTGTTCCTCTGCAGTTCTCTAACCTTCTCCAGCGTCCTTTCCGCAGCAACTCTCTCCGGCTACTACCAAAACCTCGGGCCCGCGACGATAAACCTGAGCCAAGAAGGCACGCTCGACTGGGGCCACTGGGGCTTGTGGAACGAGTGGACCTACAACCACAAACACGGCGTCGCCCAGCAGATTAGGTATTCATTCATCACGGTTGAGGGCTATCCCGGCTGGCCCGGGCCGTATGTCGTCCCTTACGGGGAACGTTACGGTGCCGGCATTACCCCCGTCAGTTGGACCGATGGGATGCCCACCCGGGTGGTCGAGGCGGCTTGCGACGGCGTGTCGGTTTACGGAGACAAGCCCTACCTCGGCACCGCGCCCGGTTTCCACCTCGAGTGTCCAGCCGACACGAGCCCGAAGACGTTAAGGGTCTATGTGGGCAACTCGTGGGGGCCGGCGACTTTCACCGCCAGTCTCGCTGGAGCGCTTCCCTACACTGACACTACGCTCGACGGCCGCAAGGCAGGAGAAGGAGCAGCAGTGAGCGGAGTCTATACGCTAGATTTTCGGGCCGACTCGCCTGGCCAGACCCTCAGCGTAGAATTCACCAGCACCGATGCCTCGTGGTTCAACACGTTGCAGGCCGCGACGCTCTCTGGCCCCAACGCGTCGCCAACTGTGGCTGTCACCGCGCCTGCCGACGGCGCGAACTTTTCCTCGCCGGGGACTTTCTCCGTGACCGCCGCCGCGGCGGACAACGACGGGACAGTGACGAATCTGACATTGCTAAGCGGCACCACACCTGTGGCAGCGTCGGCCTCCGGCGCACTGAGCGTGACCCTCAGCAACCGACCGCCGGGCACCTACGACCTCCGCGCGGTGGCGATGGACAATGGCGGCTTATCCATTACCTCATTCCCCGTCAGGGTGTATGTTGCGACCGGTGGTGGAACGTTGACCGGCAGCACGAACCTCTCGCCTTGGTATCTGGACCTGACCGCCGAAGGCAAAACCGACTGGGCCCACTGGGGGCTGGATTCCCCCGCCAGCTTCAATCACAAGGCAGGCGGGGCACGGCAGATACCGGACCTCGTCCTGCTCCACGCATCCGCCATTGACTTGACCAACTACAACGAAGGGTGGTGGACCAAATACACCTGGTCGGATGGCACGCCGACCGCCGAGGTGGTGGACAGCGGCACAGGAGTTTTCCTTTCCATCACCAACAGCCCGCTGACTGGCTTCCAACTAACGGTGCCAGCCACCAATCGCCCGCGCTGCCTGAAGGTTTACGTCGGGCTTCTCTTCGCCCAGGGCCGGTTCGATGCCCGGCTAAGTGATTTCAGTGCGGTCCCCTATTCCGACACTTCCATCTTCCAGTCTGACGACCTTGGTGACGGCTCTTACACGATCACGTTCGCCTCCCCCAACCCGGGGGCCAACCTCATCGTCACCTGGACCCCCGCCGTCGTCTGTAACCCTTACTATGCTGATCTTAGGTGGCAGGCTGCCACGTTATGGGAGCTGGCATCGCAGCCGGTCTTGCGCATGATCTACCCACCCCCGGCATCCAGCCGGTTCGCATTTGCCTTTTACGCCCAGAACGGCTCGAACTACACCGTGCAGGTTCTGGGGGCATTGGGTTCCACCAATTGGCAATCCTTGACTAACTTCACCGGCACCGGCGCAGATAAGTTAGTTACCGATCACGACCTCGGTCCGGTGCGGCGCTTCTATCGAGTGCTGATGCAATAATGGCTCGCCATGCGTAACGCCCGTGGCAAGATGCGCGCAACGCCTGGTTGTGAAGCCGACTAGCCAAGAAACAAGCGCGCTGCCGCCCGGCCGCTGGACGGCCGGCCAAATCCCAGCCAATGTACGTGTGGGGCTAAACACCCTCATCACGGACGACCTGGCCTTCAAACGCTTTCACAGCCAGCAGCCTGATGCCCTCGTCATTGGCGCGCATTGCACCATGGACGGCGTGCACTTTGACCTGGGGGAGCAGGGTCGGATGGTGATTGGCGACTTCTGCTACTTCACCAACGCCGTCTTGCTCTGCGAACTCGAAGTCCGCGTCGGCAACTACGTGGTCATCGGCTGGAACACCACGGTGTGCGACACCGACTTTCATCCCCTGGCGCCCGCCGAGCGCATCGCTGACGCCGTCGCCTGCTCCCCGCTGGGCAAGGGGCGGACACGCCCCCCCATCTTGAAGCGTCCCGTAATCATCGAGGATGATGTTTGGATCGGCCCGAACGCCACCATTCTCAAAGGCGTGCGCATTGGTGCCGGCGCCTGGATCGAAGCCGGCTCGTTAGTCACCCGGGATGTGCCCCCGGGGTCACGCGTCATCGGGAACCCGGCCCAAGTCAGCGGGAAAACTTCATGAGCAGCCCCGGCCGCACGCTGGCTTGGGATTGGTATCCGGGCACCATCCCGGATAACGTAGTCCTTGACGACACGGCGTACGTCGAGACCAGCTTCAGCTTCTACCTCTTCCGCAGCCAGTTGCCCGGCGCTGTCAAGTACGGGCGCGGCGCTTCCACTTATCTCGGCACCATGTTCGATGTCGGGCCGCGAGGCCGTGTGGAACTGGGCGAGTATGCCCTGGTCCACGGCGCGCGCATCATTTGCGACGCCGAGGTCATCATTGGCGATTACGCGCTCATTTCCTGGAACGTCGTCTTCATGGACACGTATCGGCTGCCGCGCGAGGCCGGACCGCGGCGAGCGGAACTCGAGCGGGTCCCCGCGCACCCGTTGCGCGTCGCCGCCGCCGAAGTGCCCGCGCAGCCGATTCGCCTGGAGCGCAATGTCTGGATCGGATTTGACGCCTGTGTCTTGCCGGGCGTGACGATCGGCGAAGGTTCGATCGTCGGCGCGAAATCGGTTGTCACCCAGAGCGTGCCCCCGTTCACGGTCGTGGCCGGCAACCCGGCCCGGGTGATCCGCCAGCTTGACCCCGCCCCCCCCCCCCGCGCGATCCATGTAGCTCATGAAACCCATGTAACTCATTTAACCCATGTAACCTCTCCCCCATGCCCCTCCCCCCTCCCAAGAAAGGCAAGATCATCGTCTTCGGCATCCTCTTCTGGTACCCGCTGGCGGGGGTCACCTTCCAATTCCTGCACTACCTGCTCGGCTTGCGGCGGCTCGGCTACGATCCCTATTACATCGAGGATTCCGGACGCTGGATCTACGACCCGCAGCTCAATGATCTCTCGCCCGATGCCAGCGGCAACATCGCCGCGATCGTGCCCACGCTGGAGGCCCATGGATTCGGCGACCGCTGGGCGTTCCGCGGCAACTATCCCGATGGCCGATGCTACGGCATGACTGAGGAACAAATCCTGCAGCTCTATCGGGACGCCGATGCCTTCCTCAACGTCACCGGCGCGCAGGAGTTGCGTGAAGAGCACATGGCCTGCCCGCGCCGCATCTATGTCGAAACCGATCCGGTGGCCGCGCAGATCAAGGTGGCGCAAGGCAATCCGGAGACCATTGCCGCCCTGTCGGCGCACCAGGTGCATTTCAGCTTCGGCGAGAACTTCGGCGCACCGGACTGCAAGGTGCCCTTGAAACGCTTCCACTGGATTCCCACCCACCAGCCCGTCATTTTGGATCTGTGGAGCAATTCGCTCCCGGCGGATGGCCGGCCGTACACCACCATCGCGACCTGGGAGAACAAGGGCAAAGACATTGTTCATGAGGGCGAGACCTACTACTGGTCAAAGGACCGCGAATTCATGAAGGTCATTGACCTGCCGCGACGCCGGGCGGTGCCTTTCGAGCTGGCCGTTGGCCGCGAAGACAAGGTTCAGAAGATCTTACGCGACAACGGCTGGGGCTGGACGGATTCGATTGAGGTCTCACGGGACCTGGACCGCTACCGAAATTACATCCTGCACTCGCGTGGCGAGTTCACCGTAGCCAAAGACCAGAATATCCGGCTGCGGAGCGGCTGGTTCAGCGACCGCAGCACCTGTTACCTGGCCGCCGGCCGGCCTGTCATCAACCAGGAAACCGGCTTCAGCAACTGCCTGCCGACCGGGCGCGGCCTGTTCACCTTCGAGACGATGGAGGATATTCTGCGCGCCGTGGATACGATCGAGAGCGATTACGAGGGGAATTCCCGCGCGGCGCGTGACATCGCCCAGGAATATTTCGCGGCCGAGAAGGTGCTCGGGAAACTGATGCAGCAGGCCGGGCTTTAGCACCGGCCAGACCAAGATGCCAGCTAAACGCTACCTGATAGTCAACGCCGACGACTTCGGCCTCAGTGAGGGCGTCAACCGCGGCATCATCCGCGCGCACGAGCAGGGAATCGTGACCAGCGCCAGCCTGATGGTGCGTGGCGCGGCCGCGGCCGAAGCGGCCCGTTACGCTCGAGCAGCACCCGCGGCTTGAGCGTCGGTCTGCACCTCGACCTGGCCGAATGGGTCTATCGTGATGGCGAATGGAAGCCGCTTTACCAGGTTGTGCCGCCGGATGACGAAGCGCGCGGTTGCCGCGGAAGTCGGGCGCCAGCTCGAGGCGTTTCGTCGGCTGCTTGGCAAAGACCCCACCCACCTCGACTCCCATCAGCACGCCCATCGGAATGAACCTGCCCGCTCCGTGATCAGCCGACTGGCGCAGAGCCTGTCTGTGCCGCTGCGGAGCTTCACGCCGCGGGTGGAGTATTGCGGCGATTTCTACGGCCAGACCGGCGAAGGCGACCCCTATCCGGAGGGCATCAGCCTGGAGGGCCTGCTGAGAACCATCCAGAACCTGCCAGCGGGCATCACGGAACTAGGCTGTCATCCCGGAGAGGATGAACAGCTGGATTCGGTTTACCGTATCGAGCGAATGCGGGAGGTCGTAGTCCTGTGCCATCCACAGGTCCGCGCGGCGCTTGAATCCAATGCCGTGGAGCTTTGTTCTTTTGCCGATGCACCTCGGCTCCTCGGGCAACCGTTGACGCCATGACCATCATTCTGGCAGGCGCGATCGGTCGCTCCGGGCTGGGGGGACAGGCCTGGGCCTACCTGCAATACCTCCTCGGCTTTCGCGCCCTGGGCCACGACGCTTATTACCTGGAGGATTGCGGGGAAACCTCCTGGATCTGGAACTGGGACACAGGTGAGTGGACCGAGGAACCGGAGTTCCCCGCCGCCTACGTGCGCGACTGCCTCGAACCGTTCGGGTTCAAAGACAAGTGGGTTTATCGCACCAACACCCAAGCCTTCGGCATGTCGCTCGAACAGTTGAAAGCGGTGTGCGCCCAGGCCGACCTCCTGATCATGCGGGCCATCCCGCTGTGGGATTGGCGCCCGGAGTATGCTCTGCCCCGACGGCGCATCTTCATTGACGTGGACCCCGGCTTCACGCAAATGAACATCGCCAGCGGCGACAAGGGATTGGCCGCGGCGATCGGCCGCTGTGAGCGCCGGTTCACGCTCGGCCAACGACTCGGCGCGCCGGATTGCCTTGTCCCGGACGCGGGTGGGCCCTGGCTCAAAACGCTGCCGCCGGTGGCGCCTTGCGGAGTGGCCCTGGGTTGACGGGCGCGCCCGGCACCTGTTTCACCTCGATCATGCGCTGGGACGGGTTTCAGGATGCCTCCTACCAGGGCCAGACCTACGGCCAGAAGGACCAGGAATTGGCGCGGTTCATTGACCTGCCCCGGCGGACCTCTCAGAAGTTCCGCATCGCGCTCAACGGGCCGGAGACGCTCGCCGAATACGGCTGGGAGATTGTTCCCGGGGAAATTGCCACCCGCACACCCCATGCCTACCGTCAGTTCATCCAGCAATCGCGCGCGGAATTCGGTGTCGCCAAGCAGGGCTATGTGAAAATGCGCGGCGGCTGGTTTAGCGACCGCAGCGTCTGCTACCTGGCGTCGGGCCTGCCGCTGCTCATCCAGGACACTGGCTTGAGCGACTGGCTGCCGGTGGGCGAGGGCGTGGTCACGTTCCAGGACTTCCCGGGAATCCTGAGCGGCATCGAGAAGATCAACGCCAACTACGAGCAGCATCGCCGCGCCGCGCGCAAGCTGGCGGAAGAGTATTTCTCGACCGAAAAGGTCTTGCCCGCCTTGCTCGAGGCCGCCATGACTTAGCGATCATGCGAATCGCCCAGGTATCCACCATTGCCTCGGTCGTGCGCCAGAACGCTTACGGCAGCGTGGAATCCTTGATTTGGCGGATGACGCGCGAACTGGCCCGCCGGGGCCACCAGGTCACCGTCTTTGGCGTCGCCGGCTCCGAAGCGGACGGCGAAGTGGTGGCCACCCTGCCCGGCCCTTACGGGGAACAGGACTCGCTGGAGGACTGGCACTTGTGCGAGTGGGTCAATCTCTGCCAGGCGGTCCAGCAATCCGGCCGGTTCGATGTGTTGCACAGCCACGCTTACCTCTGGGGCCTCCCCCTCGAACCGCTGTCCGAGGCCCCCATGGTCCATACCCTTCACATCGTCCCAGAGGAAGATTCCGCGCGGCTCTGGACCCGCACGCCCAACGCCTGCGTCACGGCCATCTCTCAGCACCAATGGAGCGCTTTCCCCCATCTGCGCCCGGTGGCGATTATTCCCCACGGCGTTGATGCCGCGCAGTTCACTTTGCGGCTCTCGCCCGACGACTACGTCTGCTACCTGGGCAGGTTCGAGGCCGGTAAAGGGGCCTGCGCGGCGATCACCGCGGCGCGCGCGGCCGGCGTGCGATTGCGCATGGCCGGACCGACCAGTCCCTATTTCCGGGAAAAGGTGCAGCCGCTGATTGACGGGCGCGCGGTGGAGTATGTTGGCCCCGTCAAAGGCGCCGAGCGCGACCAGTTGCTCGGTGGCGCCAAAGCGCTGCTCTATCCCATCGAGTATCCGGAATCTTTTGGGTTGGTGCTGGTGGAAGCGATGCTCTGCGGCACGCCCGTCGCCGCGATGCGGCTGGGGGCCGTGCCGGAAATCATCAGGGAGGGCGTCACCGGGTTCTCGGTCGAGTCACTGGCGCAAATGCCGGAGGCCATCGCCAGGTGCTTCTCCCTTGACCGTCGCCGCGTCCGCCAGGTTGCGGCAGAGCAATTCTCAGTCGAGCGCATGACCGAGGGCTACCTCCGTGTGTTCGAGCAGGTGATCGCGCGCAAGAACCTCGCATGAACATCCTCGTTCATTGCTCCGCACCCGGACGATGAAACCATCGGCTGCGGGGGCGCTCTTTGCCGCCACGCCGCCAGGGGCGACCGTGTCACCGTGGTCTTCCTCACCTCCGGCGAGCTGGGCTTGAAAGACCGGCCGCCCAAGCAGGCCTGGAAGGTCCGCGAGTCCGAGGCCAGGGCGGCTGGCCGAATTCTTGGTGTCGCTCGCCTCGAGTTCCTCCGCTTGCCTGACTGGACCGCGGGCGAGCACATCAAACGCGGCGCCCGCCTCCTATCGCCGATCCTGAAGGCCGAGCGTCCGGAGATCATCTACCTGCCGCATCCCCGAGACTGGCACCCGGATCATCAAGCCGTTCTGCCATTGCTCCGGACTGCGTGGCTTGGCATCCGTCGGCCCGCCGTTGAACTGCGAGCCTATGAGGTCTGGACGCCGCTCAGCGAATTCGATCACGTGGAAGACATCTCGCGCGTGATGCCGCGGAAGCTGCGGGCGTTGCGCGCCCATCGCTCGCAACTGGGAGAGTTCGATTACGAGCGCGCCGTGCGCGGTCTGAACCAATTTCGCGGTGCCCTGGCCGCCCAATGCCCCTATGCGGAGGTCTTTCAAACGATCAATCCGCGCCAAGGCGCGTAAGGTGCAGCCCGCGGATTTGTGGTGTTCATGCGGAGGTTTCCCGGAAGGTCCGAATTTCCCACCGCTCACTCGATGAGCGGCTTTGCCTGAACCCCCGTCTCCTTTCGTAAGTGCTGGTGCTCCAGCCTGTTAGGCGTCTAGCCTGTCTCAGCTTTGTCTCTCAGCAAAGCCGGAATGCCAGCAATTTGTCCAGGGGCCAACAATTCTGCCGCCAGTCGCTTGACAGGTCTCTGATCAAAACTATAGTGCGCTAATCCGACTTTAGGTGAAAATGCACGACTGCACGTTATCAGGGGACGGCGACGAGCCGCCTTCGCTTAGCTTGGCGAAATCTCTCAAGGAGTTCCGCCCGGCGGGACGGGGTTTCTGGACGCATGTGCCGGATTCGGAGTGGAACAACTGGCACTGGCAACTCAAGCACCGTATCACCACCGTCGAACAGCTCCAGCGGCTGATGCCAACGCTCACGCCGGAGGAAGTTGCCGGCGCCGCTCTGGCCAATCACAAGCTGGCCCTGGCCATTACGCCCTACTTCTTCAACCTCATTGACCCAGCCGACGAGAACTGCCCGATTCGCTGGCAGGTTATTCCGCGCGTCGAGGAAACGCACGTCGCGCCCTGGGAGATGACCGACCCGTGCGGGGAGGACTCACACTCGCCCGTGCCCGGTCTGGTGCATCGGTATCCCGACCGGGTCCTGTTCCTGGTGACCGACCGGTGTGCGGCCTATTGCCGCTATTGCACCCGGTCGCGCCTGGTCAGCAACGCCAGCGGCTACGATTTCCACCCTGAATTCGACCGCCAGATTGATTACATCCGCCGCCACCCCGAGGTGCGCGACGTGTTGCTGAGCGGCGGCGATCCGCTGCTGTTCAGCGACGAGAAGCTGCAGCATCTGCTCAGCCGCTTACGCGCGATTCCTCACGTCGAGTTCCTGCGGATCGGCACGCGGATCCCCATCTTTCTGCCGCAGCGCATCACCCCCGAGCTGTGCGCGATGCTCAGGCAATATCACCCCTTGTTCCTCAGCATCCACTCCAATCATCCCCGCGAACTGACCGCCGAAGTGCGGGAGGCGCTGGGTCGTCTGGCCGATGCCGGCATTCCGCTCGGCAACCAGTCCGTCTTGCTGCGCAACGTCAACGACGACCCGGAGATCATGAAGGCGCACGTGCAGAAGCTGCTGATGTGCCGCGTGAAGCCGTATTATATCTACCAGTGCGACCTGATCGCGGGCTCCGCGCACCTGCGGACAAGCGTGCGCCAGGGCCTGCAGATCATGCGGAGCCTGCGCGGGCATACGACCGGCTACGCCGTGCCGGAGTATGTCATTGATGCCCCCGGCGGCGGCGGCAAGGTGCCGGTCATGCCGGACTATGTGCTCAGCCACAATGCCGACCGCGTGGTCATCAGGAATTACGAGGGCAAGGTTTTCGAGTATCCCGAGGCCAGCGACGGAACGCCCCTGGTGGCGGCGCCGACCCGCATCGAAGAACCGGAGTTGGTGTAGTGTCCGTCGCCGGATGGTTCAGGGGAAGCGGGGCGCAGTCGGTGACTGACCTGACTAACCGGAGCGGGCGCAACTGGCGGGTGCCACCGGACCTTCGAACCGTCCCGGTTCGCGGTCCGTTCTTTTAGGTTGCTTGGCCGTCTTGGTGATACCTGCAGGGTGCGCCCAACCGAGCCAGTGAAAGCCCCAGAGCTATCTGTCGCCACAACAGTAGAGGAAACGGACGGAGAAGTCGCCATCGGCGCTATTTACGGGGCGAGGCGCGCTAGATACCACGTTCTCGGCGGCTCCGAAGCCAAACAAGTGAAGGTAACCTTGGCCACCACCTCCGCCTCGTACCGCTTGAGCCATTCTTCCAGAGCTGTGTGGGACTTCTCCGGCAGGCCTGGACTCAGCACCACGTATTCAATCCCCTGTCGCCGCAGGTCAGTCACTGTGTCGCCAGGCAACACGTGCAGCACACGTCGCTTGCCAAAAGGCCGCCAAAGAGATGTCTCTGGGTAGTTGTAGTAACCAAACATGCGAAAGCCAATGCACCGTGCTTGTGGCAGCAGCAGGTTGCGAAGTGGCGCAAATGCATCGTGTCGGCAGCTGTTGATGAGGTAGACCGTATTCGCGCGCTCCAGCAGACGCGAGTCCGGGGTCGATTGTCGCAACAGGGCTAGTGTCGCCCTGGCCGGCCACAACGGACGCGCCGGGTTCAAGACCAACGGCACGGCTGCGAGAAGTAACACGGCCTTGGATGTATGCTGCCACCAGCGCTCACGCACGACCAGAACGTGACCTGCAGGCCACAACAACAAGGGGAAAAGGAAGATCAAGCACGGAGTAAGCAGGCGCAGGTCAGCGCCGAGCGTCGCCAAGTAGGCCAACAGCGAAACCCAAGGCAGGACAACCATCAAGAAGCTCCAAGGTCGAGAGAATGGCGTGTCGTTGGGCCGGCCCACTTCCAAAGCTGGCGCTTGGCGCGCTAGCCGCCAAGCCCAGATTAGCGAAATAGCCGTCAACACCGTCAACCCGAAGCCCAGCCCGCCTGACCCTTCCAACGGCAATTCGCTGAGCCTATGGAAGTTGGGACCAAAAGACCGCTTCAGGGAATCGCGGAAATGCTCGGGGAGATGATCGAGTGCATGAACGTTCCACCATCCCGCCAGAGGAAGAATTGGCGGCATGAAATTCCGCCAAAGGAGCAATAGCGCGAGACCAGCCAGCTCGACCGGGGAAGGAAGATGAAGGCTACCGGCTTCCACCACCGTGCCCGACCACTCCCCGTAATGGTGGTAATTGATGGCTGCGGTTGGCAGGAAGGAAACCAGCGCGGCGAACGTGGCCAGGAACGGAACGCGCCAGCGTGCGGCCAGCAGCAGTCGCCATGACGGTGCCAGCGCCGCCATCCAAGGAAGGAGCAAGGGGAGATTCGTGATCTTGGCGCCCGTCATCAACGCCGCAGCCAACACGGACAGCCAGGCGTCGGCCGTGCGCTGAGAGCGCCGTGAACGCAAGGCGTAATCCAGAGCCGCCAATGTGTACGGCGTGGCGAACATGTCATTCGCAATACTACCAGCTTGCAAGAGGAAACAGTAACCCGATGGCAAGAGCCACATCCAACACCAAGCCACGCGTCGCCGCACGCTGAGTCGGGTGAACAGGGTGTAAATCAGGCCCGGCAGAAGCGCAAAGGAAACACTGTTGATGAGGAAGAAAGCCCGGTCAGTCTTGGCGAGGACGAGCAGAGGCATGGCCAACCATTCGAAGCCGCAGGTGCGGTTGTTCAACCGAACATTCTCGGTGTGAATCCAGTGCCATCGCCCTTCGGCTACCCAGTTCAACATGCGGGGCACTCGGTAAGTGAGCGCGTCGTAATTGTTTGGCGCATAGAGAAAGCCGCCCCCAAGAGCCAGAAGGGTCAGCCCCAGGCACAATAGTGGCAGCGGACGACTGAATCGGCGGCGCAATCGCCGCCAGGTCCTCCGCCGAGGGCACCACGAGCGGGTCAATTCGCACCGCCGCCACCAGCCGACCAGAACCAGCCCCGTCAACAACAGCCACGCGAGATAGCCGGGGAGGTTGAGTTGGTGCAAGATCGAGAGAACCCAGCCTCCCGCGATGAGGAGGGACGACGCGATCAGCCAGATGTCAACGGCACGAACCATACACGACTGTCCTAAGACCTAGTGTGAAAGACATCCTTTCGCGGAGCGGAGGGCACAATCAATCATAAAGTCGATGTTGGTCGTTGCCGGGCAGGGATAGCCGGCCTATCATCCCGCCCGTCTATGGCGCAGCCTGAATCAACACCTGTGACTACCAAACTCCCGAGGCGCGTGGGCGCGTGAGCGAAAACGATGTGGTCGAGCATGACAACAGCCCCGGCAGTCACCGAAAACCAAGTGATCGCAGTCTTGGGCGCCGGCGTCACGGGCTTGACGGCGGCTTGGGCATTGTCGCGCTCGCGCCGGGGCAAGGTCGTAGTGCTCGAGGAGGAGCCGCACGTGGGGGTCCGGCTGCGACGTTCACTCATCAGAGCTTCTCCTTCGACTTGGGTTCTCACCGATTGCATGAGCAATGTGGTCCCGAGATCCTGCAAATGGCCCGTGAGCTATGCGGCTCCGACCTTTTGCAGCGCGAGCGTCGAGGACTCCTCTTCCTGAAGAACCGGTTTCTGCCCTATCCGCCAAGGGCGCTTGATATCCTCGCCGGCTTCAGCTTGCGAGAGACACTTGGTTTCAGCGCGAGTTTGCTTCGGTCTCGGCTTGCCCGCAGACGTGGGCCAGAGCCGGAGAACTTCGAGGACTTCACCGTCGCGCGGGTGGGCAAGGCCATGTATGAGGACTCTTTACCGGCCGTATGCTCAAGCTGTACGGATTGCCTGCCCGCCGGGTCGCCAACGACGCCGCGCGGAACCGAATGCAGCGTTTCACATTGGCTGGCCTCTGCCGGGAGTTGAAGCTTGGCCGGGGCCGCGGACGGCCTCGCTATTTCTACCCGGCTCGAGGGATCGGGCAACTGGCGAATGCTTTGAAGGAGCAATTCCTCGACAACGGGGGCCGCCTCGTGTTCGTGGCCAGAATCGATCGGCTGCGGGGAAAGGAGGGCCGAGGCGTTGAAGCCATTGATTTGGTCCGTCGGGATGGCGGCGCCGAGACTTTACAGACCCACGCCGTGGTTTCCAGCATCCCCCTGGACGCACTGTATGAGTTGGCAGCCCCGTTATTGCCGTGCGCTCACAACCCGTCCTTCGACCTGCAGTGGCGAGGGCTGCGGCTGCTGTACCTGATCACACCGGACAAGGTGTCCGCTGAGCACGAAACCTATTACTTTCCGGAGCCCCATATCCTGTTCGGGCGGCTCTCCGAGATCAACAAGTATAGCCCCTTCCTCAACGCCGATGGCGGTCGCGCCGCCCTCACCCTTGAGATTCCGTGTTCGCCCAATGACGCGACGTGGGAAGCGCCGGATGATCGGCTGGCGGCCCGGTGCATGCAGGAATTGCAGCGACTGGGCATTGTCCGAGAAACCGGCCCGAGGGCGCACGATTTCTTCTCCCGGAAAATCCCCAAAGCGTATCCGGTGTACGACTTGGGCTGGCAGGCCCGTTTCCAAAGGATCTGCCAGCGGCTCGACTCGCTGGCCAATTTGTACCTGGTCGGACGGAGCGCGCTCTTCCTGCACTGCAATCTGGATCACTGTATGACGATGGGGCTCCAGTTGGCCCAGCATTTGGGGTCCGCTTCTCCAGACCAGGGAGATTGGCACCGCATCCAACGTGGCTTTTTTAATTATCGCTTGCACGAGTAGCCCTCAACCCACAAACGGCCCGATGAGAACAGAAATGCTGCGCTGGCGACCATGGGAGGGCTTTCTATGAGCATCCATTTCCGATGCCGAGACTTCTGGCATCCGCTGGCCATTCTCAAATTGCGCCACCTTTTCGAGCGCAGCCAATGGTGGCCAGGGCCGGCGCTCCTGGCCTATCAGGAGCACCTTTTGCGGGAGACGGTTTGGCAAGCTTATCACGAAGTCCCGTACTACCAAGACCTATTCGCCAGACTCCGCCTAAAGCCCCAGGACATTCGGACCGTCGCCGACTTGCCCAAGCTCCCCCTGCTTACCAAAGATGTCCTTCGGCGTGAGTTCCTGCGGCTGCAGGCGCGGAACAAAGCGGCCTTTACGCCCCAGGAATACCAGACCAGCGGGACAAGTGGGGAGCCCGTCCGCTTCCTCCTGGACAGGCCGGCCAACGTGCTGGAATTTGTGTACTACTGGCGCCACTGGAGCTGGGCCGGCTACCGGCTGGGGATGCGGTTCGCCGAACTGAGCAGCTCGTATTTCCTGGGTGACGAGCAGAGGGCCCGGCAGCCCTATTGTTACCAGCCGCTCTTGAGCCGGCTCCTCTTGAACAGTCTCTCGCTTTGCCGCGAAACCGTCGGCCAACTCGCCGGCGCGCTTTACCGCTACCGGCCTCATTTCCTCAAAGGCATCGCCTCGGCGCTCTTCTTCTTTGCCCTGTGCTTGAAGGAGAAGGGGATTCACGATTTGGCCTTCCGCGGGGTCTTCTCGACTGGGGAAATGTTGCTGCCGCCGCAGCGCAGGCTCATCGAGGACGTGTTTCACGCCAAGGTCCTTGATTCTTATGGACACATGGAACGGACCGTGGCGATCTCGGAGTGCCCGGCAGGGGGACTGCACGTCAATCCGGAATACGGGGTCCTGGAACTGGAAGACAAGGTCTGGTCGCCTAGCACGGGCCTCGACGGCACCGCCGCGGCGACAAAGGTGTGCGTGGGCAGAGTAGTGGGCACGTCCTTGCACAACCGGAGCATGCCGCTGCTGCGCTATGACCTGGGGGACCTAGCCGAAACGATCGAGCCGTCCTCTCCGTGCGCCTGCGGCCGGAGCCTGCCGTGCATCCGCCGAGTCCACGGCCGCCAGGAGGACGTGATCACCACTCCAGACGGCCGGGTCATTACCACGCTCTTCATCGTCTTCGACTATGTGCCGGGGATCGCCTTGGGGCAGGTGGTGCAGGAAGATAAGCATCGGCTGGTGGTCGCAATTGTCCCCTCCCACGAATACAGTCCCCAAAGCGAGTCGGAATTGCTCGCGTGCATCCGGCGATTTGTTGGGCCGGCGATGAGCATTCACGTGGAGCGAGTGTCGGCGGACGGCCTGCGCCGCGCCAACCCGGGCAAGTTCCGAACCGTTATTTCCCGAGTGCCTTACCGGACCGACCCCAGTCTCTCTAGCGAACCCTTCAAGGCGGCGGAGGCAATGAGCGTCAGGCCTGGGATCTCCAGTCGTGATTCCCACGGGGCGACGCCCCTGCGCGTGAAGGCTCTACGCGAATGAATCGGAAGGGGAATGGCCCATGGACCACCCACGCATACGGCAGGCAGCCAAGAAGGTTTGCATACGGCAGGTTTGCCCCGGGTGCTATGCCTCCACGCTGGACTGTGACAATTACAAGCGCCTCTTCCTCAACAATGGGTACTGCCTCACCGCCAAGCTGCAGGACGCTTCGGCGATTATCCTTGTGGCGTGCGCAGCCTCTAACCATTTCGAGCAACTCTGCCTGGAGGCGCTGGAACTGGCTCAACAACGAAGCGACGGCAGGGCGGAGATCATTGTCGGCGGTTGTTTGACCAAGCGGTTCAGGGCGCTGATCGAAACGCAGTACCGGTGCTTGGTTTTCCCGAGTTGGCAACTGGCGGGTCTGGCCGAATGCCTGGCGTTTATCCATCCGGGCGATAGCGCGGCGCTGCGGGCGGAGCTCCAAGCAGAGTATTTCAGCCAACGCATACGAGCTTGGTACCTGTTGCGACAGCTCCTCAACGGGCTGCGCCTCGCGCTGAACCCAGTCTTGCCGCGTCTAGGCTGGATGCTGACTCGTTTCTGCAACACGACCTATGCCTATTCCCGCCGGGCATACTTTCTACGCTGTAGCCTGGGGTGCGCCCACCATTGCAGTTTTTGCACCACCCGCGAAGCTCGAGGCTTTGTGCAGAGTCGCGAGCTCGCCTCCATTCTCTGCGAGATGAAACTCGCCCTGAAGCACAACTACGATCATTTCGTGCTTATCTCCGAGGACATCACCTCGTATGGCCAAGACATTAGGAGTGATTTCACCGTTTTGATTGAGGCGATTTTCAACGTCGAAGGCGATTTTACGGTAACCATGTACAACTTCAACCCGACCCACTGCATCGCTTACCTCAACCGCTTTCTCGCTGCGATGCCGGTCGGTCGCATCAAATGTATCCACTTCCCGTTGCAGTCGGGGAGCAACCGGATCCTGAACCGGATGAATCGCAAATATACCCGGGAGCAATTCGTGAAGGCGGCGTTCGCCATCCTGGCGAAAGACCCCGACATCTCCTTGCGAACGGATGTTATTCTCGGGTTTCCGGGTGAAAGCGAAGTAGACTTTGACCAAAGCCTGAGTGTCCTCCGGGAAGTGCCGTTTGAGCGGGTAAACCTGTGGTGTTACGAGGAGAGACCGGGCACACCCTCCGCGGTCATGCCCGAGGCCCAGAAACTGCCCGAAAGCGTCAAGCAAGTTCGGAAAAGGCGGGCCGCCTGGGTGATCAGGAAATCTCAGTTCAGGCGATGGTGGAGCGACGAATGGGGCAGCAGGAGGCCGAGGCCCCATGCCAATCTTTCGGGAGCCTGAGCTATGTCTCTTCCTTCGCCCATTAACCTGCTCCGCACCGCTTACCGCCACCCGCTCTATGTGCGGCATCTGGTGGCCCGCAAAATTGCCTTTCTCACCCGGTCCCGCTGGGTGGAGCGCCACCCAGACCGGGATGATAAGGTGCCGCCGCCTTTAGGGTACAAGCTCGTTCTCACTTATAAGTGCAGTCTCCGTTGCGTCATGTGTTATGAGTGGGGCAAGGCAGGGTGGTGTCACAAACGACCCAAGGGAGAAATGGATTTGGAACTGGATTGGAACACTGTCGAGAAACTCTTCGCCGAGGTGGGCTATTTGCACCCGTACTTCATACTTATTGGCGGGGAACCGTTGTTGTATTCGCGATTCAGGGAACTGGCCAAGTTGCTCCGGGAAACCAGATGTTTTGGAATTATGTGCACAAACGGCTTGCTGATTAACCACTTCCTCGATGTTTTCAGCGACAATCCCTATCTCACATGCCTGATCGCCCTCGATGGTCTTGAGCAACAAAACGACCTGTTGCGCGGCCCAGGCGTTTATACGAGGGTGACCCAGAACATAGAGCGGCTTAAAGCTCTTAAGCGGCCACCGTACATTGGCGTCGAGTTCACAGTCCGACCGGAAAACGTTGGAGTGATGCATGCGTTTTGTAGAGATATGGTGCGGCTGGGGGTGGATTGGATTGTGATCAGCCCTTGCTTGTTCATTTCCCAGGAACAGGCGCTGTGAATACGAGCGGTTCATGCGGCAACATTTCAACCTCACACCCAAGACCCATTTGGGTTATTTGATGCCGTACCAGTTGGACAAGGAAGAATACGTGCGCCAGGTCCGGAAGATAAACAGCGAGAAGTGGCCGATCCAGATTTCCTTTCTCCTGCGGAAACCGGAAGATATCCACACCTATTTGGACGCGCCGCAGGTTTGTCTGGGCGACAGCTTCTGCTATCGACAGTGGTCGAGAATGGACATCACGCCTGATGGACAAGTAACGCCGTGTATTCTCTACCCCGACTTGGTCGTCGGTGACTTGCGCAACGCGGGTGCTATGAATGTCTGGAATGCTCCTACCTTTGCCCAGTTTCGGCAATTGCGGCGCAATGAAATCTTGCCGATTTGCTCCAAATGCAATGCATTGTACCTTCACGATCCCAAGAGGAAATACATATGAGTTCCGAAGCAGGAAAGACAGGCAGCCCCGAGACGTCAATCGAGCCCATCTTCAATCTGGAGAACCTCTCTTCCTGCCTGCCGGACCCGGTTCTCATTGTGAGCACTGCAGTTGGTCGAGGAATGTACACGCTCGGTGAAGCATTTCGTGAGCGCCTCTCTGACAGCCACTCGGTAGAACATGTGGTCATAGAGGATTATCTGCCGCCTAGTGCCGTTGCGGAGGACCTCCAGCGCTACCGATTCATCTGCCGCCGGTTGCCGTGGCTCCTGCACCTCATTTACCGCATTCCGGTATTCTATTACAGAAAATACAGACGCGAACTCGGCAAGCATCAGTCCGACTTGCAGAAACTAGGAGAGGGGCTCGCCGAGTTTAGTGCCCGGACTGTGCTGTGCGTGAGTCACCGTCCGGCTTTCTGGGTATCCAGCTTGAAGCAAAGGCATGGGATACCGATCAATCTTTGGGCCGTGCTGGGAGAGTATGGCGACACGCTGGGATGGAAGTTCATTTTCTGGGATCAGATAGATGGATTCCTGTCCCCAGTGGAACGTGCCGATCTGAGTTACCCATGGCCCGCGGGTCTCAAATTCAAGAGGGTCGAGCTGCCAGCCCGGCGTGCCTATTATCGTGTAGCCACTCAATCTCCTAATGCCGACTCCGTGCTCGTCACCTGTGGCTACTGGGGACTGGGGCCAATGCATAAAGTAGTGTGCACTCTTCTTGAAGAAGACCCCGCCTTGCGGATCATGGTCGTCTGCGGAGAAAACCGCAGCGCTTGTGAACTTATCAGCCGACGGTTCGCCAGCAGTCCGAACGTCGAGGTTTATGGCCTCGTACCTTCATTGCTGCCCCTGCTCGCTCAATGCGCCTGCATCATCACGAAGTCCGGCATCTCCTCATTGTTGGAGGCACAAGCGGCGCGTCGCAAAATCTTTCTCCTGAAGGCAATGCCAGTTGCGGAAGCTAACAACGCGCGCCATGCTCTCCGCCATTTTGGCGCCGACTGGTTCAGCCGGGACCGCCTGGCGGAAATGGCGGCAATCGACCCGGGGCTGAGTGTGATATGCGCCTGCAAATCAGATGTCTATGACCCCCCGCACCCTTCGTGAGCAGGTCTGGTTGAATGAAGTGTATCGTCCGGGGGGCGCACATCAGTCGGAATTCCGGTGGATGGAATATCAGGAGCAGATTTCGCACACCAGCAAGCGCTTTGACCGGTTGGCTCGCGAGCTGAAGAAGAAGCGCGTCCTGTCTTTGGGAGGCGGCGTGGACCGCCTGGCGGTTCTGCTGGCGGCGGATGGAAGCCAGGTCCTCTCGCTGGACCTTTCGCCCATTGCCGTAAGAGCCACGGCTGGCTTGGCCCGGCAGGCGGGCGTCGCGCAACGCCTGACGGCCCTGACCGGCACCGCGGAGGAGGCGCGGCTGGCCTCCGAGTCGTTTGACTTGGTCATCTGCAAGCGGGCGCTCCATCACATGGAGATTGACCAAATCCTCTCGCGGATTCACACCCTGCTCGCCCGGGACGGCATCTTCCTGGCACTGGAGCCGTTCTGTCTGCTCCGGCGCCTGCGGTGGGTCCATGCGCGCTTTCCCTTTCACCCGTACGGCATGACCGATGATGAGCGAGAGCTCACCGGGGAAGACCTGACGCGCATTCGCCAGATCTTCCGCGAAGTGGATGTTTCCTACCATGACTCTATGTCCCGTGAGAGTATTGCCATCCTGCTCTGCCGGGCGCGCCTGGGGCTCCTGGCTCAAGGCGCTGGGCAAGCTGGACTCCCTCTTGCTGAACCGCGGCCCCCGTTGGCTGCGGTGGTTCGGCACCTGGCTGATTGTTCAAGCTCGGAAGTAGCAAACCCTGGACGCGATAGAGGACGCGTGACCAGGGGGATGCCGAGCGTTGATGTGACTTCGCCGGGGCATCGGTCAACTGACGCAGCCCGACCGGCTGAGGAACTAGAGAAGCATCGCCAGTCGATCAGTGAATACGAAAATCGGGTGAGGGCAATTATGAAAACCTGTCGCACGCACAATATTAAGCCCATCTTCATGACTCAGCCAGCGCTCTACGGAAAAGGGGTGGGTCCTGTGACCGGAGTGAACCTGGAAACCGTTGCGCTCACGGCGGGGAACAACGGGCACATGCGATGGACCATTTTGGAAGCCGTACAACGAAGCCGTTCTTGGCGGCGTGTTCTCGTGTCATCACCAAGCCGGGAATATCGTCCCTGCTTGAAGCCCCCCTTCCTTTTCTTAGTTACTCTTAAGTTGAGTCAATTCGATCGGCCCCCAGCGCACAAGTTGCAGTTGGCATGAATGCCGGTTTCAGGCAGAATGTTGCCGCGGAAGTTGCAATATCGTCGGTGTCCCATTAATCGCATGATCAACTAAGAACTATGAACTCAAATCACACTTGGAGGTTCTTTCGTGCCGGCGGCTTTGACCAGGTCCGGCTGCAAACCGGGGCCGACCTCATGGCCCTCGACCAACTCGACCAGAAGCTCTGGGTCGCCCTGGCCTGCCCTACCACGGGGCTGGAGTTCGACAAGGCCACCCTGACCCTGATTGATACCGATAAAGACGGCCGCATCCGCGCGCCGGAAATAATCGCCGCCGCCAAATGGGCCGGGAACTGCCTGAAGAATCCGGACGACCTGCTCAAGTCCTCTCCTTCCCTGCCGCTGAGCGCCATCAACGACGCCACGCCCGAAGGCAAGCAGTTGCTGGCCTCGGCGAAGCAGATTCTCTCCACGTTGAAGAAGGCCGACGCCACCGCCGTCACGGTCGAGGATGCCACCCAGGTCACGGAGAAGTTTGTCGAAACAGTCCTGAACGGCGACGGCATCATCATCCCTGAAACCGCCAAGGACGATGCCGCCAGGCAAGTCATCAATGACATTATGGCCTGCCTCGGCTCAGAACCCGACCGCAGCGGCAAGCCCGGCATCAGCCAGGCCAAGCTGGACCAGTTCTTCGCGGACGCCCAGGCCTTCTCCGATTGGCACAAGAAAGCCGAATCGGACAAGGCCGTGCTCCTGTTAGGCGATGCCACGGGCGCGGCCATGAGCGCTGTGAAAGCGATCAAGGCCAAGGTGGACGACTATTTCACGCGCTGCCGGCTCGCGGCTTTCGACGCCCGCGCCAGCAATGCTCTTAATCGCGAAGAAAAGGAGTACCTGGCTCTCGCCGCCAAAGACTTGACCATCACCAATGCGGAGATCGCCGGGTTCCCCCTGGCACGCGTGGAGGCCGGCCGGCCCTTGCCGTTGACCCAGGCGGTCAACCCAGCCTGGGCTGACGCGGTTGCCAAGTTCCAGAACGACGCGGTCAAGCCATTGCTCGGCGACAAGACTGCTCTCACGGAGTCGGAATGGGGCCAACTGCTGGCCAAACTCGCCCCCTACGACGGCTGGTCCGCCGCCCAAGCCGGCGGCTCGGTGGCAAAGCTCGGGCGGGATCGCGTCCGCCAAATCCTGGCCGGTACGGCCAAGGACACCCTTAACAAACTTATCGCCGAGGACAAGAGCCTGGAACCACAGTTTACGGCCATCGCCGCGGTGGAAAAGCTCGCCCGCTACAACCGTGACCTCTATAAGCTGCTGAACAACTTCGTTAGCTTCCGGGATTTCTACGGGCGGAAGGACAAAGCCATTTTCCAGGCCGGCACGCTCTACCTGGACCAGCGAAGCTGCGACCTCTGCCTGACCGTCGAAGATGCCGGTCGGCACGCGCTCCTGGCCGGGCTCTCGGGCACCTATCTCGCCTACTGCGATTGTGTGCGCAAAGCCACCGGAGAGAAGCTGCAGATCGTGGCCGCCTTCACGGGCGGCGATTCTGACAACCTCATGGTCGGCCGCAACGGAATCTTCTACGACCGCAAAGGGCGCGACTGGGACGCGACGATCACGAAGATCATCGAGAACCCCATCAGCATCCGGCAGGCCTTCTGGGCGCCATACAAGAAGGTCGTCCGCATGATCGAAGAACAGGTCGCCAAGCGCGCCGCGGCCGCCGACACCGCGGCCACCCAGAAACTTGGACAAAGTGCCACCGCCGTCGTTGAGGCGGACAAGAGCAAAGCCGCGCCACCGTCCGAGCCCCCGAAAACCAAGATTGACACCGGCACCCTGGCGGCCATTGGCCTGGTGTTGACAACTTTGCTGGCCGCGCTCGGCGGAATCTTTGGCGCGATCGCCAAGTTGCCGGTCTGGCAGGTGCCGCTCGCCATTATCGCCATCCTGCTGGCGATTTCACTGCCCTCGATGTTGCTGGCCTGGCTCAAGCTGCGAAAGCGCAATCTGGGCCCCATTCTCGATGCCAACGGCTGGGCAGTGAACGCCAAGGCGAAGATGAACGTGCCGTTTGGCGGCTCTCTCACTGGCGTCGCGACGCTTCCGCCCGGCTCGCAGCGGGACCTCGTTGATCCGTTTGCCGAAAAGAAGAGCCCGTGGCCAAAGATCATTGTGTTGGTCATCCTGCTGGTCCTCGCCGGTGTCGCCCTCGACAAGATGGGCTACATCTATGATTGGACCGGTGGCCGCCTCGGCCACCCAAAGGCGACGAAAGTCGAGCAGCCTGCCCCGGCGGCACCGGCAGCTCCTGACGCCACAGCAAAACCGGCCGAAACTGCCAAGTAGTTCTGCTTGCGCCGGGCCGAGCGTCGGGACTATGACTGAAAGCCTTGCCGCACATGGCATCCGTTCCAGAATACGCTGGCAGTGACAAACGGTCTGGTTTGGTTTAGCGTCTAATTGACATGGAAAACAACGATATCATCGGTTCGATCCCCTGGCCCGTGGCCGTGGCGACGGCAATCTGGTTCGGCGTAATGGCCCGCAAAGCGGACAAGAACCTCGTGTTGTGGGCGATCGGCGGCGGGCTGCTGGGCTTGGTCGTCACCACCATCCTGCTGGGCTTGGCCCAGGCTACCTTCATGCCATTCTCCACAGGAGAGATTGTCCCCTTCCGTCTCAAAATGGCGGGATTGGCCATCCTCTTCGTCGCGGGCGTGGGCTGGCTGTTTACGGGCAGCCTGCACCGCCACCTCCTGGCGGCCTTGAAGCGAAGCGCGCTGCCACCCGCCCCGGCGGTCCCGGCCAAACCGCCTGCGTCCAGTCTCAAACCCTAGCCCCTGCCCAGGGTGAAACGCCCCCAGGCAGGCTCGTACACGGGAGGGCGAGCGTCCTCGCGAGCCCTGTTTTCCGAGAGGATTGGGGCTCGCGAGGATGCTGGCCCGCCCGGGCTGGCCTGCTGACCCAATGCACTTCCCTGCGCGCGCTTGAAGATCTCCCTCATCATCCCCGCCTTCAACGAGGAGCGTCTCCTCGGCGAGACTCTGCGCCAGGTCAAATGGGCCCTCGCAGCGTTCTCCCGGCGCGGGTGGGGAACCGAGATGATCGTTTGCGACAACAACTCGACTGACCGCACCGCGGAACTCGCTCGCGCCGCGGGCGCCGTCGTCGTCTCTGAACCCGTCAATCAAATCGCCCGCGCCCGGAACCGCGGCGCCGCCGCCGCCACCGGCGATTGGCTGATCTTCCTGGACGCGGACTCCCATCCGAGCGCGGAGTTGTTCGCCGACGTAGCCGGGCAGATTGAGACCGGACGCTGTTTGGCGGGCGGCTGCACGGTCCGACTGCACGGGCATTATCCGGTGGGGAACCTCATTACCCGGTTGTGGAACGCCATCAGCCGCGCCGGATGCCTGCTGGCGGGCTCGTTCATCTTCTGCGACGCGAACGCCTTCCGACAGATCGGCGGCTTCAGCCAGGAACTCTTCGCCGGCGAGGAACTTGATCTGAGCCGGCGTTTGAAGCCACTGGCGCGCGCCGGGAACAAGCGCATCGTCATTCTGCACCGCCACCCCTTGCTGACCTCGGCGCGCAAGCTGCATCTCTACACGCCCCGGGAACACCTCGGCTTCCTGATCAGGGCCGTCCTCTCGCGCAAGCGCATCCTGACCAGCCGCGAGGCGTGTCACACCTGGTACGATGGCCGCCGATAGCGCATCTGCCGCTTGCCAACCGGCAGGGTGCCCTGTTTAATGGGCTCGTGGTACAGCAGCAGACACTCAAGCGCTCGGCAAGTTATTCCGGTATCGGCCTGCACAGCGGCAACCGGGTGACGATGACTTTCCTTCCGGCCCCGCCCAACACCGGCATCCGTTTCCGCCGCGTTGATCTCGAGGGCAAGCCGGAAATTGAGGCGCGCGTGGATAACGTCGTCGAAACCAGCCGCTCCACCACCCTGGCCAAAGGCAACACCCGCATCCACACCGTGGAGCATGTTCTGGCGACCTTCGCCGGCTACGGCATTGACAACGCCATCGTCGAGCTCGACGCCAATGAGCCCCCCATCGCCGACGGCAGCGCCCGCGAGTACTGCAAGCTGGTGCAAAGCGCCGGCATCGTCCCCCAGGACGAACGGCGCGAGCCCTACACCGTCTCCGCGCCCATCCAGTTGGAGATGGGCGAAACCGTCATGACGCTCTTCCCGGATGAGACCTTCAAAATCTCATGCACCAGCGCCGACAAACAGGGACGCTTCACCCAGTTCTATAACCTTGAGCTGTCGCCTGCCACCTGGGAGCGCGACCTGGCGCACGCCCGCACCTTCTGTTTCTACGAGGAAATCGAGTTCCTGATCAACAACGGCCTCATCAAGGGCGGCAGCCTCGAAAACGCCGTCGTGATTCGCGACGACGCCGTGCTCACCACCGAGCCGCTGCGCTATCCCGATGAGTTCGTCCGGCACAAGATGCTCGACATCGTCGGGGACCTCTCGTTGCTGGGCCGGCCGTTGCGCGGGCACTTGATCGCGGTCAAGCCCGGCCACGCGGCCAATTGTGAGCTGGTCCGTCGAATACTGGCCCAGATGCGCAGGCCGCTGGCTGCCGTCCAGGCCTTCACCCCGCCCCCGCCGCCTCCCAAAACCGCCGGGGCGCCGGAAGCGGCGGCCGATGGCACCGCGCCGCAAGCTGGCGCCATGGATATTCAGGGCGTCATGCAGTTGCTCCCGCACCGTTACCCCTTCCTCATGGTGGACCGGGTGGCTAGCCTCGAAGGCAATCATATCGTGGCCGTCAAGAACGTCACCATCAACGAGTCCTATTTCCAGGGGCATTTCCCCGGGCATCCGGTGATGCCGGGGGTGCTGCAGCTCGAAGCCATCGCCCAGGCCGCCGGCATCGTCATGCTCAAGACCGATGAGGACGTCAGCAAGATCGCCTACTTCATGTCCGCCGAGGACGTGAAATGGCGCAAGCCGGTGCATCCGGGCGACGTGTTGGTGATTGACGTCGAGATGACCAAGAAGCGCGGCAAGATCGGCAAGGCCAAAGGCGTTTGCAAGGTCCAGGGCGAAGTCGTCAGCGAGGCCTCCGTGACCTTCATGCTGATGGATTCGTAGAATCTGACGCCCGAGGCTGTAGCCGCCCGCAAACCGCAGGCAATTCCACCAGGCAAACCGCAATGATTCATCCAACCGCGATCATTCATCCCCAGGCGCGCATCGGCGCCGACTGCGACATCGGACCCTACTGCGTCATCGGCGAGCACGTCGAACTCGGCCCGGGCTGCCGGCTGCGTTCCCACGTCGTCATTGACGGCCACACCCGGCTGGGCCGGGAGAATGAAATCTTCCCCTTCGCCAGCATCGGCCTCAGAACTCAAGACTTGAAGTGGAAAGGCGGCCTGACGCGCACCGAGATCGGCGACCACAACACCATCCGCGAATGCGTCACCATCCACAGCGCCACCGGCGAGGGCGAGGCCACCATCATCGGCTCCCACAATAACATCCTGGCCAGCAGTCATATCGGACACAACGCCGTCCTGGGGAATCGAGTCATCGTCTCCATGGCCGGCTTGGCGGGCCATGTGGTGGTCGAGGATTTCGCGCTGGTCGGCGGCATGACGGGCATTCACCAGTTCTGCCGCATCGGCAAGATGTCCATCGTCGGGGGGTGCTCTCGGATAGCCCAGGATGTGGCGCCGTTCATGCTGGTCGAGGGCAATCCGTCCGAGACGCGCACAGTAAACAAGATCGGGCTCGAGCGCAACGGCGTGTCGGCCGAAGCCCAGGCCGCCCTCAAGCAGGCCTACCGAATCCTGTTCCGGGAGGGCTTGACCACCGCGAACGCGCTGGCGCGCATCGAGCAGGAAGTGCCCCCCCTGCCGGAGATTCAGTACCTCGTGCAATTTGTTCGGACCAGTGAACGGGGCATCATCAAGTAGCGAGGCCGAAGTCCGACCCGGGACGACGAGCCAAACCTTGCCGCCGCTCACGCCGGGCACGCTCTACCTGGTCGCCACCCCGATCGGCAACCTCGAAGACATCACCCTCCGCGCGTTGCGCACCCTCAAGGAATGCGATGTCGTCGCCGCCGAGGACACCCGGCGGACCGGGCAGTTGCTGAAGCACTTCGGCATCTCCCGACCGCTGCTGAGCTGCTTCCAGTTCAACGAGGCGAAGCGCAGCGAACAAATCCTCGAGCGCCTGCGCCGCGGCGAGAAGATTGCGCTGGTAACCGACGCCGGCAGCCCGGGCATCAGCGATCCGGGCGAGCGGGTTGTGCGGGCGACGATTGCGGCCGGCTTTCGCGTCGAGCCCGTCCCGGGGCCCAGCGCGCTGGTCGCGGCGCTCACCGCCAGCGGATTGCCCACCGAAGAGTTTCATTTCATCGGTTTCCTGCCCCACAAGTCGGGACAGCGCCGCCGAATCCTGGAGCGCCTCACAGCCATTGATGGCACGCTCGTGTTCTACGAGTCGCCTTACCGCATCGAAAAGCTCCTGCTCGAATTGCAGGACCTGTTCGCCGCGCGTCAGGTCGTCTTGGCCCGCGAGCTCACCAAGAAGTTCGAGCAGTTCCTGCGCGGCACACCCGCCGAGTTGCTCGATCGCCTCCGGCAACGCTCCCTCAAGGGCGAGTTTGTCGTCATGCTCGCCCCCGGGGACGTGTGTGTGAATGGCGGCCAGGCTGGGGGCGTTTAGCTGCGAAAGGCCTTCGCGCGGGTGCGCGGTGGCATGTCGGGAAGGCCAATAGCAATAGAGGAACAATAGAGGAACAATAGAGCCGATAGCGCCGGCTCAACCGGGGTCCCTGGGCCTACCTGATATTGAACATCCCCCCTGCGTATCCATGCCGCCCATACGGCCTCCGTCTCCTCCGCGCGCTGAACGGCTCTTTCAAGGTTGATACTTCCTACGGCCTGCCGCACTGTTGCCGCATGCGCATCGTAAGGTCGGCAGCCGCCATGCAACGCCTCGCCCGGAGTTGGCAGCGGGCGGGCGTCCGCGTTGGCTTGGTGCCGACGATGGGCTGCCTGCACGCCGGCCATTTGAGCCTGGTGCGGCGGGCGCGCCGAGCTGGTTGGCCAGGCGGGCAGGGTGGTCGTCAGCATCTACGTCAACCCGACTCAGTTTGGCCCCAGGGAGGATTTCGCGCGGTATCCGCGCGAACCTCGCGCGCGACGCCAGGCTGTGCCGCGCGGAAGGCGTGGATGTCATCTTTGCGCCGGACGACGAGCAGATGTATCCCCGGGACGGCGACGGTGCCGGCTTCAGCACCTTTGTGGTCGAGGAACGCCTCTCGCGCGTCATGGAAGGCCAGTCGCGGCCCACCCATTTCCGCGGCGTCACCACCGTGGTCGCCAAGCTGTTCAACATCGTGCAGCCGGACGCTGGCGGTGTTCGGCGCCAAGGATTACCAGCAGGCCGCCCTCATCCGGCGCATGGTGCGCGACCTGAATTTCCCCCTGAAGATTGTAGTTGCGCCCACCCTGCGCGAGGCCGACGGTTTAGCGATGAGTTCGCGCAACCAATATCTCGTCGGCGAATTGCGCACCCAGGCGCCGGTGCTTTGGCTTTCGTTGCAGCGGGCCCGGGCGGCCGTGCGCAAAGCCGGGCGGGCCGATCCCGGCCGCGCGCCTCAAAGCCGAGCTTGCGCCGGTTCATCGCGCGCGTCCCGGCCGCCCGCCTGGATTATGTGGAGTTCTTCGACCCGGATACCCTGGTTCCGGTGCCGAGCGTAGCGCGCGGCACCCACATGGCGCTGGCGGTGTTCCTCGGCAAGACCCGCCTGATTGACAATACGACGGCTCTGAATGAAAGCAGTTCGATTTCCTGGTCCTCGGCAGCGGCATTGCGGGGCTTGTCCTTCGCCTTGAAAGTCGCCCCGCATGGGCGCGTCGCCATCATCACCAAGAAAGACCGCGCCGAGTCCAACACCAACTACGCCCAGGGCGGCATCGCGGCCGTTACCAGCAAGGAGGACTCGTTCGAGCTGCACGTGCGCGACACCCTCGAAGCCGGCGCCGGCCTTTGCCGGGAAGCCGCCGTCCGCACCATCGTCGAGGAAGGCCCGGCCCGGATCGCGGAATTGATCAAGCTGGGCATGCACTTTACTGAACGGCAGATTCCTCGCTCGCAGGGCGCCCGCGAGCTGGATCTCGGCAAAGAAGGCGGCCATTCCAAACGCCGCATCCTCCACGCCAAAGACATCACCGGCCGGGAGATCGAGCGGGCCTTGCTGGCCGCGGTGGCCGAGCAGCCCAACATCACGATCTTCGAGAATCACTTGGCGGTTAACCTCATCACCAGCCAGAAACTCGGCCACCTGGGTGACAACCAATGCCTCGGGGTCTATGTGCTCGACAAACAGGCCGGCCAGGTGGAGACCTTCGGCGCCCCCGTCACCGTCCTGGCCACCGGCGGCACCGGCAAGGTCTATCTGTACACCACCAACCCGGACATCGCGACCGGCGACGGCGTGGCCATGGCCTGGCGGGCCGGCGCGGCGGTCGCCAACATGGAGTTCGTCCAGTTCCACCCCACCTGCCTTTATCATCCCAAGGCCAAGTCGTTCCTGATCAGCGAGGCGGTGCGCGGCGAAGGCGGCGTCCTCAAGAGCCATCGAGGGCGTCGAGTTCATGGAGAAGGCTCACCCGCTCAAGTCGCTGGCGCCGCGCGACATCGTCGCCCGCGCCATTGACAGCGAAATGAAACGCAGCGGCGCCGACTACGTCCTGCTCGACATCACCCACAAGCCGGCGCGGTTCATCATGGACCGGTTCCCGAACATCTACCAGACCTGCCTCGGCTACGGCATTGATATTACCAAGGAGCCGATCCCGGTTGTGCCTGCCGCTCATTACCAGTGCGGCGGCGTGCTGACCAACGTGAATGGCGAGACCGAGATTGCCGGCCTTTACGCCGTCGGCGAGGTAGCCTGCACCGGCCTCCACGGCGCCAACCGCCTGGCCAGCAATTCCCTGCTCGAAGCGCTCGTCTGCGCCCACCGCGCCGCTGAACTCGCGCTCACGAACAAGCTCAAGCCCGCCGACTTCAAGATTCCCGCTTGGCATTCCGGCACCGCGCAAAACCCGGATGAAATGGTGGTCGTGTCGCACAACTGGGATGAGATTCGCCGGCTCATGTGGGATTACGTCGGCATTGTGCGCACCAACAAGCGCCTGCAACGCGCGCAGCACCGCATCGCCAACCTGCAAGGCGAGATTCACCAGTATTACTGGGACTTCATTGTGACCAACGACCTGTTGGAGCTGCGTAATATCGCCACGGTGGCGGAGTTGATTGTCGCCAGCGCCCTGAGCCGCCCCGAAAGTCGCGGCCTGCACTACAACCTGGACTACCCCAAGCCGGATCCGGACTGGGCGCAGCGCGATACCGTCTTGCGCAAAGAGCTTTGACCGCGTTCTTGCTTTTTACGCGTGAGGGGCATAGGTTGAGGCTGTAGTCGGCCTGGCCGACGTCGAGGCTGACGTTGGCGGAACGAGTCCGCAAGAACTACGGGCCGAGGTGTAGAGTCGCGGGCAGGCCCGGTCGAGAGGGACGTTGGTGTATAGGTCCTCTCGGCGGGTCGGGAAGGCCTTCAGTCTGTGCGGCAACACAGCGCTGGAAGGCGTCCTTGTAACCATCGGAGGACCAAGGAGATACACAAGCCACATCGGACCGCCCCCGTAGCGCCCCCGCAGCGCTACCGGAGAGGGGCGTGCGTGCAGGGTGAGGAAAGCAGATTACGGAAGGGGGGATGGGTGCTTTGGAAGCGCTGCGATGATAGGGGCTTACGCGGTCCGTATGGGACGGCTGCCGGGTTAACGCGGGGGATATGGAAGAGAAGGGCGCGCGGCCGAGGCGCACCGAAGGAAGGGAAGGGGATACGAAGCAGCTTTGAGCCTCTTCGCGTAGAGGGCAACCACAGATAGATCCGAATGGGCCCGGATTCCTGGCGCCGGGCTCCGGCCTGGCTTCGCTTTGCTTTGGATCACTGTCCGGTGAAAGAATCCTCGCCATGGCAAAGCGCGGTTGCCAGATCCGGGCAATCATCCCTGAAACTTGCAGCAAACACCGCCGGCAATGGCGACCGGCCCTCAAGAAACGAAATCAAGACTATGCAGACACTGACCAAAGTTGCCCTCGCCGCTCTGATGCTCATCACCACTTTGACCGCCTAGGCCGGCTGGGCCAGCGGCCATTTCCGCGGCAACGGCAGCTACGTCGCGCCGACTATCGGACGCCCGCCAACGGCATTCCGCCCGCCAACCTGAGCTATCGCGCCAAGCCTAGAAATCTGCCTCGCATCCAATGTTTGCTGCGAAGACACCACTACTTGCGCATCCTGCGGCCCATGGGGGAGCGGCTTTTCTACGTAACGGTTGGTGGGCGTGGGCGATGGCTGTCCAGACTTCCTGTGGAGGCCGAACAGAGGGGAGGGAGATCTGAGTGTGATGCGTTCTCATGCGGCTGAAAATGCTCGAACTGTTTTTCGACACCGAAAAAGCAGCTAGGAATTCCCTGGGGTGTTTCATCACGGCGGCGTGTTAGAGTGTACCATGAGGCCTAATCTTTCGGACGATGGCGCGCCGCGCCACAAGAACATGTTAAGTAATTACTTACACCGTTTAATGCCGGCAATGGAGACGGTATGGCTGGCATTGGGACTGTGCGCACTGCCTTTGGGAGTGGCCACAGCGCATGGGGCGGTTTTGATCGTTCGGCAGGATGGTAGCGGGAATTACACAACCATTCAAGCCTGTGTCAACGCCATGAGCCCTCGAGATACATGCCTGGTCGGTCCCGGGCTGTATCCAGAGCGGGTCACGTTTCCCTCGGGAAGATCGGGACAAGCCGGCAATCTCACCACGGTCAAAGCGGAAACGCAGGGGACAGTCGAGATGCGGGGATTTGACACTTCAGGTTGCAATTACTTGCGAATCGAGGGTTTCAACATCTCAACCGTGACACAGACGGGTTTGGACGCCTCCGGCATCGCGATACGAAGCAGTAATCTTGAAGTGATCAGCAATTATGTTCACGACATTCCCTGGATTGCGCTGTGGGGGATAGGCAACGATATGAGCAACGTTCATGTGGCTGGGAACCGGATTTACAATATAGGCATAGGAATATGGATATATGGGACGAACTGGCTGGTGGAAGGCAACGAGATTGAGAGACTCCAGTACCACTCGATCCCTCGGTGATGCCGACTTTTGCCGCTTCTTTGGAGCGAACCATGTCATTCGCAGCAATTATTGGCACGGCACGCTGGGGTCGGAAATAGGACCCGCTCATGTGGATGGCTTTCAGAGTTACGATGTCAATGGAGAGATTGCACAGCACATCAGAATAGAGGGAAACCGCATGGCAGACTTTTATCACCAGGGATTCCTCGCGGAGGCCGGTTATTACTCCAATTCCTTCGATATTATCATATGCAACAACCTGTTCCGCGCCGCGAAAAATTGGGGGGTGATTGTGTACGACGGCATCCGCGATGTGAAGGTGTACAACAATCTCTTCCTCGATATCGCCGGTTGTGCGGTCGGAATCAACTCGGGAGCGACGGGCGAAGTCAAAAATAACATCTTTTACAATTCGACCGGTTGGGATTCTTCAACACCGGCGTCTTACGGACCAAGAACATCTGGTTCACGGCTGGTCGCTCGTTGGGCAGCCGGTTCAACGGCGACTTGCTCAATGTGGATCCCATGTTTGTCAGTGTTGCTGGCTCCGATTTCCATCTGCGCGCCGGCAGCCCGGCCATCGACACCGGCGTCAGCCTGACGGCGGTGCCCGTCGATATGGACGGAAAGGCGCGGCCTCAAGGCGCGGGATGGGAAATCGGGCCGTACGAATTTGGCGCGAGCGCACCGGATACCAATGCTCCTGTCATCTCCGGTGTAACAGCGAGTTCAATTGGGGCGAACTCGGCCCTGGTCAACTGGTCAACCGATGAGGGAGCCAACAGCCGGTGGAATACGGCCTCACGACGGCCTACGGTTCAGCAGTTACAAACGGGAACTTGGTTCAACAACATCAATTGAGCTTGTCCGGGCTGAGCGCCAGCTTAGTGTATCATTACCGCGTGCGGTCTTCAGACCAAGCGGGCAACACTGCTACTTCAGCAGACTTCACTTTCCAAACGCTGGCGGGCACCGTCTTCACGGCGCAGCCCCAAACCCGTACGAACACCGCGGGTTCGAGCGCGACCTTCAACGCTTCCGCCACCGGCACGCCACCGCTGAGTTATCAATGGCTCTTCAACGGCGTTAGCCTCGCCAATGGCAGCCGCATTAACGGCGCCACGAGCAACACTCTGACCATCTCTTACGTGCAATGGACGGACGCCGGCAACTATGCGCTGGTAGTCAGCAATACGGCGGGTTCGGTCACTAGTTCCGTTGCCACGTTGACGGTGGTGAATCTGCCGGGAAACTGCCTTCCGCCCCCGTCCGGTTTAGTCGGCTGGTGGCCCGGCGAAGGCAATGCGAATGACATTGCGGGCACCAACAACGGCACGCTGCAAGGTGGCGCGAGCGCCGGCGCGGCGGGTGTGGTCGGAGCAGCTTTCAGCGTCAATGGGACCAGCAGCTATGTTCAGATTCCCGACTCGCCAAGCCTGCACCCAACGAATTTCACCATCGAAACCTGGGTCCGTTTCGACGCGTTGATTCATCCGGGTCGGGCGGCTCGCCTGCGGGCGATCAGTACCTTGTCTTCAAGCAAAACACTCGCGCCTACAACTTTGAAGGGTTCGATTTGAGGAAAACGCGTGTTAGCGGGGGGGACGTGTTCACGCTGGTGGTGAGCTCTGCCGCCGGCCAATCGGCAGAGGCAACCTCCTCGACCTCGATTTCCCCCGGCGTTTGGTACCACGCAGCAGCCGTTCGAGGAAGTAACTTCCTCCAACTATACGTAAATGGGCAACTTCAAGGGCAAGCAAGTGCCAGCTTCCCGCAGGACTACGGGAATCTGCCGGTTTACTTCGGAACGTCCGGGCAATCCTACTGGGATCATAAACTCGCCGGTTCACTGGACGAGGTCTCCCTGTAAATCGCGCTCTTTCGCCCAGCGAAATAGCTGCTGTTTACACCGCGGGCGCGCCGGAAAGTGCAAGGGGAGCGCCCAGCCGAATCGGCTGACGTCGCCGCGCAGGCAGGGGACTAACTTCACGTTCAGCGTCCTGGGTCTAACCGGGCGCACGTATAGCATCGAGATGTCCACCGGCCTGCTAAGCTGGTCTAATGTAACCAATGTCACCCTAACCAATGGGACAGCCCAAATCAGCCGACCAATGACTGGGCCTCGCCAGTTCTACAGGACTAGGTTGTTACCATAGGGAGCGGGGATTTCCGCCCTCCGCAGGGGCGGGACAAATCAGAACCTCTGGCTCCGGACCTTTGACGCCTGCTTCCTGCGCAAGGCGGGCCGGACCGAATTGAATCCGCGTTCCGTGATGCGCTTGATGTCGGCCTCGGTGGACCCGCTGGTGCGGTGTGGGATAGCGCTGGCGGGAGCAAATCACGTTGGCAAAGTCACGAATGCGGTAGCGCAGGACGGGGTGCTGACCGGTTCGGAGGCGTCGCTGTTGAATTTGCAGGGGACGGAGTTGGTCATCCTGAGCGTCTGGGACAGCGGGACGGGCGAGGTGAGGATTGGCGAGGGGGTGATGTCCCTGCGCCGGGCGTTTCGTAACGCCGGCGCACAGACGGTGCTGGCGAGCCATTGGAAAGTGAGCGACATGGCCACGAGCCAGTTGATGACAGAGTTCATGCGGCGCTGGCGCGCGGGGGAGGCGCGGGCAAAGGCGTGGCGGGAGGCGCAGTTATCTCTGTTGCACTCGAAGGAATTCGCCAGCCCTTACTTCTGCGCCGCGTTCACACTCACTGGTCAGTGGAAGTGAAATTCCAGTTCAGACGCTGAACTTGAAGAGGAGGACGTCGCCGTCGCGGACGACGTAGTCGCGGCCTTCGATGCGGTAGTGGCCGGTTTCGCGGGCGTGGCCGACGGAGCCTGCTTTGACGAGGTCGGCCCAATTGACGGTCTCGGCCTTGATGAAGCCGCGCTCGAAGTCGGTGTGGACCGTGCCGGCGGCCTTGACGGCGGTCGCGCCGGCCGGGACAGTCCAGGCGCGGACTTCCTTGTCGTTGAAGGTGAAGAAGGTGCGCAGGCCGAGCAGGTGGTAGGTGCTGTGGATGAGCGCGTCGGCGCCGGATTCCTTCACGCCCAGTTCCTTGAGGTACTCCTGCGCCTTCCTCGGGCGAGAGGTCGGCGACGTCGCTTTCGAGTTGGGCGCAGACGACCACGGTCTCGCAGGCATGATGCGCGCGGGCGTAGTCGCGGACTTTGACGACCTGGGGGTGGGTGTCGGCGGCGGCGAGGTCGCCCTCCTTGACGTTGGCGGCGAAGATGGTGGGCTTGTCGGTGAGGAGGAAGAAGCCGCGGACGATGAGCTTCTCCTCCGGGGCCAGCGGCAGGCCGAGGGTGTTGGCGGGTTTGCCGGTGTTGAGGTGCGCGCCGATCTTCTCCAGCAACTGCGCCTCCAGCACGGCGTGCTTGTCGCCGCGTTTGACGTCGCGCGGAGATCTTCTCCAGGCGCTTCTTGACGGTCTCCAGGTCGGCCAGGACCAGTTCGGTGGTGACGATCTCGATGTCCCGCACCGGGTCAATGTTGCCGGTGACGTGGACGATGTCCGGGTCTTCGAAGCAGCGGACGACATGGATGAGGGCGTCCACCTCGCGGATGTGGCTGAGGAACTTGTTGCCGAGGCCCTCGCCGTGGGAGGCGCCTTTGACGAGGCCGGCGATGTCCACGAACTCGAAGGCGGTGGGGATCTGGGTGTTGACCTTGGCGACTTTGGCGAGCTGGGGGAGGCGCGGGTCGGGCACGCTGACGACGCCGAGGTTGGGTTCGATGGTGCAGAACGGGTAATTCTCCGCCGGGGCCTTGTGGGTGCGGGTGACGGCGTTGAAGAGGGTGGATTTCCCCACGTTCGGGAGACCGATGATGCCTGCCTTAAGCATGGCGGTGTTATAGCCATGCGATTGGGAAAGACAAATGGAAAATCCGAGTCCAACGGCCGATGACTAGCTCGGCGCGGATTAGTGGCCGGCGACGCGGTAGAAGGCCGCCGCGCGCGTGGGCAGGAGGGCCAGGCTGGTGCCGGTGGTTGCCGGGCCGAGGTTCTCCCACAAAGGCGCGGCCAGGTTTGTTGTCACCTGCACCTGGTAGGGCGGCACACCGCCCGACCATTGCAGGATCAACGTTCCGTCCAGCAGCGTCAGGGTGGAGGCAATGGGGATGGCCACGGTGAAATTGACCACGGGCGAGGTGACCGAGTAGTTGGCGGGGCCGAACCAGGCGCGCGCCTGCACGGAGTAGGCGCCGTTGACGAGGTTGCTCCAGACCAGGGCGTAGGGCGCGCTGTGAGCGGCCCCCAGGAAGGTGCCGCCGCCGAAGAACTCGACCTTGTTGATGGTGTTGCCGTTGCTGACCACGCTGGCCAGCAGCGTGGGGTTGGCGGTGGGGACGACCGAGCCGTTGGCCGGCGACGCGATGGTGCAGGTCGCGGGCGTGGCCGCCGCGGCGTAGAGGGCCTGGACTTCGGTGGCGGAGAGGGCGCGGTTGCAGACGCGCACGTCATCCAAGCGCCCCGCGGAACCGGCGCGAGGAGGCCAACGAATCCCAGCCGAGGTAGCTGATGCCGTTGAACTCCTCGAGGGCGTGGGTGGTGGTGTTGGTGGCAGAGCGCAGGCCCGTGCCGCTGTTGAGGTAGAAGACGGCGCGGGAAGGCTCGACGACCAGGGCCACGAAGGTCCACGTTGCCGTCGGGCACGACCAGGCCGGAGCTGAAGTTGGTGGCGGCGGCGACGTTGTTCCAATTGTAGCGCAGTTCGTTGGTGGCGCCGAACTGAAGGCCGGCGACGGAGCTGCCGGCGCGGGTGAAGAAGATGCCCGCCAGGTTGGACTGCGTGCCGCTGCGGCGCACCCAGGCCGAGATCGTGACGGTATTGGTGTAGAGGTTGAGGGCGGGAATGAGCACATCCCCGGTGGTGCCGTTGAGGTTCACGGCGTTGCCGGATCGGCCGGCAATCCAGGTGGCATTTTCCAGGGTGCCGTTGAAGCCCCCGCCGCCGATGTCGCGGGCGGCGGTGCCGGTGCCTTCGTCGAGCGGCCACCAGGCGACGGTGCCGAAGGCGTCGGCCACCAGGACGGAGAGGGTGGTGGGATTGGGCGACATCACGTTCGGGGTGTAGGCGGCGTCGGTCACGTCCTGGATGCGGAGCAGGTAGTCGGCCGTGGCGCTGCGATTGGCGCTGAGCGTGAGGAGGACCCGGGAGCTATTGGTGACGATCGCGCTCACAACCGTCAGCCCGCCGGGGCCGATGAGCTTGATACTTCGAGGGTTGCTGCGCGGACGCGACGTTCAGCGCTTCGGAGAAGGACACCAGAATGGTCCGGTTCGTGGCGGCGCCACCGGCGGCGACGAGCGCGGCGGGCGGGACCGTGTCCGGCGTCACGGTGAGAGTGGCGGCTCGGCTGTTGGTGGTCCCGACGGCGTTGGAGACCTGCGCGTAGTAGCTGCCGTTGCGCGGCCGGGTGAGACGTTGGTCAGCACGAGCGTGGCGTTGGTCTGGCTGGCGAGCAGTGCTCGGCCGAGATACCACTGGTAACGAAGGGGGGCCGAGCCGCCGGCCACCACGCTGAAGGTAGCCGTGCCATACTCGGGCGACGGTTTGGTTGGTCGGGCGAGGTGACAATGAAGGGCGGGGTCAGCACGGTCAGCGTGGCCTGAGCGGTCGTGGCGGAGCCGGCGGAGTTTGAGACCACAGCCCAATACCTGCCCGCGGCCCAGAATTGGAGATTGGTCAGCACGAGCGTGTTGGTGTTGGGAGTGAAGAGTTCGAGGCCGTTGTAGAACCAGCGCCAGACCAGGTCGCTGCCCGTCGCCGCCGCGGTCAGAATGGTGGTCCAGCCCAGCGCCACGGAGCGGTTGGTCGGGGAGGATGTGATGGCCGGCGGCGTGATGATCGGCGAGCCGGGCTTCCGGGCTGAAGAGAGTTCCGTCCGGTCCGGTGATGGCCACGGAGTAGGTTCCCGCGTCACCCGCCGTCACGCCTGTCAGCATCAGGGTCGCATTGGTGGCGCCGGAGACGACGCCCCCATCGGTCAGGTTGTTCGTGCCTTTCCGCCATTGGAAGGTGAAAGGCCCGGGGCAAGCAGGCAGCGCGCTGAAAGTGACCGTCGCGCCCACCGGCGCCGTCTGGCTGGCGGGCGTGGCCGCCAGTTGGGTGAAGCAGTCCAGGCCGAAGACCTCGACGCGGCCGGTGTTGGGCGAGGCGACGAGGAGGCGCCGCTGCGGATCAAGCGCAATGCCGGCCGGCGAGCGGACCTGGCCCGGGCCGGCGCCATAACCGCTGATCGAAGCCAGCAGCGTGCCCTGCTCATCGAACACCTTGACGTAATCCTGAAACGTGTCGGCGACATACACCCGCCCTTCAGCGTCGCCCGTGATGCCGGCCGGGCGCCCCATGGACCCCAGGGCGCCCGACGGTCCCAGGAGGAACGCGCGCAGAAAAGCTCCGTCGCGCGTGAATACCAGCACCCGCTGGTAGTTCTGGTCGGCGGCGAAGACGTCGCCGGCGCCATTGACCCAGACGCCGGCCGGGAAATTGAACCCGGTGGGGCGGCTGCCCGGCCCGCCCAGCGTCCGCACCAGCGTTCCATTGCGATAGGCCTTCAGGGTGTTGGCGGGGCTGTCGCTGACATAGACTGTGGCCGGCGTCGTGCCGGGGTCTATGGCGATGTAGCTCGGCAGTTGGAACTCTCCCGGCCCCGCGCCCAACTGGTAGAGCGGGTTCCATTGCGAGTCGAAGACGGTGACGCATCCCGCCCCCGCCTCGCCCAGGTAAATGTTGCCGGCGGCGTCCACCGCGATTCCGAGCGGCGTGCGGAGGCCGGTTTTCTCCGAAAGCACCCGGTTGAAAGCGTCCACCAGCACCACGCGCCCGGCGGTCGAATCCACCACATAGACATTTCCGCTGCCGTCCGTGGCGACGCGCGTGGGGGCGTCAACGCCGGCGGCGAGGGGCGCGAGGGTGGAGACCGAGGGGGCGACCGCGGCCTGGACCAGAGTAGCGGCGGCGCACAGGAGCTGCGAGCGGCGCAGCCTGCAGACTTCAGATTGTCTGCAATCGAGCGTTTCATCATGGCCCCCTCAAGGTTAGCGCGGATAGGCGACGGTGTAGCTCTCGCTGCCGTGGCAGGATGGGTCGCACGAGCCGCCCGTGGAGGTCTTGGTATAAGTCGTCACGCTGTGGCCCAGCAGGAAGGGCTTGGCCGTCGAACCGTGCGACTCGTGGCAGGCGTAGCAGTTGTAGCCGCCGTGCGTGTGGCCGGCGCGGTCGACGCCTCGGAAGCGGCTCAGGGTGGAGCCGCTGGTATTATAGACGCTGGCGCTGTGGCAGTCGAAGCAAATCCCGTTGCTGGGGTGCGCCGGCGAGTTGGCGCGCACGTAGGGCTTCTTGAGGATCCACTGGTTGGCGGACCCGTGCGGGCCGCGGATGGTCGTGTCGTCGCTGGTGTGGCAGTCCGTGCAGGTGACCAACATTCCCGGTCCCCAGCCGTTGGCGAACGAGCCTGCGTTGATGCCCGTGTCCAAGGCCGTTCCTTCGACCGGATGGAACGAGGGAATCCTGGTGTTGAACACAGCCGCGTAGTTGGTCTGCCCCGCCGGCTGGGTGGTCCAGGAGGAGTGGCAGACGAAGCAGACTTCATATTCCTTGACCGTTGTCGGGTCCGATGGGGGGCGATAGGTATAGGTAACCGAGGTGCTGCTGACGTTGTTCACCGACACCCGCGGCACGGCTTTGAGGGCAGTCGAGGCGTAGGGCGCGGTCACCGAGACATAGTCCGGCGTTAACTGATGAACATTATGGCAATCGGCGCACTCCGAATGCCGGTTGGCGGTGCCGTAGCGCGCGGGGATGCCGTCTTCGGTCGTCGTGTGGCGGCCGCTCAGAGACACCGGGTGTGTGTAGGTCTTGGTGAAATTGCCCCGAATGTTCTTCGCCGCCGGGCTGCCATCGTGGCAGGTGTAGCAGAGACTCTCTTCACGCTCGATGAGCAACGAGGCGTAATCGTTGGTGGCGGTGGAGGGGTCGGGCCAGCCGTGAACACGGTGGCAGTTGCTGCAGCCGCCGCGCTGTTTGGGGCTGGTGAGAGCCGGAAACAGGGATCCATATTGGCCGCCCGGCCAGAGCGAGCTGGTCGCTGGGTTCAAGTGGCTGGCGGGCGTCGCCGCGTCTCCCAGGGTGTGGCACTGGCGGCAGAGTTGAGTGGCGTCCGTCTGGCGCAGGAGCGTGCCGTCGTTGGCGGGGCTTTGGTGAACCTGGTGGCAGGTCGAGCACTGCATGCGGCCGGCGGTTTTGTCCAGAGGCAACGACGTGGGCGGGTGATAATACGCGTTGCTGGCCACGAGGACGCCGACGGGGTGCGAGCCGGCGGCAGAATTGGTTACAAAGCGGCTGCCGTGGCATTCGGCGCACATCTGGTCCTGGCCGTTGTTGACGCGCATGAAATGCCTGCCGCTGCTGGTGGGGCTCCCGGTGTAGGGAGGCGCCGCGGAATCGAAGGGTTCGTTGACCTGGCTGTGCTGGTCGTGGCAGGTCGAGCAAACCACGGTCCCGCCGGGCGTCTGGTTGACCATTTCGGGGTTGGACGGCGGCGTAACTCCTGGCCGCACCGGCACCTGCCAGCTATCCCCGGCCCGAAACGCGGGGGAGTTGGTGCGGTAGTTCAGGAAAGTGAAGGTCAGGCCATTTTCAATCGGCACGTTCTGCCCGGTCAGCAGATTGGCCCCGCTGCCGCCACCCGGCGCGGTGCCCACCCAGTTGAACAACGCGGTGCCAGCGTCCCCATCTGCGCTGATGGTCACTGTGTAGGTCTTGGGGTAACGGCCCGCATAGACGCCTCCCCGGGCCAAAGCGTCAACCGGTGTCATACCCAGGCCCACGACGCGACCCGAAGGAGACGAGTCCCACCGATGCGACTTGCCGCTTGGAACCGAATTGGCCGGAAGGCCGGGCCAGGGTTGCGCCTGCTCGCCCTCAGCCATTGGCAATGCGCTCGCGAGGCCGCCGGGTTGATGGCAGCTCTGGCACTCATTGGCGTTGCCGAAGCTGGCGCCGATCTGGTTGCCGAACAGGACATGGGTTTGGTGGCATTCGAGGCACGAGGCGGTATGCGGCGCGTCCATCCCGGAACTGGCGGCAACCGCGAGCGCCGTGATCAGCGCAACCATCGCAGCGGCCAGCGAACTCTCCATCAGGTTTCGGGAGACGACCTGCACGGGGGATGGGAACCCGGCTTCCAGTTCATGCTTCTTTGGAAGGCGGCTCTTCATGGACTACGGATGTTCCGCGAGGCTAGTCGCTCCATCAGTGAAGTCAATCCCAAAAGGGACCGTTTCTCATCTTGAGCCCGCCCCGAGAACACCACAGAAAAGGGTGGCCTGCGGGGTCCAATGGCCGGCGGGATGCTCTGGCCTGCTCTTCATTCGGGCCGCCCCGTGCGCCGCTCTGCCCTTCGCGTCTTACCGTCTTCGCGGCTCAGTTCTACCCCGCGCTCGCACCCGCCACCGCCTCCCGAATCGCCTGTTTGAACTCTCCGATGCCTTGGTCGAAGGCGGCGGCCATCGGCAGCACGGGGGTTTTGCGGATGCGGCGCTTGAACTTCTTCAGGTTCTGTTCGGCCGCTGGCTCGTCCATCTTGTTGGCAACGACCAGGCGCGGGCGTTCCAGCAACCCGGGGTCGTAAAGCTCCAGCTCCTTCAGGAGGTTCCTGTAATCGTCCCACGGGGCGCGGCCGTCCGTGCCGGCCATGTCGAGCAGCAGCACCAGCACCACGCAGCGCTCGATGTGCCGCAGAAACTCGTGGCCCAGGCCGACGTTGCGGTGGGCACCTTCAATCAGGCCGGGCACATCGCACACCGTGAGCCGATGGAAATCCCGGTATTCCACGATGCCAATTTGAGGATGGAGCGTGGTGAAGGGATACGGCGCGATCTTGGGCCGGGCATGAGAGATCGCGGTCAGCAAGGTTGATTTGCCGGCATTGGGATACCCCACCAGGCCGACTTCCGCCATGATCCGGAGTTCGAGCAGGAAGTCGCTTTCGTCGCCCGGCTCGCCCGGCTGGGCAAAGCGCGGGGTCTGGCGCGCGGCGGTGGCGAAGTTCCGGTTGCCCAGGCCCCCGCGCCCGCCCTTGCAAAGGACAAAGCGCTGGCCGTGCTCGGTAAGGTCCACCACGAGCTCTCCTTTGGCCCTTGCGCCGCCCGCAACCATCGCATTGCCTTCCGGGCGGGAGAGGTCCACCTCGACGGCGCCTCCGCCCGCCGCCAACGCGGAGCAACGGACGCTGGCTCGAACTGACCCGCAGCGCCGTCCGCGCCGCTGTCGGCTGAAGTTCGTCCTCCGGCGCGGGGCCACCTTCCCGGGCCAATCTCCACACCAGCGTGCCGCAGGGGACTTTGACGACCAGGTCCTTCCCGGCGTGACCGTCCATGCCCTTGCCCAGGCCCGACTTGCCCTCGGGCGCGATGAGACGCGGCTGATAATACTGGACGATGAGATTGTTCAGGTCGTGGTTGGCTTCGAGGATGACATCGCCGCCGCGCCCGCCGTTGCCGCCGCTGGGCCCGCCCTTGGGCCGATACTTCTCGCGCTGGAACGCGACGCACCCCTTGCCGCCGTGGCCGGCGCGGGCGTAGATTTTGATCTCGTCAACGAACACAAAAAACGGCGAGGCCAGCGCCTCGCCGCGAAGGGTTGTCCGGGCTGTTCAGTTGGCCGCCGGGGCCGCTTCGGCCAGCACGTTGATGCGGTGGCCATTCTTATCGAAAGCGACCTTGACCTTCCGCCAGGGCGAAGAGCGTCCAGTCGCGCCCCGTGCCGACGTTTTGGCCGGCGACAAATTTGGCGCCGCGCTGGCGGACGAGAATGCTGCCGGCGGTGACGAATTCGCCGCCAAATCGTTTGACGCCCAGCCGCTTGCTGACGCTGTCACGCCCGTTGCGGACGCTGCCTTGACCTTTCTTGTGTGCCATGATGTCTTAATGGGTAATCGGTGATGGGTGATAGGGAAAGCGCGCTCAGGCCTTGATCTCCTTGATCTTCACGACGGTCAATTCCTGGCGATGCCCGATCGTCTTGCGATAGCCTTTACGGCGTTTCATTTTGTAGGTGAGCTTCTTCTCGCCGCGAATGTGCTCGACGACGTCCGCTACCACGCTGGCGCTGGCCACGGTGGGGGAACCCACGGTGACTTTGCCATCGTTGTTGACCATCAGCACGCGGTCAAAAGTGACCGGCTGCCCGGCTTCAACCGTCAAGCGCTCGATTTGCAGCTTATCGCCCGCGCTCACGCGGTACTGTTTGCTTCCTGTTTCTAAAATACAATAGCTCACAATAAAAGTAATCCCGTTCTTTAACGGAAGGGGGAGAATATATGAGAGAGAAGCCGGATTGCAACCTAAAAAGTACTCTAAAAAATACTCAAGAAAGCCCCGGGGGCTCCGGCGAAACCCAGCCGTAAGTTTAACGCTGACAACCGTTCCCAAATCCGCTTTATTGCCGACGCCCTTATGCCGAAGCGCACCGACATTCATTCCGTGCTGATCATCGGCGCCGGCCCGATCATTATCGGGCAGGCGTGCGAGTTCGATTACTCCGGCACGCAAGCCTGCAAGGCGCTTCGGGAGGAGGGCTACCGCGTCATTCTGGTGAACTCCAACCCGGCCACCATCATGACCGACCCCGAGTTTGCTGACCGGACCTATATCGAGCCCATCACGCCCGAGTGCATCGAGAAGATTATTGCCCGGGAGGTCGAGGAAATGAAGCGCATCAAGGCCAATGGCAAGCTCGTCCTGCTGCCGACGCTCGGCGGCCAGACGGCCCTCAACACCGCCATGGCCCTCTGCCGCCGCGGCACGCTCGACAGATACGGCGTCGAGATGATCGGCGCCAACGCCAAAGCCATCGAGCGCGGCGAGGACCGCCAAGTGTTCAAGGACCTGATGCTTTCCATTGGGCTGGACGTGCCGGTCAGCGGCACCGCCCACAACCCCGAGGAAGCACGCCAGGTCGCCGAGAAGATCGGCCGCTTCCCGCTTATTATCCGGCCCGCCTTCACCCTCGGCGGCACCGGCGGCGGCATCGCCTACAATCGCGAGGAGTTTGACGAGATCGCCCGCCGCGGCCTCGAACTCTCCCCCGTATCTGAAATCCTCATCGAGGAATCCCTGCTCGGCTGGAAGGAGTTCGAGATGGAGGTCATGCGCGACCGCAAGGACAATTGCGTCGTCATCTGCTCGATCGAGAACTTCGACCCGATGGGCATTCATACCGGCGACTCCATCACCGTCGCGCCCATCCAGACGCTTACCGACAAGGAATTCCAGATCATGCGCGACGCCTCGTTCGCCGTCATCCGCGCCGTCGGCGTCGAGACGGGCGGGTCCAACATCCAGTTCGCGGTCAACCCGGACAACGGGCGCATGGTGATCATCGAGATGAACCCCCGCGTCTCGCGCTCGTCGGCTTTGGCGTCCAAGGCCACCGGCTTCCCCATCGCCAAGATCGCCGCCAAGCTCGCCGTCGGCTACCTGCTCGACGAGATCAAGAACGACATCACGCGCGAGACGCCGGCCAGCTTCGAGCCCACCATTGACTACGTCGTCACCAAAGTCCCCCGCTTCGCGTTCGAGAAGTTCCCGCAGGCCGACCCCACGCTCAACACGCAGATGAAGAGCGTCGGCGAGGCGATGGCCATTGGCCGAACGTTCAAGGAATCGCTGCAGAAGGCGCTGCGCTCGCTGGAGATCGGGCGCTACGGCCTGGGCGGCGACGGCAAACCCTGGCGCATCGGCGACAAGGTCTATGGCGACCGCGACATCCTCCCGCGCGAAGTCATCACCCCGCGGCTCAGCGTGCCCAACGCCGAGCGCATCTTTTTCCTCCGCCACGCCCTCCGCGCCGGCTTCAGCATTGAGGACCTGTTCGAGCTCACCAGGATTGACCGCTGGTTCCTGACCCAGATCAAGGAGATCGTTGACTTCGAGGAGGAACTGGCGGCCACCAAGAACTGAACATGCTGAGGTCAGTTGGATTTAGGTGTTATTCAATCCCTTCAGGATTCAAGGGACCCAGCGAATGAGTCCGGGCGGCGACGGCCAGCTGGCCACCTCCAGGCGACGTGTGCCGCCGCGGGCGAAGTCACGTCGTCAGAGGCCGCGCAGGTATCGTTACAAAGCCCCGAGCCTATGATAGGCGACAGCCACGCTGAGCACGTTATGCTTTGAGGAATGAAAGCTTTCGTCAGATACCTAGCTCTCTTCAACACCTGTATCGTGACAATCCTTGCGACCTCCTGCTCGCGCAGTGGTGGCCCCGCCGCGAAGGATACGGCGATGGATATCGTTCCCGGGGTTGGCGTCGGACCAATCAAGTTCGGTATGACGATGGACGCGGTGAAGCAAGCGCTCGGGGAGCCGGATCGCACAACCGGCAAGGTGCTTGAATACCTGTCTCTGGGTTTGGCCGTCATACCGAGTAAACAGGATGTAACGGTGGGTGCCATCATGATGGGCGACGGCAGTGGGAGCTATCTAATGGACCGGTTCAAGGGTGTCACCAAGGAAGGCATTCGCATGAAATCCACGCGGCAGGAGATTACCGTCGCTTACGGTGAACCGGAGAGTGCGGAAACCGAAGACACTGGCGTTGAGGTCTTGCAATACGATTCCGGCCGGACTCGATACACACTCAAGGACGGTCAACTGGTCCACATTGCCCTGCACCCATTGCGCCGCTGAGGAACGCCGCGGCGAGAATTCATTTCTGCCGGAGGCCGCTCCCGGCTAATCTGCCTCGATGAATTCTGTCAGTGCGTTCGCCGCGATCGCGTTGCTCCTGATCGTCGCCCGGTGGGCGGCCCAGCTCTGGCTGGAGCGACTCAACCGCCGCCATGTGCTGGCCCATGCCGGCGCCGTGCCGGAGGCATTCAAAGGCGTCGTGGACGAGCCGACCTACGCCAAGTCCGTCCAATACACCTTGGCCAAGGGAGGCCTGGACCAAATCGAGGTGACCTGGGACTCGGCGGTGCTCCTGCTCGTGTTGTTCAGCGCGGTCCTGCCGTGGGGATTTGGTGTGTTCGCGCAATGGCTGGGCCATTCGGCCTGGGCCATGGCGGCGTTCCTCCTCTTCACCGCCATTGCCCTCTCGCTCCCGGGCCTGCCGCTGGACTGGTATGATCAGTTCCGGCTGGAGGAACGCTTCGGCTTCAACACCACCACGCAGAGGCTCTGGTGGATGGATCGGCTCAAAGGACTGCTCCTGAGCATCGTGCTCGGTTACCCGTTGCTCGTCCTGGTATTGAAGCTCGTCGAGTGGACCGGGCCGTGGTGGTGGCTTTGGGCGTGGGGCGCGCTCCTCGCGTTTCAACTGCTGATGGTTGTGCTCGCGCCGGTCCTCATCCTGCCCCTCTTCAACAAGTTTACCCCCCTGCCCGAAGGCAGCCTCCGCGACCGGCTCCTGCAGCTCGCCGACCGGACCCGCTTCCGCGCCCGCAGCATCCAGGTCATGGACGGCAGCAAACGCTCCCGCCACTCCAACGCCTTCTTCACCGGCTTCGGTGGCTTCCGGAAGATCGTCCTGTTCGACACGCTGATCCAACAACTGGCCGAGCTGGAGCTGGAGGCCGTGCTGGCGCACGAAATCGGCCACTTCAAGAAGAAGCACATCCCCAAGACCCTGCTCGTCTCCGCCCTGGGCTCGCTGGCGGCGTTCTGGCTCATCTCCCGGCTCGCTCAACAGGACTGGTTCTATCGCAGCTTCGGCTTCGAGCCGGGCAGCATCGTGCCCGCGCTGCTCCTGTTCGGCCTTCTGTCGGGCGTGTTCACGTTCTGGTTCTCGCCCCTGGCGCACTGGTGGTCTCGCCGCTACGAATACCAAGCCGACGCCTTCGCCGCCAAAGTCATGAAAGAGCCGCGCTCGCTGATCGGGGCCCTGCGCAAGTTGAACGAGAAGAACCTCAGCAACCTCACACCCCACCCACTCTACAGCGGCTTCTACTACTCCCACCCCACCCTGCTCGAGCGCGAGCGGGCCCTCGCTCACCCCGCAGTTTAAGCGGCGGTCAGGTGCTGAGAGATTCGCCGAACCGGCCGGGCTTATGTCGTTACGGATAGCCCCGCACGGTTATTCGATGCTGAGCTCGAGCTGGCCGGTCAGTTGGCTGGCCAGTGGACCGGTTTCCTGAACCATTCGGACAGTGTAGCGTCCGGCCTTTATCTTTGGGCCTCCCCATGAGACCCCGCAGGTTCCGCCTCAGCCATACTCCATCTTCTTGGACAGCAGTTCCTTGCCGTCCGGCCCGGTGATGGTGATTCGGGGCGGACGATCGGTCTTGGCGCCCCTGGCTGCCGTGCTTTGCCGGAAGCGGCCGAAGACTTCCCCGCCCAGGCCAAGAGTCCGCGGTTCGAGATAGATGCGCGTGCCTTGGTTGAACGTGGCCGGCTCGGCTGCGTTTGCATTGTAACGCTGCCTTTCCTCGATCGCTCGTACCCGGAGGGTCGGCCGCCCCAGCGCCTGCTCGACAACCTGGCCGGCCTTCACGGTGACCACAGGGCCCTCCGAAAACGTCACTTCCCAGTCCAGCCGATTCGATGTGCCGTAAGATAACGCGCCGCGGTCCAGGACGTAGGCGCCCGCCGGCAGGGTCAGTGGTTCCTTCGAAGCGCTGAGCTGGAGGAAGATCGTGTCATCTTCGGCCCCGTGCAGATAAAGCGAAGAGAAGGATGCCTGGAGGGCATTGGAGCCCACCAGCTTCACGGCCAGCGCGCCGGTCGGTGAAGTATCCTTCGCCAGCAACACCCTGGCCGGCAGACCGTTGGAATAGCGCCCCTCGACTGTCAGGTGGTAAAACTGGCTTTCGCTAGCGATCAGGCTGCTGAGCGTCTCGCGGGGGACATATCTGCCCGGCTCGCGCCTGGGCTGATCACCCCGCAGGAAGGAATAGCTGGAGTGGCCGTATTGATCGAACCCGGCGCCCGGCTCGCTCGCGTAAAGGAGCAACCGGGCGGGCCGACCGTCCAGGGTTGCCGCACCTTCCATCAGTGCCGCCGGGCTCCACATGCAGTTGGGCTCGGAACTGCCCTCGTTGAATTCCACTCGCAGCAGCACCCGGCACAGCCTCTGCCCGCCGCCCTTCGCCGTTTGCATAAAATCCGGGGTGATGAACTCGACGCCCCGATCTGTTTTGCGGGTGGGTGGAATCCGCTCGTTTTCCGAGAGCTTGCCGTCGGCGTTCAGGTCGAAATACAGGGCGTGTGCCTGGCGGCCTTGGCATTCGACGGCCGCCCACCTGCGTCCGGCTAGGACCTGGTTGAAGACGTAATGGAGGCCAGAAGCTTTCTTACGGACGTCCTGGAGAAAGACGTTGGTCTTGGTTTCCCGGTCCAAGCCACCATAGCCCCAGAAAGAATAATACGAGAGGTCATCAACGCCGCCGGTCTGAGGCCGGTACTTCAAGTCGAACACGACCGCCCCAGGCGGCGGCGTGGACAGGCCGGTGGCCGGCCCCAAATCGGCGGGGCCCGGCGGTGCCGTCACAAAGGTAGCGGAGGAGGTCGGCTCGCCACACCCAGCCAGTAGGGCGGCAACGGCGCAAAAGGCGAGCGCCAAGGTCGTGCGCAGCGGCGTGCTCATCGCTTGGCCGATAGAATTCATTACTCGAGCCCGCTTTTCGAGAAAAATCGTCACCCGCCCCGGCTCTGCCCTGAAGCCAGAGGGTCGTGTCAAAGCCCAGCCGGGAAGAGGCTCGGGAAGTAGTGTCCGGCGGCCTCGGCGGGAAACTCCCGGCGCAGCTTCCCCCTTGACCGCATCCTCAGCGAGTTGCGTGCTGCCGAGGCCCTTCAGCCCGGCCCGTTGATCCATTCGGCGGATGAGCTCCACCGCTACGTAGCCGACGAGCAGCGCCGCCGGAAACAACTTTCGGTCTTGCTCTGAAAGAAGAACCTCTTCCAGCCGATCCGCAGCCGTGACGCAGCGGTTTGTACTACGGGGGATCGGTGGCAGTGTCACCCTACTACGAAGCGCACCGACGGACGCTGTATCTGCACGACGGGCGGGGGTTGTTCGCGACGCAGGTGATCCGACTTCCGGTGAAGGGGATCGAGGAGGCGCGCGGTGGTAAGACTGGCAGGGTCAAGGTGGAGCGGGAAGAGCAGGAGTTTAAGGATCCGCCGCCGGGCGTTGGCGAACCGGTAAATCTGGTGCTGACGAGCGAGAAGCTAATGACCTAGGAGCCTCGTGTCTGCGGGCCAGTTTGAGGCGTGGCAGCCAACTGCGACAGGAGGTCAAGCGGGTCTCCCAACTGGCGGCAGAGAACGGAGCCCGACAAGGTTGTGTTCCACCTTGTGCCGGTGTCCGGGGTCCGTTGCAGCGCCGCGGGCATGATGGTGCCCGTCTATTTCGCACCTAGTTCCCGAATGAAGCCCAGATCGAGTTCCCCCTTGGCACCCCAGCCGCGCACGCCGTCGGGGATCACCGGTCGGAACTGCTCATACAGACCAAATCCCCTTTGAGCCAGATCCTCGGGTTCCAGTGCTTGGGCTAACTCCGCCATGGCCTGGCGGGCTGCCGGCAACGCGTCTCCGAATTTGCTCTCCAGGTAGCGTTCAACGCTCGCAGGCTCGATGGGCGCGGAGTGGACCACCGCCCGCACCCCTTGCGCGGTGTTCAGGGCGGGTAGAGCGCGGCCCAGCAGGTCCACCGAGAATTCCTCGCCTCGTTTCTGTTCCCGCACCTTCTTGAGTGCCTTTGGGGTGGGCTTGAAGATGCCCAGCCGCTGACCCTTGCTTTGCGCGTTGAGACCGGCAAGGGCCTTGCCCAGTGATAACGCTTCGTCGTGCTTGAATCCCAGCCGCTCGGCCACCGCGGCGGCCCAGAGTGTCAATACCGGCGCTCGATTGATCCGAATCCTGTTTCCTTTCGCGTGCTGCTCCATAGGCGCATTTGTCCCCGCTCAGAGTTCACCAGTTTCTGCGGAGAAGCTCGCACGCGATCACCAAATTCGTCAAATCGCGGCCCCGCAGGCCACTGATACCAGTGTCTACGAGCAATGGCCGCTGACACTCCAACTCCTGCGAGCGGACGCTGGCGGGTTTCGCCTCGAACTGCTGGGTGGCGCCGGCCGTTCCTGCCGGGTGGATAGTTCCCCGGTGCCGACCAACTGGAGCACCCTGGCCTCGTTGGTCCGGAGCAATCTCCCGCTGGAGGTGGTCATCACCAACGATGCCACTTCACGGTTTTACAGGGCGGTTTGGCTTCCTTAACCTGTGCGCTGAGCCGGTGTCCAAGGCTGTGAACGAACAGGTCTTTCCCTAATCTCACCTCCCTTGTCTCTTGCACGGCGCTTGCAAAGCGCTTGCAAGGCTATTGCACGGCGCTTATCCCTCTATTGCACGGCTCTTGTACAGCTCTTGCACGGCTCTTGCACGGCTCTTCACGGGCTCTGCACAGGCTGCTTGACTCCGCTGCACGGGCCGCCCCGAAGCCGGCCGTCGTGGGGCGCCCGGCCTCCGAGCGCCCCCGGCCTACTCCCCGGGCGTAGCTCGCAGGTACCACCATTACGCGAGCCTGTTTGAGTCCGAGTGCGCCCGTCCCCGGGCGCGGCAGGCTCCGACTCACCGAAGGCTCTGAAATGGCTTCAGCCCTTGGGATATGCGGACGTTGCTGCGCCCGGGGGCGGGCGCACTCCGGTGGTACCTGCAAGCCGCCCCCCTCAGCGGACTGCCGTCCAGCGGACAGTTGAAACCCTGTGCCGGTACTGAGAGACTGCACAGGCGTATCATCATGCACATACCGGACGGGTTCATTGACGGAAAGACCGCCGCTACCACCGCGCTGCTGTCGGCCGCAGGGGTGGGGCTGGCCTTGCGGCATGCCCGGCGCAGCCTTGCGCCGCGGCGCGTGCCCCTGCTCGGCTTGGCCGCGGCGTTTCTGTTCGCCGCGCAGATGGTCAACTTCCCGGTCGCGGGCGGAACGTCGGGGCACCTGCTGGGCGGGGTGCTGGTCGCAGCCCTGCTCGGCCCCAGCGCAGCCATTGTCGGTACTGACAACGGTGTTGATCGTGCAGTGCTTCCTCTTCGCCGACGGCGGCGTGCTAGCGCTGGGCGCCAACGTGTTTAACATGGCCATCATTGGCGCCGCCGGCGGCTGGGCGATTTACCGGCTGGTTTGCCGTTGGCTGCCGGGCACCCGCGGACAGGTGGCAGCGATCGCATTTGCGGGCTGGTGTTCGACGGTGCTGGCAGCCATCAGTTGCGCCGGCCAACTCGCCTGGTCGGGCACGGTCGCCTGGCCGGCAGCTTTCACGGCGATGGCGGCCGTGCACATGGTGATCGGCATTGGCGAAGGCCTGATTGGCGCCCTGGTGTTCCTGGCCATCCAGCGCACGCGACCCGACTTGACCAACGAAATCAGCGGGCCTGCACCATCCCGGCAAGGGCTTGAATGGGCGGGCTACGGCTTGCTGGCCGTGCTGGGGATGGCGATCTTCGTCGCGCCGTTCGCCTGTCCATGGCCCGACGGGCTGGAATCAGTAGCGGCCAGGCTCGGCTTTGAGCACAAGGCCGTTCACCCGCTTGTGCCAGCACCGGCGGCGGGCTACCAGATGCCGGGCTTGCATTGGGCCGCCGGAGCAACCGCGCTCGCCGGGGCCGCGGGCACGGTGGTCGTCTTCGGACTGGCGTTGCTGCTGGCGCGGTGGCTGGTGCGTGAACGCGGAACGGACCCTCACCTCACCCGGTCATGATTGGCGATTGGATTGGCCATCATCACAGCCACCGGGACAGCCTCATTTTCCGGCTGCCTGCCGCGCCCAAGCTGGGCGCGGCGCTCGTCATCATCGTCGGCACAGTGCTGGCTCCCCCCCGCGCGGTCGGCTGGTTCGTCGCCGCGTCGTTGCTGCTGCTGGTGGCAGTTGTGCTCAGCCGGATTCCCCCGCTGTTTCTCCTCAAGCGGTTGGCTTGGCTGTCGCCCCTGGTCCTGGGGGTGGCATTGGTCAACGCCTTGCAGCCGGCGGCGCGCGGCAGTTGGCTGGCTGTCGCCGCCAGGAGCACGATCTGTCTGCTGACGATCATACTTGTTTCGAACACGACGCCGTTCAGCCGGATCCTGCGCGTTCTGCAGGCGGTGCGCGTGCCGGGGCTGCTGATCACCACGATCGCGCTCATGCACCGGTACCTGTTCGTGCTGGCCGAGGAAGCGGAGCGGATGCGCCGGGCGCGCGCCAGCCGCACCTTCACCCGGCGTCGCGGCGCCCGCTGGCAGACGTTGTCCACCGTGGTGGGGCAGCTTTTTGTCCGCGCTTCGGAACGGGCCGAACGCATTTACGACGCCATGTGCGCGCGGGGTTGGAAATGAATACCGCGATCCAGGTTGCCAATCTCAGCTACCGTTACCACGACGGCACCGAGGCCTTGCGGGGGGTTAGTTTCAGCGTAGGCCAAGGCGAATGCGTCGCGCTGCTCGGGCCCAACGGCTCCGGCAAGTCCACCCTGCTGCTGCACCTCAACGGCCTGCTGCCGGAGAAGCTTGGCTGGAACGGGGCCGTGCGAATCCTCGGCCAGCCCGTCACCCCGGACAACATTGACACAGTGCGTCGGCAGGTAGGTCTGGTGTTCCAGGACCCGGACGATCAACTGTTCTGCCCCAGCGTCGGGGAGGATGTGGCGTTTGGCCCCCAGCAACTGGGCTTGAGCGAGGCGGAGGTGAATGCACGGGTGCGGAAGGCGCTGGCGCAGGCCGGCCTCGCCGGTTTCGCTCACCGTGCCACGCATCACTTGAGCCACGGCGAGAAGCGGCGCGCCTGTCTGGCCGGCGTGCTGGCCTGCGAGCCAGCCCTGCTGGTGCTCGACGAGCCGACCAGCGACCTCGACCCGCGGGGGCGGCGGGAGTTCAAGTCGCTGCTGCGGCAGATACCGGCGACCAAGGTCATTGCCACGCACGACCTGGAGCTGGTCGTCGAGCTGTGTTCGCGGGCGATTGTGCTGGACCGCGGCGCTGTCGTCGCTGAAGGTGCCGTGGCTGAGTTGCTCAACAACGAGGAGCTGATGCTCGCCCATGGCCTCGAACGGCCGCACATCCTGCGGCATCGGCATCCGCACGGGTAGCGGGGGGGGAAGGTAGAAGACAGAAGGCAGGGTTGAGAACCTTCATCGCCCCCTTAATCGGAACCTTTGTCGAGAAACCGCCAATCCGACAGAGGTCGCGACAGAGGCTGCGACAGAGTCTCTATTTTGGTCGCCTTCTGCAACGGGCTCTGCTGTACCGTGGATTTACAATCGGCCGGGCTTGTTTGCGCTTGCCAGGGGCCGGGGACCGTTGGCACTTTCTGACATGGCTGCGACCAAAGAACCCGACCTTCTCGACGCCAAGTTCTACAAACCGGCGGACGCCTTCTTCCCGGCCTACAGTAACCTGGGGCTGACCTATGATGACGTGACGCTCGCGACGCTCTACTCCGAAGTTCTGCCACGCGACACGCAGCTCGACACCACGCTGGCGGAGGGGCTGCGCCTGAATATCCCGGTCATCTCGGCCGACATGGACACGGTGACCGAGTCTCGGCTGGCGATCGCCATGGCGCTCAACGGCGGGCTGGGCCTGATCCACTACAACATGCCCGAGCGGGACCAGCTTTCCGAAGTCAGCCGCGTAAAGAACCACGTCCACGGCTTGATCCAGGAGCCGATCAAGGTGGCGCCGGAACAGTTGATCGGGGAGGTGCTGGAATTGATCGCCAAGAAGCGATTTGCCTTCAGCACTTTTCCGGTGGTGGACAGCCAGGGCAAGTTGTTGGGCCTGCTCTCGGGCCATGTCGTCAAGCAGCGGTACGCCAAACGCAAGGTCGCCGAGGCGCTCACGCCCCGCAGCCAGATCCACACGCTGAGCAAGAAGGAGCTGGGCCGGGATCCCATTGCCAAAGCCGACAAGTTCTTCACCGACCACCCTGGCATTCACAAGCTGCTGGTCGTGGACGATCAGGATCGGCTGCACGGGCTGTTCACGCTGAGCGACGTGGAACGTATCACGCAGGAGCGGAACGCGCAGTTCAAGCCGGCGCGCGATGCGCAGTTCCGGCTCATCTGCGGCGCGGCGGTATCGGCGACGCGGAACGCATTCGGCGAGCTGGACCGCGAGCGCATTCTCGCCCATGTCGGGGCGCTGGTTGAGCGCGGGGTGGACGTGGTGGCCGTCTCGACCGCGCACGGCCACAGCCGCGGCGTGGGCGATACGGTGCGCATGCTGCGCGATGCCTTTCCCAAGCTGCCCATCATTGCGGGCAACGTGAGCAGCGCCGCCGGGGTGGAATTCCTCGCCCAATGCGGCGCGAACGCCGTCAAGGTCGGCCAGGGACCGGGCTCGATCTGCACGACGCGCATCGTGGCCGGCGTCGGCATCCCCCAGCTTACGGCGCTGTATGTTTCGTCGCGTGCTGCGCAGAAGAAGCGCGTCGCCATCCTGGCCGACGGCGGCATCACCAAATCGGGGGACATCGTCAAGGCCCTCACGCTCGCAGAGGCGGTCATTTGCGGCGGCATCTTAGCCGGTTGCCCGGAGGCGCCGGGCGAGGTGATGGAAATCGGCGGCAAGCTCTACAAGCAATACCGGGGCATGGGCAGTCTGGCGGCGATGAAAGAAGGGTCGGCTGCGCGGTACGGCCACACGCCGGATCCGACGCGCAAGGTCGCGCCCGAAGGCGTGGAGGCCTTGAAGGAAGTCAGCAGCTCGGTGGACCGGGTCCTGGCCCAACTGATCGGCGGCATCCAGTCCGGCATGGGCTATCTTGGCGCGGCCAACCTCGCCCAGCTTCGCGAGAAAGCCCGCTTCATCCGCGTCAGCCCCGCCGGCCAGCGCGAAGCCGCGCCGCATGATGTGGTGGAATTAAAGACCGGAAGCTGAGACTCCAATACTCCGCTCCCTTTTCACGGCTTCAGAATCTGATCGCCTCATTCAACCCTCCGCATTGTGAACACCGCGAACGGTCCACGTCCGGATCGTCCGTATAGACGTAGCCGCAGCGGCCACAGCGGAAAATGCGATCCGCGCTGGGCGTCGGCTCGAAGCGCCGCCGGCGCATTTCGGAATAGATGCCCGCGCCGGCCAGGGCGGCCAGCAAAACCACCACGTAGGTCAGGATTAAATCCGGAATGGACATGCTGAGCCTTGAGTGTGCCTTCGCCTCCAGCCGTGTCTATTCAGAAAAGAACAGGAGGAAACAGAGGAAACGGAGGTTTCCAAAGGTCCTCATCCACAGCAAACCCGCGCTTGGGGTGAGCCCATTTGGTGAGTCCGCCAAGAGCCTGGGCAATTGGATCCGGCTTGGTATTCATGCCTCTATTCTCGCTGTTATCTCCTGTTCAACTGCAGGGATACGGCTCAGGGGCTGGCCCCAGGGTTGCCGGCGGGCTGCGCCGGGATCGTGTGCCACCGGAAGGTCATCCTGCCCCAGTTCAACTGCGCCGTCGGGCCAGCGCCTGCTCGGGCCTGGCTGCGATCGGCGGGCTCGAACCGGGCGGCTTTGGCCTGCTCCAGGGCGTTCTGGTCCGCCGCCGGCGAGCCACTGCCCGAGAGCAGCCTGACCGAAACCGGCCGGCCTGCTGCATCCACGACCACCTCGACGACGCTGCTGGCCAGGATTTCGGGGTGCGGCCATGACTTCAACTCGACCGGCGCCAGCAGGCGCCGCCCGGCCAAGGCGCCCTCCAGTTGTAGCACCGATTGGCCAGCCGAAACTGCCGGCGGAGGCAGGTCGGGGAGCGTCGGGGCGGAGTGGGGCCGGGCGGGAAGCTGGAGCGCGGCGAAGTCGTTGGTTTCAACCAACCGGCTGAAGGTGCTGCTGGCGTGACCCAATGCCGGCAGAAGCAGGTTGGTCGAGGCAGGCCACTGCGAGAAGTGATATTCCGGTCGTGGGGTTCTGGGCCAGGCCGGCACAGCAGGGTGCTGCTGGTGCGGCAGAGCAAAGAGCGTCGGGTCGGTCAGTGCGAGCAATTCGGTGGTGGCGGTTCCGACGAACCGAAAAGTGAGGTTCTGCGCCGCCGGACGCGGGCGAATCGGCGCAGTGCCGCCCAGCCAGAAGATCAAGCCGAATTGGACACCGAAGACCAGAGCGATCATCCCCCACCGGCGGCGGGCCGACCAAGGCCGAGGTTCAACCGACGCAGAGGTCATCGCGGGGAACGAGCCGTGGGGGCTGGCAGCGTGGCCAGCCAGGCTTCGACAATACCCGCCTCCCGCGCCAGCAGCGTGAGCCGCATCAACTTGTCGTAGCTGACCGTCTTGTCGGCGTGTACCACCAGCGTCAGCGGCTCGGGAGATTTCCGGGCCGCCTCCTGCAACCGGCGGCGCAAAGCGGCTTCCTCGAGCCACTGGTTCTCGTAATACAGCCGCCCATCGGCATCCACCGCCACCGAGACGGTTCGCTTATCCGTGCCCGGGAGGCCATTGCCGCCGGGAAGCTGCAGTTCAAGGCGAGCCCCCGGGGTATAGATCAACGACGCCAGCATCATGAACATCACCAGCAGAAAGAACACGGACGCAAAGGGGGCCGCATCCAGTTGACTCCGCAGCAGCCGCGCATGGCGGGGAAATGTCATCGTTCCGCGGGCGGCTTGGCGCCTTCCGTGACCACCTGCACGATCTCGGTGCCGGCGCGTTCCATGTCGAGCACGATTGCGTGGATGCGGCTGACCAGGTAATTGTGCCCGGCGTGCGCGGGGATGGCCAGGGCTATTCCAGCCGCCGCGCACACCAGGGCCTGCCATACCCCGCTGGAAAGCTGGCCCACATGCGCATTCAAACCGGCCTCCTCCATCCGCCCAAAAGTCTGGATGAATCCCAGCACCGTGCCCAGCAAGCCGATCAGCGGCGCCAACTGTGCGATCGTCGCCAGCAGACTCAACTTCGCCTCCAGTCGCGGCACCTCCGCCGCACCCGCGTCTTCCAGCGCCTCGCGCACCCGGTCCCGGCCCTGGTCGCGATTCAGTATCGCGGTTTTCACCAGCCGCGGCACGGGGCCGGGGGTGGCGTCACAAATAGACAGCGCCTCGACGACATTGTTGCGTTTCAGGACGGTGCGCACGCCGTTGAGGAATTCCGTCGAGTTAATCTGCGCGCGGTGGCAATGCAGGAAGCGCTCGATAAAGACGGCGACCGCCACCGCGCTGATGAGCAGAAGCAACCACAGCACCGGTCCGCCGCTGGACAACAATACCGGCAACGTTAGCATGGCCCCTGTTATACGTTCTCCGAGCCAGCCTTCAAAGGCCAAAGTTTGTCCCAATGGTTTCGTCTTGCTTCTGCCGCGCGCCAGCCAAATCCTCTGCGCATGGAAAGACCAGACCAGCTCCGCGAACTGTTCCGGATGCAGAAGGCGCTCAACGAGCGCATCGGCGTCCGGACCGAGGGCATGAGCGACGAGGATAAGACCAAGTGGCTGCTGAACTATTGCCGGGCGATGTCGCAGGAGATTGCCGAACTGACCGACAGCGTGCCCTGGAAATGGTGGGCCAAGTACCAGAAGTTCGACGAGCAGAACGCCCGGGTCGAGGTGGTGGACCTGTTCCATTTCCTCATCAGCCTGGCCCAGGTGCTGGGCATGAGCGCGGACGACGTGTTCAACGCCTACGTCCGGAAGAACGAGGTCAATTTCAAGCGCCAGGAAACCGGCTACCGCGTCAAGGATGACCACGACTCCAAACATGTCTAGCCCAACCCCATGAAGACACCTATCCCCGGAATTCGCGTCCAGCGCAACGCCCCGGTCCCGCCGCGCTGGCGCAAGGAAGTCGAGCGGGTGCTGATCACCGAGCGCGAGATCGCCCGGCGCATCCGGCAGCTGGCCCGCGAAATCGCGCGCGATTTTGCCGGGCGGGAGATGGTGGTGGTCTCGCTGCTGAACGGGACGGTGATGTTCCTGGCCGACCTGATTCGGAACCTCTCGCTGCCTTTGCGGCTCGATTTCATCGGCGTCTCCAGTTACGGCGCGGGCACCGAATCGGGCGAGCTGGTTTTCACCAAGGAACTGCGGCTGGGCGTGCGCGGGCGCGATGTGCTGCTGGTGGATGACATTCTCGACACGGGCAAGACGCTATACCGGGTGCACGGCAAGCTCCGCGCCCTCAAGCCGCGCCGGATCAAGACCTGCGTGCTGCTGAACAAGGCCGCGCGCCGGGTCGAACCGGTGGAAGCGGACTACGTGGGCTTCGAGATTCCCGACTACTTTGTCGTGGGCTACGGACTGGACTTCGCGGAGCGGTACCGCAACCTGCCGTTCGTCGGCGTCCTGCATCCGCAGGTTTACAAGCGGGCCTGCCAGCGAGTCGCTGCCGCCCGGCCCCGGAAGACGAACTTGCGGGGGAAGGGCTGACTTCCCAATCCGAATTCGCTTCCCGCCTCAACATGCAGGTAACCGTCTGCTTCTATTCGTATTTCAAGGACCTGGCCGGCTGCGCCCAGGTCACCGAAACGCTCCCCGATGGCAGCACGCTGGCAGACCTCTTCGAGAAACTGGCCGCTCGGTTTCCCAAGCTGGCCGGGATGCAAGAATCCGCGTTGATGGCGGTTGGCGTGGAGTACCAGGACCGCAGTTGCGTTTTAAAGGCCGGCGACGAGGTCTCCTTGTTCCCGCCGGTGCAGGGCGGGTGAGATTCGCAATAGCCGACTGACAGACCATGCACCACGTACGACGCAGCACGCAATACCCCTTGGCATGAAAAGGCAACTGACCTTCACAACCGAGCCGATTGATGAGCCCGTGTTGCTGGCCCAGCGGACGATGTCCAGCGGCATGGGGGCGGTGGTGTATTTCGTGGGGGTGGTGCGCGGGACCGAAGGAACGGCAAACATCAGCGCCCTTGAATACGAAGCGTTCCAGCGCATGGCGGAGCACCAGATCAGCCTGCTCCTCGACGAGCTGGCCAGGCGCTGGCGGGTTGAATCCGTGCGCTTGGTCCACCGGGTCGGGCGGGTGAAAGTGAGCGAGCCATCGCTGTGGATCGAAATCGTCGCCCGGCATCGGGGCGAAGCCTTCGCCGCCTGCCAATGGCTGATAGACGAGCTCAAGCGCGCCGCGCCGATCTGGAAGAAGCCGGTGATGGGCGATTCTTAATCAGTTCGGATCTCGGGTTTCGGATTTCCCCCGCAGGGGGCTGGTGGGCGCTGAGGGATTCGAACCCCCGACCTACTCGGTGTAAACGAGACGCGCTAACCGCTGCGCCAAGCGCCCAACAACTTTATTTACAAGCACTTACGACAATGTTTGAAAATGCAGTTTCGTGTTGACACCCCTGTTTGTCACCCCTTATATTCGCGGCATGACTTCCACCACAGAAGAAATGACCGCCAGCGCGGGAACAGAGACCACCAGCAACAGGAATGGAGCAACCCGCCTCAGCACAAGGCAGTTGCTCGAAAAAATTCCTAATTATCCGTGTCTCTATCGGCATAGCGTCAACCAGACCTACTATGGGATAAAGAAGACTCGGCGGCAAGCGCAAAGAACATTCCCTCGATACGACGGACCGGAAAATTGCCGAGCGGAAGTTGAAGGAGTGGATTGCCAACCTGGACAAAGTTGACGCCGAAGCCGAAAAGACCACGCTGTCAGAACTGTTGCAGAAGTTCACCAACGGCAGGGCAGGCATGTCCGAATCCACCAAGGCCACCGAGCCGGGAATCGTCAAGAAACTCAAGGAGAATTGGGGATACGGTTTGGATATTCGGGTTTCGAAGATTCGTCCCTCCATGCTCGACGAATGGCTTGCCAAGGCAGAACCTAACCTGAAAGCCAGTTCTTATAACCGCTATACTCTCTTCCTGAAGCAGCTTTTCGATTTGGCTGTAGCCGACAAAATGATTGCCGAGTCCCCTTTCCCTCGACTGCGGAAAGCTGGAAGAAAATCGAGAAACCCAAACGGCTCGTCCCCACCGACGAACAATTCCGCGCCATAGTGGAGAACATCCGCACCCAAAAGCAAAACGTGAAGCGGAGGAAAGCGCAAACTTCATTGAATTTCTTGGTCTGGCGGGACTCGGTCAGGCAGAGGCGAGTTCCTTAACTTGGGGCGACGTGGATTGGAATACGGGGCAGCATGGTCAACTGGCTGTCAGGCGGCACAAGACCAAGGCCCTTTTTTTCCCGCCGATTTACCCGCACTTGAAACCCTTCCTGCAAAGGCTCCATGCCAGCTGTCCGACCCCGCCAGCACCGACTACACCGCTGTTTAAAATTCACGATGCAAGGAAGGCTCTGACTAACGCCTGCAAGCGGCTTGGGTTCCCACGGTTCACACAGCGGAGCATCCGCGCCTATCTCATCAGGCGACTTTGGCAGGCGAAGGTGGACGTGAAACTGATTGCCAAATGGCAAGGCCACAACGATGGGGGTCGGCTGATTCTCAACACCTACACGGAAGTGTTTGGGGACAACGACGCGGATTACGTCAGTGCCGAGCTTGCCAAAGTGAAGTAGAAGTTCAAAGGGTTATCTTGGCAAAGGCTTCGATACGCGTTGCCTCAAATTAAATGACACCGAAGGGGGGTCAAAAGCTGAGCGAAAAGCCATACGTTGCCTCATGGCAGAAAGACACCGAAGAGAAAGCGGTGTATATGCAACGAAAGACCGAACGAAACGACGAATTGGAACGGCTGCGCCGGCGTTACGCCGGCCGAGCCAAAGCAGGTAAAGGCCGGCTGCTGGACGAGTTTTGCGAGCACCACGGCTACGAACGGAAGTATGCCATCAAGCTGCTCCAAGGCGGAACGGCGGCAGTGGTGGCCCGGTCGCGCCCTGGGCCGGAGCGCAAGTATGAACCGGTGCAGGAGGTGGTGGAGCGGATTTGGACGGGGGCTGAGCAGTTGTGTGGCAAGCGGCTGGCGCCAGCACTGGAACTATGGCTGCCGCACTACGGGCGGCACTATGGGCCGCTCTTGCCGACGCAGAAGAAGCTTTTGGGCTCCATCAGCGCGGCCACGCTGGACCGGTTGCTGGCCTCCTCCAAGGCGCGGGTGGGCGGCGGCTTGAGCGGGACGCGTCCGGGCACGCTCTTGCGTCGCCAAGTGCCGATCCAAGGCGAGGTGTGGGACGAGCAGCGGCTGGGCTTCCTGGAGGCCGACAGCGTCGCTCACTGCGGGAGCAGCCTGGCCGGCAGCTTCATCTGGAGCCTGACCTACACCGACCTGGCCTGCACCTGGACGGAGGGCCGGGCGGTGTGGAACAAGGGCGCCCACGGCGTGCTGGAACAGACCAAAAACGTTGAACAGACGCTGCCTTTCGCGATTCTGGGCTTCGACTTCGACAACGGCGGCGAGTGGCTCAACTGGACGCTCATCCGGTATCTGCAAGTGCGCCCCAAGCCGATCCGGGTGACGCGCTCCCGGCCTTACCACAGTGACGACAATGCACACGTGGAGCAGAAGAACTGGATGTGGCCACGGCAGCTCTTGGGCTACGGGCGCCTGGAGAGCGAAACGCTCCTGTCCCCGATCAACGCGCTCTACACGGAGGCGTGGGGGCCGTTCACAACTTCTTCCTGCCCTCCATGAAGCTGGTGGAGAAATGGCGCGAGGGCAGCCGGTGGGTGCGGCGGCACGATACAGCCCAGACGGCCTATCAGCGACTCTTGGCTCATGGAGACTTGCCGAGCAAGGCGCGGCGAGAGCTGCGGGATCGCTATGAGTCGCTGGACCCCTTTGTGTTGGCGGCGGAGGTGGAGCGAAGATTGAAGCCGATCCTGGGGGCGGCGCTGGTCGAATGAGGAGTGGCCCCCCCGCCCCGCTGGGCGGGTCGGCTCCGCAGCGACTCGCTACGCTCGCCGCTGCTCCGCCGACCCGCCCAGCGCCCCCCGCTTCGCCAGCAGGGAACCAACAGAAATAACTAGAACCAGAGACCTAGAAACGTTAAACCCATGGTGTCATTTTGCTGTGAGGCAACGTATGAGCAATTGACTCAACTCTACGGTGTCATTTTCCCGTGAGGCAACAGGGATAGACTCTCTTGTGATAAGCTTAATCCGCAATGCTGGTGATGCCTTCAACAGACCACGTTCCAGAAGCCGCCTTACGCTTTTCTCGCTCATGCTCAGGATTTGGGCTGTGTCTTTGATGGTTACAGGAGCTTTGTCAGACCATATGAGACCTTTTCGTTATTGTTTTTCTGCTCTATTAGCATTATACCAGCTTATCAACCATTTGGCACCAAGTCAAGCTCCAAATGGTGTCCCAAGGCCAGTTTAAGGTCAGAAAGTTTAGTTGTGACAACTAAAGGCCAAGAGAGACACCCTCCCATTTTTTAAAATTATTTTAAATGTGGCTAATCACAGGCTTGTAGGGGGTATCCAGCCTCTCTCTCCCCATTAATAGGCCTTTTCCGCGCCTTATTAATTATCATTTACCAATTATCAGAATCCCGCATTTATTGGGTTTTTGCTATATCGCAAAGCAGTTGTCGTGGTATTTGACCGCCTCCTTTAGGGATTATCTAGCATAAGCCGAAAATGGTCGTCGTTTCGAATTTTCCTGATAGGGTCAGGGCCTGTGAATGCATCAAAGAACCAAGCCCCGTGGGGCTTTCGCAGTCGGACGCGCAGCAGCGGCAACAGTCCCTTTATTCATATAGGGGTATGAGGATTCAATGTTCCAAAGCCAGTGTAGGCAGTTCATTAGGCTATTCCTTGGAATAGATCCGACGGCGTTTATGGTTTCATTAGACACTTTCGTTCAAAGGGATAATGGCCGACCAGCAGCTCGCGCACCTTTACTTAAGAAACTATTGGATTCGGTCGAAAAGGCTTTTCCTGATGTGGCTTGCTTTTTTGTGCGGGAGAACAATTAAACTTAGGAGATGCACTTTCATAGTATTTTTTTGTTTTTTGGGCAGCAGGCATTGCATCCAGAGAAGATGCGGCAGGCATTCGGCACGGCGGTTTTCGAACGTTGGAACAGGATTCAGGGCGGTTCAGTGGCCAGACAAGCCAACAGAATGACGCTCCAGAAGAAAGACGAGCGGTGCATCCGATATCTATTGAAAAATATCGACCCCAAAGGAGAGGGTTTGGCGCGCGGAACCCTTGGAACGGGGTTCGTGGACGAAAACTCATAGCTGCGAACTCCACCCCCGTCTCAACGGGAGCTTGCGGCAGGTTTACCGGCGCTTGTTCCCCAAGGAGGCTGGCGTTCAACCGCAACCGACACCGACGTCCCCACCCGGGCATATCTTCACCAAAAAGAGTCTCGAATACATGAAGGCTCATTTGGGAGGTGCAAGGCATGTACGAATGGGCGGACTGGAAAAAGCTGCTGGACGTAAGATGAGCGATGCAGACTTCTCGATTTCCTCAACTCAGAACACCCATCAAAGGGCAACTAGGCGCTGAAATCCAGACGCTCTGATTCGTGTTCCGCAACTGGTCATCTGAGAGTGAGTCGGAAAACGCTTCCACATTGATTCTTCCCACGCCGCGTGGTTGTGCCGTATAGATTGCCGTCCGTGCCTTGAATCAAGGTATTATAGCACGGCCAAGTGCCGCTGCCCTCTGTGAATGAATACAAAGCGGTAAATTTTCCTGTCGGGGTCAGCTTGAATACTAAGCCCAAGTTGTTCGCACCGCCAGCCGCTGTGGTCCCGTTGAACTTCCCGTCGTTTCCCAATATGAAAGACTCGGGTTTCTTCCCATTTCCGCCGTAAAACAAGACCAGAGTAGTTAGCCTTCCATTTGGTGGGAGTTTACAAGCCAGTTCCCTCCCCTCTAAATGGTGACCATTCGTATTCCTCGTAACGACTAGCCGTGTTTGTTGCTCCACCCCTAATAGTAATTCCGAACAAAGTGCCGTCGTGAGCTTGTGCAATTGCGGTTGGGTGCATGCCGTTGTAGCCGTTGAAAGCGGTCAAAGTTGCTACTTTGCCGTCAGGAGTCATTTTGAGGACGGTGCCAAACCCGTTTTCACAGAACTCATTGGTCAAATTGTTGCGGTGGAGCCATGCTAGACCACCGTCGCCTGTGACACCATACAGGCATGAATCGTTTCCCTGAATCAGCCCTCCACTTGGATGCGAACCGTTCATTTCATTAAAGAAAACCAAATATTTTTAAATTCACCTTGTGGGGAAATGCGGAAGACGGTTCCCCCGCCATCAGGAACATTGGAGGCGCGTGGAACTGTGCTGTCCCTTGGGCCACCAGCGCTTGTCGTGCCGTGAAAACTCTGCCTGCTGCATTCAACAAACCTGCTTTATGAGGTAACTGCCGTTGGTGCCAGAAAATGAGAGAAGGATTTTCAGAGTTCCATTGGGTGC
>CAWGGD010000001.1:0-101053 GCA_963822005.1 uncultured Verrucomicrobiae bacterium | reverse complement strand
GCAATAGAGGACACAGCGCTAAGAGCGAGGTTGGCCTTTGCGGTTGACGCCATCGGGCATGCCTTTAGGCTGCGACGCATGAGCCATGCCCGTAGTTGCCTCTGTCTTGCCGCGGCCCCCCAGCGCCGCCCTCGCGCCGCCATCCAAGGGCTCGCCGCCCTGACCTCGATCGCCTTGCTCCTGACGTTGGGCCCTCCCCGGGCGGCAGGGCAGGACGACGAGTATCTGCAGAGCTACAATCTCATCCAGCGGGCGGATGAGTTGAAATCCCAGGGCAAAACCGCCCCGGCCAAGGCCAAGTACCAGGAGGCCCTCGCCGCGCTGCGGAAGTTCCAGCAGAGCTACCCCGGTTGGAACGCCAAGCTGGTTTCCTACCGGTTGAATTACATTGCGGAGAAGCTGGCCGCTCTGTCGGAGAAGCCCCCCGCCGCGCCCGCTGCCGCCCCGGCTCAACCGGTCAAGTTGCTCGCGGCCGGGGCCGAACCGCGCCAGGCGCTCCGCCTCCATCCCCACCCGGGCGACCAGCAGGCCTTGAGCCTTACCATCAAGACGGCGGTAGCTATGAAAACGGGCGAGGGCGAAAGCCCGGCGATGAAGCTGCCGGCCATGACCCTGATCATGGACGTGACGGTCAAGGGCGTCTCGGACGACGGCGAGATTGCCTACGCCGTGGTCATGGGCGACACGAGCGTGGCCGACGAACCGGGCGCCCTGCCCCAGGCCGTCGAGGGCATGAAGTCCGCTTTGGCCGGGGTCAAGGGAATGTCGGCCACGGGCACGATGTCCAGCCGCGGCTTGAGCAAGGCGACTGAGTTCAAGGCGCCACCCGGTGCCGAGCCCCAGGCCCGCCAGCTCATGGATCAACTGAAGGATTCCTTCGCCCAGATGGTAGTCCCGTTGCCCGCGGAAGCGGTCGGCCCCGGCGCGAAGTGGGAGGTCAGCCTGCCGATCAGGACGCAGGGCATGCTGGTGGATCAAACGGCCACCTGTGAATTGGTCTCCGTCGAAGGGGACCGTCTCACGGTCAAACGCACCATCGTCCAGCGCGCCGCCCGCCAGAAGATCGAGAACCCCGCCATGCCGGGCATGAAGGTTGATCTCACCAAGATGACCGGCAAAGGCAGCGGCGAACTTAGCCTCGACTTGGGGAAACTACTGCCCTCGGCGGGGACAACCGGCTTCCACTCCGAAGCGGTGATGGGCCTCAACCTGGGCGGCCAGAACCAGGTCCTCACCATGAAGATGGACGTGGAGCTGCGCCTGGAGGCAAGATGACCCGGCATCCCGCCGCGGCCCGGTGTTCGGCGAGTCTCTGACATACTCGATCCTGAACCCGCGCCGGCGAGCGAGCGGTACAGGCCTCCCGGTTAGGGCACCGCCGGGGGGCAAAACTCCCCCCGGCCAGGAATGCCGTGTCGCCCCGTGGTGGAAGGCGACGGGGAACTAACGCGGCAGTTGCTTGACCCGGTAGAACCGGCCCGGGAACTTCGTGGCGTTGGCGTCCTCAAACTCAAACAAGCCGTTGCCCTGGTCTGCCAGCACCCCGATCATTTCCCAGTCCACGAGGTTGGTGGAGGCCTCCACGACCTGGAGCTGGCTGGTACTGCCGGCAAACTTGAAATGCATCTTGCCGTCAGGTTGACGTGCCAGGGAATGGAGCTGCACGGCAAACTCGGCCGCCCCGCCGCTGGCCAGAGCGTCAATCACCTGCTGGGCGCCCCGGATAAGCGTATCGGCCAAGACCGGGTTTCGCGGCGCAACCTGGACCCGGACCTTGGACTGGAACGCCTGCAGTTCGTTGATCGCGGCGGTCGAATTGCCACGGTTAACGGCTGCCTGCGCCGCTTCCAAACTTGCAATCAACGGCCTCGGATGCGGCAGGTCGGACTGGTTGATGATGTCGATCAGCCGCTGGATGGCGTCAGCGGCCGTGAGCACCGCGACGCTGACGCGGTTCGTGTCCGCGGCCAGACCGTCACTGACCACCAGGCTGATGGGATGGGTTCCCACCGGCAAGACCACCACGGCCACCACCCCGGTCGCGAACGGAGTCGCGGCGTTGGCCCTGAACCAGAGATACCGCAGCACGTCGCCATCCGGATCCGACGACCGTGAGCCGTCCAACACCACGCGAGCATTGACGCCGTTAGCAGACACCACCAGGTCCGGCGTCGCGCTGGCATCGGCGATCGGCGTCCGGTTCACGATCAACATCGCGCTGGAGCTGACCGCGCTGCCATAGTTGTTGGTGATCCGGCAGCTAAACTGGCTTCCGGAGTCCGCGCGCTGCACGTTGGTGATCGAGTAGCACGCAGCGGTCGCCCCGGCGATGGGGGCGCCGTTGCGCGACCAGAGGTAGAGCAAGGGCTCGCTTCCACTGGCTGTGACGCAGAAGGTCGCGGTGCCGCCAACGGGCACAATCTGGTTGGTCGGCTGCGCGACAATAACCGGGGGCGACGGCCGCACATCGAACGGGTTGCTCGTGCCGCGATGCCCGGTGCTATCGGCAGCCACCAGATACATGTTAGTGGCCGGTTGTTGAACGGTGAGGTTGCCGCTCCAGAGGCCGTTGGCGAAGTTGCCCGAAGCAGTCGGGCTGATGGGCACGGCGAGCGAGGAGCCAATGGTATAGCGCAGGTCACATAAGAAGATAACCCGATCGGCACTATAGAAGTTGGTGGGGAAACCATCCGCAGTGCCATAGTAATAGCCATCCACCAGTGTCCCGTTCGGGAAACCGCTCGGCCTGTCCTCACGATAATAGTAACTCCCGCCAGCGGTGTAGAAACCCACCCGGTAAGTGGTGCCTGCGCTCAACGCCAAGGGAGCCGCCAGCGGCGTCTCGGTCCAAACCCCGGCCGAGCCGCTCACGCTACGGCTGACCAGCAAAACCCCGGCATCGGTCCAGATCGACACCTTGGTCCCGGAATACGAGCGCATGTGGGTGATCGTAAGGTTGTTGGTCGGCGTAAAGGCGTATCCGAGCGTATAAGTGCCGCTGCCGGAAGCCGTATGGACGACTGATCCCAGAATGGTATTTGTCGTGAGCCCGCCTCCCATCCAGCCGCTCAAGGTCACGCTGCCGGTGAAATTGCTGACCACACGGCCGACCTCATCCTGCGCCGTGATGGTCACCGGGAACGGTGCGCCCACCGTTTGCGGTGAGGGGATGGCGCTCCAGGCAAAATGATCCAACGCACTGACCAGGAGCGTGGCATTGGAGCTGACCAGGGAGCCATTGGTATTGGCAATGGACACCGAATACTGGCCGCTGTCGGCCTCGACCACGGTTGAGATCGTCAGACACGTACTGGTGGCGCCGGTGATCCTGCCGCCATTGACGAGGTTGGTCCCGTTCTTGCGCCACTGATAGTTCAGGGGCAGCGAGCCGGTGGCGGTGACGCAGAAGGTAACATTGGTGCCCGGACGGACCCCCTGGCTGGCCGGCTGCGTAATGATCGTCGGCGGGCTGCAGCAGATGAAGTCGCCACCGACCGACACCGTATCCACGTACCAGCCGGTTCCCGCCACGCTGCTGTCGGCGGTGAACCGCCAGCGCAGCGCGGCGTTCCGGCCCGAGGCGGACGCGGGCAGGTTGACAACGGTGGTGATGAAGCTGGGGAAACCCGCCGAGGTACCATACCAGCCGGAACTCGTGCTGTAACCGTTGGTCACAAAGCTACCCCCGGCGGTCAGAATGTCGGTGAAAGCTCCGCCAGCGATCGAGATTTCCAGCCGCCCACCGTCACAGCAGGATTCCGTACTGTAGGCGTGCCGGAAGCTGAGTTGGGCGCCGGTCGCAGGAACGAAGAACGAGGGCGAGGTGAGACTGTTGTTACACGTCGTACTCGGGTCCGGCGCAAACACGGCGTTTGGCGAGGTGTCGCGTTGCGCGGTGGTGGTGGCCCACGGCGCGCCCGCTCCACTCAGTGAGGCGGTCCAGCCGGCCGGCAAGGTCGGCGCGGCCACACTATCGAAGTTCTCGACGAGGGCCGCGGTTGAGACGCCCAGGCGGAAGGAGAAATCAAGCGCGCCCAAGCTATTGTCGCCATCCTGGACTTGCAGTCTGGCCACCAGCGTCCCACCACAGGCCCCGGTGGCCGTAAACGTAAAGGCATTGGACACCGCTGGTCCGCCCGGCAAAAGCATGCCGTAGTTTTGCGGCGCGCTCGGCGCAGTGACACCGCCCGTGGGCAGGAGTGTTACCACCACATTGCTGGCCGCGGCGCTGCCGGCGTTGCGCAAGCCGAAGGTGAGCGTCACGGTCTCGCCGGGATCAATCGCGCCGTTACCCCCGCCGCATCCCTCGGCCAGCAGCGCGGTACCCGCCGCCACGATGACCGGCCGCGGCGTGATCGGCCCACGCTCGAGCACGGCGCTTTCCAGCACCGTGAGCCACCCGCCGTCGGCCGTGCCGATAGGATACGCATTATACCAATCCCAGCCCAGGAAGATCACCTTCCCGGTGCCGAAGGGAACCCAGGCCACCGCGCTGGCATTGACACTTTCGTAGATGCTCTTCGAGCCGGGCGGCAGGCTGTTGGTCTGCCACGTGAAGCAGGCGCTCAAGTTGGGCACCGTAGCCGGATCATCGGCAAAGTGGGTGCCAACCGCTGCCGGCATCAGGTTGAAGGTGGAGCCAACCGACCCCGAGGCAATGGTTGTTCCGAGAACCGTGTTGACCAGTTGAGCGTCGCGGCTGGATCCCGATCCGTGAACAATCATCAACCCGCCACTCGCCACGAAGTTGGACAAGGCGGAACGTCCCGCCACCGTCAACGCCGGCGCTAGCGCTGCGATTTCCTGCTCGGGGAAGAGCAATACGCTGTTGGCGGCGGCGGCCGCAACGATGTTGGTGAAAGTGACAACCCCAAATCCGCGGTTCGTCAGGGAAGCCTGGACGTTGTCCGACTCGGCCCCGGTCCCGCCGCTAGTGGTGTCCACGTACCGCGAGTCGTCAAAGACGGCAACGGTAATCCGGTCGTCATCCATAATGGTCAAGACGGCGTTGGAACCCAGGAATACGTTGGGCGTGACCTGGCTGAGCGACAACAGAACGGTCTCGTTGTTTTCGGACAGGCTGTCGTTGATAATGGGCACCGAGAAGTTGGTGCTCAACACGCCGGCAGGGAAGTTCAGTGTGCCGGACACAGCGGTGTAATCGGCACCAGCCGTGGCCGTCCCGTTCGTCGTGGCGTAATGGACGCTGACAGGCCCGCCGGCGGGGTTCTCGCGGAGAACGCTGATCAGGGCCGAGTTGCCATTCTCCGCAACGCTGTAGCTTGCGGACGCAAAGCGGACTTCATCGAGCGCGGTGGTAAACTGCCACACTGCACCGGTGACACTGCCCACCGCGTTGGAAGCCACCACCTGCCAGTAGTAGGTGGTGTTGAAGGCGAGCAAGCCGGGGCTGCAGGTGGTCTGCGTCAGGTTGCTGGCGATAGTCCTCAGCGAGGAAACATTGGTGCCGAAATAAACCGTGTATCCGATTTGCGCCGACCCCACGCTGCCAGAGGCCCGCACGTGCGGCATCACGCTATTGCCGTAGCCGCCACTCATCGCGCCGTCCAGGACCTTGAAGGGACCCACATCATAGCCCAGCGTCGGGTTCAGCGTCGGGTTATTGAAGTCATAGAACTCCATCGTATGCACGCTGGGATTTCCCCACCCGCCCGCGACGTCGAAGGCGAGGTCATAAAGCTGTCCGGCGTTGAAAGCGAAGGCAATCGGCACATCAACGAAACCGAGCGGGGTCGCCGTAACTGACCTGCTGGCCGTGGCCAGGACCGCCCCGCGGGTGGTCCCGACGACCGACCGTATGGTGACCGTAAGCACCGTCGGCGCTCCGATCTGGAGCCTGATGCCGAGCGAAGAGACGACACAACTGCTGTTCATGGCCACCGTGACCGATCGATCCCCATTGCCGATGGTGTTGGCCGTATAGGGCACGAGGTTGGTCTTGCCAAGATCAATCACGCCGAGTTGATTGGTCGCCTCGCTGTTCCAGGATAGCGGCGTGTGCACCGACACGAGGGTGGCGCGGTTGGTCGGGACGGGGCAGCACGGTTCCGCAGGCGGCTGGGGCACCTGGACTGTGAGAACGGCGCTGGAACTGAGGGCTGCGCCCAAGAGGTTGGTGACCAGCACACTGTAGGGCCCCGCGTCGTTGGTCTGAACACTGGCGATCGTCAGGACATTCGAAGTAACTCCGGTGATCCGTCCACTGCCGATCAAATTGGTGCCATAGCGCCGCCACTGGTAAGACAGCGGGGTGCTCCCCGAGGCTCCCACGCTGAAGGTGGCCGTTCCGCCCAAGGTGACGGTTGCGTTGGCGGGTTGTGTGATGATTGTCGGCGGCCGCGGACCCACACTCACGTCGTCCAGCGCCCAGTGATCGCAGCAACTGCCGCTGTGTGAAAGCTGACGCCAGCGGAATTGGGTCGCCGGAGCCTGCGCCCCCGCCGGAATCGGCAGGCTCACCGCCGTCCAGACGTAATAGGCCGTCGTGTCGTAATTGCCCATCACCGTCCAGGTCGAGCCGCCGTTGATTGAATACTCGAGCACCACTCCCTCGCTCGGCAGCGCATCAACCTGTTCCCAGGGCCAGGCGCTGCCGTCGGCCAACCGGATATAGAAACTGATCATGCCTCCGCCCGTGGTGTTGATCGTCCGGGTGGTGGCAAACCGGTTGGTTTCCGCGCCAAACCAGAGCGAATTGGGGCTGGAGATCGACCCGCCATAGTTGGTGGCCACCACGGTGCTGCCCACCTCGCCGCCAAAGGCCGACCACTGAGCCAGGTCAATATTCGGCTCGAAGTCGTCGAAGAACGGACCCACGTCATCGTCCTGAATGGTGCCCATCGCCTGGGCGCGGGTCAGCGCGGCGTTGACGGGGCTGCTGAGGGTGACGAAGAAGGTTTCGTTCGGCTCCACATTGGTGTCGCCAATCACCGGCACCACGATTGTCTTGTTCGTGTCGCCCAAAGTGAAGTTCAACACGCCGCTCGTGGGCAGGTAGTCACTGTTCGCCTGCGCCGTGCCGTTGGAGGTTGCATAATTGACCGTGACCGGCAGGACCGGTGCCGGCAGGAGGCTTACGGTAAAGACAGCATTGGTGGTCCCAGAATTGCCCTCCCGCACGCTGGCATCCGCGATGCTGAGCGACGGCACCGCCACCGTGGTCACTGCCGCGGCGGAGTTGTTCCCGGCATAGGCGTCCGCTTCCGCGCGGCCGACCGTGACGAGGTTGGTGATCTGTCCCGCAGCGTTCGCTGCCGTCACCACCCTGATGGTCGCGGTCGCGCCTCCCGCCAGCGTGCCGACCGCGCATTCCACGCGGCTCCCGACAAGGACACAACTGCCCGGGGAAGCGGTCGCGGAAACGAAGGTGACAGAGGCTGGCAGGAAATTGGTGGCCGTGACTCCAGTGGCCGCCGTTGGGCCGGAGTTGGCCACGGTGATCGTGTTGGTCAGGTAACCGCCGATCGCCACCGGGTCAGGCTGGTCCGCAATGGCCACGCTGAGATCATTGGCCAGCAGCACGTCGAACGGGTTGCTCGTGCCGCGACGCCCGGTGCTGTCGGCCGCCAGCAGATACATGTTGGTCGCCGGCTGTTGAACGGTGATATCGCCAGTCCAAAAGCCGTTGGCGAAGTTGCCCGAAACCGACGGACTGATGGGAACCGCGAGCGAAGAACCAATCGTGTAGCGCAGGTCACACAAGAAGATAACCCTGTCGGCACCATAGAAGTTGGTGGGGAAACCATCGGTCGTCCCATAGTAATAGCCGTCCACCAGTGTCCCGTTCGGGAAACCGCTCGGCCTGTCCTCACGATAATAGTAAGTGCCACCAGCGGTATAGAATCCAACCCGGTAAGTTGTGCCCGCGCTCAATGCCAGGGGGCTCGCCAGCGGTGTCTCGGTCCATACCCCGGCCGAGCCGCTCACACTACGGCTGACCAGCAACACTCCGGCATCGGTCCAGATCGACACCTTGGTCCCGGAATACGAGCGCACGTGGGTGACCGTTAGGTTGTTGGTCGGCGTAAAGGCGAATCCGAGCGTATACGTACCGCTGCCGGAGACCGTGTGGACTACCGATCCCAGGATGGTATTCGTCGTGAGCCCGCCCCCCACCCAGCCGCTCAAGGTCACGCCGCCGGTGAAATTGCTGACCACACGGCCGACCTCATCCTGCGCCGTGAGGGTCACCGGGAAGGGTGCGCCCACCGTTTGCGGTGAGGTGATGGCGCTCCAGGCAAAATGATCCAACGCACTGACCAGGAGCGTGGCATTGGAGCTGACCGCCGAGCCGTAGGCATTGGTGACGCCCACCGAGTACTGGCCGCTGTCGGCCTCGACCGCGCTCGAGATCGTCAGACACGCGCTGGTGGCCCCCGTAATCCTGCCACCATTGACGAGGTTGGTCCCGTCTTTGCGCCACTGATAGCTCAGGGGTGACGTGCCGGTAGCGGTCACGCAGAACGTGGCATTGGTGCCCGGGCGGACTGTCTGACTGACCGGCTGCGTGGTAATCGTCGGCGGCAGCGGCGTGGTCTGCGCACAAACCTCATATCCGCGCCAAGTCCCGCCGGCGCTGTCCACGACAAACACCTTGCCGTTGCAGTAGCTGAAGCTGTAAGCCGAATCGAACGTGGCGCCAACGCCTTGCAACGTTGCTTGCGCCACGCGCATCCCCGTGGCATCCCAGACCGACAGGATGCCATTTCCGTTGTAAGTCAGCCAGTAATTGCCGGCGGCGGCAACGCCCCGATTTTGCGGAGATGTGGTTTCGCCACCTACGGAGCCGAACCCGACAAGAGTGACCAGGCCGAGGTAAGTGCCGTCCGGTTGCCAGCGGCTCACCACGCCATTGTTCATGGCGATGAATTCCGTGCCGCTGCCGTTGAGCACCACTGAGGATTGGCTATTCAGCGAGCCGCCGCTCAGGAGCAGGTGCGTGCTAAATACTCCCGGCGCCGTCTGGCGGTAAATCGTGCCACTGGCATAAGTCCGGGCATAAACTGTCCCCGCGGCATCCGTGAAGATGGAGCGGAAATCCAACCCAGGCGCGTAGGTGGCCAGCAGGTTGCCTGCGGCATCGTAACGGGCCAGCCGGTTGCCGGAGGTGCTGTTGCCTGAAACGGACCAGTAGTTGGCGCCGTCGAACGCGACTCCCATGGTGGCTGCGTCAAGGCGGTCGAGGAACGTCTGGCTGGCGACGTAATTCGTCTGCAGGGTGCAACCATCGTCGTTGAGAATCGTGCCTATCCCCTGCGCGCGTGCCAGCACCGCGTTGGTCGGGTTGCTCAAGTTCACAAAGAAGGTCTCGTTCGGCTCCACATTGGTTTCGCCAACCACGCTTACGGCGATGGTGCGGTTCGTCTGGGCCGGCGCGAAGGTCAGCGTGCCGCTGGCAGCGACGTAATCGCTGCCGGCCAGCGCCGTGCCATTAGTGGTGGCATACGCGACGGTGACGGTCTGCGCCGAGGGCGGCAGCAAGCTCACCTGGAAGACGAGATTCGTCAGGCCGGTGTTTCCTTCGCTCACAGCCGCGTCGCTGATGCTCAGGGCCGGCTGAGCAATCGTCAACTGCACGCAGCGTGTTTCCGTGAACGCCGTGAGCGCGTTGCTGAAGATGACACAGGCGGTATAGGTTCCGTAGCCCAGGGCCTGAGCGTTGGTGTTGATCAGGATGGTAGCGCTGGTGGTGGCGCCGGGCGCCAGGCCGCCGCCGGCTGGATTGGCTGTCAGCCACGGCTGCGTGGCGCTAGCGGCCCAGTTCAGCACATTGGTGCCCGCGTTCCTGAGGGTGTAATCCATGCTGGGTGGCGCAAACGGACCGCCGGGGGCGCCTAGCGACACGAAACCGGCCTGCGGAGTTACCACCAGGTTGTCAGGCGGAGGGCAGATGGGGTAACCGGTGAGGTCGCTTTCCGTGAAACCGGCCGGTACTCCTAAACCGGCAGACAAGCCGGCCAGGCCATCGGTGATCCCGACGCCCAGGTAAGTGATGCGAATCCGGCCATCGGAGAACATCTCAATCTGAAAACTCACCGTGGCAGTCGTCCCGTATTCCCGGACGTTGGAGAAGGTCACCGCCACGCGGTCGCTGGTCTGCTTCCGGGAGACCGTCCCACCACTGCTGGGGTTCAAGTCGTCAAAACACGCCGAGATGCGGGGCCGATTGAAGTGGCTGGTAAAGGACTCGGCCAAAGTTGTGTCGCCCGAATTCAGTGTCAGGTAGCCATTGCTGCCGATGAAGAAGACGTTGGTGCGCCGGCCGTAAATGGCGACCGTGTTGGTCCCGGTCAGCGTGACCTGGGCGTAGGAATCGTCACTGAGTGTCACACTGGTGCCGCCCGTGGGATCGGTAGGGAAGTTCGTCGCCACCTCACGGCACACGGAATAGAAGGCCGCACTGCCATCCGGTGTAAAGGTCCACATCTTGAAAGCCAGGTCGTTGCTGCTGGTATCAAACAGTTCTGTGAAATAGTCCGGCCGGACGCTTAAGGTGACCCCGCGTCGCTGCACCGCGCCGCTGGTGAAGTTGGAGAAGGTCAACGTGTCCGTGTATTGGCCGGCGGCCAGGGAATTGGCCGCCGCCGTCAGGCCGACGGTCACGCTGGCGGACTGTCCGACGGCGAGGGTGCCGTTGGTCGGGGAGACATCCAACCAGGCCTGGGAGTTGCGCACCGCCCAACTGATGGCCGCCGAGCTGGCGTTGCTCAGGACATAGGTGGTGGCGCTCGGACTGAACGGGCCGCCGGGAGCGCCTTGCGAAACGAAATCGGCGGCCGGCGTCACCCGCAGGAAATCTGGGATCCCCTGGCCGGTCAACTGGACTTCCACGACGGGTTCGTCGGCGTCGTTGGACTCGATGGCCACGGCGGCCTGGTTGGAGGCGGCCGTCGTTGGGCTGTAGGTCAGGTCGAACGTCAAGGAGGCCCGGGCCGGCAAAGTGAACGGCAGGTTCGGGAGGTTCTCCAAGCGCCAGGGGCCATTGGTCTTGGACAGGTCGGTCAAGAAGATGCCGCCGGACAGGAAGGGCTCGGGCTTGCCGGGGTATCCGGCGAGGCGACTTTTGGCGCCCACCCCCGCTCACTCGCCGCCACGGCCTGCTGGTTGTACCATTGCTGCTGGGCGCTAACTGTCCCGGTCGCCAAGGGTTCGCTCACGATCACATTGTCAAAGTAGTGCGTGGTCGCCCCCGACACACTGGAGTAGCCCATGAGTCCAATTCGGCCGCTGGCCAGCGAGGTGTCGGTGCCGGTCCATACCAGGGTGCCGTTGATGTAAAAGCGGAGCACGCTGCCCTGGGCCACCGCCGCCAGCACGTTGGTGCCCGTGCTGACCGCGGGTGAAGTAGTCCAGGACTGCAACCACGACCAAACGCCGCCGACCTGCTTCCAAACCGCATAGCTGCCATCCCCTGAAACCTGGAACACATAGCCCGAGCCCACTGCGTCATCAAAATCGGCCGTGGCCCGGAGGCCCACCGCGGCCGAGCTGCCGACGTAGCCGCTGCGCCGACAACTCATCTGCACGGTCAGGTCGGCCCACTCCTGCCCGCCGTAGCACGAGGTCATGAAGTCGTCGCTGGCGGTTTGGGCGCGGTATTCACCGCCGACCACCTGCCAGTTGGCGGCGATGTCGGGCACCCAGCCCTGGGCGAGTCCGTCATCAAAGTCCTCGACGTAAAGGCCTCCGGCCAAGGAGATGTTGGAGATCACCAAACCGTAGGTGGCATCGGTGTTGGTCACGGTGACGTGTTCGGTCCTGGACCGGCCCACGATCAGGTCCCCAAACGGCATTTGCAGATCGGTGGTGGGGGTGATGGAATCCGACACCACAATCTCGCCGGGGATGGGGAGCACGCGGAGTGAGACGGCGCGGCTATGCACAAAGCCAGTCGCCAAATTGCTGAACGTCACCATGGCAGCATACGTGCCATTGGTGAACCCCAGGGCGTTAGCGTTGATGAGCACCGTAACATTGGTGGTGGCGCCGGGGGCGAGACGCCCCCCGCCAAGCCTGCGGTCACCCAGGGCTGCGTGACCGTAGCGGACCAATTCAGCGAATTGGTGCCCGCGTTGGCCAAGGTGTAGGCGGTGCTGGCGGGCGTGAACGGTCCGCCTTCGTAACCTTGCGCCGCGAGCCCCGCCGAGGGGTTTACTACGAGGTCGTCGGGCGGACGGCAGGAGTAACTGGTAAGATCGCTTTCCGCGAACCCGGCCGGCACCCCCAAACCGGCGGACAGGCCGGCCAGCCCGTGGTTGATGCCGACACTCAGGTAAGTGATGCCAATCCGACCGTCGTAGAACATCTCAATCTGAAAACTCACCGTGGAAGTAGTCCCGTATTCCCGGACGTTGGAGAAGGTCACCGCCACCCGGTCGCTGGTCCGTTTCCAGGACACCGTCCCGCCGCTGCCGGGGTTCAAGTCGTCAAAACACGCCGAGATGCGCGGCCGGTTGAAGTGGTTGGCAAAGGACGCGGCGTAGGTTGTGTCGCCGGAATTCATCGTCAGGTAGCCATTGCTGCCGATGTAGAAGACGTTGGCGCGCCGGTTGTAGATCGCTACGGTATTCGTTCCGGTCAGCGTGACCGTGGCGTAAGAATCGTCACTGAGTGTTACACTGGTGCCGCCCGTGGGGTCGGTGGGGAAACTCGTCGCCGCTACCCGGCAGACGGAATAGAAGCTTGTGCTGCCGTCGGGCGTGAACGTCCAGCTCTGGAAATCGAGGTCGTTGTCACTGGCTTCAAACAGTTCCGTGAAATAATCCGGCTGCCCCACCAGCAGCCTCACCGGCCGGGTCTGGAGGGTGGTCTCCAGACTGTTGCTGAAGACCAGGTTGTTGGAGTAGATGCCCAGGGGCAGGGCGTTGCCGGCCGCGCTGATCGAGAGGGTCACGAGGTTGGACCCGCTGGCGGGGATGGTCCCGTTGGTGGGCGACACCGCCAGCCAGGTTTGGGGAGGGGTGAGACTCCAGCTCATGGGCAAGGATCCGCGATTGAGCAGGCTGAAGGTCTGGGTCGGGGGGCTGAAGGGGCCGCCGACCGGCCCGCGAAAAGCCAGGCTCTCCGGAGCCACCGACATTGCCCCGATGCCGACGGCTGACCAGGCTGCCCCCACGCTGCTGACCCAGTTGGTGTTCAGGTCCATCGCCGCCGATATCCAGGCGCTGCGCACTTGTTGATAATCGGTGTTCGGCGTGCAGTACACGGTCAGCGCGCGGTGGGCGACCCGTTCGGCGTTGGTGACCCCAATCCCCGTCACGCTGTAAACGATGCCGTCGTTGTTGCCGCTGCCGCCTTCGCACAAAAGATAGAAGAAGAAGTTCTGCACCCCGGAGTTGTAGTGCACGCCGCCGTTGTCGCCGGAGCCGCTGTACCAATAGGTGCCGCGGTAACGACTCGGCTGCTCGTTGCCCGCGCCGACCGTGACCGTGTTGTGCGGGTTGCGCAGGTCGCGCAGGGCCACCGAGGAAAGCCAGCAGTCCTCGCCACAGAGCCAGTCCGCCGTCCCGGGCGATCGGCTGGGATACAGCGCCCGCCCGTCGGGCTGGGCAAAGAACTCGACGCAGGTGCCAAAGACGTCGGAGAACGATTCGTTAAGCGCGCCCGGTTCGTAGGAGTAAACCAGGTTCGCTGAATACTCGGTAATCGCGTGGGCATACTCGTGACCACAGACGTCGAGGATCGCCAGCGAGTTGGCCTCCACGCCGTCGCCATCCCCGAAGTAGAAAGCGGTGCCATCCCAATAGGCGTTCACGTAGCTGGTGCCTTCGTGCACATTGGCTCGGGCGACGGCGCCAGAGTTGTTGAAGCTGTTGCGGCCGAACACCTCCACCCAATAACGTTGAACCACATCGAAATTCCTGGCGGCGGACATCTCCACGCGGTCCGAAGTGCCCCAGTCACTGGTGGAGCGATAGGCGCAGGTGTTGTAGTCCGGGTAACCGCCCGTCGCGACGTTGTACACCAGCCAATGACGGTTGGTGTTATTCAGATAGTAATAGCCGGTGTTCTCGCGCCAGCCGGCGACGCTAATCGCCTGGCCGCCCTCACCGGTCAGGATGCTGCCGGTGACGGCGGCATTGGTGCCGTTGGTGGTGGGGCAGGCAACCTTGATGTCATTGTAACGGAGCAGCACCTTGCCGGAGCTGGCATCAATCCAGTAGCGCCAGCGCCCGGGCCCGGCTTGGGGATCGCTATTCAGAAGGGTGAGTTCAAACGCCAGTCGTGGGTCCATGTCCTGGGCAAAAACCGCCAGCGTTGGCTTGGCCTCCACCGTTCCCTGCACTTTGCCCATCGCGACCAGGTCCTGCTGGGCGGCGCTCACCGCCTGGTCCGCGTCAATCTTCGGGACCAGGTCCACCTGGATGTCAGGGATGTATTGCCCGTTGACCTGGTAGGCTTCGCCGCTCTGGTCAAAATGCACCAGCACATCCCCGCCAAAGACCCGGAGTCCCTGGTGAAGCTGGGCCAGCCGGACGTGATGAAAGCCCAGCGAATCCGCATCAACGCGTTTTGCGGCAAACTCCTTTTCCGCATCGCGGATGCGATAGAACCGGGTGAGGTTATCCATCACGGCAACGGCATCCTCTTCGTAGCGGCCTCCGCCGCGCAGCGCGAGCCCCTTTCCGCCGGAGTAGGCGCGGCGCTGGCCCAGGCCAGGGCCGCGGATCGAAAGCGGCGTGCCCAGGCGCGGATGCCACTCGGTCGTGACGCCGGATGCCTCCGCCAGTTCGGCGGCGCCGTCTTGCTCGGCGGACGCCTTCCGGATGGCCCCGGCTTTCGCCCGGGCTTCGGCGGCCGATTCGTCGTGCCTGTTCTTTTCATCGGGACGAAAGGCGTAGGCCGGCAGGGCCAGCAACAAAAGCAGGGTGATAGAAACGGCGTGGCGGAACTTGGCGAGTAGTCTTGCGTACACAGTATTGTCCTTCCTTCTCAGAAGTTTCGAGTCCTTATCTTGGTTCGTTCGCTACTTTCTCACAGAGCTTCCTTCTGTATGAAGCGCTCTGAGTTTCAATCGCCATGGTAGGGTTTCCCTGGGTTCGCTGCAAGGCAAAACCCGGGAATCGGGGTCAGTAGATGTACGGAAGGGGAGAGGGCGGGTGGTCGGGCTTCGAACATCTCCCTGGGTGAGGGAAGAAGAAATGACAGACAGGGATTTCCCGGTAAGCCAAGGTGTGCTCGATCCAATTCCGCTTGCCTTTTGCGCCACACCTCTAAGAATGCGAGCGCTTTATGGGACACGTCAAATTGCACATTCCTGGACCGGTGGAGGTCAGCGAGAAGACTTTCCGCGCCTTCTGCACGCCGATGATTGGGCATCGTGGGCAGGGCTTCAAAGACCTCTACGCGAAGATTCAACCGCAACTGCAACAACTGCTCTGCACCAAGCAGTTGGTCTATATCAGCACCTCGTCCGCCTGGGGGGTGATGGAGGGAGCGGTCCGCAACCTGGTCGCCAAGAAGGTGCTTAACTGCATGTGCGGCGCGTTTTCGGACAAGTGGTTTGATGTGTCGAAGCGGTGCGGCAAGGAAGCCGAGGCGCTGCAGGTGTCCTGGGGTTCGCCCATCCGCGCCGCGGACGTGGACCAGAAGCTTGCCAGCGGCCAGTTCGACGCGTTGACCGTCATCCACAACGAGACTTCGACGGGCGTGATGAGCCCCATTGAGGAAATCGCCGCACTGAAGAAGAAATACCCGGACGTGATGTTCATTGTGGATTCGGTCAGCTCGATGAGCGCGGTGCCGCTCAACTTTGACGGGCTGGGCGTGGACGTGTTGCTGGCCGGCACCCAGAAGGCGTTCGCCTTGCCGCCCGGCACGGCGATTTTCGTCTGCTCAGCCGCCGCGCTGGCCAAGGCGACGACGATGAAGGACCGGGGGTACTACTTTGACCTCGTGGAGTTCCAGAAGAACGCGGAGCAGAGCATGACGCCCAGCACGCCGAGCATCGGCCACGTCTATGCGCTGGAATCCAAGCTGCAGGACATCTTTGCCGAGGGTCTGGAAGCCCGCTACGCCCGCCATCGCCGCACGAACCAGATGACGCGCGATTGGGCGGCCAAACACGGTTTCACCCTGTTTCCGGAAAAGGGCTTCGAGTCGCTCACGCTCACCTGCGTCAGCAATGGCGCGCGGCCTGGCGGGCGGGTGGTGGATGTGCCGAAGCTGCAGAAACTGGTCAAGGACCAGGGATTCCTGATTGACGGCGGCTACGGCAAGATCAAAGGCACCACTTTCCGCGTCTCCAACATGGGCGACGAGACCGAGGCGACGATGGGCCAGCTCTTCGCGGCGATGGACAGCGCGATGAAGCAGCTTTGAAGCCGTGAGCGGTTGAGTGGGAAGGTGGTTCGGTCTCCTCACCGAAGGACCGCACGCCAAACCCGCTGCAGGTCCGCCAGCGTGTTCGGCGGGCCGGCGTAGGGGGCCCAGATGCCCTGCTCGACATTCAGCACACGCCACCGCCAGCGCTCCGCATGACCGTCAGCGAAGGCGAGAACGCCCGATTGCCCATGCCGAACGGTTGGTGAATTTTGCCATTCGTTCTTCCGGTTGTTGTAGTTTACGGCGAAGTAGCCATCGTCCACGGTTTCAATGCTTTCATCCAGGAAGGTCATGGCCTCGGAGGGCACTGGCGTTCGTACGTCGGTCACCTTCTTGTATTGGGGATAAGCCGAGCCGAGCACCCACTCGGTGCTGATGACGCCAAATCGTGCATTGTCCGCGTCGCTGGCCCCGCCCATGCGCCCTTGCAGGGAGTAGTTGCGCGCGACGCGGACGGTCGTTAGCCCGCGCGGGCCGGTGGTCGAGGTCGGGCAAGGATAAATGCCCACGCTGGGATTGTAGGGAAACAAGAGGCCTTGCTTGATCGCGATGAGGTTGGTCGCGCCGGCAAGGGTGCTCACATCTCCCTTGCTGCCGTCAATCCAGGCCCGGCTGTCCAGGACCCAGTTTGGCACCAGCATGCCGTTGTGGTCGTCGGCATACATAATCCAGGCCGTGGTAAGCTGATGAAGGTTGTTGACGCAGGTAACGCTTTGGGCCTTGAGCTTGGCTTTGGACAAGGCGGGGAGAAGCAGCGCGGCGAGGATGGCAATGATCGCGATGACCACCAGGAGCTCAATGAGGGTGAAGCCGCCAACGGCCTGGGAGGAGGCCTTGGAGGAGCTGCGGGATCTCATGGGCCCAATTGGACAGTTCCGCGGCTTTCGTGTCACGCCGGAAAGCGTTGTCGCAACGGAGATAACGGCCCGGCGCCCCAAAAGGGGAAAGGCCGGCCCCGGGCGAGGTCGTGGCGCGGGGTCGGATTTGCTTGCGCGTCTGGCGAGGGATTGGATACTGCTGGGCGATGCGACGGATCCATGGACTAGCTTGGGGCAAGAATCGGCTACCGCAGAAATCATCGCTGGTGGCGCAGACCGCGGCCATCCTCCGAGAGCGGATCCAGTCCGGCGAGTGGCACAAATGGCTGCCCGGCGAGCATGATCTCCGCGCGCAGTTGCGGGTGGCACGCATGACGCTGCGCGGAGCCCTGGCCCAGTTGGAGAAGGATGGCCTGGTCCGCGCGCGGCAGGGCAAACGCCGGGAGATCGTGGCGCGGCGGCGTCCGGCCGCGCCGGGCGCCAGCGGGCGGGTGCTGTTGTTGTCACCCATGCCGCTGTATGTCCTGCCCCACCTCCACGTCTTCTGCGCCAACGAACTGCGCGAGACGCTCGAGAAGGCGGGCTTCCATTTTGAAATCCATGCCGAGCGGGGTCTCTATGGACACGGCTCCGGCGCCGGCCTCGAACGGTTGATGGATCAATTGCGACCGGCCTGCTGCGTCCTGCTCTCCTCGACGGAGAAGATGCAGGCGTGGTTTTCCCGACGCCGATTGCCTTGTGTGGTCTGGGGCTCCAAGCATCCCGGCGTGGAGCTGCCTTCGGTGGACAAGGCCTACCGCGCCGTCTGCCGGCATGCCGTCGGCCTGCTCCTGGCCCGCGGCCATCGGCGCCTGGTCCTGCTCAACCCGGACGCGGGTGCGGCGGGAGACCTGGAAAGCGAGGAAGGGTTTCGGGAAGGGGTGGCGCAGCACCAACAGGAGGACGTTGAGGCCAGTGTGGTCCGCCACCGCGGAACGGTCTCGGATATCTGCACCACCTTGGCGGCGCTGTTCGAGCGCCGTTCGCCCCCGACCGCGCTGTTGGTATCACGCGCCGTTAATGTGCTCACCGTTTTGGGGTGCCTGATGCGACGCGGCTTGCGGTTGCCACAGGACGTCACGGTGGTCTCGCGCGATCATGAGCCGTTTCTGGAAAGCGTGGTGCCCAGCGTGGCCCGCTATGTGATCAGTTCCGAAAGCATGGCGCACCGGATCTCTGCCGCCGTGCTGGAGATGGTGCGAACCGGCCTGGTCAGCGCGGCCAACTACCAGATCATGCCGGAGTTTACTGCCGGGGATACGCTCGGCCCGGGTCCGGCGGCTTCCCACGCTGCCGAAAGGTGAGGCGCCGCCGCTTTGGGCTTGTCCGCCGGTTAACCGTCGCCAGGGTAATCCTGCCGTGCGACCGCAGGGAGAGCTCCGGCCGGTGAGCCTGACGGAGATCCCCGAGCAAGTGAGCAACTGCAAACTGTGAAAGTGAATCGCACACTACCAATCACGCGTGTCATTGGCCGCATCCCCTATCGGCTGGCGCTGGCGGGCGGCTGGATTGATCAGCCCTTCGTCTCGCGTCACAACCCGAAGCCGCCCGGCTCGATGGTCGTCGTGGGCCTCGAACCCGTCTGCCGCTTCATGGACCGCAGCGGCCTTGCCACCGGCACCCGCGCCGTTGCCACGAAGCTCTGGCAGGGCAGGCTGCCGGAACGTCCCCCCGCCGAGCTGACGCGCGAACTCTACCAGGCCGAGAACCAAGGCCGCGCCGAACCTTCCGGTTCGCAGGACATGATCGGTTTGATCTACCCGGGCATCAGCCGGCTGGACTACGATTTCGCCGCCAACGGAGGAGTGTTCCCCGTGCACATTGAATCGCTGACTGATGAGCGGAGTGCACGCTGGCTGGAACGGGTCGATCCACCTGCTCCCGGTGGCACCCCGGCCCGAAGGTTACAATCCCCTCGGCCGAAAAAACCTCGAGCCGAAGTGGGTCGCGCGCCTGGGCCAGACGGGCAAGGATTGCTTTGAGGCGATCCGGCGCCACGACCTGCCTGGCCTGGGCGCCTCGCTCAACGAGTGCATGACTTACTGGGAGAAACTGCTCCCCCATACCGTCCGGCACCCGACCCTGACCGTGGACCTCGTCGGCCTGCTGCGCGTGTACCAGGCTTGCTACCCGGGGGCGATGTACTCCGGTTGCGGCGGGGGTTACCTGCTGGTCGTGTCAAAGGAGCCCGTGCCGGGCGCGTGCAAGCTGAAGGTGCGAACGGTGCCCGGGCTGAAACGTCGAAGCCGCTGATGACCGCTGCCGCTCCGAAACAAGTCGTCGTCACCGGCGCCTTCGATGACCTGCGTTCCCCCCAGATTCGTTTCCTGGAAGAGGCGGCCCGGCTCGGCGAGGTGACGGTGCTGCTGTGGGCCGACGACCTCGTCCGCCAGTTCGAGGGCCAGCCACCCAGATTCCCGCTTGCGGAACGGGCGTATTTCCTGCAGGCGATCCGCTTCGTCCAACGCGTCCATGTCGTCCCCCGGCAATTCGACGGCAATGCGCTGCCGGCCGTTGCCGGCCTCAAACCCGAGGTCTGGGCGGTCCGCGAGCCGGATAGCAACGCCGCAAGGCAGTCCTTTTGCGCGGCGCGTGGACTGGATTACCGCGTGGTGCGTGACGAGCAACTGCGCGGGTTCCCGGAGCGCCCGCCCGACCCGCCCGCCACCGTGCCCGGACGCAAGCGGGTATTGGTGACGGGCTGTTACGACTACGTGCACTCGGGCCACGTGCGCTTCTTCGAGGAAGTCAGCGCCTACGGCGACATTTACGCCGTCCTGGGGCACGACGCCAACCTCCGCCTGCTCAAGGGGCCCGGCCATCCCCTCTTCCCGCAGCAGGAGCGCCGCTATGTGGTGGGGGCGATTCGTTATGTCACGCAGGCGCTCATTGCCACCGGACACGGCTGGCTGGACGCCGAGCCGGAAATCCACCGGCTCAGACCGGACATCTATGCCGTCAACGAAGACGGCGACAAGGGCGGCAAACGGGAGTATTGCGCCAGGCTGGGCATCGAATACCTTGTGCTCCAGCGCGCCCCGGCGCCCGGCCTGCCGCCGCGCACCAGCACCGATTTGCGCGGATTCTAACTCGACTGAACAAAGGCAACAGACAATGAATGCGAAAGCCACCTTGATACTTCTGGCCTCCACCATCGCTTTGCTCGCCCAGCCCCAGCCGCCCGCCCCCCGGCCGACTTGCCCGTCGCCCCCGGTCCCTTCCAGCCGACACTGCAGTCGCTCCAGCAATACCAGTGTCCCGACTGGTTCCGGGACGCCAAGTTCGGCATCTGGGCGCACTGGGGCCCGCAGGCGGTGCCGATGGACGGCGACTGGTACGCCCGCGGCATGTACGAGCAGGGCAATCGCCAGTACGCGCATCACCTGGCCAATTACGGGCACCCTTCCACCAACGGCTACAAGGACATCATCCCGCTCTGGAAGGCCGAGAAATGGGACCCCGACCGGCTGATGGCGCTCTACAAGAAAGCCGGCGCGCGCTACTTCGTCAGCATGGGCTGCCACCACGATAACTTCGACCTGTGGAACTCCCGCTTCCACAAGTGGAACGCCGTCAATATGGGACCGAAGCGGGACGTGGTGGGCGATTGGCAAGAGGCGGCGCGGAAACAGGGCTTGCGCTTCGGCGTCTCCGAGCACATGGGCGCCAGCTTCACCTGGTTCCAGGTCAGCCGTGGCGCGGACAAAACGGGCCCGCTGGCCGGCGTGCCCTACGACGGCGCGGACCCGCGCTACGAGGACCTTTACCACCAGCGCGCCGCCCCCGACGACAAAGAGTGGTACAGCAAAGACCCCCGCTGGCACCGCGAATGGTATCAACGCATCTCCGACCTCATCGCCAACTACCACCTCGACCTCCTCTACACCGACGGCGCCGTCCCCTTCGGCGACGTGGGATTGAGCATGATGGCCAATCTCTACAACACCGACCTTATCAACCGCAGCCGCTCCGCTCTCGATCCGCTCACGGTCAAAGGCGCCGAGCTTCTCCGTGCTCCGGGAGGGCGAGCGTCCCCGCGAGCCCCGTTTCCGCAGGTCGTCTATACCTGCAAACAAAAGAAACCCCAGGGCCGCTGGATCCAGGACCTCGAACGCGGCGTCATGGCCGGCATCAACCCCGAGCCCTGGCAGACCGACACCTCCATCGGCGACTGGTATTACAACCGCAACTGGAAGTTCCGGCCCGTAACCTGGGTGATTCACATGCTCGCGGACATCGTCAGCAAGAACGGCAACCTGCTGCTGAACGTCGTCCAGCGCCCCGATGGCTCGCTCGACCCCGAGGTCGAACAGATGCTCGCGCAGCTTGCCGCCTGGAACGCTGTCAACGGCGAAGCCATCTTCGGCACCCGGCCCTGGCGTGTTCACGGCGAGGGCGCCGTCCAGTCCGCCGGCGGCGCCTTCAAGGAGGACTTTGCCTACTCCGCCAGAGACATCCGCTTCACCACCAAAGGCGCCACGCTCTACGCCATTGCACTGGGCTGGCCTGATAGTGGCCAGCTGGTCATCAAGTCCCTCGCCGCGCCTGCCGATAGGAACGTCAACTGCATCCAGCACATCGAATTGCTCGGTCACCAGGGCAAGCTGCCTTTCGCCCAAACCACCAAGGACCTTACGGTGACCCTCCCCGACGTGAAGCCGTGCGATTTCGCCTGCGCCCTCAAGATCACCGGCGCCAACCTCCAGCCAGCAAGCGATAAATGACTATGAACAAGCCGAAACCCCTCCCTCTACCCTCCACCATAACCCGTCGCGAATTCCTCCGCCGCGCCGGGGTCGCCCTCGCCACCGCCGCCGCCGCGCCGGCCATCCTGGCCCAAACCAACACCCCCGCCTCGGCGGCGACCAACTGGACCATCATTGACTTCGAGCGCGAACTTAAGCGCATGCGCTTTGACTACTACCGCCACCCCAAGGTTGACATCCTCAAGGAGGGCTTTCGCCCCGTCGGCGGCAAGGTGGCGGACTTCGGCACCGGGCGGCTCAACGGCCGCGACCATTTCTTCTACATCGAGCGCCGTCTGCAAGAGGGCACCCCGTTCTATCCCGGGCACGAGATCTACTTCGGCCACGCCTCGACCCCCAACTTCTTCGATTGGGAAGTGCACGACCCGGCGCTGGTGATCCGCCCGGGCACGTGGGAAGAGTCGCACCTTTGGGCGCCGGTGCTCCTCAAGAACGGCGACGAGTTCATCATGGCCTACACCGGCCTGAACCGTCACCTGTGCCAGAACATTGGCCTGGCTTCGAGCAAGGACATGTTCGAATGGACGCGCTGGCCCGGTAATCCCATCTCCCCGGCCAAAGGCGCTTCCTGGGCCCACTGGGTCGAGGACGACATCTGCAGTTGCCGCGACCCGGACCTCTTCCGCCACAAGGGCCGCGTCTATATGCCTTACACGGCCAACACGAAAAAGGGCGCCACCTGCATTGCCATGAGCAGCACCGCTGATTTCAAGCAGTGGAAAGACCACGGCCCCATCCTTGTCGGGCCCGCCACCGGTTACGAGCCGCGCCTGACCGGCGGGCATAAGCAGGGCAGCTTCGAGTCCTCGTGTCTCTCCTTCCGCAACGGCCGTTACTTCCTCATCTTCCACGCCGCCATCCAGGGCCTTGGCACCGGCACCTGGGCCGCCACCAGCGACCGGATTGATGCCTTCAGCATGGACAGCCTCTATCCCTTCTGGAAAGACGGCATCTGCGTCGAATGGATGCGCGAGAAGGGCACGCGGACGCTCATGGCGGCCATGCACGCCGGCTGCCTGCGCTTCGGCGAGGTGGACTGGTCCGAACCGAAGCCCGTCGCCCATACCATCACCGACCGCCAGACGCTGGAGCGCTGGCAGTCGGTCTGATGAGTCAGATCCCCTCCCCGTAGGCACTCGCCCCCACATCTTTGTAAGTCCTTCAACCGCAGCATGTTGTACCTTGCCGTGGATGCTTTGCTGTTTCGGTGGATTACCTTCAGAGGTCTGAGCAAACCGCCACCTTTTGACGCTTTTTAAGAAAATCTTTGGTTGGCCGGCTTATTGAACCTGGTAGCGGATCGGCAAATGGAATTTAGGCTACCGCATATACAGACACCGGCTGGCTGGCGGCAATGTGGATGCCATTCGTTTGAACCACATCGTAAGCGACTATCATGGCCTCGGGCGGGATGCCTATATTGGTCACCGCTCCTGCAGCCACAGAGAAAGCGTTAGTGATTCCCAGACCGGCAACGGTCACCGTCCCGGTGGCACCCCCCGGACTGGAGATGTAAAGGGACAGATCAAGATCAGGATTATGAGCCACACTGAAGAACCCGAGCCAGAAGTTGGTGCCCAAAGAACTGGTTGCCGCAAGATCATTGGGCAAGCCCAATCGGCAAAAGCCCTGTGGAACGGTCACATTGGCCACAGTGAGATTAGTCTGCCCCGGATCGGTGCGCAGCAGCCATTGCCACGAGATGGGCGGGGCAAGGTTGGTGCAATAAAGCAGATCATACACCCCATTGGTCACGTTCCATGGTGGATGGATGACCAGGCTGGCGGTCGCGTTCGACACGGACATGGACAGGATTTCCAGCCACAAATCGTTGGTGCGGGGCGGCCATCCCGTCGGCATGGAACCGGCCGGGAGATCCAGATCCACGACGCTCATTTGGGCGCTCGATTCGCTCGCCTGAACCTGCGTAACGAAGTCGTGCAACTCGGCCAATTGCGCCGCCAGGATCGCGGCATAGCCCGCGCTGCTCAGATCTCTGTTACGATACGCTGATGGCAGCGGAGGAACCAGTGGTCCCGCCGTCTGGTCCACCAGGAAGTGGTTGCCCCCTACGGCATACACCGGCGTGTCCGGGTCGGAGGGCGAGCAGGGGAGCGGCGCGCCCAGGCAGGGGAGGCTGTTACGCACTTCCCAATACGTGCCGCAGGGCAGCCGGTCCTGCGCCGGCACAAAGGGGAGTCCTTGCGCGTCGGCGACTATCGTCACAACAGAGTCAGTCTGTTGGGTGGAGTGGAGTTGCGTTTCACCGACAGCGAGGAAAGCTATGGCAACGAGCATCCCAGTAGTCAAGAACCCTGGTCCGCCTGATACCAAAGCGATTCCACGTCCGGCATGGGTAGGGCAAGGTCGCCTCTTCGTCTTCATCTTCCTTCATGAGGCTGATGCGCGCACAGCGTGATCCGCATTGCAACACCTTTTTTGGCAAATACTCACCTTCATTTGCGTACGCCCTTTGGGCGCGGCGAGCGAGAGTGAGCACTCACCTTCCACAGGAGACCATCAAAGTGGAAGTGGATGAATTAGCCTGGCAGGGGTCACAGGCTGCACGCCGAAGGACTCTCGCAGCGCGAGCAGGTGGCGGTCTTGAGTGCTACTGCCCCTTGAAGATGGCCACGCCGTAGTCCCGCTTCATTCTGCCGATGAACCTCAGAGAGACCTCCGTGGGGCAGACGGCTTCCCAGGACCCGGTGACGGTGCAGATGCCTAACTACACCCGAGGCTCTCGCCGCAGTTGAGGCACTTGTAGCAGGCGCCGTTGCGGACGGTGACGTGGCCGCAGTTGGGGCAGGCGGGCGCATCCTGCTGGAAGTGGGCGACCGAGTCGCTGAGGTTCTTCACGGGCCGCTCGGGGTGGGCGGATTTAGAATGGTGCCGCCCTTTGCCGTTGCCGCCGTTGCCGGATTTCGCCTCCAGGAGTTCGGTGTCCTCGGCGATGGCCAGTTCCGGTACCGGCCGGTTCACCTTCTTCTTCTCGACTTCCTGCAGGCCGGGGATGGCGAGCTCGGGCTGGCTGCGGTTGGGGGCGTGGGCCTCGCGGAAGCCGGGGATAAACTGCAGCGCCATCCAGCGGAAGACGTAATCGGTAATGGAAGCGGCATTGCGAATGTCGGGATTCTTGGTGAAACCGGACGGTTCGAAACGGACGTGGGCGAACTTGCGGACCAGGGCGTCCAGGGGCACGCCGTACTGCAGGGCCATGCTGGTCAGGGTGCCGATGCCGTCCATCAGGCCGCCGATGGTCGAGCCTTCCTTGGCCATGGTGATGAACAGCTCGCCCGGCAGGCCGTTCTCGAACAGCCCGACGGTGAGGTAACCCTCGTGGCCGGCGATGTCGAACTTGTGGGTGATGGCGGTGCGGGTGTCGGAGAGACGGCGGCGCAAGGGTTTGCCGGCGTGGGTGGCGAGCTTGGCGAGCTCGGTTTCAAGTTCACTGATGCGGGCTTCCAGGGCGGAAGGGTCGGCCGCAGCGGGTTTGCCGCCGCCCTCGGTGGTGCGTTTGGTGTTGAGCGGCTGGGAACGCTTGGAGCCGTCGCGATAGATGGCGACGCACTTGAGGCCCATCTTCCAGGCCTGCACGTAGGCGTCACGCACGTCCTCGACGGTGCAATCGTTGGGCATGTTGACGGTCTTGGAGATGGCGCCGCTGATGAAGGGCTGGGCCGCGGCCATCATCTTGAGGTGGGCCAAGTAATGGATGCTGCGCAGGCCGCGATAAGGCTTGAAGGCGCAGTCGAAGACCGGCAGATGCTCCGGCTTCAGGCCGCTGGAGACGGTCTGGCCGTCGTCGGTGACGTCTTCAATGGTGTCGTATTTCTCGATGTGGGCGACCATGCGCTCGGATTCCTGGGCGGTGTAACCCAGCCGGCGCAGGGCCTCGGGCACCGTGCGGTTGACGATGTTCAGCATCCCGCCGCCGGCGAGCAGCTTGTATTTGACCAGGGCAATGTCCGGCTCGATGCCGGTGGTGTCGCAGTCCATGAGGAAGGCGATGGTGCCGGTGGGCGCCAGAACGGTGACCTGGGCGTTGCGATAACCGGCGGCGCGGCCGTGTTCGAGCGCGCGGTCCCAGCAGCGGAGGGCTTCCTGCTTCAGGTAATGGAATTCGTCGCTGGCCTGGATGTCCTGCACGGCGTCGCGATGCTGCTGGATGACGCCGAGCATGGATTCGGTGTTGTCGTCTGCCAGCGGTTTTGGCACGTGCGTGCAACGCGCGTCGCGATAGCCTTGGAAGGGACCGAGAACGGCGGCGAGCTGCGCGGATTGCTCGTAAGCGTGGCCAGTCATGATGGCGGTGATCGCGCCGGCCAGGGCGCGGCCTTCGTCTGAATCGTAGGGCAGGCCATAGCTCATGATGAGCGAGCCGAGGTTGGCGTAGCCGAGGCCGAGGGTGCGGAAGATATGGGAGTTTTCCGCGATCTCCTTGGTGGGATAGCTGGCGTTATCCACCAGGATTTCCTGCGCGGTGATGAAAACCCGCACGGCGGCCTTGAACCGCTCGACATCGAAGGTGCCGTCCTCGCGCTTGAACTTCATCAGGTTCAGGGAGGCGAGGTTGCAGGCAGTGTTATTGAGGAAGACGTATTCCGAGCAGGGATTGGTGGAATGGATGGGCTCGGTGCCTTTGCAGGTATGCCATTTCTGGATCGCGCCGTCGTACTGCAAGCCGGGATCACCGCAGACCCAGGTGCCCTCGGCAATCTTGTGCAGGAGCGTGCTGGCGTCTTTCTTGTCCAGCGGCTTGCTCGTGGTGACGGTGCGCGTCCACCATTCCTTGCCTTCCAGGGCGGCCTGCATGAAGGCGTCGCTGACGCGCACGGAGAGGTTCTCATTCTGGTACATGACGCTGCCGTAGGCGTCGCCGTTATACGAACCGTCGTAGCCCTGCTCGATGAGCGCCCAGGCCTTCTTCTCCTCCTTCATTTTGGCCTCGATGAACTCCTCAATGTCCCCGTGCCAGTCGTGGAGGGTGTTCATCTTGGCGGCGCGGCGGGTCTTGCCGCCGGATTTGACGACGTTGGCGACCTGGTCGTAAACCTTGAGGAACGACAATGGGCCGCTGGGCCGGCCGCCGCCGCTAAGCTTCTCCTTGCTCGAGCGGATGGGAGAAAGATCGGTGCCGGTGCCGGAGCCGAACTTGAACAGCATGGCCTCGCTATGGGCCAGGCGCATGATGGACTCCATGTTGTCCGCGACCGACTGGATGAAGCAGGCGCTGCATTGCGGGACTTCGTACTGCGTCTTGGCCCGCTCGGCGCGGCCCGTCTTAGGATCGTAGAACCAGTTGCCGCGGCTGGAGGAGTTGCCGATATGATACTGGTGGTAGAGCCCAACGTTGAACCAGACCGGTGAGTTGAAGGCCCCGTACTGGTTCACGCAAAGCCAGGTCAGCTCATCGTAGAAGAGCTCGCCGCCGGCCTTGGTAAAGTAGCCGTCCTTGACCCCCCAATCCGCGATGGTGCGACAGATGCGGTGGACGAGCTGGCGCACCGAGGTTTCCCGTTCGGGCGTGTTTTGCTCGCCGTAGAAGTACTTGGACACGACCACTTTGGCAGCCAGGGGCGACCACGCCTTGGGCACCTCGACCTTGTCCTGCTTGAAGATCACCTTGCCGGCGTCGTCGGTGATTTCAGCCGTCCGCCGTTCCCACTCCGTTTGGTCGAACGGGTTGATCGCCGGATCGCTGAAAGTCCGATCGAGGTTGAGCGCCTTCTTTGCCGGGACCGCGGCGCCTTTGGGCACGCGAGTCCCAGTCACGGTCGAGGACCGCCGGCGTCCCTGCGGGGGAGCGTCAGCCAAAACCTGTTCGCTGGCAACTATCATGGTTTCTCTTTTTGCTACTGAGCCACCGGCGGTTCGTGTTGGCCGACCGGCAACAAGACATCCGGCAGAGTTAGTTCAAATTCGCCGATTTCTTAAACACTTTAGCCTCTCCTCGAGGCCCTGCACATACCCCATTAGTTGGGTAACGCCGTGAACTTTACTACCACCGGTTGGGGAAACAAGAGAATTCTAGAAAAAAACTACGCTAACGATATTTGCTGCGGAAATGCGCGCGGATTGTCCGCGCAAAAACCGGTTTCCGCCCGAGTGCGTGCGGACAAGACAAGGCGCGTGCAGGCAATCGCGCGCACTCAACGTGGCGCCTGGTTGTGCCGGCGCTTGAATCTTCGCACGGGCTCGATGGTTTTCGGGCGCGGTTTTGCGGCCAGGACGATCGGGCAGCCTTCGTAGCCGAAGGCGTTCCGCATCTGGTCGGCGAGGTATTTCTTGTACTGCTCGGAGAAGAGCTCGTCGCGGTTGACAAAGAGCAAGAACGTGGGCGGCGCCGGTCGAACTTGGGTGGCGTAGAAGAACTTCAGGCGATGGCCGCAGGCACTGACGGGCTGACGGCGCTCGACGGCATCCTGCAAGGTGCGATTCAGAATGGCCGTCGGAATTCGCTGCCGCAACTGGGCGGCGACATACCGCACGGCTTCGAGCAGGCGATCCAGGTGAAAGCCGGATTTGGCCGAAGTGAAAATCACCGGCGCATAGTCGAGGAAGAACAGATGCTTCTGCACCCATTCGCCAAACTCGGAGAGCGTCGTCATGACGTTGGGCGCATGGCGGCTTTGCTTCTTCCGGCGGCGCTCGATCTCCTCCAAGCGCGCTTTGCGGACGGCGTCGTCCATCAGGTCCCATTTGTTCACCACCACGATACAGGCCCGGCGGGCTTCGACAATCCGGTCGGCAACCTTCTTGTCCTGTTCGGTTATGCCGGTCTCCGCATCGAGGACGAGGATGGTGATGTCGCAACGCGCGATGGACTCTTCAGCGCGCTTGACGCTGAAGAATTCGATGGAATCCTCGACGCGCCGGGTCTTGCGTAAGCCGGCGGTGTCAATCAGCACATAGGCTTGGCGGACGCCCTCGGTTACAACTTCGAAGGGCACATCCACGGCGTCGCGGGTCGTCCCAGGAATGGGGCTGACGACGACGCGCTCGGACTGGGTGAGGGCGTTGATGATGGAGGACTTGCCCACGTTGGGGCGGCCGACGATGGCGAGTTTGAGCGGCTCGAGGGGTGAGGGGCGAGGGACAATGGTCGCGCCCGCACCTTCGGACTTGTCCGGGGCTTCGCTTCGGACTTCGGACTTCGGACTTCGGACTTCGAGCAGCGCCATCGCCGCATTCATGAGGGGTTCGATGCCCTCGCCGTGAATGGCGCTCACGGGAAAGACTTGATCGAAGCCGAGTTCGGAAAACTCCGAAGCGCCGGTTTCGGTCCGGTGGGTGTCCACCTTGTTGACGGCGACCAGAACCGGTTTGCCGCTGTGGCGCAGGCGCGCGGCGGCTTCGCGGTCGAGCGGCACGACTCCCTCCTGGACGTTCACGACGAGGACGATGACATCGGCCGCCTCGATGGCGAGTTCGACCTGTTCGAGCGCCGCCTTGACGATGACGTCATTCGCCTTCTCGCGGCGCAGCAGGCCGATGCCGCCAGTATCCACGAGCGTGAACGGCTGGCCGTGCCATTCCACCTCGGCCGCGATGCGGTCGCGCGTGACGCCCGGCTGGTCGTGCACGATGGCGATGCGCCGTCCCGCAATGCGGTTGAACAAGGCGGACTTGCCGACGTTGGGCCGGCCGACGATGGCAATCAGGCCGGGCATGAACTAGCGGCGGCAGAACTGTTCGAAGGCGCCGCCAAACAAGTCCTTTACGTCGCGCTCGATCTCCGCGCGGCTGACTTGCCAGCCCGTCTGCGCCAGGTCCGAGTACTTGTCCACCAGGGCCCGCGCGATGATGCCGCGTGAGTGCTGCCACTTGTAGATGATCTGGTCCAGGACCCGGGCGTCGGAATGCTGCGGCGTGAAGCTCAAGCCCAGCAACTCGAGGCGCAGCCGGGTGATTTCGTCAATCAGGTGCGGGACGTTGGTAAACCACCAGCAGCCGAAGGGGTGCAGGTTGCGGAATTTGCGCGTGAGCACGCACAGCTCATGCTGATTCTCGCGCGCGAGCACGGTGGTCAGGAACTTATTGTCCGGATAGCCCGCGCAGAGGTTCCGCAGCACCGCCAAATTGCTGGTGCCCACGCCGTCGCCCGCCAGCTTCAGTTCAGGATTTGTGGCCCGTTTGACGCCGAGCATGACGGCGAAGGGCATCCCGTGGTCGCGGCAATGGGGTAGCACGGCCTTCTCGATCAACTGGGTGGTGATGTTCTTGGCCGGGAATTCAAAATCCGCGGGTAAGGAAACCATTGCGTAGCGCGCGTCCATGCGCTTGCTCCAGTCCGCCAGGAAACGGCGCACTTCGTCAAACATCTTTCGCGGTGGAACACCGGCTTCCACCTTGTAGCCCCAGCGGGCGAGCCTGGGCGCGGTTTCGGGCCAGGACACGAGCAACTGGTCAATGCGCAAGGCGGCGGCGAAGCGGTCGTCCCGGCGGAAACCCTTCTCCCAGATCGGCCGCTCCAGGTCGTCGAAGGGAGAATTGGTCATGAAGATCTTCCGCAAGCCCGCCAGCTCCATGCAGCGGGTGATGTAGTTGTCCACACTCTGGCTCGCGAACCATTTGCGCAAGGCCGGTAGGTCGCGCTTCTTCACGTCCAGACCGAGCGCGTTCAGGGTGGTCAGGACGCCGCGGCAGGCCTCGGACACCGGCGAGTGCCGGAGAAAGAGCTGCTCCCAGATGAGGTCCGCCTGCCGGGTCTTGGGGAGCGACCAGAACTTGTCGTAGGGCAGGTCGTGGTAGCGGAACACCTCGGCCACCAGGTAGTGATAGACGAGCAGCTCATCAATGCCCCAGAGCAGCAGTGCCTTGAAAACAGGCTCGTAGAGGTGTGTGTGAATGTCCGTGATCGGCGTGGACAGGACAACGTCCTCCACCTGCTTCGCCAGAGTTCTGCGGGTGTATTCGGTAAGAGTCTTTTCCATAGGCGACGAAGGGTATGGAAGAATTGCCCCGGAAGCCACAACAAATCCGGGCTATTCGACGGCGAGCAAATACCAGTCGGCGATGCGGTGGGGGAATTCGGCAAGCTTGGCCTCGCTGCGGTTGGCGAGGATGATGACGGCGAACTGCTTCTCGGGGAAACGCGCGATGCGCGTGGTGAAGCCGAGGCTGTTGCCGCTGTGCCAGATTTCCCGCAGGCCGCGATACCGGCCGATGAACCAGCCGAAGCCGTAGCCGGTGCCGGGGTGGTCGGTGGCCGGGCCCGAGGTGAAGGCGAGCCGGAGCATCTTGCCGCTCACTAGTTTGCTCGTGTACAGCGCCCGGTCCCAGTGGTAAAGGTCTGCGACGGAGGAATAAATTCCGCCATCGCCCAGTACGGAACTGGTCAGGCTCTGGTCGGTGCGCTTGAAAGTGATTCCAGCAGATGAGTAGCCGTAAGCGCGGTGGGGCACGACCGACGAGCCCTGCTCGTAGGCCAGCGTGTTGGTCATTTTCAGCGGCCGGAAGATGTTCTCGTGCAGGAAGCACGCGAAGGTGTTGCCTGAGCGAGCTTCCACGATCTGGGCCAACAGGGCATAGGCCGAGTTGCTGTAACGGTACTTGGTCCCGGGCGGGAAGTAGGTCTTGTCTTGACGCAGCAGCAGGCGCAAGACATCGCGGTCGAGGACGGGAATCTCCGTCCCCTTCGGGACGACATCCTCGTAGTCAATCAAGCCGGAGGTATGGTTCAAGAGATGGCGCAGGGTGATCTGCTTGCCGTAAGTCGGGAAATCGGGGAAGAAGTCAGTCAGGTGTTCGTCAAACGAGAGCTTCTTGCGCTCGGCCAGGATCATCACGGCCATGGCGGTGAACTGCTTGGTGACCGAGGCGAGGCGAAAGTTGGTGTCGGTGCCGCAAGGGATGTTGTCCTCGACGTCGGCGAGGCCGTAGCCTTTGGCCAGGACGACTTTCCCGTGATGGATGATCATCACGCTGGCGCCGGGCGCGCCAGGCCGGTTAAAGTCCTGGAACAATGCGTCGAGCTTCGTGCTCAGCGGGCCAGTTTGGTCGGAGGCAGCATGGGCTGAAAGGGTCATAAGGATTGCGATCAACAGCCGGGTGAACACGCGCGGGAGCATCTCAGAATCCGCGGGCTTGCCAAGGGCGGAGCGCAGCACATGGCTCTCAGCCCGACAACGCCAGGGCGATGACGCCGCCTACGGCAATGGCGCCGCCGAGCAACGAGCGAGCCGTGGGCCGCTCGCCTTCCAGCAAGAGGGCAAAGGGGATGATGACAATGGGGGTGATGGCCAGGATGGCGAAGACGATGCCGGCGGGCGTGGTTTCCAGCGCCCATTGCATGCAACTGACCCCGAGCGTCTGACCGGCGAAACCATTGACCAGCACCCACGGCCATGCGCCGCGCCATTTTCTGATGGAGGCGGCGACGACGAACTCGCGCGGGGCGTGGGCTTGGATCTTGAAGGCGCGGCGCTTGACGATGAGCAGGCACAGGCCCCCGAGCAGCACGCCGCCGAGGACACGTTGGAAACCGGCGTTCCCGCCGTCAAGGTGTTCACCCGTGGCGTGGGCCACCTCATAGGCCCGGCGGCTGAGGACACCGCCGAGCGCTCCACACACGGAGGCCAGCACGGAAAAGAGCGTCCCGACCCACAGGTCGCGGCGGGTGCGGTGCAGATGTTCACCTGGCATCAGCGCCAGACCGACGCCGCCGACGGTGAACAGGCCCCACAACACCTGCGCCAGGCTGAGCGTGGTCCCGAGCCAAATCCACTCGATGAGGGCGGCCAGCGGGGCGCTGAGGCAGCCGAGGAGCAGCGCGGTTAGCCGCGAGCCGAGGCGGGGCAAGGTCTGGAAGAAGGCGACGTCGCCGATGCCGATGCCGACCGCGCCGCTCAGGAAGAAGAGGGGAAAGGCGGCGCCGCCGAGGCCGATGCCAAACACATAGGCCCAGGCGCCCAGCAACAGCGTGGCAAGGCTGAGCCGCCAGAAATTGGCCTCGGTCCCACCGATAAGCTTGGCCGAGCGGTGGCCGCAGGTGATGGAGATCGAGAACAATAACGTGCATAACAGGGCGGCGAACACAGCGCGCAGGCTAGTCGGTTCGGGACACGCCGTCGAGAACACGGCAGCTCGGGGCGGCTTTGGAAGAGCTGTTGCCCCTTAGTGGGATGGGAGCCGGAGGCGCCGGGCAGGTTGCGGGGAAGGGTGGCGGGCCATATAGTCCGGGCGCAAGATGAGAAGCTTTGAGCCGCTGCCGCGGGGTTTTTACGAGCCGTCGGCGAAGGTGGTCGCGCCGGCGCTGCTGGGGCATTGGCTCATCCGGAATACTGGGACCGGGCCGTGCGGCGGCGCGATTGTCGAAACCGAGGCCTATTTGGTTGGTGATCCGGCCTGCCACGGCGCACCGGGGCCAACGGCACGGAACCGGGTGATGTTCGGGGGGCCGGGGCACGGGTACGTGTATCTGATCTACGGAAACTACTCTTGCATGAACGCGGTGTGCCAGCCGGCGGGGGTGGCCGAGGCGGTGCTGATTCGGGCGGTGGAAGTCCGGTTGGGGGAGGAGATGATGCGGAAGCGGCGGCCGGTGGCGGCGACCAGGGACCTGACCAACGGGCCAGGCAAGTTGTGCCAGGCAATGGCTATTGACCGCGGATTGGACGGCGTTGATCTATGTGACGCGAGGTCGCCGCTGTTCATCGCGCGGAATCCGGCGGTGCAGAAGTTCCGAAGGCAATGGGGGCCGGTGGTTGTAACTGCGCGGATTGGGCTGACGAAAGCAGCGCATTTGCCCTTGCGGTTTTACCTGGAGGGCAGCGGGTTTGTGTCGCGGAGGAAGCGATTGAGCTAGACGCCCGAGGTACGGTGGTGCACATTGTCCCCCGATACCTCACTTGGGGCAATTCACCTGATATGGAACAGAAGATACTAAACCTGCTTAACCGGGCCAATTACACGCCGCGGAATGCCGCGGAGCTGCGGGCGCAACTGGGGCTGCGCCACAGCCAGCAACGAGAACTGGAACACGTGCTGGCGCGGTTGGAACGGAACGGGCAGATCGCCCGCATCAAGCAGGGCAACCGTTACGCGCTGCCGCTGGCCGCCGACCTGGTGCCGGGCCGCATCCGGATGAACCGCCAGGGGGTGGGCTTCGTGCAGGCGGACGATCCGAAGGTGCCGACCATCCGGGTGCCGTTCGATGCGACTGCGACGGCCATGCACGGGGACCATGTGCTGGTGCGGCGGGACGTGCTGCCGCGCATTCCGCGGCGGACCGCGGCGGAGGAGGTCACTGGGCGCGTGGTCCGCGTGCTGGAGCGGGCGCGGACGCAACTGGTCGGCACGCTGCAACGGGGCCGGCAGTTCTTCTACGTCATCCCGGATGACCCGCGGATTACCCATGATATTCTGGTAACGCCGCCGCGCGACACGGGGCGGCCGGCGCGGGTGGGGGACAAGGTGGTGGTGGAGCTGCGCGAGTGGAAGTCGCGTCACGTGAGTCCCGAGGGGGCGATCGTCGAGGTCCTGGGGGCGCCGGACGCCGAGGGGGTGGACATGCTTTCGGTCATCCGGCAATACAAGCTGCCGCTGCATTTCCCGAAGCGAGTGCTACATGAGGCGGAGTCGGTTGGGCAGGAAGTCAAGCCAGCAGAGAGAGCCGGGCGCACGGATTGCCGGAGTCACCCGGTCGTCACCATTGATCCTGAGGACGCGAAGGATTTCGATGACGCGATCTGCCTGCAACACGCCGGGCCGGGGCATTGGAAGCTGTGGGTCCACATTGCCGACGTGTCGCATTACGTGAAGCCGGGCACGGCGCTGGACGAGGAGGCCGCGCGGCGGGGCAACTCGACCTACCTGGTGGACCGGGTGGTGCCGATGCTGCCGGAGGCGTTGAGCAATGAGCTGTGCTCGCTCAAACCGCAGGTGGAACGGCTGACCAAATGCGTGGAGTTCCTGCTGTCGGCAGAGGGGCACGTGCTGCGAACGCAGTTCTATCCGGCCGTGATCCGCTCGCAGCGCCGGTTTAACTACCGGGAAGTGCTGGCGCTGCTCCAGCGCCAGCCGCAGGACCCGATCGAGCAAATGCTGCACGACGCCAATGGGCTAGCCCAGAGAATCCGGCGCGTGCGGTTCAAGGCGGGGTCGCTGGATCTGGACTTCCCGGAAACCAAGATTCGGCTCGATGAGCGCGGGCGAGTGTTGCGGATGGAGAAGGTGGAGAACGACATTTCGCACCAGCTCATCGAGGAGTACATGCTGCTGGCCAACGAGGCCGTGGCCGGGCGGCTGATGGCTTTGAATCGCCCGGCGATCTATCGCATCCACGAGCCGCCGGACGACCGACGGCTCCAGGAATACCGGGAGGAGGTGCTGAGCCATCACATTCAGTGCGGCAACCTGTCGAACCGCCACGAAGTGCAGAGGCTGCTGGAGAAGCTCAACGGGCTGGCCATCGGACAGGCCTTGAAGATCGGGTTCCTGCGGTCGCTGATGCGGGCGCGCTACGCGGTCGAGCCGCTGGGCCATTACGGGCTGGCGAAGAAGAAATACACGCACTTCACCTCGCCGATTCGGCGCTACGCGGACCTGGTGGTGCATCGGGCGCTGTTCCAGCAGACCGGCCAGCGCGTGGCGGTGCGGCCACTTAAGGAAGCGGCCGAACACATTTCCGAGACGGAGCGGAACTCGGATGACGCGGAGCGGGACAGCCGCGACGTGAAGATGTTCGCGTTCCTGAACGGGCAGCTCAAGTCGGCGCATCCGCCGCGGCATGAGGCGCTGGTGACCGACGTGCGGAACTTCGGGTTCTTCGTGGATGTGCCGGGATTGGGGATGAGCGGGCTGGTGCCGCTTTCGGGGGTGAGCGACGATTTCTACCAGTTTGACGCGGCGCGCAGCCAGCTTCTCGGCCGGCGCACGCGGCGGGTCTTCAAGCTGGGCGACCGCGTCGAGGTGCAGGTGGCGAAGGTGGACACCTTCAAGAAGCAGGTGGATTTCAAGCTCGCCGGCGCCGGACGCGCTCCCGGGAAAGAAGGGCCGCGCAGCGCGAACCGGTAAGGCGAGCCCCAGCGTTCGGAGCTAAGAGAGCGTCTTGACTGTCTCGACGCGGTGGATGAGCCAATCGCGCTTGACCTTGGTCAGGCGCAGGCGCAGCTCTTGCAGGAAGAAATCCTTCTCGCCGGAGACCTTGCCTTGGGCGGTGAGGTAAACGACCGCCGAGGTTTTGTCGGGCGCGAGGGTTACCTTGATGTCGGGGAACTTGACGGTGAGGTTGCTGACGGCCTTCCGGGCGCTCACTGCGGCCTGGAGCAACTCATCGCGTCCGGTGAAAGTGTGCTGGGAACCCGGCACATCCACGGTGATCTCGGCGTCGAGAGTGAAGAACTCGCCCAGCGAACTCGCGTTCCAAGCCGTGGCCAGCAGGCCCTGGTCGGACGAGAAGGAGGCGGTTTTGGCCAGCTCGCCCAGCCGTTGGCGAATGACGTTCTCCGGGCTGGGAAAGAGGATGCGCCAGCCCCAGAAGCCCAGGGCAAGGAGGACGGCGAGGAGCAGGAGGCGGAAGGACCAGGCTTTCACAGGAAGATTTTGCCGACGATGAGGTCGCGGGTTGGCCGACCCTTGGTATGGTCATCCCAGGACATTTCACGGTTGTCGCCCACGACATAGTACTGGTCCGGCCCGACTGGCTCAGGTTCGTGTTCCCAGTATCCCCGCAGTTGGACGTAGGGCTCGGCCAGCGGTTGTCCGTTGATGTAGAGGCGGCCCTGGCGGAAGGCCACGGTTTCGCCGGGCAGGCCGACGATGCGCTTCATATACATGACGTGTTCGCCCGCCAGCATCCGGATGGCCACCACATCCCCGCGGCGCGGCGCGTGGAAGAGGTAAGCGAGGCGATTGACGAAATGAATGCCCCCTTCCCGGTAGGTCGGCAGCATGCTGCTGCCCTGGACGCGAATCGGCTGGAGCACGAACTTGAACAGGACCAGGGAAACGGCTACGAGGACGACAATGCGCACCAGCGTGCGCTTGGGATTACGCCCAATGAGCACCCGCTGCAACCAGGAGGGCGATTGTGCCGCCACCGCATTTGTCGCCATACAAAAAGAATCAGTTGGCCGCCGCAAACCGTGATCTACTTTACGACAGCCCGCTGGTTCGGCAAGCAACGGGTAAGGTTAGTTCCGGAAAATGTGCTTGTCCCGCCAGAACGACCAGCGTAGGAAAGGGCCATGCGCAAAACTTCGCTCTCCTCCCGCCCGCTTACGCGGCGTCAGTTCCTTTATTCCTCCGCCTTGGCCGCCGGCGCAACCGCGTTCACCGGCTCGGTCATTGCACGGCCGCAACCCCGCCGCGTTTCTCCGAACGAGAAGCTCAACATCGCCATCATCGGCGCGGGCGGGCGCGGTGCGGCGGACACCGCCGAGGTCAGCAGCGAGAATATCGTGGCGCTGTGCGACGTGAACGAGGAGCACCTCAACGCCGCCGCCGCCAAGTATCCCCAGGCGAGGAAGTACGTGGACTTCCGCAAGCTCTACGACGCGAGCAAGGATATTGACGCGGTGGTGGTGGCCACGACGGAGCACACGCACGCCTTTGCGGTGCTGCCGGCCCTCCAACTGGGCAAGCACGTCTTTTGCGAGAAGCCGCTGGCGCACAGCGTGTGGGAAGCCCGGATTCTGGCGGAGGCGGCCGCCAAAGCCGGCGTCGCCACGCAGATGGGCACCCAGATTCACGCCACCAACAATTACCGGCGCGTGGTGGAACTCATCCAGAGCGGGGCCGTCGGGCCGGTGCGCGAAGTCCACGTGTGGGTCTCGCGCGCCTGGGGTGGTGGCGACCGGCCGACAGAGACTGTGCCGGTGCCACCGTCTCTGCATTGGGACCTGTGGCTGGGGCCGGCGCCGGAGCGGCCTTTTCATCCCAGTTACATCACCGGCCAGCCGCGATGGTATAAGTATTGGGATTTCGGCGGCGGCACGCTGACGGACCTGGGCAGCCATTGGAACGACCTGCCGTTCTGGGCGCTCAAGCTGCGGCATCCGCTCACGATCGAAGCCCACGGCCCGCCTGTCAACCCGGAGACCGCGCCCGCTTCGTACCACGTCACCTACGAATATGGCGCGCGCGGCGACCAGCCGCCCCTGAGGCTGACGTGGTATCAGGGCGAGGACAAGCCCGCGCCTTACACCGAGCAGAAGATCCCCCGCTGGGGCGACGGGGTTCTGTTCATCGGCGACAAGGGAATGCTGCTCGCCGACTATCAGAAGCACGTGTTGTTGCCGGAAGAGAAGTTCGCGGACTTCAAGCGGCCGGACCCGTTCATTCCCAATTCCATCGGGCATTGGAAGGAATGGATCGAGGCGTGCAAGACCGGCGGGCCGACGACGTGCAACTTCGATTACGCGGGCGCGCTGACCGAGGCGAATCAACTGGGCAATGTCGCCTATCGCACGGGCAAGAAGATCGAGTGGGACCCGGTGAAGCTGAAGGCGAAGAATTGTCCCGAGGCGGCGCAATACGTCCGCGGCAAATATCGGAAGGGTTGGAAGCTAGCGTGAGCGCGCTAGCGCCTTGGAATGCGCCAGTGCTCTGGCGCTTTGGCTGGGGCCGGATGCTTCTCGAAAGCGCCAGAGCACTGGCGCACTCCAAAACCTGGCGGCGCTCCCGACCCGGCTGGAGATTGCTCATACCCGCCCTGCCGTTGCTGGTGGCGCTCAATGCGAGTGGGGGTTCGGAGCTATTGGGAAAGGCTGCCCCTGAGTGGGATGCATTGTTCCAAAGGGAGTCAGGCTGGATTGGCGCGGACGGCAATTATTCCATTCCGCTCGGCGATGACACGACGCTCTGGCTGTTCAGCGACACGTTTGTGGGCGAGGTCAAGGAGGGCAAGCGCCGGAACGCGCGCATGATCAACAACTCGGTCGCGCTGCAGCGCGGAACCAACGCGCCGGAGTTCTTCTACCGCACCGCCGCCGATGGCAAGCCCGCCTCGTTCATCAAGCCGGAGCACGGCTCGAAGCGCGACTATTTCTGGCTCGCTCACGGCACGAGGACCAGCCGCGGGCTTTATTTCTTCCTGCAACGCGTCGTGACGGTGCGCAGCGACACGCCGTTTGGGTTCAAGCTGGTGGATGGCTGGCTCGCCCATGTGGCGAACCCCGACGCGCCGCCGCTCCAGTGGCGCATCACCCAGACGAAGGTTCCCTTTACGAAGATCTCAGGCAAAGGGGCCCTGATCTTCGGCGGGGCGGTGGTGCGCGACGGCGATTATGCTTATGTCTTTGGCGGCGACTCGCGCCCGGAAGCAAAGAAGGCAGGCATGCCGAACGGCATGGTCCTGGCCCGTGTGCCGGCGGAGCAGTTTGCCGATTTCGCGCACTGGCGCTTTCTGGCCAAGGGTGTGTGGCAGGAGGATTGCAAGAAGGTGACACCCGTTTTCCCCAGCCTCGGCAGTGAGTTTTCGGTGTCCTGGCTGCCCGGGCGCAAGGCTTACGCCGCGGTTTACTCCGAGGGCATCGGGGGGAGAATACTGTTGCGGCTGGCGCCGGCGCTGGCTGGGCCGTGGGGTGAGCCGGCCCAGGTGTATCGCTGCCCCGAGATGGATTGGCCGTCCAAAGCCTTCTGTTACGCGGCCAAAGCCCATCCGGAGTTGACTGGCGCGCGAGATGAGCTGCTGATTACTTACGCGGCCAATTCCTGGGATTTCTGGGAGCTGTTCAAGGATGCGCGGCTCTACTGGCCGCGGTTTGTGCGAGTCAGCCTGGAGGCAGAGTAACAGGAGTTTTGGCTTGAGCGACAGCCCCAGGGCGCGTAGGTAGAGTTCATGCCGATTCATCTGCAACCCATCTCGCGGCGGCAGTTTCTGGTTCGCTCCCTGGCCGGCGGCGCGGCGCTCGCGTTGAGCCCCAGCCTGCTGGCGGCGGCCAAACGGAGCGACCCGAACTCCTGGGCGCTGCTGGCCGACACCCATATCGCCGCCGACCGCGGGCTGGTGGCGCGCGGCATCAACATGACGGACCACTTCCTGAACGTGTCGCGCGAGCTGGTCGCACTGCCCAAGCGTCCGGCGGGAGTCATCATCACCGGCGATTGCGCCTACAACAGCGGGCAGACGGGGGATTATCGCCAGGTGGTGGATTTGCTGCAGCCGATTCGACAGGGCCAGATGCCGGTGCATCTGGCGTTGGGCAACCACGATCACCGGGAACGTTTCTGGGAGGTGTTGCCGGAGGAGAAGGCTGCCCAGAAGCCGGTGGCGGACCGGCAGGTCGCGCTGCTGCGCACGCCGCGGGCGAACTGGTATGTGCTCGACTCGCTCGAAACCACGCTGGCCACCCCGGGCCTGCTGGGCCAGGCACAGTTGGACTGGCTGGCCAAGGCGCTCGACGCCAATCCCGACAAGCCCGCGCTGGTGCTGCTTCACCACAACCCAGGCACGATTGGCAATGTCGGCGGCCTGAAGGACACGGAAGCGCTGTTCGAGGTCATCCGCCCGCGCAAGCAGGTGAAGGCCTACATCTTCGGCCATACCCACTTCTGGCACGTCAAACAGGACGACAGCGGCATCCACCTGGTGAACCTGCCGCCGGTGGCCTACGTCTTTCAGGCGGACCAACCGGCTGGGTGGGTCCATGCCACGCTGGAGCGCAAGGGGATGCGGCTCGAACTGCGGTGCGTGGATGCCGCGCACAAGTCGCACGGCCAGGTCGTCAAGCTGAAGTGGCGCGCGGGTTAGGCCGGCGCGGGCGTCGTTTTCTCAGGCCACAAGGACATGCGATTGATCGGCCATCTGGCGGAGGAAAAGGCCGCCCGCATCTTTGCCGACTACCTTTACGTCCAGAAGATCCAGAGCCAGCTTGAACACGAGAAACCGGATGGCTGGGGCATCTGGATTCATGACGAGGACAGACTGGAGGAAGCGGCCCGGCTCCTGACGGATTTTCGCGCGAACCCGGCTGACCCGAAATACCGCGCCGAGGCCAAGAGCGCCGCCGAGTTGCGCGCTGAGGCGGAAAAGGGCGAAGCGAACTACCGCAAGAAGCTGCGCGACCGGCGTCATCTTTTCCGCCCGCTGCGGGACTATGGTTTCGGCCCGCTGACCTTCGGGCTCATCGCGATCAGTGTCGCAGTGGCGTTCTACTCCAAGCTCGGTGCCGATCCGCAGCCAATTATGAGGTTGTTCATTACCGACTACACGGTGAGCGGCAATCTCCTCGAATGGAACAGCACCCTGCCAGAAATCCGGCACGGCCAGGTGTGGCGGCTGGTCACCCCCATCTTCATCCATTTCGGCCTGTTGCACCTCTTCTTCAACATGCTGTGGCTGCGTGATCTCGGCAGCATGATCGAGGCGCGTCAGTCCTGGAAGCTGCTGGCGGTGCTGGTGCTGGCGATCGCCGCCGGCTCGAACCTGGCGCAGTTCTTCTTCGGCGGGCCGGCTTTTGGCGGCATGTCCGGCGTGGTTTATGGGTTGCTGGGCTACATCTGGATGCGAGGGAAGTTTGATCCCGGCTCCGGCTTGTACCTGCATCCCTCCACGGTGACGATGATGATCATCTGGTTCTTTGCCTGCTTCACCCCAATCCTGCCGCATGTCGCCAATGCCGCCCATGCCGCCGGGCTGGTCATGGGCCTCGCCTGGGGGTACCTGGCCAGCCTCCGCTACCGCTGACCGGACCGCTCGTTTGTGACTCAATTCCCCTCGACGGTTCATGATCAGCGTGGCATGCTTTGCCCCGTTTTGACAGTTGAACGGTGTTCCGTAAACTGCCGTCGAAAGCATCAGTTATGACACAGATCTCCCGCCGTAGATTTCTAGGCAAGTCCACCTTGGCTGCCGGCCTCGCGCCGCTGGCCATCAGCAGCCTCTCCTCTCCTTTCGTCCGCTCCGTCCGCGCCGCCGAACCGGCGCCCAACAGCAAAGTCCGGCTCGGCCTGATCGGCTGCGGCGGCATGGGTCAGGGCGACCTCGAATGCTTCTTCCTCAACCCCGAGGTGGATTGTGTCGTCGTCTGCGACGTGGACGATGCGAAGATCGCCAAGGGCGTGGAGATTTGCGAGAAGCGGCGCGGCAAGAAGCCGGACACGGTGAAGGACTTCCGCCGCGTGCTCGACCGCAAGGACGTGGATGTGGTGCTCATTGCCACGCCCGACCACTGGCATGCCTTGCCCACCGTGCTGGCCTGCCAGGCCGGGAAGGATGTCTATGTCGAGAAGCCGCTCGCCACGACCATTGACGAGGGCCGCGCCATGCTTGAGGCCGCGAAGCGTCACCAGCGCGTCGTGCAGATGGGTTCCCAATGGCGCAGTTGCAAGCACATCGTCGAGGCCGGCGAGTTCATTCGCTCCGGCAAGCTGGGCAAGGTCAGCATCGTGCGCGGCTGGGCCTACCTGGACTGGCTCCCCGGCATCGGCAAACCGGCGGATTGCCCACCCGCCTCCGGGTGTGGACTACGATATGTGGCTCGGCCCGGCGCCCAAGCGGCCCTTCAACCCGAACCGCTTCCACTTCAACTTCCGCTGGTTCTGGGATTACGCCGGCGGCCTGATGACCGACTGGGGCGTGCACCTCATCAACATGATGCTCATGGGCATGGGCCCCGACGCGCCCAAGAGCGCCTACTCCTGCGGCGGCAAGTTCGTCCTCGATGACAACTCCGAGACGCCCGACTCCCAGGTGACGGTGTATGAGTTTCCCAACTACACCCTGATCTGGGAGCACAAGGCGGGCTTGAACAACGGCCTCTACAACCGCTCCTGGGGCGTCGAATGGAGCGGCACCGAAGGCAACATCATCCTCAACGACGAAGGCTGGGAAATCCGCACCGAGAAGAAGCGGGCCAACCTCGACAACCAGCGCAAGCCCGGCAGCCCCGACCCGCGCCCGGCCCATGTGCGCAACTTCCTGGATTGCATGAAGTCCCGCCAGCAGCCGGTGCTCAACCTCGAGGTCGGCCATCACGTTTCCACCGTCGCCCACCTCGGCAACATCGCCTACCGCACCGGCCGCAAGATCGTCTGGGACGCCGCGAACGAAAAGGTGGTCGGTGATGCCCAGGCCGACAAGCTGGTCGGTGTGAAATATCGCGAGCCGTGGAAGCTGCCCTACGCCCGGCGGACCTAAACGGATTAGCGTGTCTTGAGAATCGTAACAGCCGAGGGCGGGCTCATTGGGTTTGGGGTTCAGTCCCGCAGGCTGGGGAAGGTGACGTCGGCAGGCCATGGCGACGGGAAGAGCGGGAGTCTCTCCTCTCTATGCGTGGTGTCTTCGGCCGAGGCGTCCACACCAAAGCGCACAAACAGCCCCCAGGAGCGCCAGCGCAGCCGCCGTCGGCTCGGGCACGCCGGCGATGACAAGGTTGTCGAGAGAGAAGCGACCGTAAATGTCAACCCGGTCCAGGTTCACGAAGCTCGGGCTTAGGGAAAACGTTTGGAAATCCTGGAGCGGTCCGGTCCCATCATTGATCCCATCCAGCGAGAAATAATTAGTGACTGCGGAAGCCATCACTCTGTACCCGAAGACCGTGAGGGTGGTGACGCCAAAATTTCCGTACTCTGCAGCGTCGAAAGAGACCAAGTTGAAGGGAGCCGTCGCGGGGAAAGCATTTGTCGGGCCGAACCGCACACCGATATCCGGGACTTCGAGGTAGCCCGTCCCGTTGTCTGGATAGCCGGTGAACCCGCCGCCGGACAGGTACAAGCTTCCCATGGGAATAGGCAGAAACTGCATCGCTCCTTCATAATACGGGCCAGTCTGGTGTCTTGTGCCTCTTGGCTGGCCTTCGAAGGTGAAGGTCATGGTGCCCTGGCCATTGCATTGCGCCTGACAACACAGGAGAACAGATACCACGGCGGTAACGATAGACCTCGCCCTCTCACCTCTGAGCCGTCCCTGGTGCCTCTGGAATGACTTCGGCGTCTTCATGCCCGCGTACTCCTCATCCAGTGCCGGCTAAATAGGAGGAGCGTTGCTAGCAGAATGAGGCCGCCCGCCGACGGCTCGGGCACGCCGCCAATCACCACATTATCAATGGAAAAATGCCCGGTGAGAATGTCCACCCGGTTCACCTGGGCGAATTGCGAGTCGGGATAGAAGGTCTGGAAGTCTGCAAGCGGGCCGGTCCCGTCGTTGATGCCGTCGGTGGTAAAGGTGTTCGTGAACCTTGCGCCTTGCCCCCCGTAGCCAATCACCTGAACCATCACGGGGCCGGGATAGCTGGTGTCGTACTCCGCCAGGTCGAAGGAAAGAAAGCTGAACCACGTTGAAGGAAAGGTGAAGAAGCCGAACCCGAGGTTAGCGTGGAGTGTAGCTTGCAGATAGGCGGTGCCGTTCTCCGGTCGGGAGGCAATCCCGCCGCCAGCCCACAGCAAACTCTCAGCACCGAGGGCACCGAAATGCATGCCAGACTCGGAGTACCCCCTCAGGTCGCTAGTGGTTCCACGAGGCTGGCCTTCGAACGTCAACACCATAGTCCCCTGGCCGAGGCACTCCCCCAGCACAAGGGCAAGGCAGAGGATCGTGCTGGCTCGCTCGCCAATGATGAAGGGCCGCCTCGTGCTCATCACCGTCTGCTCTTGCGGGTGGACCGCCAGTAGGCGCAGCAGATTCCAAGGAGCATCAGCGCGGCAGCGGATGGCTCAGGAACGTTGCCCATCACCAAGTTGTCCAGCGAAAACCGGGCGTAAACGTCAACCCGGAGCAAACCCACGAAACTTGAGTCGGTGTAGAACGTCTGGAAATCCTGAAGTGGTCCTGTTCCATCATTCACTCCGTCCAGCGTAAAGACGTTCGTGACCACAGTGGTTGGGCCCATGATCTGAGGCTTGTAGCCGACAACCGTGAGCGTCGTGGCTCCTAAACCTGCCTCTTCCGCCGCATCAAAGGAAACCATGTTGAATAGCGTTATGCCGTCGGTGCTGCCAAACTCCAAACCGTTGTTCGGGGCGCCGTTGTCAGGGACTAGAAGCCAGCCTGTTCCATTGTCTGGATGTCCAGTGATGCCGCCACCCGAAAGGTACAGGGCTCCCATCGGAATAGCCCGAAATTGCATGCCCCCCTCATAGTACGGGCCAGTCTGGCGTAGCGTTCCTCTCGGCTGGCCTTCGAACGTCAACACCATAGTCCCCTGGCCGAGGCACTCCCCAAGCGCAAGCGCTAAGCAGAGGATCGTGCTGACTCGCTTACTAATGAGGGCGGTCCCCCATGGTCGTCTGAGCGGTTCAGTCATATTCACGAAAGAGGCTTTCATTCTACTTTACCTTCCACTTTCAGGGAGCATTGGTGACGCTCAATTCATCCACCGACATGAAGTAAGTTGTTGGGTAAGTAAACATGTCCACACTCACCCCGCCGCTCGAATAAGCCGTGTTGGTGTCAGATGTGCTGATCTTCGGGGTCACAAGATCATCGTAATAGACGGCGATGTTATTTCCATTGAAAGTGAGTTTCAGCGTGTGACTTGTGGTGCCCACGCTCGCTAAGTTGGTGTGAGCCATCCGGGTGTAGTTGGTCGCCGCCGCGTCATTGCCCCAGTGCTCCCAATCCGAGAACTTGATCACTGCCAAGATGTTAGAACCGCCCGCTGAGCCTTCCGGGTAAATCCAGGCCGCATAGTGGGCTCCCGAGGACGCGTTCAAACGCCCACCAATCCCACCCCCAAACGCACCGACTGGGAATTGCACCGTAGCCTCAACCGAATAACTGGTCCAATTCGTGTCATAATAGCAGAAGGCGTACTTCCACGGCTGGCTGCTTCCCTGCAACATGCCGCTGCCAAGGCTCCACTGCCCACCCCACGGCGCAGGAGCCACCTGCCAGGGATCAAGAGCGCTCCCGGTGCATCTGGTCAAGTCATCATAGAATACCGCATTCGCCTTATCCACATGGATCGTCACGAACGCAGTGCCAAAGTCATGTTGTTGGGTATCCCCCGCCTGGTAGGTAAAGCAGTCCGTTCCCCAGAAGTTGCTGGCGGGCGTGTACGTGAAGCCGCCATCCAGGTTCTGATTCCATGCCAGAGTGCCGTGCTGGGGCGCCGTGTTGGTGAGGGCAAACAAGCCGGTCCAAGTCCCCGCCCAGTCATTACTCAGGACCCCCGCTGCCGCGCCGACGGTCAAGGAGCCGTCTTGGGCCACCCTGTATGTGTCGTCATGCGCTCTTGGCCCGCCATAGTACTCCACTTGGATGTTGGTTACGGTCGTTCCCACCCGGACCTTGATGCACTCGCCGCTGGCGCGGTAACTGTCGGCCGCCGCCAATTGGCCGTTCGCTCGCACCTCGGAAACAAACACCAGACCAGCGGCCGGCGCAAGAATCTCGACCGCAGTGTTGGTGTCCTGTGCCCCGCTGATCGCCACTGTGGCAACCGGGTGGCTCCCGTTGGTGCTGTAGGTGGCTGTGACCTGCGCCGGGGAGCGTTTCAGCCACCACTGATAGACTTCCCGCGCGTTGGAAGACCAGAGCCTCGGGAAGCGATTGGTATCCATGCAGTACGCAACATAATCTGCCATCAGATTCGCGGCGCCGGCTTGGTCATCGTTAGTAATGGCTGTAAGCGAGTGCGAATAGAAGTTAACGAGCGCGCCCAAGCGGTAATAGGAGTCCACTGCGCTACGCAGGCTGTTCGTGGTATGCAGCCCGTTGATCCCGACAACCCCCTGCCACTCCCCTACCGCCTGGGCCACGAGGTAGCCGACATACCAATCGCTTACCGGCTCACTGAGGAAGGCATATCGCTTGCCGTCGGTTTGCGTCGAAAGCGTCCAGTGCGGGAAAGGGCCGAGCTTCTGTTCGCCACTGATCTTGATGTTCAGTTGTTCCTGGATTCGGTAGGACTCTTCGCGCGTCCCGTTGAAGTAGGGCACGACCCAGACACGGGGCTCCACATCCTGATTTGTGACCCAATTCTCAATCTGGCTGAAGGAGATCGCCACCGAGTTTGAGGCGTAACCGCCCCCGCCTGGCAGATCGAAGGCTTCATCCGGCCCCCAATGAAAATACTGATAGTCGCTCGGGATGAAGGAGCAGGGCGCGTCGGCGCTGAGCCTGGGATTTGGCAACCCGCCGTTGTGAGGGCCGATGGTCGCACCGTGGGCTACTGCCTGCCTGAGGCCCGCAATAATGGTCTCAGTATTCACCCCTTCGTTCGTAATTGCCCCGGTGGAGAAATAATAGTCCCCTTTGGCCCCGTAGCTCGCTTCGACCTGCGCCGAGGTGATTACCTGCGAATATTTCCAACACGTAATGCTCAAGGTCGTGCCGCACCGTGAAGGCTGCGTCGTAATCGTATGGCCAGGGACTCAGTTTTACGACCGGCCTCTGGGCGGACTCGAAGGCCCACTCGATCGCGCGCCGGAAGATCGCGTAGGCATACATGCCTGGGCCGATGCCGCCGTGCGCGATCAGTGGCTGAAACGTTGCATGGTAGATAAATTGCCCCCTCTCATGCTGCTTCACCGCCAGGTAGGGCAAGTTCCAATCGTCCCCTTTTGCCAGCACCTGGGCGTCCGACACAGACACGGGCCAGATCTGGTGCGGGGTGGAAAACTTATGGCTGTCGTGGCATGTGCCCCACGAGGTTTCCTCGGCAGAGGACGGCATTCGCCAATTCATCCACGGCTGCGGAATGTGACTGACAAGACGATGGTCAGTCTCTGGTGCGAGATACGTGTTGTTGGCCCAGCTAGTGGTGGACGGGTTGCAACTGATGCCCATTTGGCCCGATAATGGGAAACTCGTGCGGGCAGTGCCATTCGTGCTCCGGGTGAAGGACGACGAGCCCACGAGCAGGAAACCGCCGGGCTTTACGTAATTGGTCAGGGCCGCTATCTCGTCGTCACGAATAACCTCAGCGGCAAGGCTGATGAGGATGGGATATTTGGGAGTGTTGTTGGTTGTAGCAAGACCCCGTGAGCGATGTCCAGATCGCTTACCACCGCGTAGGGCGTGCCGTCCGAACGCAAGGGCTCTTTGACCGACTCCGGCAATACGAAGTAGTTTCAGTTCGTGGTGGACAGGCTAGAGCCTGCGCGTCCAGCCCGAGTCGTGGATGGCCACGGCCATGCCGGCAGGGCGTGGGTCGTAGATCTTCATCGTGGCGCTCGCCTTCTTGGGCTCGATCAGATAGCCGTTCGTCAGGACCAGCGTCAGAGTAACCGACTCGTCGAATTCGGGCAGGGTGTCATAGAGCGGATTAATTTCGATTGTGGTGAAGCCGGGGTTCGGGTAGACTGTTACCGTGTTTCCGAGGCCGCTGTAGTCCACCCGGTTGCTGGCCGAACCGCTGACCTGATAGACCACGATGACGCTGGAACTGGTGGTGGGGTTGAGGGTAATCCTGAACTTGCCCGTCTGCACGGTGTCGTTGAGTGAAGCGGGTTCCACGGCCAGATTGTAATCGGGGTCCAGGGCGATGGACGCGACCCGGTCGCCGCCTGCGCCGCGGAAGAACCGTTGGGAGGGATAGTCCATGCGGACGTTGCTGAAGCTGACCTGCTGGGTGCTGCCGGTGTCCTGGACGATTTCGCCCAGTTCCCAGGGAGGCCCAACCACGCGGAGTCGGCTCAGGAGTTGATAGTAGTTAGGAGAGTGGGTGTTGGTGAGGACCAGCCAGGCTTCGCAATTGGTCGTAGAGCCGCTGACGGCATTGGTGAGGCCGATTAGGAGATAGAGGTTGGTGCCGAAATCAAGAGGATAGGAAGGTGGTGGAGAATTGGTGCCGCCGCCCGGGCCGCCCCCGTTGTCGTCTCCGGGCACGGGTGGCGGGTCTTCGTTGCTTTGGCTGCTGGCCTGCGCCATTCCGTGGCCGGAGCCAGGTCATCGTAGGCGAAGGCGAGGTTGGTCGTGCCGGGGATCGGGCCGAGGAAGTACACCGGCACGTCGTAAGGGAGGGAAGCCGGCAGGGGCGGCCCGTTTGCGTCGAGGCTCAGTGAGTAGTAGTGGCCGCAGAACGGCGGCGACGAACACTTGCTCGCCGACTTGCCATTGGGCCAAGACGCCGAGGCTGAACGCCGGCGACAAACAACACTGTGAGCGTGACCTTAAAACCGCGTTGAATGGTTAGGTGCATAACAGGTTCCTTGCATCTGCTGCGTTGCGCCGTCAATCCTCTCATAAGTCGGAGGGCCGTGTCAACGGTTTCCGGGCGAAACGTTTTTGGTTTTGTTCCGTCTAATGAACGGCTATATCGGAATGCAACGTCTCTATGGGTGGGCACTCGCCGGCGCAGCGTATTAGCGCAGCAGCAGTCTGGAGTCTTCTCCTGGGCGCCTGCGCCTCAGCCGCGCATAACCAGAGGCCACGGCAGGTGCAAGGAGGATCAGCGCGCCTGCCGACGGCTCGGGGATGCCAACGACCACGTTGTCAAACGCAAACCCGCCAGTCAGACGAACCGTGTTCAGGTTGACGAATCCTGACCCAAGCTGCACGGTTTGGAAACTGTCACCGACGTTAGTAAAATCGTTCGTAACCGTTGTGCCATCCCGCTGGAAGCCAACCACCCGAAGCATCGGGGGCGTGAGTACGCCGGAAATCGTTGGCCACATCTAAGGAAGTCAGGCCGAACGGCACGCCAGAAAGGGAACTAACCACGATGGTAGTATTCAATAGGGTCCCCAGATGGGTGGTCCCATCATCCGGGTTTCCGGCCAAGCCGCTGCCGATTAACAACAAGGCGTATTGAGTGCCGGGCGCCGTGAGCCGCATACCTGCTTCCGAGTACTGCATGACAGCGGACCATGTCCCGGGCGGCTGAGGTTGCGGGCTATCAAACGTGATGGTTACGGTCCCTTGGCCGAGGCAGTGGGCGACCAGACAGAAGAGAGCAAAAGCCGCGGGCGAGAGCTTGCGGGCTTTGTCGCCGCGCATTGGCGCCAGGCCATGATGTCCAAGAGAGTTCGTCATTTAAAGCGCTGTACCGACCGCCTGTTCTTGGTCCTCAGCCGGCCAAGGACGCACAGCGCTGCTAGAAGAACCAGCCGGGCCACCATGGGCTCGGGGATGCCAACGACCAAGTTGTCGAAGGCAAACCCTCCATTCATCCTAACGCTGTTCAGGCCCACGAAACCCGAGTCGAAATGAAAGGTCTGGAAGCTGTTTGCGGGGGTAAAACTGTTCGTAACCGTAGTGCCATCCGGTCGGAAGCCGACCACCTGAAGTGTGGGCGGGGTGAGTAGGCCGTAGAAGCCGGCCACATCGAATGAGGTCAAGCTGAAGTGCGCTCCCGAGAGGGAGTTGATTGCAGCGGTGGTATTCACGGCGGTTCCTAGATAGACTGTCCCATCATCTGGGACTCCCGTCACGCCGCTGCCCACAAGCGCCAGGCAGTAGGGAGAAATCCACGAACAACATGCCTGACTCGGAATAGGTAGATGTATAAGAGACTGTGCCAGGCGGCTGGGCGGGCGGTCCCTCAAAGGTGATGGTTACGCTCCCTTGGCCAAGGCAACTCACCACAAGACAGAAGGGGGCCCAGGCGGCGGCCATCATACCTTTGGCTCTTGCGTTGCTGATCCGGAGGCATCGCTTCGCCAGCGGCTTGGGTGTTTTCATGCTCCGGTGCGTCTCATACCGCGCTGGCCAAGCAAGCAGAGCGTTCCGAACAGCGCCAGCGTGCCTGTAGAAGGCTCGGGGATGCCAACGACCAAGTTGTCGAAGGCAAACCCGCCCGTCAGACGAACCGTGTTCAGGTTCACGAATCCTGACCCAAGCTGCAAGGTTTGGAAACTGCCGCCCACGCCGGTAAAAGCGTTTGTAACCGCTGTGCCATCCTGTCGAAGCCCGACTGCCTGGAGGATGTGCGGGGTGAGTAGGCCTTGGAACTGGGCCACGTCGAATGAAATAAAATTGAACGGCGTCCCCGAAAGGGAGTTGACTGCAACGGTGGTATTCAGGAGGGTTCCAAGATAGGCTGTCCCATCATCTGGTTGTCCCGCGAGCCCGCTACCAACAAGCAGCAAGCTGTATATACCGGCAGGCACAGTGAACAACATACCTGATTCGGAGTACCTGATCGACAGCAGACCACGTCCCGGCTGGCTGAGGTGGCGGGCCCTCGAAACCGATGGTCATGGTCCCTTGGCCTAAGCAGTGGCCCAGAAGAATAAACAGGGCCAGAAGTGGCGGCACGATAGGTTTTGCCCCCCCCCACGTAGTTAATGAGATTGTCATATTCTCAGGAGCCCTTGGCGGGTGGGGGCGGCGAGCCGACTTGCTCCAAGCTGTTGCAGCAGCCACGCCAGATGCCCGCGGCCGGCCATCCAAACCCGCTCCGCGATCCAAACCAACGCCAATGCCATCTTCGCACGCAATTCCCGGGCCAACGTGACCTTCCTTGGCTTGCCCTTGCGCCGTGCCCGCAGGCCGGCTTCGCTCGACCCCAGTCGTTTTAGACCCTGCACCACCAAGCGCTGCCGGTCCTGGTCACCGGCAGAGATGGGCTCACGCCGGTCGCCCCGGTTCATGACGCTCGTCCCGCCGCAGCTTGGCGAAGGCGGATGATAAATCACACCGGGATATTGAATGGGCAGCTTCCGCGCCACGGCTCCAGGCTAAGGTAGCTACTCTTTGGGCGTCAACAGAATATGACAATCTCGATTCTGCTGAAGAACCTCTGGTTACTTTTTCAAGCCTTTGGCGGGGCTAGGAGCCTTTAGGCGGACCAACCTCAAGTCTGAACGGCCCAGGACCTGCCATCGGGTACGCTCGCCGGCCTGGAGGTCCAGCGCGGCGGCCAGGGGCATGGGGATGTTCACGAACAATCTGGCGGCTCGGCCCTGGGATCGAATCACCTGCACCTTCATTTCATATTCCGCTTGCATAGTTTTGTTCGCTAGCCCACCAAGTAGCCATGACTGTTAACCCTCACGGTTCTGTCCCATGAGCCTGCCGGTCTTTTCCACCCAAGCGGAACTCTTTTCCACCGCCGGGCTCTCCGGCCAACTCTTCGCCCCCACCGACCGCTACCGGCTCTTTGCCCAAAAGGTCTATCCCGTATTGGCGCAGGCTCGCTCCCAGTTGGAGGATTGTTACTGCAGCGACAATGGCCGTGTGGCTGTTGAACCGGTCCTGCTGCTGGGCGTGAGCCTGTTGCAGTATCTGGAGGCGATGCCGGATCGTCAAGCCGTCGAACTGGTCCGCTACCATGCCGGCTGGAACTTCGCGTTGAACCGGCAAGTCGGGGACGAGGTGTTCCATCCCACGACGCTGGTCAACTTCCGTCAGCGCTTGCTGGATTATGACTTGAGCCCCCTCGCTTTCGAGACCGTGCTGGAGGCACTGATCCAAGCTGGCTTGGTGGCGCGCCGAGGCCGCCAGCGTCTGGATTCGACTGCGATGTTCGGTCGGGTCAGCCGGATGAGCCGCCTGGATTGCGTGCGCGAGACTCTGCGTTTGACCCTGCAAGAATTGTCCGAACAACTCTCGCCCGCCCAGCGGCCGGCTTGGTGGTCGCAGACATGGGAACATTACGTCGAGACGCAAACCGACTACCGCGCCTCGCTCGAAACGTTGGCACGCAAGATGGCCGAAGCGGGCGCGGCCGCCCAGCAAGTGCTCCATTGGCTGGCCCAGGCGCCGGACCCGAAGTGGGCCGCGGGAAAGCAAGCGCAGTTGTTGGCGCGGGTGTTTGATGAGCAGTTTGAGGTGCTGGCGGCTGAGGCGGCGCCGCGGCCCAAGGCCAAGGAGCAGTTGGGTTCGGAGCGGGTGCAAAATCCGCATGATCCCAGCGCGACCTATGCCAGCAAAGGCAAGGGTGAACAGCGCAAGGAACATGTGGGCTACAAAGTGCAGGTGGCCGAGACGGTCAGTGAAGCGGTGCTGGCGGCCGGAGAACCGACGCGCAATTTCGTTACCGGCATGGTGACCCATCCGGCGCGGGAGAGTGACGAGGAGGGGGCACTCAAAATGGAGGCCGAACAGCAGGTCATGGGGCTAGACAAACCTTCGGTCCAGTATGTGGATGCGGCTTATATCTCCGCCCAGAAGCTAGTGGAGGCGCAGGCCGAGGGTCGCGAATTGATCGGTCCGGCACCCGGCGCCGCCCACAACAATGAGGGCCGTTTTACCAGCGAGGCCTTCCAAGTCACAGTGGAGCGACGAGAGGCGATTTGTCCAGCGGGACATCCGAACACCCAGTGCAGCCGTTTGGAGGAGCAGGCCACGGGTCGAGGGTCCTATCGGTTTGAATGGGACACGGCCACTTGCGCGGCGTGTGCCCTGCGTCAAGCCTGCATCAAAGCCAACCACCCGCACCGCAGTTTGGTGGTCGGGGAACATCATACGGTGTTGCAAGCGCGCCGACAGGAACAGAAGACCCAGTCCTTCAAAGAAAGGATGCGGCACCGCAACGCCATTGAAGGCACGCAGAGCGAGTTGGTTCGGGCCCATGGCTTGCGCCGAGCGCGTTACCGCGGACTGGCTAAAGTCAAACTGCAGAACTACTTCATTGGCGCGGCGTGCAACCTCAAGCGTTGGCTGCGTCGTCTGGCTTGGGAACTGCAGAACGCAAACTGGACGGCGAACCCGAGCGGCGCGCCGGCCACGGCGAGTTAAGCCCCAAACGGCGGGCCTGGGTCGCCTGGGTCCCCTGCCGGGCGCACCGCTGATGGCCGCTCCGGCGCATCTGGCGACAAGCGCCGAAGTCCTCCCCCGGAGCGCTCCTATTTTCCCACCTGGAAGTTATCAGCAAAAAGTGAGGTCTGGTTTGCTTTGCGAACGGAAAACGCTGCTGAAAAACCCCGGTCATCTCACCGGAATCAATCTCATTAACTAACCCCCGTCAGGAAAGTAGCCGGGGCGCGCTCAGTGTTTCAGTTGCCACGACGCGGGACTTTGAAGGACGTGAGCAGACCCAAAAGAGGCTCACAGCAGGCCAGACAGACTACCGGCGAAGCGCGGTGGGCCGCCGGCAGCCAACGAAGTTTCTCCCCTCAAGGGCGAACATTCCGAACGCCTGTTTCAGAAACGTCGAGTAGTCGCGCGCGCCTCCCTCATCCGTGACGAGCCCAACATGGAGAGGGCTGCAAGCACGATCAGCGCGCCTGCCGACGGCTCGGGGATGCCCACGACCACGTTGTCAAACGCAAACCCGCCAGTGAGAAAAACCGTGTTCAGGTTCACGAATCCTGACCCAAGCTGCAAGGTTTGGAAACTGCTTCCACTAGGGGTGAAGTTATTCGTGATGGTCGTCCCATCCAACCGAACGCCGATCACCTGAAGCGTGGCGGGGGTAAGCAGGCCGAAGAACCTGGCGACATCGAAGGAACTCAGGCCAAACGGCACTCCAGAAAGGGAGCTGACGGTAGCGGTGGTATTCACTCCGGTTCCCAGATAGGTGGTCCCATTATCTGGGACTCCAGCCACACCGCTGCCAACACGGACTAAGGCATCAGGACCATCCACGAACAACATGCCTGACTCGGAGTAGGTGGCTAAGTGGGAGCGCGTTCCGGGCGGCTGGGGAGGCGGCCCCTCAAAGGTGATGGTCATGGTCCCCTGGCCCCAGGACTTACATAGGAAGCAAAGAAGTGCCATCACCACTGGGGGGACGAGATTGGCCCTGCCTAGGCGAGTGCCCAGTAGCGTCCCGTTGTGGTACCGTTCGCTTGCATTCATTGCCTTCGCCTGATTGGTTGTGCGGTTAGTGTTCACTGCAGGGGGGTCACCACGATGTCGTCCACCGACATGTTATAACTCGGCCCTTCGCCCGGCTCAACCGAATTCCACATTTCCAGGCTCACACTGCCATCCAGATAGGGCGAGCCGGTAGTGTCCGACACGCTAATCTTCGCGTTGGCCAGGTCATCGCAATAGACATCTACATGGTTGCTGTTGAACGATAGCTTCAGTGTGTGCCAACTAGTGCCGACTTCGGCCAGGCGGTACTGCCCCATCTCATGCGAGTTGTTGGTACCATCGCCCCATATTGTCCAAGTCGAGAACTTAACCAAGGCCAAGGTCTTTTCGCCCGCCGGGCTAGGTGAGCCTTCCGGGTAGATCCAAGCCGCGTAGCGCACCCCGTTCGTGGCTGTCAGCCGCCCGCCGATGCCCCCTCCGTATGCTCCGGGCTGGAACCTGATCCGAGCCTCTACCGAGTAATTGGTCCAAGCTGCGTTGGTGTTGCAGGCGATGGTGTACGTGTTCCAATCACTGGCTCCCATCAAGACGCCGTCCGCTACTGCCCACCCCCCGTTTGCGCGAGGCTGGGACTGCTCCGACCACACGATATTCACCCAGGGCACCAACGGCTCGGCGTTGGTGGCGGCCCTTGTGAAATCGTCGTACCAGGCGTTCGTCGCTGCTACCAGAACATTGACTGTGGCCGGGGGGGAATAGTTGGTCTGACTGTCGTGCGCCTGGTAGGTGAAGGTGTACCGGCCCGTTGATGAACATGAAAACCCACCGTTGTTGCTCAGAGTCACACCGGGGGTATTGGTCAGCAGCACAGCCGTCAATGCCGACCCGCTGGGCGAATAGTCATTGGCCAACACCCCTGGGGCCGGCATACTCGGGTCGTCTGCCCGGAGAACGTAAGTGTCGTCGTTGGCAGTGGGATCCGGAGTGGACTGGACCTGCACGCTTGTCACGGAAGGGGCTGCCCTGGACCTTGATGACCCCGCCACTGGCCCGGTAGTCGTTCGTGCTGGCGACACCGCTGTTAGTGTGGACCACAAGGCCGTGGAAGGAGGCGCGCCCGGGGACGAGGACCTCGACCGCGGTATTGGTATGAACTCCGGCGATCACAACGGTGGTGATGGATGCCCCGCCACTGTTGGTATAAGTCGCTGTGACCCGTGCCTCGGACCGCTCCAGCCACCACTGGTAAACACCATGAGCGTTGGCAGACCAAATGTTCGGATGAAAGTTGGTGTTGCCGCAGGACAGGATGTAATCGGGTACCAGGTTCCCGGCGTTGCCCTCGCCAGTGGAAAGGGTGTGCGAATACACGTTGATCAGTGCGCCCAGCCCGTAGTAGAAGTCCACCGTGTTGTGCATCGTGGCGAAGTTGTGCACGCCGGGCGGGTGCCAGGGCTCAAGGGACTGCGCCACCGCAGCCGCTGCGTAGCCGTCCTGCCGCACGAACCAGTCACTCACCGGCTCGCTCAAGAAGGGGTACCGCTTGCCGTCAGTCTGCGTCGAAAGTGTCCAGTGCGGGAAGGGAGTCAGCTTCTGGTCGCCGGTGATCTTAATGCCAAGCTGCTCCTGCAAGCAGTAGCTCTCCTCGCGGGTCGCGTTGAAGTAAGGCGCCACCCACACACGAGGACTGCACTGGGGCAAACCCAGCCAGCCTTCGATATCGGCGAAGGAAATGGCCAGCGAGTTCGAGGCGTAGTCCCTGCCGCCTTGCAGATCCAGAACTTCGTCCGGTCCCCAGTGCCAGTACCCATAGCTGCCTCGAGGCATACTGCAGACCGGATTGGAGGTTCCACCGTTGTGCGGTCCAACGGTCGCACCGTAGGTGGTGCACGCCTGGCGCAGGCTGGCCACGATGACATTGGTGTCGTACCCGCCGGGGCCCGCGTCCTCGCGCAGGATGCCAGTGCAGAAGTAATAATCCCCCCGCGCGTTGTAGGCAGATTCGACCTGTGCGGACCATTCGATGTGCGCAATCTCGTTGGTCAGGTTCTCCAGATCGTGGCGGACGATGAAGGCCGCGTCGTAACCGTAGGGCCAGGGGCTCAGCCTGGCCACAGGCCGTTGCGCTGACTCGAAGGCCCACTCAATGGCACGCCGGAAAATGACATAAGCGTACATGCCGGGGGCAAAGCCGCCATGGCCGATCAGCGGTTGGAGGGCCGCGTCATAGATGACGCAGCCGTTACTATACTGGTTTACGGTCAAGCAGGGGGAGGAGTTTCCCCACGCCAGTACCTGGACGCCGGAGTCGGTTGTGACCTGCCAAATCTGGTGAGGCCCCATAAAGCCGCCGCCGTCAGAATGTGTCTGGCAGGTCCCCCACGAAATCTCCTCCGAAGAAGTCGGCATTCGCCACACTAACGGCCCACTCGGAATATGACTAACCAGGCGGTGGTCGGTCAGCTTGAGGAGATACGTGTTGGAGTGCCAATTGTTGGTGGAGGGACTGCAGCTCAGGCCCATCTGACTGGTCAACGTAAAGTTCTCCCGAAAGCCGCCATTTGTATGGCGAGTGAAGGAGGAGGAGCCAGCCAGAATGAACCCCCCAGCGGCGACGTAGTTGGCCAGCGGCGCAATCTCATCATCCGCGATCGCTTCCGCGGCCAAGCTGATGAGAATGGGGAACCTCGGAATGCTGCCCGCCAGCAACAGCCCGTTCTTGATGCCGGTGTCCCCGACCGTCACGAACGGCGTGCCGTCGGAGCGCAGGGCCTCTTTGACCGACTCCACCATGACGAAATAGTTCCAGTTGGTGGTGGACAGACCAACGGCGCGCGTCCAGCCCGAGTCCTGAATCGCCACGGTCATGCCGGCGGGGGCGGGATCATAGACCTTGGCCCGGAAGAAGCGCTGGGGCGGGTTGCCGAGGCGAACGTCATTGAACCGGACCGAGGTGGCGCCCGCGGCAGGCTGGACGACCTCGCCCGCCTCCCAGCGGTTCGTGGCATCCAGGGCGGAGCGGCTCTCCAACTGATACAGCAAGGCCGAGTTGACATTGGTCAGCAGCAGCCATGCAGCTCCGTTGGTGGCCGGGCCGATGATGAGATAGAGGTTGGTGCCATAGTCAAAGCGTAGCGAGGGGGGCGGAGCATTGGTATCACCACCGGAGCCGCCCCCATCGTCACCGCCAGGTACGGGTGGCGGGTCCTCGTTGCTCTGCATGCTGGCTTGTCCATTCAGTGACAGGAGCCGGTCGTCGTAGGCGAAGGCGAGGTTGGTCGTGCCGGGCATCGGGCCGAGGAAGTACACCGGCACGTCGTAAGGGAGGAAGGGCAGTGGCGGCCAGCCTTCGCCGTGGCTCAGCGAGAAGTAGTGGCCGAAGAACGGCGGCGAGAACACTGGATCGCCGACTTGCCATTGGGCCAGCGCGCCAAGGCTGAAGCCGGCGACAAACAACACTATGAGCATGACCTCCCGACCGCGGTGGGTTCTCGTTCTCATCACAAGTTCCTTGCCGGTTCTGCGTTCCGCCCGTGATTCTTTACCAGAAGGCAAGGCGGTGTCAAACCTTGAAACAGAGCCTCGTTGCCTCGGCTGCTACGATTCTCGAGACCCGCTCTTAGCGTATCGTCGTCACCTGCTTCAGCCTTTGCCAGTCGGAATTGTATGAGCTGATTTCGGTGCCCATCCCCAAAGTCATCGGGTCGCGCAGCTTGTAGAATTCGACGTGGGCGTCCGCGAAGCTCAACCCATAACTGCGTTCATGGCGGGTCGCAGGAAAGCTCGCGAACGGTCGGCTGTCGTCCATGGTGACCAGAAACCAGGCGTCATCAATGCTGGCTTCGTGTTCATCGGCGAGCAGCCAGAGCCTCGCCGGCCCCGCAACGGCGATTTCGCTGTCGCGGACGAAGGTGCGGAAACCGGTGTTGCGGGCGTAGGTTTCCATGTAGCGGGTGCCGATCCAGCCGTTCATCGAGTAGCTGCGGACCCGGGGCAAGCCGACAGTGCGGGACGAATCGGCCGGGCACCGGTAAAGGGCTACCTGACTGGCGTAGGGGAAGAGTTTTCCCTGGCGGATGAGCGTCAGGTTGGTGGAGTCGCTCCAGACTTTCATGTCCCCGAGCACCCAGCAGTTGGCGTCGGGCTGTCGGAGGGGGTTATTCTGCGCCAGCTTGCCGTCGTGATCGGCGGTATACATTTGGAACGACAGCGCATCTTGTCTGAGGTTGTTCAGGCACGCCGCCCTTTTGCCTTTGGCCTGGGCGCGGGCGAGCGCCGGCATCAGCAAAGCTGCCAGAACGGCAATGATGGCAACCACGAGCAGCAGCTCGATCAAAGTGAACCCCTCCCTGGGCAAACCCCCACGGTCTCCCCGGCGGCCCCAAGGGGCCGCGGGCGGCGGAACCGATGCTGTTGCTGGCTGAGCCATGAGTGCGTCATTCTCATCCTAATCCAAGGCGGCTGCCCGTGAACACTGTGCGTTTGCAGGCACACCGCCCGCTTTTGATTGCACCGCTGCTCCGGCCGATGAATACTCCGGGCGCGATCACAACCACCGTGGCACTTATGACGCGCAACGGGTTGATTCTTGTCCTTGGCACGGCCCTGGTGGCACTGCCGGGAACGAGCCGGGGCCAACCGCCCTTGGCCCGGCCCGCGAATTCGCGCGTTTACCGGACGATGGACGGACTGCCTGAATCCCCCTGCATCTCCGTGACGCTGGCCCCGCAAGCCAGAGTTCTGGCCCGGCACCTCAAGTCCGCCTCGATCAGCCGGCTGGACGGCTACGCGGTAACCGTCATTCCCGCCCCTGACACCGGCAACAGCCGCGTCTATGAAAGCCCGGCCGGCCAGCTCTGGACCATTGCCAGCGACGGCCTGCAGGAGTATCGGGGCGGCAACTGGGTGCTCCATCCCGTCCCGGAAATCGCCGCGGAGTTTCGCGCCCGGGTCCCGCGCCTGATTGATCCCATTCCCTTGTGCCCGGCCCGACTGGGCGTCGTGCTTCTTCTCCTGCCGGACCGCCTGCTCGAGTTCAACGCCGAAGACCCCGACCATCCCCGGACGGAAGTGCTGCTCACCGCCGCGCAGACCCGGCTGGAGAAATTCTCGAGCCTGGCGCCGGCCCGCGACGGCGGGCTGTGGATTGCCGGTGCGCGCGGACTCGCGAAACTCTCCGGGCCGGTTCGCAATCTCAAGCCGGACAGCGAACGCCATGATTACGTGCCGCCCGCCGAGCTGCAGATTCTCAATTTCCAGCAGCCGCACGAAGACGCCGAGGGAGTAGTCACCGCCGTGGCGGATTCGGCGGTCAATCATCCGAAGGCCCTGGCGCACTTCGACGGGCGGCAGTGGACGGCCGAGGCGGTTCCCATCGAAAAGATTCGGCATGCCTGGCGCGGCGCGGCGAGCACGAGTTGGGCCACCACCATTGATTCCCTGTTCGCCTGGGAAGCCGGCGGGCGGGGCGCGGTTCAGAGTGAGGAAGGCTCCGCGCGCCAATACTACGACCTGGCGGTCGAGCCGGGCGGAGCTTTCTGGCTGGCGACCTCCGATGGGCTGTGCCGTTACGCTCCGCTGACCTGGCAAAGCCCCGGGCCGGCTCGGGGCATCAACTCGCTGGTGCACGGCCTCATCGAGGATGCGGCCGGACGGCTGTGGTTTGTCGCGGGCAACCGCCTGCACCTCCTGCAAGACGAGCGCGTGCAGGAGTTCGCTTTGCCCGCCGGCGCCGCCGACAGCCCGGCCGCGGCGCGCGCCCTGTTCCCGCTGAAGAACGGACACCTGTTGCTTGCGGCGGGAGACCAGTGCTTTCAATTTGACCCTGCCAGCGCAGCCTGGACCGCGATCCCGGCGAAACCTCGCGCGGGACCGCTCCGGCCCCTGGGCTTGCTCGGGGACGGCGGATTGTGCGTCCAGACGTTGAGCCCTGACGCGGTGGAACGGAACTTGCGCCTGGAAGCCTACGATGGCGTCAGCTTCGAGCCGCTGTCGGTGCCGCCGCCCGATTGGCCTCGCGCGAGCAACCTCTCAACCTTGTTCGCTGCCCAGAAGGGCGACCTGTGGTTGAGCGGGGACCGCGGCACGGCCTGGTACCATGATCAGAAGTGGCGGACATTTGACTCGACCGGGGGAAGCAGTCCGGAGTCCGCTATCGGCTTCGTCCAATTCGCCGACGGCAAGATATGGTGCGCCACGCAGGACAAGGTCTGGGCGTTCGACGGTCGAAACTGGTTCGCCATGCGCGTGGGGCTGGACCGCGTCAACGCCTTGATCGGGAGCCGCGATGGCGGCCTGTGGGCGGCCACCGACGGCGGGTTGCATCGTTTCTTCCAAGGCGCCTGGGTTGAGAACGGCACGGAAGAAGGCTTGCCCCCGGGGAGCGTCCGCGGACTCTGCGAAGATCGGCGCGGCCGCATCTGGGCCGCCACCGCCCACGGCTTGAGCCTTTACCATCCCGAAGCGGACCCGGACCCGCCGCGGACCTCGGTGCAGGCATTGGGGGATAAGGAGAGGAACATTCCGGAAGGGGGCACGATCACCCTCACGTTCAGCGGACAGGACAAATGGAAGTACACCTCCCGCCAAAGGTTGCTCTACTCGTACCAGCTTAACGGGCGCGACTGGTCGCCGTTTCAGGAGGAGCGGACGGTTTCCTTCAGCGACCTCCCGGCCGGCAAGCATTACCTCCAGGTCCGGGCCGTGGACCGAAACTGCAACGTGGACCCGAGCCCCGCCTCGTTCGAGTTTGTCGTGGTGCTGCCCTGGTACAAGGAGGTGCGGCTGGTGCTGATTGGGCTGGCGGGGCTGGCGGTGGCGCTCTTCTTTGCCGGGCTGGCGTTCAATCGCCATCGGCAGTTGGTCCGCAGCTACGCCGAGGTGGAGCTGAAAGTCGCGCAGCGCACCCGGGAGCTGGAGCTGGCCAACCGGCAATTGCTGCACAGCCAGAAGATGACCGCGCTGGGGACGCTCGCCGCGGGCATCGCGCATGATTTCAATAACATCCTCTCGATCATCAAGGGCTCGGCGCAGATCATCGAGGACAACCTCGACCAGCCGGAGAAGGTGCGCACGCGGGTGGACCGGATCAACACGGTGGTCGAGCAGGGGGCGGGCATCGTCAAGGCCATGCTCGGCTTCAGCCGCGACTCCGGCGAGCAGCCGGGCGCGTGCGACTTGAACGCCGTCGTGGACGACACGGTGAAGCTGCTGGGCGACCGGTTCCTGCGCGAAGTGCGGGTCACCCTGGAACCCGGCTCCGGGCTGCCGGAGGTGGCCTGTTCCAAAGACTTCATTCAGCAGGTTCTCCTGAACTTCATCTTCAACGCGGCGGAGTCCATGACCGGACGTAAGGAGATCGTCCTGACCACGCGGCTGCTGGACAGGCCGCCGGCGAACCCGGTGCTGGCGCCGCCACCGGCGGCCCGGTATGTCACCGCCTCGGTTCGCGACTTCGGCTGCGGCATCACGCCCGAAAACCTGCCGCGCATCTTCGACCCGTTCTTTACCACCAAAGCCTTCTCTTCCCGACGAGGGACGGGGCTGGGCCTCTCGATGGTTTATGAGCTGGCCAAGAAGATGGAGGCCGGCATCACGGTCGAGACGCTCCTTGACCAGGGCAGCACCTTCACGCTGATCTTGCCAGTGTCGGTCCCGGCAACCCCGGCAATCGCCTGAACCATGAAGCTGTGTTGCCCTGAGTTTCGATATTCGACCGCAATGATATGAACCCTCCCACCATCCTGATCATCGAAGACGACGACCTCCAGTATGAGATTTACCAAGAGGCGCTGGCAAAATACAAACTGACCCGCGTCACCAACGGCAGCGAAGCGCTGGCCGCGATCGCCGGCAACCGGCCGGATGTGCTCATCCTTGACCACGTCCTGTCCGAAGGCGAGCTGGGGCTGGATTTCCTGCCCGAGTTCAAGGAGTTGCTGCCATTTGTGCCGATCATCATCGTTTCGGGCGCGCTGGAGGTACACCAGCGACTGGAGGCGCTGCAAGGGCCGCGCCGAGCGCATTACTGCCTGACCAAGCCCCTGGATATCCGCGTCCTCAAATGCACGATTGCGACCGCCCTCAAGGAATGCGGCGAGCACGAGGCCGTCCGCCAATTCGAAGCCCTCGAACGTTCCCACCGCATTGACGCCCTTGACCTGTTCAGCCGCTCGACCGACCGCCTCAGCCGGCAAAACCGTATCCGGGAAATCATTGGCAAGTCCCGCCAGCGGCCCAACATCTCGGCCCTGGCCCGCGAATTCGGCGTTGCCCGCCGTACCATCATCCGCGACCTTCAGGAGTTGATTCGTCGCGGCCAACTCAAACCCGAGGTCTATCCGGAATGGGAAAAGCCCACCGAAGAAGAGTGAGCTCATAGCAACATGCGGAAATCGTATCTTCCCCTCCTCGCGCTGCTCCTCTGGGGCGGCGTCACCTCCGCGGTGCAGGAGACAAACCTCGTCCAGAACCCGGGCTTCGAGCAACCCGCCCAGCCCAACGGCCTGCCCGGCGGCGGCTGGTGGCTCTATCAGGGTCAGGGCGACACCAAAGCCACCGTTGACCGGAAGGCCGCCCGCACCGGCAACGCTTCCGCCCGAATGCAGGCCTCGACCAAGGCCAAGACCACCCTGGTCAGCGCGCCCTTCCCTGTTGCACCGGGCGACGAGCTCCGGTTTGCAGCCTGGGTGCGCGGTGAGAACCTCGCCCCCGGCCAAAAGCAGGCCAATGCCGGGCTCGCCTTTCGCGATGCTGGGGGCAAGGTCTTCAAGCGCGCTTACTTCACGGCGGATTCGATGAGCGGAACCTGGTCGCTCATTTCCGGCGCGGCCCAGGCTCCGGACACCGCCGTCAGCGCTGAAGTCCACCTCGGCTACACGAACACCCCAAGCACCCTATGGTATGACGATATCCTGGCCGTCATCACCAACCCCATCTCGCTCTCCCTGGCCGAAAGCACCAAACCGTGGCCGGGACCGCAGGAACTCGGCTTGCTGGTGGTGAGCCGGCAGGGCAGCCGGTTCGAGGGGAGCATACAAACGGTGGTGGGCCGGCAGCAGCAGACCGTGCCGGTGACTCTGGAGCCGGGGACCAGCCGCCAGATCAAAGTGCCAGTGACCCTCGTGGGTGTGGGCGCCCACAACTATGCGATCAGCCTGCTCGATTCCCCGGGGTCCGCGTTGCGAGTGCTCAAAGGCAAGTTCCACACCAGTGCGCCACTGGTGCTTTATCCGGCCTGCCCGTGCTATCATGCCGTGGGCGAAGGCAACGGCGAAACGCGCATTGACGCGCGCATCAACCTGAGTCCCGGGCAACGGCCTGGGCTGCGTTTGGCCGTCGAAGCCGCTGATCCCGCCGGTAAGACGATTCAAACCGCGACGGCCGATGCTTCGCAAGGCGACACCGTTGGCACGACCGTCCGTGTGCCGATCCAGGCGCCGGGGGCGTTCGAGGTCAGCGCCCGGCTGCTTGATCGCGAGGGAAAGCAAATCGCGCAGGCCAGCACCGACGTCCATGTCAGCCCGCGCGAGGAATCGGTGATCACAACCGGCCCCGACGGTTTCCTGCGCATCGGCGGCAAGCCGCACTTCCCGCTTGGCCTGTATAGCAGCGGGCGCTACGAGGAGCTGGGCAAGGCCGGGTTCAGCGCCACTCACAATTACGGCATCACCACCGGCGAGCCAAACGAGCCGATCAACCCCAACGAATCCCAGGTCAAGCGCCTCCTTGACCAATCCTGGGCCAACGGCATGCGCCTGATGGTCGAGCTGCCCCGCAAGGCTATCGAGAAGGCGCAGTGGGAGCAAATCCGCCGCCGTGTGCTGACGTTCCGCCACCACCCCGGCCTTCTTTGCTGGGGCTCCGAAGAGCGGGTTGCGCGCGGTGAGGCCCCGCTGTCGCACATCGCCGCGCTCTATCGCCTCGTCCACGAGCTGGACCCCAACCACCCCTTCGTGCTCGGCGACACCAAGGACGTCATCCAGAAGCTGCAAGTGGACCGGCGCGACTTCTTCCCCGACCCCTGCATGGATGCCGGCATCTGGTGGTGGTATCCGATCCCGCTCAAGGGGCCCGACGGCAATGGCCTGGAGGGCGTTGACAAACCGACCGGCCTGCTCGAGCCGCCTTCGTGGCTCACGACCACCATTTCCAAAAAGCCGCTCTGGATTGCCATCCAGTCCTACCAGCACCCGCGCCTCGATGCCCGGTTCCCGACCCCCGCCGAATATCGCTGCCTGGCCTACCTGAGCCTCATCAACGGCGTCAAAGCCCTCTGGTTCTACACCGGCTCCGGGCAGCGGGACTACTACGGCAAACCCGCGGGGATACTCAACAAGCCCGAGGAAGGCCATTGGGACTACGTCCAGAAGCTGGTCGGCGAACTGCGCGATTTCAGCCCCGTCATCATGGCGCCCGCCCCAGCGGAGAAGGTGGCCCTCTCGCCTGCCGATGCCCCGGTGGAATTCGCCCTGCGCGAGCTGAACGGCAGGCTGTATTTGATTGCCGCCAGCAAGTCCGACCGCCCGCAATCCGTCCGCTTCAGCGGCGCGGCTCTGGCCGGCCGGCGGGTAAAGGTCCTCTACGAGACCCACCCCGCCGTCATACAGGGCGACACGCTGGCGGACGAGTTCATCCCCTTCGGCACCCATCTCTACGAGCTCGATCGGGAGTAAGGGCGGTTTGCGGGAATTCCACGTTTGGCAACCAGAACACCCCGCTCCACCGCCAGGACGATCTCCACCAGGCACTCCAGATAGTACCCCCGCAGTCCGTACCTCCGTAGTACCTCCGTAGTACCTCCGTCACTTAAACGGAGGTACTGACGGAGGTACTACGGAGATACTACGGAGGTACTATGGAAGCACCCTCCGGACAGTGTGGGCACTTTGACAAGAAGGTTCGGCTGGAGAATCGGCGCTTTGGGCCTTGAGCCGCCACAGTGTCAATCCCGCCAGGAAAGGCTGGCGGCACTGATCTGCTGCCTGAGTTGGGCCCTATTACCCGCGAATTGAAGGCCGGGAGCACCAGAGTTGCATCAAGCTCGAGGGGGACAAGCTTGGCTGGGCAGGGACGCCTCGCCAAGGCGTCCGCGGCCGCCCAAACCCGGACGTTTCGGCGAAACGCCCCTACCACGCTTGATTGGAATCGAGAGCTGGATGCAGCCCCAGGTTGGCACTCACCGAGTATGCCCGATCTTGACCTGCACGGGTCGAAACCCAAGAATGCGGGGCATTGATATGATGCGCTCAAAACTTACTCTGCTGCTGACATTCCTCACCTGCACCCTTGGCCTGGCCCAAACACTCGAGCCAAAGCCCAACGACGCCCGTTTGGAGCAGTTCAAACCGCTGAAAGCCCCGCCGCCGCGCGGGGTGGTCCTCAGGCAAGGCGACCGGCTGGCGATCTGCGGGGATTCGATTACCGAGCAGAAGATGTATTCGCGCATCATGGAGGATTACCTGACGATGTGCGAGCCGGAGCTGAACGTGACGGTGCGGCAATACGGCTGGGGCGGCGAGCGGGCGCCGGGCTTTCTGGCGCGCATGACCAACGACTGCCTGCGGTTCAAGCCGACCATCGCCACCACCTGCTACGGCATGAACGACCACGAATATCGGCCCTACGAAGAGCGTATCGGGCAGACGTATCGCGAGAATGAGTTGGCCATCGTCGAGGCCTTCAAGACCAACGGCGCGCGGGTGATCCTGGGCTCGCCGGGTTGCGTGGGCAAGGTGCCCGGCTGGCAGAAGCGCACCAATGACACCGTGCTGGACCTGAACCTGAACCTGTGCCAACTCCGCAACATCGGCGTCGAGATCGCCGAGAACGAACGGGTCGGCTTCGCGGACGTCTTCTGGCCGATGCTGACGGCCGGCCTGGAGGCGCAAAAGCGCTACGGCACCAACTACGCCATCGCCGGCAAGGACGGGGTGCATCCGGGCTGGGCGGGCCAGACGGTGATGGCTTACGCGTTCCTGAAAGCCTTCGGTTTCAGGGGCGACATCGGCCGGTTCATTGTGGATGTGAAGAAGAGCAAGATGAAGGCTTCCGCGGGGCACGAAGTGCTTTCGGCCCGGGACGGTGAGTTCAAGCTCCAGAGTTCGCGTTATCCCTTCTGCGCGTGCGCCCCGGCCGGGCAGGCGGCAGCCTCCTACCCGGAGTGCGACAAGGATGATCCCGAGAAGGACAACAGCATCCGGTCGGGAATGACGCTGATTCCCTTCAACCAGGAACTGAACCGTCTGGTGCTCAAGGCCGAGAACATCAGGGCCGGGCGGAACTACAAGGTGACCTGGGGCAAGGGGAGCAAGACATTCAGCGCCGCGCAACTCGAGCGCGGGATTAACCTGGCCGAGGAATTCCCGTGTAACCCCTTCTGCGAAGCGTTTGCCAAAGTGGACGCGGCGGTCGCCGCCAAGCAGGCGTACGAAACCCAGCAGATCAAGAAGGCTTTCCGCAGCCCCGAGGCCAAGACGGACATGGAAGGTGTTGCCGCCAAGACCGAGCAGGAACGCGAGCCGCTGGCGGCTGCCATCAAGGCGGCGTTCGTGCCGGTGACGCACACGATCAAGATTGAGACGGCGAAGTAGTTTGGCCGGGCTCCTGCTCGTCGCAGGGCTTTTGAGCTGTCGGCCAGGCAATGGCCGCGCAGCCGAAGCCATGCCCGCGGCCTCCGAGGTGACTCGGCGCATGATTGAGCGGGCGCGGGCGGTGGCGGAGGCGGAGCAGGGGCCGCAGTACACCTACGAAAAGCGGACAGTGCTGGAGCGCCTGGATGCGGCGGGGACGTCCGTCGGATCGGAGGAGAAGCTGCACCAGGTGATATTGATCCGCGGCTTGCCTTTTAACCGGCTGGTCAAGATTCAGGGGCGAGAGCTGAACGCCGAGGAATTCAAGCGGGAGGAGGCAAAGGAAGAGCGGTTCCAGCAACGGTTCCTATCGGCGGATCGGAGGAAAATGGCGGCGCAGAAAACCGCCCTGGTGACACCCGAGTTGCTGGACCGGTATCAGTTCGCGGTCCAGGAGCGGGTGGCCCTGAGCAACCGGCCGACGCTGGTGCTGACGTTTAAGCCCAAGAACACGCACCCGCCGGAAGGAAAAGTACAGGATAAGCTGCTCAACCGGATGGCCGGCACGCTTTGGGTTGACGAAGCGGACGCGGACACGGCCCGGGTGGTGGCGCGGCTGGTGGAACCCGTGTCGCTGGGTTTTCTTGGCTGGATGGGGTCCCTGAGCCGGTGCGAGCTGTCCCTGGAACGGCAGCGAATGCCCGACGGCGTGTGGATCAACACGCGAATGACGCTGCTGATGCACTGCCGACGGCTGACCACCGCCCTGCGCTTTCGACTGACGGAAGATTCCCGCGGATTTCAGCGCGTGGAAGCGAAGCGGTGAGGGCGCATTAATACCCTGCCACCGGAGCGCCGGATTTATCCGGCAGTTCGACCCCCGTCTTGGCCGCTGCCGGATAAATCCGGCGCTCCGACAGCCTGACGCCTCGCACTGCAGGTGGCCGTGATGACGCCCCCGAGTGGTGAGTCTGTCCGCTTTTCACCTTCCGCAACCGCGCGTCCTCGGCTAGAAATGGCCCCCGTGATGCGCAAGCTCCTGCAACCCATCCTGGCCGTGGCGCTGGGGCTGGCGCTCGGGCTGGGGGTGACGTGGGTGGCGGGGGAGAATCCCTGGCACGTCTTCAAGGTGCTCGCGCGGGGAGCGTTCGGCTCGGGCTACGATTTCGGCATGACGCTCTTCTACGCCACGCCGCTCGTCTTCACCGGGCTCTCGGTGGCGGTCGCGTTTCATGCCGGGCTGTTCAACATTGGCGCGGAGGGGCAGCTCACGCTGGGGGCACTGGCGGCGGCGGCGGTCGGCGCGGTCTGGCCCGGATTGTGGTCGCCGCTGGCGCCGGTGCTGGCCGGCGCTGGCGGCGATCCTGGCGGGAACGCTTTGGGGCGCCATCCCGGGCTGGCTGCGGGCCCGGCGCGGCAGCCACGAAGTCATCAACACCATCATGCTCAATTTCGTGGCGGCCGGGCTGGCGAGCTATGTCGCGCTTTACTTGCTCAAGAACCCGGCACTCGCAGAACCCGGAGACGCGGCCTGTCGGGGCAGGTTACCTCATCCATCAGTTTGGGGTCTTCGGGGGCGCGCCGGTAAGCCTGGCGCTGCCGCTGGCGCTCGTGGCGGCCATGGTCGTGTGGGTGTTTCTGTGGCGGACGGTGCTGGGGTTTGAGCTTCGCGCCGTGGGACAGAGCGAGTCAGCCGCGCGCGCGGCCGGGATTGATACGGGTCGCATCAGGATTATCGCCATGTGCCTGGCCGGCGGACTGGCGGGGTTGGTGGGGGTTGGGGAAGTCCTGGGCAACGCGGGGAAGTTCCGGGTGGGTTTTTCGCCGGAGTACGGCTTCATCGGCATCGCGGTGGCGTTGCTGGGGCGGAACCAGCCGGCGGGCGTGGTGGCCGCGGCGCTGCTGTTTGGGGCGCTGCACAAAGGAGCGGCCGCGCTGGACCTGGAGACCGAGCGAGTGACTCAGGAATTGGCGCTGGTCTTGCAGGCGCTGATTATTCTGTCTGTGTCGGCGGAGGGACTGTGGAGCTGGATGAAAGCCGCAAAGGAGAACCACAGATGAACACAGATGAACACAGATTCTGCGGGCCAGAGTCCGGCTCGGGCTGGTCTGGCCGCAGGTCGGGGTCCGGTGAGCGGATTATCACCGCAGGAAACCCTGTTCAGGTTACTTCTTATCTGTGTTCATCTGTGTCCATCTGTGGTTGCAGGTACTTGGTCACGGTTCCGGAGGTGCAACGGATGACACGGCAACTGCTGGAATCCACGCTGCGGGTTTCGACGCCGCTGATCTTTGCGGCGCTGGGCGGCCTGTTCAGCGAGCGTTCGGGCGTCATCAACATCGCGCTGGAGGGCCTGATGCTGATCGGCGCCTTTGGCGCGGCGGTGCTCACCTACGTCACTCATTCCCCGTGGCTGGGGACAGCGGGCGGGGCTGGCGCAGGCATTCTGCTGGCGGCGGTGTATGGGCTGTTCGTGATTTGGCTGCGCGCGAACCAGATCGTGGCGGGCACGGCGATCAACATGCTGGCGCTGGGGCTGACGCCGTTCCTGTGCAAGCTGCTTTACGACGTGACCGGCCAGACGCCGGCCATCCCGATGGCCGAGCGGTTTCAATCGGCGCCGCTCTACCTGAGCTGGGTCCTGGTGGGACTTTGCTGGCTGTGGATGAGATACACGCGGGGAGGGCTGTGGGTGAGCTTCGCCGGGGAGCATCCCGAGGCGCTGGACGCGGCGGGCATCCGGGTCAATCGCGTCCGGTGGGCGGCGGTGCTGGTGAGCGGCGCGCTGGCGGGGCTGGGAGGCGCCTCGCTCTCGGTGTTTCTGGCGTCGTCCTTCTCGCGGAACATGACGGCTGGACGCGGTTTCATGGCGCTGGCTGCCCTCATTTTCGGCAAGTGGAAGCCGGTGCCGACGGCGGTGGCGTGCCTGCTGTTTGGTTTCGCCGAGGCGGTGCAGATTCGGCTTCAGGGTGTGAGCGTCTGGGGCGGGAAGCCGATCCCGGTCCAATTCATACAAATCCTCCCCTACGTGGTGACGGTCCTCGTCTTGGCCGGATTCGTGGGCCGTTCGCGGGCGCCCAAGGCGTTGGGAACCGTGTTCCGGCGGGGGTAGTCCGGGAAGTAATTCTGAGCTGTATCCATGCAGTTGAACAAGAGATAACTAAGAACCATGAAACCGCTCACTCGACAACGCTCGAAGATTGGAAAAACCAGCGCCCGGCAGGCGGACAGGAGAGGTGGTCCCCGGCCGATTCTGACCGCTACACTTCTTCTGGCTCTGCCCGTTTCGGCGGCACAGCTTTACGTCGCCCCCACCGGCAACGACAACAATCCCGGCACACGCGCCAAACCCTTCGCCTCGTTGGAGCGCGCCCGTGACGAGGTCCGCCGGTTCACCCAGGCCGGGAAGCTGCCCCGAGGCGGCGTCACTGTCTGGCTGCGCGGCGGCGACTACCTCCGCACCAACGCGCTCGAACTCACCGCCGCCGACTCCGGCACCCCAACCGCCCCGGTTGTCTGGCGCGCCCGTAAGGGAGAAACTGTCCGGCTGCTTGGCGGAATGAAACTCTCCGGCCTCGAGCCGGTCATGGACCCTGCGATCCTGACGCGGCTGCCCGAAGCCGCCCGCACCAATGTCAGGCAGGTGAACCTCAAGCGCCTCGGCCTCACCGACTTCGGCCAGATGCGCTCGCGCGGCTTTGGCCGCGCGCTTACCCCGTCCCATTGCGAGCTGTTCTACGGCGGCCGCCCGCTGACGCTCGCCCGCTGGCCCAACGAAGGCGACTGGGAGCGCATCGCCGGCTACCCGGACGCGGGCGCGAAGAAGGACGAACATGGCGGCCAGGTCGGCAAGCTGGAAGAGGGCTTCACCTACACCGGCGACCGCCCCCGTCATTGGCGGGACACGAGCGACCTCTGGGTCCACGGCTACTGGTCCTGGGACTGGGCCAACTCCTACGAGCGCGTCGCCTCCGTTGACCTCGACCATCGCCTGATCAAGACCGCTGCACCCTACGGCTGTTACAGCTTCCGCAAAGGCCAGCGCTTCTACTTCCTCAACGTGCTGGAGGAGCTCGACCAGCCCGGCGAATGGTTCCTCGACCGCCAGACCGGCATCCTCTACTTCTGGCCCCCGGCTCCCCCGGCAGTTCAAGGTTCAAGGATTCGCGTTCCCGAGATCCTCGTCTCCCTCCTCGCCGAGCCCCTGCTCAAGCTCACCGACGTCTCCCACGTCACTTTCCGCGGCCTGATCCTCGAAGCCACCCGCGGCAGCGCCGTCGAAATCCACGGCGGCGCGAGCAACCGCGTCGCCGGCTGCCTGATCCGCAACATCGGCAACTACGGCGTCACCATCGAGGGCGGCACCGGCCACGGCGTGGTCGGCTGCGACATCTTTGACACGGGCGACGGCGGCGTCTCGATGGACGGCGGCGACCGCCAGACCCTCCGCCCCGGCGGCCACTTCGTCGAGAACTGCCATTTCGCCCGCCAGGGCCGCTGGTCCAAATGCTACGTCCCCGCCGTTCTCATTGGGGGCGTCGGCCAGCGCGCCTCCCACAACCTCATCCACGACCACCCACACTGCACTATTCTCTACGGCGGCAACGACCACCTCGTCGAGTTCAACGAGATTCACCACAACGCCCTGGAAACCGGCGACGTCGGCGCCATCTACGCTGGGCGCGACTACACCTGCCGCGGCAACCGCATCCGCCACAACTTCATCCACGACACCGGCGGCGTCGGCATGGGCTCGATGGGCATCTACATGGACGACTGCGTCAGCGGCACCGAAATCTTCGGCAACCTCTTCTACAAGGTCCAGCGCGCCGCGTTCCTGGGCGGCGGCCGCGACCACCAGGTCGTCAATAACATCTTCGTGGACTGCAACTACGCCGTCGAACTCGATGGCCGTGGCCTTAACACCTCCCCTGTCTGGCATGGGATGGTGGACCAAACCATGCGACACAGCCTCACCAACGTGCCGCTGGCCCTTTACCGCGAGCGCTATCCCGCCCTCAAGACCCTCGACAAATACTACGGCCCGCCCGGCGGTCCCGCCATCACCGGCGCTGACTTCAAAGGCGTGCCGCCGGAGAACAACGTCGTCGCCTGCAATGTCTGTGTCGGCAAGTGGCTCCACGTCTATTGGCACGCCAAGCCCGAGATGCTCCTCCTGGAAAACAACCTCACCAACGCCGTCTCATCCTTCGCCCGCCTGCCCGGCAACCCCGCCCAGGCCAAAGACTTCACCCTGCGCCGCGATTCACCTGCCAGGAAACTCGGCTTCCAGCCTATCCCCCTCGACCAGATCGGCCTCTACCCCAATGAACTCCGCGCCAGCCTCCCGCGCTCAAACCCCACCGACTGATTCACGCATCACGCCCACGCCTCACCTCACGCCTCACGTTTCACGCCTCACGTTTCACGCCTCCTCGCCGCGGGCGCCGCGCCTTGTCTAACGCATAGACAAGCAACAACCCCCGGAATCCGGTTGCAATCATCCCCGCGCATGGTGATATGGTTATTGGCTTGATACTGTGCCCACTATTGCAATGAACAAGACCCTCCTGGCCGTCAGCGCTTGCCTGTGCGCGTGCCTCTGCCCTCTACCGCTGCCAGCCAACCCCTACGTCTGGGACAACGAAAACGCCAACGGCATTTGGAATGACCCCGTCAATTGGGGCATCCTCAACAACCCAGGCAATAACGTCGCTCCCACCACCGCCGACAGCGCCATTTTCCGCAGCAGTTCCCCGCCGGGCACGGTCACCCTCAACAACGATGGCTTTGCCCAGAAGATCCGCCAGAACACCAGCGCCCCGGCACGAACCATCACCATTGATGCCAGCCAAACGGTGGACCGGACCTTGACCTTAAGCGGCACGGCCGCCGAGTTGATCGAGTGCGTCGCCGCCACCGCCAATTTCACCCTGGACGGCAGCCCCAACGCGAACGGCGCCCGGCTGCGACTCCGAATAGATGGCTCCGGGACCAATAATGGGACCCCGGTGAATGGCGGGGTAACCTTGACGGTGAACTGTGACGTCTCGGGCGCCGGTGGGTTCATCTTGAATACGGGCACCAGCGGCCCGGGCAAACTGGTTCTCGGCGGCGCCAATACCTACACCGGGCCAACCACCGTCAACGCCGGCACGCTGCAGGTCAACGGTTCGACCGCAGCCGCCAGCCCCGTCACCGTCAATTCCGGCGGCACGCTCGGTGGCACCGGCACCATCGGGGGGTCGGTCGCGCTCAATTCCGGCAGCACCCTCGCTCCCGGCGCCTCCCTCGGCACCCTCGCCGTTGGCGGCAACCTCACCCTCGCCGGCAACCTGGCCATCGAGGTGGACAAAACCCTTTCGCCCTCCAACGACATGGTCACCGTGGCGGGGACATTGAATAACACCGGCTCCGGCACCCTGACCGTCTGGAACCTTGGTGCGGTGGGTTTGGTGGCCGGGGACAGCTTCCGCATCTTCAACAAGCCGCTGCTCAACGGGGCGGCGCTGCGCATCGTCTCAGCCGGCGGCGAGGTCTGGACCAACAAGCTTGCCCTGGATGGCTCGATTGCCGTGCTACCCGCCACTAATCCGCCGCCGGCGCCAACGGCGCTCGCCGCCACCAGCGTGACGAGCAACAGTTTCACGGCCAACTGGAACAGTTCGGCCGGCGCGACCGGTTATCGGCTCGATGTGTCCACCAACAGTCTCTTCAGCAGTTTTGTGAGTGGATATCAAGACTTGGACGCCGGTAATGTTCTGAGTTGGAACGTGAGTGGATTGAGTTGGAGTCCCACGAATTACTACCGTGTGCGGGCTTACAACGCCAACGGCACCAGCGGTAATTCCGCCACGATCGTCGTTCCCCCTCCCACGCCGCCGCCGGCGCCAACGGCGCTCGCCGCCACCAGCGTGACGAGCAACAGTTTCACGGCAAACTGGAACAGTTCGTCCGGCGCGACCGGTTATCGGCTCGATGTGTCCACGAACAGTCTTTTCAGCAGTTTCGTGAGTGGATATCAAGACCTGGACGCCGGCAATGTTTTGAGTTGGAACGTGAGCGGATTGAGTTGGAGTCCCACGAATTACTACCGTGTGCGAGCTTACAACGCCAACGGCACCAGTGGTAATTCCGCCACGGTTGCCGTTCCCTCTTCCACAGCGCAGCCTTCCGGCGACCCGACGACAACGTTCATCTGGAATTGCACCAGCGACACCGACCAGAATTGGTCCAGCGACGCCAACTGGGTGGGCAACGTGGCCCCGAGGCCCGGCACGTCAAATATCATCGTGTTCCGGGGGGACATTCTTGTCCCGTGGAATTGGCCCAACATTGATACCAACTACGGCACGACGATCCTCATCTTCAGCAACGACGTCAGGTTGAACGGCATCAAGATCACGGCCGGCGTGAATCACACGATGAATCTGGGATCGTATGTGCTGAATGACCAACCCGCCAACGCGGAAAGCCCCTGCTACTTCGGCATAGACTCTGACATTGACATCCCGTGGTCGCAGCGGGGAGGCGGCCACATATACACTACCAATGCAAACTTTACCAACGCCCTGGGCGACGCGAGTTGCGGCGGCCAGACCGATTTTCGGTGCATCGGCGGACGGCTGGACGTTTACGGCGTGCTGAAGGACGGCTTGGGCGCCCACAGCCGATTGGTCAAGAGCGGCGACAAGACCTTGAACCTCTGCGGCATGCACGCCAACACCTACACCGGCGGCACGCTGGTCAACGCCGGCCCGATCAAGATGGCCAAGCCGCCGGGCCTGAGCTGCCATCCCGGGCGATGTCACCGTGAACGGCACCGGTTCGCTGGTGATGAATGCGGCCGGCGAGCAGATTGACGACACGGCCATCGTCACCTTTAATGACTCGGCCCGTTTGGATTTGTCCACGGGTTCTGGCCAGCCAGAGACGGTCCAAACCGTCCAGAGCGCCAGCGCCAACGCCAGTATCAACCTCGGCACGAGCGGCCGGCTCACCATTGCCCCCTCTTCGAGCATGACTTACAGCAATGGCGGCCTCGGCGAATCGGATTTCAGTGGCTCCATCAGTGACGGCGGAAACGGCACGGTGGTCATGAACGGCGCCGGCACCTATGGCATGCTGGGTGTCAATGCGGTGTCGAAGCTAATCGTCAATTCCGGCACGCTCAAAGTCAATGGCAACAGCGGCACGGGGGCTGTGACCGTCAACTCGGGCGGCACCTTGCTCGGCCAGGGCACCATTGCCGGCCCGGTCACCGTCGCCGGCGGCGCCACCATCGCCGCCGGCTTCAGCGCGGGCCTGCTCACGCTGGCGGCCGGCCTGAACCTGAGCGCTGGCGGCAACGGCTCCACCAACGTCTGGGAACTGGCCGCCTTGAAGGACAGCGGCACGGGCGTGGCGGGCACGGACTTCGACCAGATTGTGCTGACCGGCGGCACGCTGGCTCTGGGTGCCCAAGCCACTTTGGACCTCGAGTTTCATCGGCTCAGCCACCGCACCCGACGCGAGCAATCCCTTCTGGCAGTCCATGCACGCGTGGAAGATTATCTCGTTGAGCGGCGGTTCCAACCCGGGCCCGTCCAATTTTGGCCGGCTGAAGAATGGCAGCTACGCGGCCGGCAACTTCACGACGGCAGCCGACGCGAACGGCAGCATCGTGTTGACCTTCACCCCGAAGGCCGTGCCGCCGGCGACACAGCCGCGCATCACGTCCGTCACCAAGGTCGGCCCGAGCAGCGTGACGGTGCGCTATACCAATACCCTCGCGGGCACGAACTACACGTTGGTCTATACCACGAACCTCGACAGCACGACCAATTGGTATCCCGCGGGCGCCAGGACGGCGGTGGGTACAGGCGATTCCCAGACCGACGCTTCGGCTACCAACAGCCAGCGTCACTACCGGGTTTATTTTCCCTGAACCTATGAAACCTGATCCCCACGGCGTGGTTTCCTACCGGAAGAACCGGTTCGATTGGCCGCGCAGGTTCCGGGCGGCGATGGCCCTGGGCGCTGCCGTTATTTCGGGTTCTCCATTGTTCGCGCAGATCGCTCCCAGCCACGTTGTCGGCTGGGGCTCTTTTGCCCTGCCCTACGTCGAGCCCGGAACGCGGTTTACCAACGTCGCTGCCGGTTGGATCCACGGCCTTGCCGTAGATACCAGGGGTAAACTGGCGAGCTGGGGCTATAACCTTGACCTTCAAGCCACGCCGCCCCCGGGCCTGAGCAATGTTGTCGCTGCTTCCGGCGGGGAAGTCCATAGCTTGGCGCTCAGGAAGGACGGAACGGTGGTCGCCTGGGGATACGACGGCGACGGGAACCTGGACGTGCCGAGCAATTTGAGCAACGCGGTGGCGATCGCCGCCGGGTCCTGGCACTCGGTGGCGTTGCGGAGCGACGGCACGGTCGTTGCCTGGGGATATAACGGGGAGGGCCAAACCGACGTGCCCGCTGGCTTGACGAGCGTGACGGCCATCGCCGCCGGCTCTTCGCAAACCCTGGCGTTGAAGAGTGATGGCAGCCTGGTCGCCTGGGGCGGGTTGGGTCAGAGCGCGATCCCCAGCGGGTTGGGGAAAGTAACGGCTATCGCCGCGAGCGATAGCGTTGATATGGCGCTGAAGCTCGATGGCACGGTGGCGGTGTGGGGGGACAACTATTATGGGCAAACCAACCTCCCTGCCGGTCTCAGCAATGTCGTGAGGATCGCCGCCGGAGGTTCGCATTGCCTCGCCGTTCGGACGGACGGGACCGTCGTCGGGTGGGGTGCCAACTACGATGGCCAGGCCACTCCGCCTGCGGGATTAAGCAACGTGTTTGCAGTCGCTACGGGATTCGACTTCAGCATCGCGCTGGAGCGGGACGGCACACTGGTGGCCTGGGGCGGCGATAATTGGTACGCAGAACGAATGGCGCCGGGCACCCTGGATCGGGTGGTGGCACTGGGGGCCGGGGGACACTGTGTGGCACTCCAAAGTGACGGAACAGTCCTGGAATGGGGTTGGGAAAACAACTCCCGTGCCTCCGGGACTGAGCGGGATAGTGGCGGTTGCGGCGGGCGGTTACCACAGCCTGGCGGTCAGCAGCACGGGGACCGTCATCGGCTGGGGGGACGACAGTTATGGTCAGGTAACTCCCCCGGGGGACTTGACCGATGCCGTTGCAGTCGGTGCGGGCTATCATCATAGCGTGGCGCTTAAGCGCGACGGCACCGTCGTGGCGTGGGGAGATGCTTCTCAGACCAACGTGCCGGCCGGACTGAACAACGTCGTAGCGATTAGCGTGGGCGACTATCACAACTGGGCCCTCAAAGCCGACGGGACCATCGTCGGCTGGGGCGCCAATGAATACGGCCAGAGTTCGGTGCCCGCCGGCCTGGGCCCGGTCCTGGCCGTGGCAGCCGGCGGCGCGCACAGCCTGGCACTCAAGCCCGATGGCACTGTGATCGCTTGGGGCGCCGGCACGAACAATGTCGGCGGCGACAACCGGGGCCAAGCCATGGTCCCGCCCGGGCTGAGCAATGTCGTCGCCATTGCCGCAGGGGAGTTTCACAGTCTTGCGCTCAAGAGCGACGGCTCGATAGTCGGGTGGGGCGATAATTGGGGGGCCGAGACCCCGCCGGCAGGCTTGGGCAATCTCATCCGTATCGCCGGAGGAGGCGACTTTAGCGTCGCGCTTTGGACCGATCTCCGCATTCTGTCCATTCGGGCTGCCAGCCAAGGCCCGCAGCTCAGTTTCCACACTTTCGCGGGGAGGCAATACTCACTTGAGTATCAAGCCGCAACTTAATCCCTGACAATTGGCAGCCCTTACCCGGCGGGTCCATCCCCGGCGATGGCCAGGTAGTCACGGTCACCGATACGAACGCCTTCGCTCCGGGCAAACGCTTTTACCACCTCAAGCAACTCTAACCCATAGACAAGTGAAACCCGGCAGAATCCAGTTGCGTTCGTGCTCCTGCGTGATGTGCTGGTATTTGGCTTGATAGCACTTACAGTAATGCAGTGAAAAAGACATTTCTCGCCGCCTCCGCGTTCTTCTGCGCGTGGTTCTCGCCGCTGACGCTTCCAGCAGTCGATTACGTGTGGGACAACCAGAACACGAACGGCATTTGGAACGATCCGGTGAATTGGGGAATCTCCGGCAACAAGGGTTACAATGTTGAACCCACCGCGTCGGACGGCGCCATTTTTCTTAGAAACGTTTCCCCGTCGGGAACGGTGAAACTGACCAACGATGGCTTCGCCCAAAGGCTCCGACAGGAGTTCTCGCGCGCTTACCGCACCTTCACCATTGAAGCCAGCCAAACCGTTGACCGGACGCTGACCTTGAGCGGGACCGCCTCGGGGTTGATTGACGGCTCCAACGCCGGCGTGGATTTCACCCTGGACGGCACGCCGAACACCAACGGCGCCCGGCTGAAATTGAAACTGGACGGTTCCGGCACCGGCACCGGGACTTCGCTCAACAAGGCGGTGACGCTGAGGGTGAGCTGCGACGTTTCGGGAGCGGGCGGCTTCATTTTGAACGGCGGCGAGGATGGCCCGGGCCGATTGATCCTGAGCGGCACCAACACTTACACCGGCCCGACAACCGTCAACGCCGGCGTGGTGCTGGTCAACAGCTCGACTGCGACGGGCAGCGTGGTGACGGTCAACTCGGGCGGCATCCTGGGCGGCATAGGCACGCTTGGCGGGCCCGTCACGGTCAACCCGGGCGGCCTTGTGTCTCCGGGGGTTGACTCCCAAGCCCCGCTTATCGGCACGCTCACGGTGAGCAATCGCCTGACGCTAGCGGGCGACGTGCAGATCGAGGTGAATAAATCGCTCTCGCCGCCGAACGACATGATTTGGGTAAGTGGCACATTGACCAACACCGGCGCTGGCGCAATCCAGGTGTTTAACTACGGCGCGGTGTTGGAAACCGGAGACCGCTTCCAGATTTTCAACAAGCCGTTGCTCAATGGGCAGGCACTCAAGGTGTTCTCGGCCGGCACCGAAGTCTGGACCAACAAGCTGGCCGTGGATGGCTCCATCGAAGTGCTCTCCGCCACCAACACCCCGATTACGGGCAATCCCACGACCGTCTATACCTGGAAGGGCGCTGTCACGGCCAATCTGCCTTGGATGGCCCCGATGCAAACCCCCGCCAACTGGATCGAGAACCAGGCCCCACCGCCGCGGTCGTCGAACATCCTCGTTTTTCAGGGAGACATCCTGGTCCCCTACAATTGGCCTTACGTGGACACCAACTACGGCACGAGCATCCTCATCTTCAGCAACAACACCGTCTTGAATTCGATCAAGATACTGGGGGGCAGCAACAATACGATGAACCTGGGGTCTTATGTGCGGCAAGACACCCCCCAGCCCTGCTACTATGGCATTACCGGACCGGTGCCCATTGTTGTCGGCGGTGTAACGTATATCGTCAACCAATGCCTTCTTCACCAATGCCCTGGGTGACGCCAGTTGCGGCAGCCAGACGGAGTTTCAGTGTGTCGGCGGGCGGCTGGACGTTTACGGCGTGTTGCGGGACGGCGCCGGGACGAGCAGCCGATTGGTCAAGAGCGGAAACTATACCTTGAACCTGACCGGCGACCTGGTGCTTGGCAACGACGACAACACTTTACACCGGCGGCACCATCGTCAACGCCGGCTCGATCAAGATGCAGAAGTTGCCGGGCGTCAACGCCATCCCGGGCGATGTGACAGTGAACGGCAACGGCTCACTGGTGATGAACATCGGCGGGGGCGAACAGATCGCGGACTCCTCGGTCGTCACGCTCAATGACGCCGGCGCGTTAAGCCTGGCCGGCCAGCCCGAAACGGTACAGACGGTCCAGGGCTCGAGCGCTCGCGCCAGCGTCGCGCTCGGCAGCGGCGGCACCTTGACGGTCGCCCCCGCGGCTGCCGGGACTTACAACGGTAGCGTCGGCGAATCCGACTTTGCCGGCTCCATCAGCGGGAGCGGCACGGTGCGCATGAACGGCACCGGCATCTATGGGATGTTTGGTGCGAACTCGGCGGCGAACCTGATCGTCAATTCCGGCACGCTCAAGGTCAACGGCAGTAGCGGTACCGGCACGGTAAGTGTCAACCCGGGCGGCACCTTGCTCGGCCGGGGCACCATTGCCGGTGCCGTGACCGTCAGCAGCGGCGGCACGATTGGCGCCGGTTTCGGCGTGGGACAGTTGACCTTGTCCGCCGGACTGACTCTGGGCGCCGGGGGCAGCGGCGCGACCAATGTGTGGGAGCTGGCCGCGTTAAAGGACAGCGCGACCGGTGTGGCGGGCACGGACTTTGACCAGATCGTGCTGACTGGGCGGCAGCTTGGCTCTGGGTGCCCAAGCCACTTTGGACATTCGGTTTATCGGTTCAGCCACCGCTCCCAACCTTAGCCGACCCGTTCTGGCAGTTCACACATACGTGGCGGATTATTTCGCTGAACGGTGGCTACAACCCCGGCGGATCCAATTTTGGCAGGTTGAACAACGGCACTTACGCGGCGGGCCACTTCACGACGACGGTGGATGGGAGCGGCATCCTGCTGACGTTCGTGCCGTTCGTCGCGGTTGAGTCGTGGGGCGATAACACCTGGGGTCAGAATTACGGGCCGCCCGGGCTGAACAACGTGATCGCGGTCGCGGCGGGCAGTTGGCACAACCTGGCCCTGCGACCGGACGGCCTGGTGCTGGCCTGGGGCGCTAATGACTCGGGCCAGTGCGATGTGCCAGGAATCGCTGACGGACGCGCTGGCCATTGCGGCCGGCGGCTACCACAGCCTGGCTATCCGGGCCAACGGCACGGTGCTGGCGTGGGGCAACAACGATTACGGCCAAAGTGCTGTGCCAGCCGGGCTGACCCACGTGATCGGCATCAGCGCGGGCACGTGGCACAACCTGGCGCTGCGGGCAGATGGGAGCGTGGTGGCGTGGGGTGACAACAGCTTTGGGCAATGCAGTGTGCCGGCGGGGCTGAGCAACGTGGTGGAGGTTGTCGCCGGGGGTAATCACAGCCTGGCCCTGGTGGGAAACGGGACGGTGGTCGGTTGGGGAGAGAACACCGATGCGCATGGGATGAATGTCTGGCAGGCGAGTCCCCCTGTAGGCCTGACGAACGTGGTGCGCCTTGGGGCCGGGGGGTATCACAGCCTGGCGGTCTTGCGCGATGGAACCGTGGTGGCCTGGGGAGACGACGCCGAAGGGCAGTGTGACGTGCCGGCCGGTTTGAGTGACGTGGTGGCGGTGGCCGGGGGCGGGGAGCACAGTTTGGCGTTGCGGAGTGATGGGAGCATGGTGGCTTGGGGGGCGGATTGGAACGGCCAGTGTAGTTTGCCGGCTTCGCTCGCGGGTGGCGGCGGCGATGTGATGGCCGTGGGGGCGGGGGCGTATCATTCGGTCGCGCTGCTGGCAGGGAGTCTGCCCGTGCCTTGGTTATGGAGTCCGGCCAGGCAAGGAGCGGATTTCAGCGTGCTGGTCCAGAGCATGAACCGTAGGAGCTACGCGTTGGAGTATAAGAGTTCAATAGCCGCGACCAACTGGACCACCATTTCAACGACTGCCGGCAACGGGGCCTTGACGGTACTGCCCGACCATTCGGCCACAGAGCCGGAGCGCATTTATCGCATGCGCCAGTGGTGACCCCGTGTCGCCAGAATCCACTTGCCATCTCCGGCCCGCATGGTGCATTAGTACTTGGCGCAGTGCCAACTTCGAGCAGACATGAGTAAGACCTTTCTAACCGCCTACGCGTTCTGGTGCGCGAGCCTACTGCCGCTCCCGGTTCGTGCCGCCAACTACACCTGGGACAATGGCAGCGGCGACGGCACATGGAATAACCCAATCAATTGGAGCCAAAATGTTGCACCCACCGCCACGGATGGCGCCATCTTCTCGGCAAAAGCCGGATCGGGGGTCGTCACTTTTACGGGCGACGCCACGGCGCAATACATCCGGCAGTTGTTTGGTCAGTACAAGCGCACATTTACCATTGATCCCAGCGCGACGGCCGACCATACCCTCACGCTCAGCGGTACCGGGGCTGCGTTGATCGACTGCTGGATTGCCGGTGAGAACGTTACCTTCGACGGTACGCCCAACGCCAATGGCGCTCGGCTGAAAATGCAGATCGATGGTTCCGGCACCGCCACAAACGTGCTGGCAACCGTGGCCCTGACACTGACCATTAGCTGCGATGTCTCGGGAGCAGGCGGTTTCATCTTGAGGGGGGGGGAGGCTGGCCCGGGCAGGTTGATCCTGAGCGGCGCTAACACCTATACCGGTCCCACGACCACCGTCGCCGGCACCTTGCTCGTGAACGGCTCGACGGCCGCGGCCAGTCCCGTCACCATCGGTTCTGGCACGATTCTGGGCGGCACCGGCGTGATCAACGGGCCCGTGACGGTCGCATCCGGCGGAACCCTCTCTCCCGGCAATTCCGTTGGCACACTCACCGTGAACAACAACCTCACCCTGGGCGGTGGCATGCTAATTGAGGTCAACAAGGCGCTCTCCCCGTCCAACGACATGGTGACAGTGAGCGGCACCCTAACCAACAGCGGTGTCGGAACCGTGCAGGTCATCAATTTGGGCGCCCCGCTGGCGACTGGAGACAGCTTTAGGATATTCAATAAGCCGCTTCTTAATGGCCAGGCCCTCCTCATTGTTTCGGCGGGCACGGAGGTTTGGACCAACAAGCTGGCTATCGACGGCACCATCGCCGTGCTGGCGGCCACCAATCCCCCCGTAACTGGCAACCCCACGCGCGTGTTCAACTGGAAAGGCGCCGCTGTCAGCAACCCGCCATGGGTAACACCCATGCAAATCCCCGCCAACTGGATGGAGAACCAGGCCCCACCATTGCTATCGTCGAACATCCTCGTCTTCCAGGGCGACATTCTTGTCCCCTACAATTGGCCTTACATTGACGGCGACTACGGCACCTCGATCCTCATCTTCAGCAACAACGTGGTGCTAAACTCCATCAAGATTAATGCGGGCTTCAATCATACGATGAAACTGGGTTCCTACGTGCGGCAGGACACAGCCATCCCCTGCTACTTTGGCATTACCGGGTCGCTGGACATTAAGGGGGCCGACGGCAACTGGTACAGGGGGGTTACTGTGGGTGCCTACTTTACCAATACCCTTGGCGATGTCAGTTGTGGCAGCCAGACGGAATTCCAGTGCGTCGGCGGGCGGCTGGACGTTTATGGCGTCTTGATCGACGGCGCCGGGGCACATAGCCGGCTGGTCAAGAGCGGCAACAACACCTTGGCCCTGACCGGCGATTTGGATCTCGGCAACGACGCCAACAAGTACACCGGTGGCACTATCGTCAATGCGGGCCCGATCAAGATGGGGAAGATGGCCGGCGTCAACTGCATCCCCGGTGATGTGACGGTGAACGGCACCGGCGCATTGATAATGAATACCGGCGGCGAACAGATTGCCGATTCCGCCGTCGTCACACTCAATCACTATGGCTCGCTGAGCTTGGCCGGCCAGCCAGAAACAGTTGCTGCCGTACAGGGCCCCAGCGCCAATGCCAGCGTGTCCCTCGGCGGCGGCACTCTGACGGTGGCGCCGTTGGCGGGCGTAGCCTACAACGGGGGGATCGGCGAATCAGATTTCGCCGGTTCGGTAAATGGAAGCGGCACGATCGTGAAGAATGGCACTGGTACCTATGGGATGCTGGGCGTGAACTCGGCGACGACGCTGACCGTAAACGGCGGCACTCTGAAGCTAAACGGCAACAGCGGCACGGGTGCCGTCACCATAAACTCGGGGGGCACCTTGCTGGGCCAGGGCACCATTGCTGGCGCCGTGACCGTCGCCGCCGGCGGCACGATCGGCGCCGGCTTCAGCGCCGGACTCTTGACCTTGCCTGCGGGTCTAAACATGAGCGCCGGCGGCAACGGCGCCACCAATGCCTGGGAACTGGCCGCCTTAAAAGACAGCTCGACGGGTGTGGCGGGCACGGACTTCGACCAGATCGTGCTGACCGGCGGCACGCTGGCTTTGGGCGCCCAGGCCGCTCAGGACATCCGCTTTACCGGCTCGGCCACCGCGCCCAACGCCAGCAACCCTTTCTGGCAGTCGCCGCATACGTGGAGGATCATTCTGTTGAGCGGCGGGTCCAACCCTGGCGCCTCTAATTTTGGCCGGATCAAGAACGGCACTTATGCCGCGGGCAAATTCACGACGGCGGCGGACGGAACTGGCATCCTGTTGACCTTCATGCCCAATGCCGCGCCGCCGCGCATCACGGCCATCACCGGCGCGGGAACGGGCAGCGTGAAGGTGTCTTACACCAACACGCTGGCGGGCACCAACTACGTCTTATCCTGCTGCACGAATCTTAACAACCCCATGAGTTGGTATCCGCTTGGCACCAGGACCGCCACGGGCACCGGTGACTCCCAGACCGACAACTCTGCCACCACCAGCCAACGCTATTACCGGGTTTACTATCCGTAAGCTTCTATGAGCTTCGGAAGACCTCTTGAATAGCGGCAGCGAGATTCCGTGTGGCTTGGCCTTTGGTCAGGTAACCGGCCGCCCCCGCCTCGAGCGCGGCTTTGGAGTGCGACTCCTCCTCGTGCGAAGAGAGCATGATGACCCGCACCCGGGGAGCCTCCGCCGTGATGCGACGGGTGGCTTCGAGGCCATCGAGACCCGGCATGCAGATGTCCATGAATACCAGGTCCGGTGACAGCGTTTTGGCCAGCGCCACGGCCTCGAACCCATCTGTCGCTTCGCCCACCACCTGCAAGTTGGGAATGTCGCCCAGTTGCCGCCGGGTCTTGCAGCGGACCAGGAGGTGATCATCCACCAGGAGCACCCGCAGCGGGCGGCTTGTGCCGGCGGGTGGGGCGGTTGCTCGACCACCACCGCCCGCGCCTGCGTCGAAAGATGGCGTCATAAGCATGCACCCTCGCCTTGTTCCTGGAGCATCAATTCGTGATCCCCCACGATGCGCCAGTCCGGCTGGGGCGCCGGCTCCAGGCGAATGACCCGCACCGCTGGCCGTCGGACGGACGTCGGCCTCCGGGTCGTCAAAAGAAGAGTGCCGGCCGGTGAGAGGGGAGCGATCCAATCCGCCGAGCGGGGGGGCTCGGGTTCAACTCGGATCTTCACCGGCCGGCGAAAGCTGCGCTGATAAACCAGTTTGATTTGCCTGCAACCGCGTCGTGTTCTCATGATGCCACTTTGACCCGGATCCAGCGCTTTTGATAGAGAGAGCAAACCTGATTTTGGCGTGGGTGAAACCGGGTACGGCCTGTCAGGTGTTTACCTGACAGCGGCGGCCGCGTACCGCGCGGCCCTTGGCGAAAAGGTGGTGTGCATGAACCTGATCATTAACTCCAAGGAGCCGCACCCGCCAGTGGAGGCGCCGTGGAGCGAGGAGCTGGTAATCCAGCACATCGGGGCGCGGTGGGAGGCGAAGAACCTGTTTGATGTGCCGCGCGACAAGGCGGCGGAGATTTTGAAGAGGCCGGCGGATTTCATCCGCGGCCTGAAACAGCGGAGCCAGCCGGAGATGAGTTTTTAACCACAGATGACACAGATGAACACGGATTTCTTAGCCGCGAAAGAGCGCAGAGGGCGCAGAGGGCTATTGCGATGGCGGCGCGTTGGTCAGGCCTTGTGCCACGAAGCGCCGGAGCAAATTCGTCGCAGACATGCGGACAAACGGCACGGGATCCAACAGCAGGCTGCGGCCAATAGTGGCGACGGGATTTGCCTGGGCCGGGCTAAGCCGCTCAATTGGGAACGCTTCCAGGGCGCAAGAGCGGATGGATGCGTCCGGCGAGGCGCAAGCGGCCATAAGCACCGGTATGAGTCGGGCGGGATCCGGGCGAATCTCTGCGGCAAGATTGTGAATGGCCAATGTTGCAACGGTTCTGCTCGGGTCTTTGGTGCATTCGATGAGAGCTACCGTGGCTGCCTCCGGGGCGTAGGACGCCGATATGGCGTTTATGCCGAGGACCGCGTTTTGGCGCAGCGTAGCGTCGGGGCTGGCCAGCGTTTTGATGAGACACGCCAGGCCGTCAGCCCCCGTGGCGCCGAGGGCAATCGCCGCAGCACCTGCGCTGTAAGGTTGGTTCGTGTTGAAGAACATTTGTGTCAGCACGGGGGCGGCAGCAGCCCCTTGCGGCCCGAGAGCTTCGAAACCACGAATCGCGAGGGTTTGGTGATGCCATTTGCGGGTTGCCCAGGAACGAAATGCAGGGCGGTTGTAGAACTGGCCGTCGAGCTTTGTTGGCTCGTAAGGCAGCCACTGGATGAGGTGAGGCAGCGCATTCGCGCCGATCGCGCGGACTGCTTTTATCGCCGATTCCCGACGTTGCTTGCCTTCGGCCGAAGTTTCCGACCATCGGTACTTGTCAAGGATAACGAGCCACCCCTCAAGGGAGCGGCCCATGTACCGTGGCTGACTATTCCGGCCGAGGATACCGGCGAGCACAAGGATGACTACAAGGGACGCAATGGCGATAACGAGGTGGCGAGGCTTGCGCACGTTCGAAGTGAAGCGCGGGACGAGGCACAAGGCAAGGGCGAAGCCGCACGAGAGAGAATGAACGATCCCCGGCAAATCGCGTCCTAGCTCCTTGGTGCCATTGAGTGGCAGACCGAGGTGAGCGGGTTCTGCAAGCGCCCGGGCGAGTCGCTCCACACCAGCTCCAACGGCAAGCGGGATTGCCGGGTCAATGTGGACGGCGCGCCGACGATTTACTGCTTCCACGCGTCGTGCTCCGCCGCCGTGGCGGAGGCCAACCGGCGGCTGCGCCGGGAGGTGAACGCGTTCCCCTGGGAGCTGCGGCTGCCGAGCGGGCAGGTCCTGCGGAGCGGCGACGTGCTCCAGGCGGCGGCGCGGTCCTGCCGCGGGAGGTCGTGAAGGCCCGCGCCGAGGCCGAAGGCCGGCAAGCGGGCGAGCAGTTGCTTTTGGAAACGCTCAGCGCTGCCGCTGAGCGTTTCCGGCCGGAGCTGTTTGATTTCTTCCGGTGGCCGATGGCGCGAGATCCTGGAGGACTCGCCCCTGCTGGTGGCGGACCGGGACGCCGAGGACCAGTTCCGCACCTGGCTGAAGCTGTGGCCGGCGTGCAGCCGGGTCTGGATCGGCGGCGTGTACAGTTCCGGCAAACCGGAGCACCGGACGCATTTCCGGCCGGTGGCGGAGTGGTACCAGATCGGGCCGGTGATGGGGAATTACACCTGCGGCTCGTCCTTCAAGCCCGGGTGCTACAGCCGGAGCAACGAGAACCTGAATGGGCACCGGTTCCTGGTGGTCGAGTCGGACACGCTGAGCACAGGACGAGGTGGGGGCGGTCTTCGCCTACCTGCGACGGCGGCTGCGCTACAGCTGCACTGCCATCATTGATACCGCGGGGAAGAGCCTGCATGGGTGGTTTGACGCGCCGCGCAACAAGGTGTTCGAGAGAGCGACTCAAGGTCGGCGCTGGTGCCTTTGGGTGCGACCCGAAGGTTTTCACCTACTCGCAGCCGGTGCGGGTGCCGGGAGCATTCCGCGACGGCCGGCTGCAAAGGCTGGTTTGGTTAAGGCAGTAACCACAGATGACACAGATGAACACGGATTGTTTTAACGCAGAGACGCGGAGGCGCGGAGGCTCACGGCCAGCGCACGCGGTAGAAGCGGCGCGGATGATCGGCCCAGTCGGGGTCGCTGAAGTAGAGGGTGTCAGCGGTGAGCGTGTTGGTTCGCAGGGGAAACCAATCGGGGGTGGCCAGGTTTGTGCAGGCGTCCACCGCGATGTTCATGCCGCTGGCCCAGGCGATGTTGAATCCGAATGTATTGGTGCTGGCGTTGGGTGCCTGGAGCTGCGGTCGCCAGAGGGCGGTCGGAAGGCCGCCAAACATGGAAACCCAGGCCGTGGTGTCAGGCAGGTAATAGACAGTGGCGTTAGTGGAACCCGAAAACACAGCCGTGCCGAGGCTGGGGGCGTCACCCTTGAAGTAGACGGCTGCCAGGGCGTTGGCGTGCAAGCTTGCCGTGGAATTGGCGCTGGTACCACCAATCTCGCTGGCGACGCCGTTGCCGATCGTGGCTGTGGTCAGGCTGTTGCAGAAACGGAACGCAGCGAACCCAATGCGGGCTGACAGTGTCGGGGATGGTGACGCTCGTCAGCTGGTGCAGCCAGTGAACGCAGAGCCCGCCGATGTTGGTGACGCCGTTGCCGATGCTGGCTGTGGTCAGGCTGGTGCACCATTGGAACGCCGCAGTTTCGATGACGGTGACGTTGCCGGGGATGGTGACGGTGGGCAGGCTGGTGCAGTGTTCAAACGCACCGGGGCCAATATTGGTGACGCCGGCGCCGATGGTGACGTTGGTGAGGCTGGAGCAACCAGCGAACGCGTCGTAACTGAGGCTGGTGACGGTGTCGGGGATCGTGACGCTGGTCAAGGTGAGGCAGCCATTAAACGCATAAGCGCCGATGGTGGTGACAGGCAGGTCCGTGATCGTGCTGGGGATGGCCACCGCACCGCCAGGGCCGGTGTATTTCTCGATCCTGATCGTGCCGTTATTGGTCCTCCAGGTGAAGTCCTGCGCTTGGGCGGCGAGTGGCGTAAGCCACAGGAGAAGGATGAGGGTGTGGAAATCGCCGTAGCGCATGGCTCGAACAGCGTCTTCATAGGTGGCTGCGAAAATGTGCTGCTTCGACAGCTTGGTCTTTGGCTACTGACGCGCTGATTGATAGCAGTTCTTGCCCACTCTGGCGAGCACAAAAGAGCCGGTGCGGAAGCTGGTGCACTTAGGGCGCGGACGGTGCGCCAGTTTCCAACCCACTGGTTACTTCTATGGAGATCAGAGGCTTACGCACTGGCTGAGCAAGTTGACATCGCGGTTGACCTGGGCGTGGTGCCGGAGCCGCTCGCGGACATCGAGTGCGCCCGGGTTTACCAGCAGAACATGCCGGTCGCTCCGCCTCAGATCGTGGACGGCATCCTGCACCAGGGATGCAAGATGCTGCTGGCGGGCACCAGCAAGGGCAACAAGTCGTGGTGCCTGCTGGAGATGGCAATGTGCGTGGCGAGCGGGGCCAAGTGGTGGGGCCGGCGCTGCGCCATGATGCCGGTGGTTTACATCAACTTCGAGCTGCCGCGCTGGGCCGTGGGGCAGCGGCTGGGCGCCCTCTGGACGGCCAGGCCCGAGCTGGTCGAGGGCCTGGACCGGCTGCACATGTGGAACCTGCGAGGCCAGAACGCGGACCTGACCGTCCTCCGGCCGAAGCTCGAGGAGAAGCTCGACCGGCATCAGTTCGGGCTGATCATCGTGGACCCGGCCTACAAGGTGCTGGGCAACCGTGACGAGAACGCCAACGGCGAGATCGCGGACCTGATGAACGAGCTTGAGGGGCTGGTCCAGCGGACCAAGGCGGGCCTGGTCATCGCGCACCATTTCGCCAAGGGCGATTCCACGGCCAAGAGCACGATGGACCGCATGAGCGGAGCCGGCGCCTGGGCGCGAGGTTGAAGCCGAGGTCGGAGCACCGGGGGTAGCCGGCGTTGAACAGGAATGTCAGCCGGCCCTCCGCGGATTGCGGCCCGGGCCGGCCTAATCCACGAGCCTATGGCGCTCGGCATAGCGGGCCAACTCGACGTTGGTGCCCAAACCCAGCTTCTGGGAAATGCGCGTGCGGTAGGTTCCGATGGTCTTTTCGGATAGCGCCAGGTCCGCAGCGATTTCCTTCAGGCTCTTGCCCAGGGCCACCTGGCGCAGCACCTGCAATTCACGATTCGACAGGGTCTCGTGCGGGGCCTCCGGAGTCTCGCCGGCCATCTGGGCGGCAAACACCTCGGCCAGTGAAGGCGTCACGTAACGCCCGCCCGTCAGCGCCTTGCGGACCGCCCAAAGCAGCTCCCCCTCGGCGCTCTGCTTGGAGACGTAGCCGGAAGCGCCCAGCTTGAACGCGCGCAGGCCGTAATCCCGCTCCGCATGCACGCTCAGCACAATGACGGGCATCTTGGGATGCAACCGCCGCAGGTCCTCGAGCAGCTCCAGCCCGCTACGCCCCGGCAGATTGATATCCACCAGCGCCACGTCGCACGCTTCCTTCTCGACGGCGGCCAGCGCCTGCTTCGCATCCGACGCTTCGACCAGCACCAATTCGGGGAAGGCGCTGCTCAGAATGCTGCGCAACCCCCGCCGGAGCAATTCGTGATCATCAACTACCAGAATGCGCGTCACAGCTCGGCCCAGAATTTCGTGTCGTTGGCGGCGCGGGGCAAGCGCAGCAGCACCCGAGTGCCGCTGGGCTGTACCGCCCCAATGGTCACCTCGCCCCCCAGCACCGCTGCCCGCTCTCGCATCCCCAGCAAGCCCAGCGACTTGGCATCCGCCAGCTCTTCCTGGCGGATGCCCCGGCCATTATCTTCGACCTGCAGGATCACCTCGTCGTTCTCTGCCTCCAGACTCGCGCGCACCTCGGTCGCCTGGGCGTGCCGCGCCACGTTGGTCAGCGCCTCCTGAAAGATGCGAAAGATGGTCGTGGCCGCTTTCGGCGGCAAGCCGAGGCCGTCCGTCGGCAGCTTCACCAGGCAGGCGATGCCTGCGCGCTGCTGGAAACGTTGCGCCTCGTGGTCCAGGGCAGCCGTTAGTCCCAGCGTATCCAGCGAGCTGGGACGAAGCTCCGAGGCAATCTTCTGCACACTCGAAATAGCGGAGTCTGCGATCTCCGCGCTCTCGACCACGCGATCCAGCAGCGGGTTGAGCGACGGATCGTTGTCCCGGACGCCCAGTTTTCGTTCCAGCCAGTCCAGGTTGATCTTGAGCGCCGTCAGCACCTGCCCCAGCTCGTCGTGAATCTCCCGCGCCACCTGCGCCCTCTCCTCCTCCCGCACCGACTGCAAGCGCGCTGACAACGCCCGAAGCTGCCGCCGGGAATTCTCCAGCGCCTGCTCTGCTTTTCGCTGCTCGGTCACATCGCTGATGCCGCCCACAATGCGCGCCGGCTTGCCCGCCGCGTCGGCGAGGATGAAACCCCGATCGATCACCGTCGCGTAGGAGCCGTCCTTGCGCCGAAAACGGTAGTGCCCGCTCCACGTCCGCCCGCCCCGCTCGCCCAGCTCCCGGATTGCTCCCAGCACCCGGTCCTTGTCCTCTGGGTGCAACCGCTCGACCCACCACTCCAGCTTGGTCGAAACCTCCTCCGGCGGGTAACCGAACAACTTGTGCATTCCCTCGCTCCACCACACCACCTTGGTTTCGAAGTTCAGGTCCCAAATCGCATCGGTCGCCGCCAGGGCCACCGCCTCAAACCGTTGCTGGCTCAGCCGCTGGGCTTCCTCCGCTATTCGACGGGTGCGGAACGTCCGCCGCAACACCAGGTACAGCACCAGCGCGGTCGCGAAGACAAAGTTAATGCCCTTGAGCGTCTCCAGCGCCGGCGAGTGCAGCGGCAAATCCATGAGGTTGTCGAAAACTTCATTCGAGAAGACGCACCAGGCGCTGGCCACCACCACGTACAGCATCGTCAGGCCGATTTCCTGCAGCGGAATCTCCCGAATGAACACCCGTTCCGCCTCGATAATCTCCGGCCCCCGCGCCAACAATTGCTTGAAGTTAAATGCCATCCGCTTTCTCGCCAGAGCCTACTACCGCCCCGGCCAAATACCAGCGCCAAAGCAAAGCGCTCGCAGGACATACGTTTCACGTTTCACGCTCCGCGCCCTTTGCTCCCCCTTGCGGCCGGACGATGCTGGGGCCGAAGATAATGGACGCCCCGCTCGGTGGCCGATAGCCTTGTGTCGCCGCACCCAGTGGCGGATGAATTCCTTGTGGTGAACGATCAAGCCCCGCAACGATTGCACTTGTTCAGCGACCGCGCCGAAGCGGCGAAGGCCGAACAAGCCGCCGTGTTCTCCCAGCTTTGTGCAGGCCCTGGCGGTCTCACCTGGACCGAGGCGCGGCGTCGCCGCGAAGAATTCGGCCCCAACGAACTGGCCAGCCAGAAGCCGCCGCCATGGACCCTCGTGCTCTGGCACGCCCTCAGGCACCCCTTCAACGGCGTGCTGACTGCCCTGGCGGCCGTTTCGTTCGCCACCGGCGATCTCAAGGCTGGCATCGTCATGCTCTCGATGATTGTCCTCAGCGCCGGCCTGCGCTTCTGGCAGGAGATGAAATCGCAGGTGCAGGCCGAATCGCTGCGCAAGCTCGTCCACAACGAAACCACGGTCCTGCGCGCCGAAAACAAGGACGTGGACCGCAAGCCCAACCAACTCGACCGCCTCGCCTCTGATATTCCAACGCGCGAGCTGGTCCCCGGCGACATCGTGAAGCTGTCCGCTGGAGACATGATTCCCGCCGACCTGCGACTGCTCGAATCCCGCGACATGTTCGTCACGCAATCCGCTTTGACCGGCGAGGCCATGCCGGTCGAGAAATACGAACCGGAGCGCAAACTCAAGCCGTCCGAGCCCGCCACGCGCGAGGGCTTGCCGGTGGAGGTGCTCGATTCGCCCCACCTGCTCTTCATGGGCAGCAGCATCGTCAGCGGGACGGGCAAGGCGCTTGTCCTCGCCACCGGCAACCACACTTACTTCGGCGCGATGGCCGAGAAGTTGGTCGGCCAACGCCCGCAAACGGCCTTCGACCGCGGTGTCAAGAGCGTGAGCTGGCTCCTCATCAAGTTCATGCTCGTGATGGCGCCCACCGTGTTCCTTCTCAACGGCCTGATGAAGCACAACTGGCTTGACGCCTTCCTCTTCGCCGTCGCCATCGCCGTCGGCCTCACGCCGGAGATGCTGCCCATGATCGTCAACGCGAACCTCGCGCGCGGGGCCATCGCCATGTCCCGGCAGAAGACCATCGTGAAGCATCTCCACGCCATCCAGAACTTCGGCGCCATGGACGTGCTTTGCACCGACAAAACCGGCACGCTCACCCAGGACAAGGTCGTGCTCATCCGGCATCTCGATTCGCACGGCAGCGAAAGCCTACGCGTCCTGGAACACGCCTACCTCAACAGCCTCTTCCAGACTGGGCTCAAAAACCTGCTCGACCGCGCCGTGATTGACCGCGCCGAGCACCTCGGATTGCGTGAAGTCGCCCGGACGTGGTGGAAGGAGGATGAAATCCCCTTCGACTTTGTCCGCCGTCGCATGTCCGTCGTGCTCACCCAATCGCGCCAGGAACACCTGCTCATTTGCAAGGGCGCCGTCGAAGAGATGCTCGACATCTGCGCGCAAGTCGAGGCCGACGGCCGCCCCCAACCCCTCACCGGCGAGTCCCGGGACCAACTTAAGGCCCTGCGCGACCGGCTCAATGAAGACGGCCTGCGTGTGATCGCCGTCGGTTACAAGCGTTTGCCCAGGGAACGGCCGCCGCTCACGGCCCGGGACGAGGCCGACCTCGTCTTCTCCGGCTTCGTGGCCTTTCTCGACCCCGCCAAAGAGACAACCGCCGAGGCCCTGCGTCTGCTGCGCGACCAGGGCATCACCGTGAAGATTCTTACCGGTGACAACGCCATTGTCGCGCGCAAGATTTGCCGGGACGTCGGCCTCGTCGTGCCTCCCTCGCCCCAGCCAACCCCCTCCTTCCCCGCCGGCAGCACAGAGGGAATCGTCACTGGTTCAGAGCTTGAGCCGTTGGACGATGCCGCGCTCGCTGAACTGGCCGAACGCACCACCATCTTCGCCAAGCTCTCGCCCAACCAGAAGGCGCGCGTCGTCCGCGTGCTCAAAGCGCGCGGTCACACCGTCGGGTTCATGGGTGACGGCATCAACGACGCCACCGCGTTGCGCGAGGCCGACGTGGGCATCTCCGTGGACAGCGCCGTGGACGTCGCCAAGGAAGCCGCCGACATCATCCTGCTGGAGAAAAGCCTGCTCGTATTGGAACGCGGCGTCATCGAAGGCCGCCGCACCTTTGGCAACGTCATCAAGTACATCAAGATGACGGCCAGCTCAAACTTTGGGAACGTCTTCAGCGTGCTCGTCGCGAGCGCCTTCCTGCCGTTCCTGCCGATGCTCGCCGTCCAACTCCTGGTGCAAAACCTCCTCTACGATTTCTCCCAAATCGCCATCCCCTGGGACCACATGGACGAGGACTTCCTCCGACGCCCGCGCCAATGGAGCGCCAACACGATCGCCACCTTCATGGTGTGTATCGGCCCCGTCAGTTCCCTCTTCGACGTGCTCACGTTCTGGGTGATGTGGCACGTGTTCGGCGCTAACACCATCGCCCAACAGTCGTTGTTTCAATCCGGCTGGTTCATCGTGGGCCTCCTCACGCAAACCCTCATCGTCCACATGATTCGCACGGATAAAATCCCCTTCCTGCAAAGCACCGCCGCCCCGGTCGTGCTGGTCACGACCGCCGCCGTGATGGCCGCCGGCATCTGGCTGCCCTTCTCGCCGCTCGCTCCTGCCATCAGACTCCAGCCGCTGCCCGCCGCGTTCTTTGTTTACCTGCCGCTTGTCTTGCTCGCCTATTGCCTGCTCACCCAAGCGGTCAAGGTCCTCTACATCCGCCGCTTCCACACCTGGCTCTGAAGCCCGTCCGTCTGCCTGATGGCATCTTCGCCGACTCCCCGCCCCGCTCCCCCGCTCCCCTTCAGACTTGGCAACCCCCGCGCCTTCCGCCATACAATGGCCGGCGTTGAGCAGCTTAATCTTGCACTGACCATGAATCCGTCAAAGCTTATGAAACCCTGCGTACTCCTGTCCGCTCTCTCCCTCATTGTAGCCCCCTTCCTTGCCCCCGCCACCGAATCCGCCGCCGAGCGCGATCAGCGCATGGCCTGGTTCCGCGACGCCCGCTTCGGCCTGTTCATCCATTGGGGCGTCTATTCCGTGCCCGCCGGCGAGTGGAACGGCAAGACCAACTACGGCGAGTGGTTCCTGGAAGAAACCAAGATGCCGGTGTCCCAGTACGAGAAGTTCGCCGGCCAGTTCAACCCGGTGAAGTTCGACGCCAAGGAGTGGGTCCGCCTCGCCAAGGACGCCGGGATGAAATACATCGTCATCACCTCCAAGCACCACGACGGCTTCGGCATGTTCCGGTCCGACCAGACCGACTGGTGCATCAAGTCCACGCCGTTCCAGCGCGACCCGCTCAAGGAACTGGCCGACGCCTGCCGCGCCGCGGGCATCAGGCTCTGCTTCTACCATTCCATCATGGACTGGCATCACCCGGACTGGGGCACGCGCCGCGCCTGGAATGACAAGGCCACCGGCACGCCCGACATGGACCGCTACACCGCCTACATGAAAGCCCAGCTCAAGGAACTCCTCACCCGCTACGGCCCGCTCGGCATCCTGTGGTTCGACGGCGAATGGGAGAAGCCCTGGACCCACGAGCGCGGCGTGGACCTCTACAACTACGTCCGCAGCCTCCAGCCCGACATCATCATCAACAACCGCGTGGGCAAAGGCCGCGCCGGCATGGCGGGCATGGACAAAGGGGCCGAGCGCGTCGGCGATTACGGCACGCCCGAGCAGGAAATCCCGCCCACCGGCTTCGGCCCCGGCGTGGATTGGGAATCCTGCATGACCATGAACAACCACTGGGGCTACAACAAGCACGACCAGAACTGGAAGTCCTCCACCACGCTGATCCGCAACCTGATTGACTGCGCCAGCAAAGGCGGCAACTACCTGCTCAACATCGGCCCCACCGCCGAAGGCGTGTTCCCCGACGCCTGCATCGAGCGCCTGCAGGACATCGGCAAATGGATGAAGGTCAACCAGCGAAGCCATCTACGGCACCCAGGCCAGCCCGTTCGAGAAACTGGCCTGGGGCCGCTGCACGCAGAAGAAACTCGCCGGCGGCCAGACCCGGCTCTACCTCTTCGTCTATGACTGGCCCGCCAACGGCAAGCTCGTTATCCCCGGCCTGGCCAACCAGCCGGTCCGGGCGTTCCTGCTCGACGGCCGCGCGCCGTTGTCGTTCAGAACCGGCGAACAACACCGTCACCATCAGCGTGCCGGCCTGCCGCGCCGGACAAGACGGCCTCGGTCGTCGCGCTCGACATCCAGGGCGCGCCCAAGATCGTCAAGCCCGATCCCTACGCCGACGAAACCCCCGCCCAGCGCGACGCCCGCATGGCCTGGTGGCGCGACGCCCGCTTCGGCATGTTCATTCACTGGGGCGTCTATTCCGTCCCCGCCGGCACCTACAAGGGCAAGCAGATCAGCGGCATCGGCGAGTGGATCATGAACAACGGCAAGATCCCCGTGGCCGAATACCGCCAGTACGCCAAGGAGTTCAACCCGGTCAAGTTCAACGCCGACGAATGGGTGCGCACGGCCAAGGACGCCGGCATGAAATACATCGTCATCACCTCGAAGCACCACGACGGCTTCGCCATGTTCGACTCGAAGGCCTCCGACTGGAACATCGTCCGAAGGCTCGCCCTTCGGCCGCGACCCGCTGAAGGAGCTCGCCGCCGCCTGCCGGAAGTACGGCCTCAAGCTCGGCTTCTACTATTCCCAGGCCCAGGACTGGAACAACGGCGGCTCCGCCTGGGGCGGCAAGTGGGACCCGGCCCAGGAACGCAGCATGGACGATTACATTGACAAGGTCGCCGTGCCGCAGGTGAAGGAAATCCTCACCCACTACGGCGAGTTCCCCGCCGTGCTCTGGTGGGACACGCCGCGGGACATGAACAAGGAACGCGCCGAGAAGCTGCTGCCCCTGCTCAGGCTGAAGCCCGGCATCATCCACAACAACCGCCTCGGCGGCGGCTACAAGGGCGACACCGAGACCCCCGAGCAGTTCATCCCCGCCACCGGCTACCCGGGCCGCGATTGGGAGACCTGCATGACCATGAACGACACCTGGGGCTTCAAGAGCTACGACCACAACTGGAAGAGCACCGCCACCCTCATCCGCAACCTGGTGGACATCGCCAGCAAAGGCGGCAACTACCTGCTCAACGTCGGCCCCACCTCCGAGGGCCTCATCCCCGCCCCGTCCGTCGAGCGCCTCAAGCGAGATCGGCCAATGGATGAAGGTCAACGGCGAGGCCATTTACGACACCACCGCCAGCCCCTTCAAGCGCCTGCCCTGGGGCCGCTGCACCAAGAAGGTTGCCGCCTGACGGCGCGACCCTTTACCTGCACGTCTTCAACTGGCCGGCAGACGGCAAGCTGCTCGTCCCCGGCCTCAAGAACGCCGCCCAGCGAGCCTACGTGCTGACCGACCCGGCGCAGAAGCCGCTCGCCACGCAGAGCAGCGCGGAAGGGCTGACCCTCTCCGTCCCTGCCGCCGCGCCCGACCCTGTCTCCTCCACCATCGTCCTGCAGGTGAAAGGCGCGCTGGACATCGAACAGGCCGGCCTGGCGCAGGACTACGACGGCTCGGTCGTGCTGCCCGCCGGCGAAGCCCGCCTGCACGGCAAGGACCTCAAATACGTGAACGGCCACCAGCGCGACAACCTCGGCTCCTGGACCAACCCCGCCGATTGGGCCGACTGGGAGTTCAAGGTCACCCGCCCGGGCAAGTTCGAAGTCAGCGCCGAAATCGCCGCCCTCGAAAAGGCCTCGCTGGAAATCTCCGTCGGCGACAGCAAGACCAGCGGCGTCGCTGCCCCCACTGGCGACTACGGCAAGTTCAAGGTGGCGAAGTTCGGCGTGATCGAAATCCCTTCCGCCGGCAAAGCGACCCTCGCCGTCCGCCCCGTCAAAGACGGCTGGCACCCGCTGAACCTGAAGGCGATCCGCCTGAAGCCCGCCGCCGCAACAGAGTGACGCGCGACGCGCGCGCAAGGCAAATAACGACTTGCGCGCGACCCACTCGACTTGTAGCTTGCCATACCTTTCGGCCGCACCCATAGCTCAATTGGATAGAGCATCTGACTACGGATCAGAAGGTTATAGGTTCAACTCCTACTGGGTGCGCCACTAAAACCCCAATAAAATCAAGGTATTTTAGGCTATCTCTCGACTCAATCTCTGGTAATTCTAATATATTCATGCTACGTTCTTTGCTACGGTTTTTTGTTGCGCTTTTGCTTTTTCAACACTAGGATACAACCAGCATCCGGCACTGGTTTTCAGCTCCTCCGGCAAACGTGGAGCAACCTCCAGATACCGGAAGAATATGTTGAGAAAGGCATGATATGGCACTGCTGGTCAAAAGAGCTTCCTCGCCGTTTTATTACGCGCGGTTCCAGGTCAAGGGGAAGGACCGTTGGCTATCCACGAAGAAGACCACGCGTAAGGAGGCCCAGCAAGCCTTGAAGCTGCTGGTCGCCCAGGCGCGGAACACGCTGTCCGTCGATGAGCAGGCGGCGGTCCTGGTTAAACTCCTGGATGCCCTGCCCAAGGATCTGCAGGCGGTCAAACGCCAGGAGGTCGTGCGCACGGTGTTGCGGGCGCAGGAGAAAAAGGTTGCGCTCGAAGACGCCTGGAAGCTGTGGCTCGCAAACCCGAACAAGGAATATGAGCCGAAGCCAAAGACGCTCCTGGGTTACGAGGCCATCTGGAAACGGTTCCGGGGTTGGGCCGAGAAGAGAACCTCCATTTCCTGCACGAGGTTTCCGCTGATCATGCCAAGCAGTACGCAGCGAACCTGTGGCAATCGAAAGTGTCCGCCAGCACCTACAACCAGCACATCAAATTCCTGCGCTCCCTCTTCAATGCGCTGGAGCTGGAGGCTGGGCTGATCGGCAATCCGTGGGCCCGCATTACCACCACCAAGAAGAACCTGGAAGGTGGGCGCCGGAATCTGACTCTGGATGAACTCCAGACCGTGTTCGCCAAGGCCGAAGGGAACTTGAGATATCTGCTGCTGATCGGTCTATTCACGGGTTTGAGATTGGCTGACGTGGTGAATCTCAAGGTCGGGAATATTGAGCACAACCCGTATCCGCCGGACACCGGCCCTCGGCCGGGCTTCATCGTGATAAAGCCGAAGAAGACGGAGCGCTTAAACAAGATCGTCGAGGTGCCCATCCATCCGTCACTGGCGAAGCTTTTGCGTGAATTGACGGCGGGCAGGAAAGAGGGGTTTCTTTTCCCTGATGAACAGGCCTTGCATGCCAAGGACCCCAGCAACCTGACCAGCACGGTTCAGGCTTTTTTCGAGAGCTGCGGAATCAAGACGACCGAGCATGTCGAGAACGGCCAGCGCCGGCGCGACATCGTGCGGGTTGGCTTTCATAGCCTGCGGCACACCTTCGTGAGCATGTGCGCAAAGGCCGGAGCCCCACTTCATATCGTCCAGAAGCTGGTCGGTCACGGAAACCCGATGCTGACGGGGGACAAGTATCTGCACATTGACAAGGCAGATAAACAGGCCGCGATTACGAGTTTGCCTTCACTGGGACTCGAAAGCCCACGCGAACCAGCTTGAGCATCCCGGTTTAGCCGCAGCCGGCTCCAGCGCAACCACATCCTCTGGCCTCCCACAGACAGGAAAACTCCCGAACCCGCTCCGCTCGCCTCGCCGTAGGCCAGGCCGGACACCGCCCCCCGGTCACTGCTCATCGTAACAAAGGAATCCGCGTTTCCGTCAAACCGCGCCTTCAAACCCGCTACGGAAGCTCCTGGCCCAACACTTCAAGGAGCTTCTGGAGCGTCATCAGGGCTGCGGCACCGGCTAGGAACGTGCTGGCCATATTTCGAGCCATGAGTGAGCATGGAACCTAGCTGGCACCTTGAAACTATGAACACTTTCGCTCCTCCGCTTGCCTTCTTCGTCTCACTGTTGGTCGGCAGCTTGTCTTCCATGCCGGGTGAAGCCGCTGCGCCGGTCCTATTGCACGTCGCGCCGGACGGTAACGACGCGTGGTCGGGTAAGTTGGTACGGGCCAACCAGGCTCAGACCGACGGCCCGCTCGCTTCGCTGAAGGGGGCTCGCGATACAGTCCGCAGGCTCAAGGAACGCGGCCTCCGTGATGCGCCGGTCCGGGTCCAATTTGCGAGCGGCACCTACACGCTGACCGCACCGGTGGAGTTCCTTTCCCAGGATAGTGGCACTGCAGCCGGCCCGATCATTTATGAGGCGGCGCCAGGCGCAAAACCGCTATTCACCGGCGGTCGCGCCATTACCGGCTGGAAGCCTGCTCCAGACGGTCTTTGGACCGCCTCGGTGCCAGGGGTGAAGGATGGGCGATGGTATTTCGAGCAATTGTGGGTAAACGGCGAGCGGGCCACTCGCGCGCGAACTCCCAACCAGTTCTACTATTATATGACGAGGAAAGTGAGGCAGGGTATCGACCCCCTTACCGGCAAGGAAGCAGATCTCAGCAGCCGGGCGATCGCAGGTCGTCCCCAGGACTTGGCCCCGGTTTTTCAAGTTTCCAGCAACCGGTTGAGTGACGTGACCGCGGTGGTATATCATTCGTGGGAAGTTTCCCGGCATCGAGTAGCCGGCATCGACAAACAGTCGGGAATGGTGATCACAAGCCGCGGCGCGCCCTGGGCGTTCTTTCAGTGGGGTGGGCCAACACGCTACCACCTCGAAAACCTACGCGAAGCCCTCGATGCTCCGGGCGAGTGGTTCCTGGACCGCGACGGCACCCTGTCCTACCTCCCGCGGCCGGGCGAAGATATGACCAGGGCGCAGGTGGTGGCACCGGTGGTCGAAGCCTTCGTTCACTTTAAGGGCGACACCAATGAACCGGTGCAGACCTCACGCTGCGTGGGCTGCAGTTTGAGCACGCGCAGTATATTCTGCCTCCCGAAGGACATGGCGATGGCCAGGCCGCCTTTAGTGTTCCTGCAGTCATCATGGCCGATAACGCGCGCCACCTTGCCCTGGAAGATTGTGAGATTGGCCATATTGGCACTTATGGTGTCTGGTTCCGGCACTCCTGTCGCCACTGCCGCCTGATCCATTGCCATCTCCATGATCTCGGTGCCGGCGGCGTTCGGATTGGCGAAGGGTCCGCGGGAGACAGGGCCCAACTCCAGCAGCACACCGGATTTTGCGCCGTGGACGACAACATCATCCAGGCAGGCGGCCGCATCTTCATGGGGGTGATCGGAGTCTGGATCGGCGAGAGCGGGGACA